>JAZRLY010000061.1:0-13159 GCA_045647065.1 Acutalibacteraceae bacterium
ACCAACGCCGATTGCCTGACCGTCAACTGCATAGCAAACCGAGTTTGACTGTGTATATTTAAGAGTGATGAGAGAAATGATAAGGTCGCGCTTTGCACTGTCGGGCATTTCCTTGTTTGCTGTAACAATGTTTGTAAGAAGCTCATTGTTGATTTCAAAGTTGTTTCTGCCCTGTTCAAAAGTGATACCGTAAACCTGCTTTACTTCCTGGGGAGCGGGAACATAATCGGGATCAATCTTAACGATATTGTAGTTGCCGTTTCTCTTGCTCTTGAGAATTTCAAGTGCTTCGGGTTCGTATCCGGGAGCGATAACGCCGTCAGAAACCTCACGCTTGATGAGCTTTGCGGTTGTTACATCGCAAACATCCGAAAGAGCAATCCAGTCGCCGAATGAGCTCATTCTGTCTGTGCCTCTTGCGCGTGCATATGCTGTTGCGAGAGGGGATTCGTCAAGACCTTCGATATCGTCAACAAAGCAAGCCTTCTTGAGTGTGTCGCTCATCTTGATGCCGACTGCTGCCGATGTGGGACTTACGTGCTTGAATGATGTTGCGGCGGGCATACCGAGAGCTTCTTTAAGTTCTTTTACAAGCTGCCAGCTGTTGAATGCATCAAGGAAGTTGATGTATCCGGGTCTGCCGCTGAGAATTTCAATGGGAAGTTCGCTGCTATCAGCCATATAAATCTTTGCAGGCTTCTGATTGGGGTTACAGCCGTATTTAAGTTCAAACTCTTTCATTTCAGTGCTCCTTATTTATTCTTGTTAATCATTCTGCTGTCATATTTGCCGCTTTCGAGGTCAATATAACGCACATAAAGAGAAATCTTGTTCTGTTCGTTGAGGTTTGCCCAGAGTGTGTTTGTGAATTCGTCGATATCATCGGGAATTGCAACTCTTTCGGGTTCGCCTGTGAATGTGGGGATGGGGTTACCGTCGTGGTTATATGTATGGATGAAATGACCGAGACCTGCAAGGGGAGCATATGAGAATGTGTATCTGTTGCAAGCGGTGCCGTTTTCGTCGGCGCTCTTGAGGATGCTCATCTTGTAAGTGAAATCGTTGCCGTTAAATGTCATCATACCGCTGATTCTGGGTGTGAAGTTGGGCTTATCGGGTTCGAATTCTCTTGTTTCAAGTGCCTGTTCGAAGGTTTTGCCGTCTTTGATGAAATCATAAACGGTGTCGGTCTGGTCGCCGTTTGTAACGATAAGATTGTTGTTGATCTGTCTTACGGGAGCATAGATGATGAGTGAGGGATCCTCAACCTTTGATGCGTCAAAGGGATGAATGATGATTTCGTCGCCCTGCTCAATGAAAACTCTGTTTCTGCTGTTTTCGCTTCTGCCCATAATGAAGTAAGCGGTAACGGCTTTCTTGCCGTCTGTACTCTTGCCGATAACAATGCCTCTGCCGACATATGTGTTATCTTTGATAAGTTCGCCGATGTTGCTGATTTCGTAAATACCCATTGTTCTTTCATCCTTTCAAAAAAATAAGGGCAGTCATATCGGGTGGATAAGACTGCCCAGACGGTCGGCTTGAATCAGATTTTTTGTTCCTTTGCAGTGCTCTGCTTTATTCCGTCAGTCTCAAAAAATCTTTAGATTTACATTAAAATTTTAACACAACATATAGTGTTTGTCAACAAAAATTATATCCTTATTTTCGGCTTTTTCCATTTGTTACTGCAAACAAATATTATGCCGACAATGACTGATGCGACAGATGCGAGACCTGTTGCAAGTCCGATTCCGTTGAATCCCAGTTCTGTGAAATTAACAATAAGATATGCGAAAGGAACTCTGACAAGAATTGAACTGAAAAATGCATTGAAAAGTGCGAAATTCGAATATCCCGCGCCGATTGCAAGACCGTTCATACAGAAAACAAACGGCACAAAAATATAGTCAAGTGCGATGAATCTCATATAATCTGCACCCGTGGAAATTACTTCGGGGTTGGTGTCAAATAATGAGATGATTGATTCGGGGAATACCTGAACGAATGCAAAAACAACAACCGAAATTGCGAAACCAATTCCCATACCGGTCATCATTGTCTTTTTTGCTCTGTCGTATTCGCCTGCACCAATATTCTGACCTGCCATCGATGAAACTGCACTGCTCATTGCGAGGGCGGGAAGAATTGCAAATGAGTTTACTTTACCGCCGATACCTTGACAAGCTGAAGCAATATCGGCATTGGGAAGAGAGTTGATTAGAGCGGTAAGAGTAAGGAATGAAAATGAAACAACAACCTGCTGAACCGATGACGGCAGACCGAGCTTGAGAAGCATCTTCAATTTTTCTTTGTCAATTTTGAAATCACTCTTATGATAACCGACGAAGAAATGATTCTTTGCAAGATAAATAAGAGAAAGCACAACGCTGAGTGCCTGAGCACCGATTGTTGCATATGCTGCGCCTGCAGCGCCCATCTGGAACGGACCGACAAGGATTATGTCGCCGATTATGTTGACAACTGTTGCAATAATGACAAAGTAAAGCGGTCTTTTTGAGTCGCCCATACCTCTGAGAATTGCACTTATAACATTATATGCAAACATAAACACGAGTCCTGACATACAAATGTTATAGTAATTTTCAGCTTCAACATATGCAACCTGAGGTGTTTTAAGAACATCGAGAAGCGTTGTTCCGAGAAGGAGCATAACCGCTGTGCAGATTACACTCAGTATCATATATGTCGTAAAAAGAGTGCCGATGGTTTTTTTCTGCTCGTCGAATTTCTTTGCCCCGCCGTACTGAGCGATAAGAACAGTACCTCCGACTGCAAGACCGAATGCCGCACCGGTAACAAGAATGTTGATCTGGCTGCCGATGTTAACACCCGTAATGCCGTGGGTGCCGCAAAGTCTGCCGACGATAATCATGTCGGCAACTGAATAGAATGCCTGAAGAAGATTTGAGAGAAGGAAGGGGACGGCAAACTTCATAAGCTGTTTTCCGACGCTTCCTTTGGTTAAGTCTTGTCTGAATTTATCTGCCATTATTTTAATTCTCCTGAATTTTGGGCTGTTTCATTGTGAGTGAAATTCTCTTTTTGGCAACATCAACTGCAATTACCCATACGGTAACAACCTGACCTACCTTGAGAGCTTCTGAGGGATGTTTGATGAATTTATTTGTAATCTGTGAGATATGAACAAGTCCGTCCTGATGAACGCCGATATCGATGAATGCACCGAAATCCGTAACGTTTCTGACTGTGCCCTTAAGCTCCATACCGGGAATGAGGTCGCTCATATCCATAACATCTGTTCTGAGCATCGGGGGAGGAAGCTCATCTCTGGGGTCTCTTGCGGGCTGAATGAGTTCTTTGACAATATCCTTAAGAGTCGGAACACCGATTCCAAGCTTTTCAGCAACTTCATTTTCGCCGATGGTTTCAACCTTTGATGCGATTTCGGCAATCTTATCTGTTCCGATATCGTCAAGTGAGTATCCGCAGAGCTTGAGAAGCTCTTTTGCGGCGGAATAGCTTTCGGGGTGAACGCCTGTGTTATCAAGAACATTCTTGCTTTCGGGAACTCTGAGGAAGCCTGCGCACTGTTCAAAAGCTTTTGCTCCGAGCTTCGGAACTTTTTTGAGCTGTGAACGCTCCTTGAATTCACCGTTTTCATCTCTGAAATCAACGATGTTTTTTGCAACGGTTGCATTAATGCCCGAAACTCTTGAAAGAAGGGGGGCGGATGCGGTGTTGAGGTCAACGCCGACAGAGTTTACGGCATCTTCGATAACACCGTCAAGTGCAGCGTCAAGCTCCTTGGGAGGCATATCATGCTGATACTGACCTACGCCGATAGCTTTCGGGTCGATTTTAACAAGCTCTGCAAGAGGATCCTGAAGGCGACTTGCGATTGAAACGGCGCTTCTGAGCGAAACGTCAAACTGCGGGAATTCCTGTGCAGCAAGCTTTGATGCTGAATAAACGGATGCACCTGCTTCGCTGACAACCATATATGAAACATCCGCGCTGATTTCGCGGAGAACTTCGGCGGCAAAAATTTCGGTTTCTTTTGATGCTGTACCGTTACCGATTGAAATGCAGTTTACTCCGTGCTTTGCAATAAGCTTTTTGATAAGCTCTTTAGCCTGATTTCTCTGTGCATCGGAATGGGTAACATAAATAACACCTGTGTCAAGAACCTTACCGGTTGTGCCGACTACGGCAACCTTACAGCCTGTTCTGTAACCGGGGTCAAGACCGATAACAACCTTTCCTTTTACGGGAGGAGCAAGGAAAAGCTCCTTGGTGTTCATTGCGAAAACTTTGATTGCACTTGCAGCGGCGTTTTCGGTGAGCATATTTCTGATTTCACGCTCAATTGAGGGATAGATAAGACGATTATATGCATCTTCGCCTGCTTCACGGACGGTTTCGGTTGTGGGTGAGCCGTCGGGATTGAGGGTTGCGCTTGTGATGACATTTGCTGCTTTGACAGCGTCAAGAGTTACGCTGACCTTGAGGAACTTTTCTTTTTCGCCTCGGTCAATAGCAAGAACTCGGTGACCCGCAATCTTGTTGACAGGTTCGCTATATTCATAATACATTGTATATACGCTGTCTGCATCCTTGTCGGTTGCGGTTGTTGTAACAACACCGAGAACGGTGAAAAGGTTACGAAGTCTGCGGCGGATGTTTGCATCGTCGGATATATTTTCAGCTATGATATCCATTGCACCCTTGAGCGCATCCTCTGCGGTTTCAACGCCTTTTTCAGCATCGATAAATTCAGCAGCCATTTCGATGGGAGCGGGGGAGTCTGCATTTTGTTCATAGATGGCATTTGCAAGAGGTTCAAGACCTTTTTCTCTTGCCACGGAGGCTCTTGTTTTTCTCTTGGGCCTGAAGGGTCTGTAAATATCTTCAATTTCAGCGAGAGTTGCGGCTTTATCAAGTGCGGCGGCAATTTCTTCCGTCATTTTTTCCTGACTCTCAATTGAAGAACGGACTTCTTCTCTACGCTTGTCAAGGTTTCTGAGATATTCGAGTCTTTCTGAAAGCTCTCTGATAACCTGGTCGTCAAGAGTTCCGTGAGCTTCTTTTCTGTATCGTGCGATAAAGGGGATTGTGTTGCCCTCATCAATGAGTTTGACAGTGTTTTCAACCTGCCAGGTCTGCAAACCGAATTGCGAGGTAAGTTGCTGAATGATATCCATTGGTTACTCCTTAATAGTTATTCTTGATTTGTCTGATGTCTTTTCCCAGGAAAAGAAGCGAAACATAGTTGCCGATTATTCTTGAAGTGATTCTCTGTGTGTATTTTGCTTCAAGCTCGGATTCCGTGAGATTTGTGCTGATTATAACAGGCTTTGAGCGGTTGATTCGTGTGTTTACGATATTGTATATCGCCGCAATAGTGAACTGTGTTGAAAATTCAGATCCGAGGTCGTCTATTATTAGTAAATCGCAGTCGAGAATTTCTTTTTCTCTCTCATTTGAACCTGAATAGCTGAACTTTTCTTTTTCGAGAGATGAGAGAATGTTCTGGGCTGTGTCATAAATTACTCTGTATCCGTTTTCAGCAACAACATTTGCAATCGCAAGCGAAAGATGTGTTTTACCGAGACCCGTTGCGCCGTGCATATAAAGACTTTCGGATTCTGTGTCAAAATCCTCAGCATAGCATTTGCAATATTCAAAAATGTCGTTCATTCTTTTTTGCGGTGAAACTCCGGGAGCGGAGTCAATCGACTGAGGATAATAGCTTACATTGAAATTATCAAAGGTGCACTTATCGCTTGCCGAAACGGATGCAAGCTCTTTTTTTGCGAGCTGACGGAGAAGTTCTTTTCTGCATTCGCAGACAAAACCGCCTTTATAACCCGTGTCACAGCAATTCTTGCATGTGTAAGGAACTTCAAGGTAATCTTCGGGATATCCGTTTTCTTTTAAAAGTTGCCTTATTTTTTGTTGAATTGCAAGATTAAGCTCCGAGAGCTGCTTTATATATTCCTGTGCATCGCTTCCCATACCGATTGCTTTTACAACCGAAAGACCTGTTTCTGAAAGCTGGTTCTGATATTTAGATATAATCGGAAGTTTTTCCGTTACTTCAAGCTGGCGTGCCATCTGAGTGCGCTGAGCTTTATTGCGTCTGCTTTCGAGTGTCTGCAATGCTTTTGCGAGCGTCGCTTTACTGTAACTCATTTTTTCTTCTTCCTTTCATATTTTAATTCACCGTAAATCGAACGGTTTTTGAATTCTTCAAGGTCATACGAAGCGGTGGTTGATTCTGTGCTTTTTGTTTTGCTGCTTTTTTGCTCTTGTACAGCTGATTCAACATCTTCGGGTTTCTTGTATCCTTTTGCGTGCCAGTTGGAAAGAATTTTGTCGATATATTTGAAGTTGATTTTGCCTGTATGGTCTGCCATTTCTTCATAAGCAAGAATAATCATATCAATACCGAATTTAAGTTCATTGCACCAACGGCGCAGATATGAAGATTGAGTTGTGGTCGGCCTGGGATTGACGATACCTGCGTGCTTTGCAAATTCGCGCCATAAATTATTGACGTTTCTGAGTGTTTCAATTTGTTCTGCCGCTTTGTCGAGAGTATCAATTTCTCTTGTGCCCCAGTCTTTTCCGACTGCCTGAATATAGCTGTAATTCGTTTTGCCGATTGAAACACAGTAGTCAATAAGCATAAAAAGAACATCTGTCGGCAGACCGTAGTGGTCGTGGAGGAGCAGAAGTGTGCACTGACCGTCATAGCCTATTGTTTTGCCGAGCTTTTGCTGAGCTTCTTTGAAGAGAATTGCGATTTCGGGTGATTCTTCGAGTCTGTCCGCAATTTCCATACTTGACGGTTTTGACGGAGCGAGAACAGCTTCTTCGACATTCTGTGAAACAGGTGCAGCAGGTTTTACTTCAGGAACAGGTCCGGGTTCGGGCGGTGTGAATGCAGACTTCATCGCAACTGTTCCGTCACTTTTGAGAACTCCCGTGAGTACCCAGTACTGAAGGTAATCCGATACATCGTTGATATCTATATTAATATCATCACACATTTTTCTGATGTCAGGGTTATCGGGTGACTTGCAAAGGATCCAGAGAAGAACCTTCAGCTGCTGCTCGGTTGCAAGGCGGATATGTTTTTCAACAATATCTGTCGGTACAGCAAATATTGATTTGAATAATGATGGGTTTATTGAATAACTCATATATATAACTCCGTTCTCGATGCCCTTAAAGGGCATTGAACTTAATTATACACAATTTCAGATGAAAATGAAACAGATTTTTTGAAAAAAGACGCTGATTTGGTAATATTCTATATAATAATGTAATTAATCACAAGGGATTGTGTTTTTGAATTCGGGCAAGCACTAATCAATTGTCAAATATTACAAAAGAAAAAGAGACCGCCTGAAAGCAGTCTCTTAATCATGCGTTTGAAATCAAACGGCTCTTGTAACCTTACCGGAGCGAAGGCAACGTGTGCAAGCGTAAACTCTCTTGGGAGTGCCGTTAACAACTGCCTTAACTCTTCTAACGTTGGGTTTCCATGTTCTGTTTGTACGTCTGTGTGAGTGGGAAACCTTAATGCCGAATGACACATCCTTACCGCAGTATTCGCATTTTGCCATGTGTCACACCTCCTTTTTGTATTTAACAGATGATATATTAACAGATTTATTATCAAATTGCAAGCATTTTTTTATTTTTTTCTCAATTTTTAAAATTTTTAATAAATTTCAAAATAACTCTTGCATTTTTCGGCAGAATGTTATACAATACCAATAGAACATTTGTTTGATTACACATTTTGGAGGTTCAAAAAATGGCAGATAAGAAGAAAGCTCTTGAAACCGCACTTGCCCAGATTGAGAAAGCTTACGGCAAAGGTACCATTATGAGACTCGGCGAAAATAACGGTATGAGTATCGAAGCAATTTCAACTGGTTCAATTACTCTTGATAATGCATCGGGTATCGGCGGTCTCCCCAAGGGCAGAATTATTGAAATATACGGTCCCGAATCATCAGGTAAAACAACTCTTGCTCTCTCTGTTGTTGCTCAGGCGCAGAAGAACGGCGGCGAAGCGGCTTTCATCGATGCAGAGCACGCTCTCGATCCCGGTTATGCTGCAAATCTCGGCGTTGATGTTGATGCACTTCTTGTTTCACAGCCTGATAACGGTGAACAGGCTCTTGAAATTGCAGAAGCTCTTGTTCGTTCGGGTGCACTTGATGTTGTTGTTATCGACTCGGTAGCGGCTCTTGTTCCCCGTTCGGAAATCGAAGGCGAGATGGGTGATTCGCATGTCGGTGCTCATGCAAGACTTATGTCACAGGCACTCAGAAAGATTGCGGGAGCAGTTGCAAAGTCAAACACAATAATTATCTTTATCAATCAGCTCCGTGAAAAGGTCGGCGTTGTTTACGGTAACCCCGAAGTAACAACAGGCGGCCGTGCGCTCAAGTTCTATGCATCAATGAGAATTGATGTGCGCAGAGTTGAGGCTCTTAAAGGTGCGGGTAACGAAGTAGTCGGCAACAGAACAAGATGTAAGATTGTTAAGAATAAGGTTGCTCCTCCGTTCAAAGAGGCTGAATTTGATATAATGTATGGCAGAGGTATATCCAAGGAAGGCGAAATGGTTGACCTCGGTGTTAAGTTCAATGTTATCCAGAAGAGCGGTGCATGGTTCTCTTACGGTGATATGCGTCTCGGTCAGGGCAGAGATAATGTTAAAGAGCTTTTCTTTAATAACCCTGAACTTGCCGCAGAAATCGAAGAAAAGATTGTTGCCGCTATGAAAGAAGCTGCCGAAAACAGCAAGGTTGTAAGACGACCCAAGGTTGAGATGCCTGCTGCACCTGCTCCCGAACCCACAACAAAGGCAAGTGCAAGAGCGAAGCTTGATATCGTTGTTGACGATGACGAATAATTTATGAATATTTCTGTAAATGTAGGAAAACAGAATAAAATTCATGTTTTGATTGACGGTGAATATACTTTTACCGTTGATGCCGAATATTGGTACAGCAGTCCTTATTATTCGAAAAAAAGTATTGATGACGAAGAGGAGTCGGCGGCTTTTATGGAAGCTGTCGGCTCCCGCTGTGCTTTCATTGCAGGTCTCAGGGTTTTGTCTTATTCCGACCACAGTGAGCGTGAAATGATAAACAAGCTTTGTCAGAAAGGGCATAAGAAAGAGCATGCCGTTCTTGCGGTTGAGAGGCTTTGCGAATACGGCTATATCAATGATGAACGCTATGCCTCAAACCTTGCGGAAAGACTGATGAGGACCAAAGGAATGAGTGTAAGAGCCATTAAATCCGAGTTGATTCACAGAGGAATTTCAAGAGAAATTGCCGATAACGTGCTGGAAACACTTGACTTTGACCCGATTTTGCGTATTATAGAACTGTTGAACACTAAATATTCACGCAACTTATCCGATGAAAAAGGAATAAAAAAGACCGTTGCTGCTCTTCAGCGTCTCGGTTATGGTTGGTCGGATATCAAAAGCGCGCTTCGCAGTGTTGAAGCCGAAACGGAGGATTTTGACGATGTATAAAATCGGAATGATTTCGCTTGGTTGCCCAAAAAATCAAGTTGATGCGGAGAGAATGCTTGCTCAGCTCGATAAAAATGAATTTATAATCGCCGATTGCTATGAAGGTGTTGATGCTGTTATAATCAACACTTGCGGATTTATTGATGCCGCGAAGCAGGAGGCTATTGAGAATATTCTTGAAATGGCAGAACTGAAAGATGAAGGCACCGTAAAAAAAATCATTGTTACAGGTTGCCTTGCGGAGCGTTACAAAGAAGAAATCTTCAATGAAATGCCCGAGGTTGATGCGGTTATCGGTATCGGCGCGGAGGGTAATATTGCCGATCTGGTCAAATCTGTTATTGAGGGCGAAAGAAAATATGAAATGCCCTGTAACGAAGAACTTCCGCTTGTCGGAGAAAGACTTCTGACCACCCCCGAGCATTGGGCATATCTCAAGATTGCCGACGGATGCTCCAACAGATGCACATATTGTGCAATTCCGTCAATCAGAGGAAATTTCAGAAGTGTTGAATTTGAAACTCTTATTGAGGAAGCAACCGCACTTGCTCAAGCGGGCACAAAGGAACTTATCCTTATTGCGCAGGATACAACCAATTACGGAATTGACCTTTACGGCAAGTTAAGACTTCCCGAGCTTCTCGATGCTCTTTGTGAGATTGAAGGCATTGAATGGATAAGAATGCTTTATTGCTATCCTGATAAAATCACCGATGAGCTGCTCGAAACAATGGCGCGTCAGCCGAAAGTTCTTCATTATATTGATTTGCCGCTTCAGCACGCGGATGATAAAATCCTCAAAGCAATGAACAGAAGGGGAGACGGTGCATTTCTTCGCGATACCGTCAGAAGAATCCGTGAAGCGCTTCCCGATGCAGTCATTAGAACAACATTCATTGTTGGCTTCCCCGGTGAACGCGAAGAAGAGTTTGAAAATCTTGCGGTTTTTGTTAATGAAACTGAGTTTGACCGCCTCGGATGCTTTGCATTTTCACCTCAGGAGGGTACGCCTGCGTTTGATATGGAGGATCAGGTTGAAGAAGATGTCAAACTCCGCAGAGGCGAGATAATTATGCAGGATCAGCTTGAAATTGTCACCCTCAAAAATCAGGAAAGAATCGGTAAAACCTATAAAGTTCTTGTTGAAGATTATGACGGCTATACCGACAGTTATAAGGGCCGAACATATATGGATGCGCCCGAAATTGACGGATCCATCTGCTTCACAACCGACGGAAGCTTTGAGGTCGGTGATTTTGCCGAAGTTGAAGTTATCGGCATTAACGATTACGATTTAATCGGCAAAGACATTAATAACTAAGGAGTTTTTATGAATTTACCCAATAAATTGACCGTTGCAAGAATTATTCTTACCCCGTTTTATCTTGCGGCGATGATGATTGATTTTGAATATCACTATCTCGTTGCGGCAATTATTTTTATTGTCGCATCAATCACTGATTTTCTTGATGGCAAGATTGCAAGAAAAAACAATCTTATAACAACTTTCGGCAAGCTTTGTGATCCCGTTGCCGATAAGATGCTTACAACCGCTGCTTTGCTTGCGTTTATGCAGCTCGGATTGTGCAATATCTGGATAGTTATGATTGTTCTCACACGCGAATTTCTTGTGACATCTTTCCGCCTTGTTGCAACTGCCCAGGGTATTGTTATTCCTGCGGGAATCTGGGGAAAGCTCAAGACGGCAAGTCAGATGGTTTTTTCGATTGTTATAATGCTCGGTATTCAACTTGTTGATGTTTTTGGGTGGGAATTTGAGAAATTTGCATTTGTTTCAAATATTCTGCTCTGGATAACGGCTGCTTTAACGGTCATTTCGGGCGTAAAGTATCTTGTTGATGGCAAAAAAGTGATTGACTTTTCAATGTAAACATCATATAATACAATGTGATAATATGAAAAAATGCAATCGGCAGGAGAGTAATCGATTCGCGGCATATCAGAGAGGAAGCAGGCAGCTGGAAATGCTTCTTATGCGGTTTTGATGAAGTGCACCTGACGGCACACAGGGGGAATTTGCAGTATCTCTGTGCGTATGGCTGCGTTAAAGCTTGGTTTTGAGTTATAAACAGGAGTGGAACCGCGTATATACGCCTCCGTAGTCATTTTTGACTGCGGAGTTTTTTTATTTGAGGTGTGATTTGATGTTCAGACAGTTAAGAGAAGATATCGCCTGCGTCAAAAGCAGAGACCCTGCCGCAAGGTCGGCAATGGAGATACTTCTTCTTTATCCGGGTCTTAAAGCGATAAGGCTTCACAGACTCGCAAATAAATTTTATAATAGAAAAATGTTTTTTGCCGCAAGATGGCTTTCACAGCGTGCATCGAAGAAAACGGGTGTTGAAATTCATCCCGCTGTTCAGGTCGGAAAAAGATTTTTTATCGACCACGGGACGGGCGTTGTTATCGGTGAAACGGCTGTAATCGGTGATGATGTAACAATTTATCAGGGTGTTACGCTCGGCGGTACGGGTAAAGATACGGGTAAAAGACATCCCACAATCGGCAACAATGTTATGATAGGCGCCGGCGCAAAGGTTCTCGGTCCGCTTATTATCGGCGATAATTCGAGAATTGCTGCAGGTGCGGTTGTGCTTAACGACATTCCGCCGAATTCAACCGCTGTCGGTGTGCCTGCAAGGGTTGTCAAAAGAGACGGTATGCGCGTTGACGATCTTGACCAGATTCATATTCCCGACCCCATTGCCCAGGAAATATCCCGTCTTGAATCGGAAATAATTGAATTAAAGAATCAGATAAATAACGGAGGTAAATAATGAAGATTTTCAACACTCTCACAAGAGAAAAGCAGGAATTTGTGCCCATCAAAGAGGGAGAAGTAAAGATTTATGCCTGCGGTCCTACAGTTTATAACTATATCCACATCGGTAATGCTAGACCCATCTGCGTTTTTGATGTTCTCAGAAGATACCTCGAATACAGAGGATATAATGTAACTTTCGTTCAGAATTTTACTGATATTGATGACAAAATCATCAAGCGTGCAAATGAGGAAGGTTCAACATTCACAGAGGTTTCCGAGAAGTATATCAAAGAATTCTGGACCGACGCAAAGGGACTTAACTTCAGAGAAGCAACCGTTCATCCCAAGGCAACAGAAAATATTGACAAGATTATCGAAATCGTAAGCGGACTTATTGAAAACGGTCATGCATACGAGGTTGACGGCGACGTTTATTTCAGCCCCAAAACTTTTGATACTTACGGCAAGCTTTCGCATCAGCCTCTTGAAGACCTTGAAGCCGGCGCAAGAATTATGGTTGGCGATATAAAGCGCGAGCCGATGGATTTTGCGCTCTGGAAGTCAGCAAAACCCGGCGAACCCTATTGGGAGTCACCCTGGGGCAAGGGCAGACCCGGCTGGCACATCGAGTGCTCGGCAATGGTATGCAGATATCTCGGCGAAAGCATCGATATCCATTGCGGCGGTCAGGACCTTATCTTCCCTCACCACGAAAACGAAATTGCACAGAGCGAATGCTTCACAGGCAAACCTTTTGCAAATTATTGGATGCATAACGGCTATATCAATGTTGACAATGTCAAGATGTCAAAGTCGCTCGG
>JAZRLY010000062.1:0-23910 GCA_045647065.1 Acutalibacteraceae bacterium
CTTTCATTGTATTACAATATTAATTGTATAAAAACAAATTCTAAAATTAAAGTAGATAAACGATTAAGATTTTCTTAATTTTAAATGCGAATTACAAACGTTTTTCTTCACTTATACATATTGCAGAATCTGTTTCATTAAATAAGTGTAAAATTTTAGTAGTTTTGATGCAAACAAATTCTTAAGAATTTATTAATTTCAATTCAACAGACCTTTCACTCCAAAACAACAATTTTTGTTTCGGTATTATTTTTCACTCCAATGAACTCATTGTTTTCTTTAATCTGAATGCTGTCAAATTCATCGCTGACTTTCTTTCCGTCTTTGTTAACCAACCAGCACTTTGTTTCAAGGTCAATAACACCCATTTCAACCTTGCAGGCAATGCCGTAGTCCGATTCGTTAAAAACAACCGAGTTGAATTCGCCGTCTGTTGAAATCTGTGTTCCGTTTTCATCAAATATTCTCACAATATTATCGGGTTCAATGCTCTGTGCTTCGCCGATGCGCGCAACAAAACGGTCATTGAAAATAAATTCAATTTCGTTGTATTCGCAAGGTATAATTTCGGTTCCTTCTGAATTTCCGACACCAAACTTAAAACTTCTTCCGCAATGTTTAATGAGCATTGTATAGTTATCGTTAATCGGATAAAGTTCTTCTGTTTTGCCTTTCTCAACACAGCACAGCAAATTGCCGTAATCATCAAACATATAATATTCGGTATCGGTATAACCGTATATTAAGCCGTTATCTGTAAATCCCGTTCCGTTAAATTCATAACCGTTAATCTCCCTTCCGTTCAGATCTGCAAAATATGCTTTACCGCCAAACGGTTCAACAGATAAAATCGGTTCGGCACCGTCAGAAATATTATTGATCCTTCGGATTTCACCTCTGAAAAATGCAATTAATTCTTTACCGTTTTCATTAACCAACGCTGAATGTGCCGACTTATCAATAAATTTTCTTGCAATAAATCTGTTTTTGCTTACTGCGTGAACAGAAACATATGCCGGATTTAAAAGAATGCTGCCGTCCTCGTTTGCTATTCCGACATCACCTGACATAAATTCGGAACTGTAACAATATTTGTATCCGAATCCTGCATCGGAAGATTGGTCAATATAAACATTTGCGAAAGGAGTTGTATGTTCTGTTGTTTGTGTTATGGGTTCTATAATCGGATCGTTTGTTTCTTTTATTGTAATAAAAACAGCGGTTAAAACAATTGCAAATACAGCGGCAATTGTCAAAACACTTCTGATAAGTTTGGAGGCGTATAGGATGTTGTTATGTTTGGACTTTTTCAAAAGGGTTTCCATTTTCTTGTTGAATTTCTCGGAAAACTCATATTCTATATCTTCTTCATTGGGAATACAGGCAAATTCCTCTGATGCAACTTCGCGAAATGCACTTATGACATCTGTTTTTGTCATTACTTCACACCTCCGTTAATTGATAATTTTTCAAGCAAAAGATTTTTTCCTCTGGTCAATTGTTTTTTCACCGTGTTTTGATTCCTGTTCAAACAATCTGCAACTTCAGGAATTGTCATTTCAACAACAAAATGAAGATAAAGAACTTCTTCATATTTTTTGTCAAGGCTTTTTATTACGGATATGATTTCCTGATAGGATAAGCTGTTGCAAACCTTATCAAGAAATACATTGTCGCTTAAGTCTTTTTCTGTGCCGATAAAACTTTCGATTTCATCGAAAGAAACAGCGTATTTTTTATCTCTCTTTTTGTTTAATGCAGAATTTTTGGTCGCCTTGAGAAGATAGTTTTTCATATCCTGCTCATTCTTTATGTTTTGAAGGATTGGTATGTACTTTTCTGCAATGTTACAAAACACGTCATGAACCAAATCTTCTGCATCCTCTTCATTTCCAAGAACAGACAAAGCAACGGTAAACATCTGCTTTCGGTAGGAATAATATATCCTTTCAAACAGATTGCGGTCATTTTCATTATCAATAAGACTGAAATAAACAACTAACATTCCTTGCTCCTTTCACACTCCGTTTTGCCCTTCTATATAATACAACACATCAAACCGCCAAAGAGAGTACAAATTATTGGAAACTTTTTTAAAAATTATAATTCATAGTATATTTGAATACAAGTGGCAGGAGTTGTCCTGCCTTTTCTTTTTTAACCCAATTTTAAACTTTCTGTAAACGGTATTGACAACAAGGTCTACAAGGTGTAGAATATAAATGGTTTACAGAATGTAGAATAACGGAGGAAATTTTATGAGTGATTATCAGATGGGTACGGTTGAGTCGAAGTTTGCAGATATAATCTGGAAAAACGAACCGATTTCTTCAACCGAACTTTCAAAACGCAGCGAAGAAATACTTAAATGGAAAAAGTCAACAACATATACGGTTCTTAAAAGACTTTGCGACAAAGGTATTTTTCAGAACATTAAAGGAACCGTAACTTCTCTTATTTCAAAGCAGGAGTTTTACTCATTGCAGAGCGAAAAGTTTGTAGAGGAAACGTTTGACGGTTCATTGCCTGCTTTTCTTGCCGCATTTTCAAAAAGAAAAAAACTCTCTGCCGATGAGATATCAGAAATCCGAAAGATGATTGACTCTTATAAGGGGGATTAATTATGGATTCTTGGATAGATTTATATAACATATTTGCGGGATTCGTTGAAGGATTTTATGCAGACTTTTTCTTTTGGGTTCTCAACACAAGCATTTCCGCAAGTTTTCTTGTTGTGGCAATCATTATTCTCCGTCTTATACTAAAAAAAGCTCCCAAAGCAATGATTGTTGCGCTTTGGGGTATGGTTGCAATCAGGTTGATATGTCCGTTTTCTCTTGAAAGTGCACTCAGCCTTATTCCGAGTGAAGAAACGATACCAACCGAACAGTTTCAGTATCAGGAAACAAGACACGACGATTATGAACTTCAAATTGTTTCAAATCCTATTTATCCCGAAGAAATAGATTATAAAATGCCGGGTACTGTAGAAAACAACAGCATTAAATCAATTTATGCTTACTTCTGTTGGCTCGGCGGTATGGGCGTTATGCTTATCTATTCTGCGGCAAGCTATATAGTTATCAAGAGAAAAGTCAGAGTGTCAGCACCGTATAAAGAAAATATTCATATTTGTGACGGAATTAAAACCCCGTTTATTCTCGGTGTGTTTAAACCGAAAATTTATCTGCCGTCGGATATACCCGATGAAGAAAAAGAGTATGTCATTGCTCACGAAACGGCTCATCTGAAACGTCGTGACCATTGGTGGAAACCTCTCGGGTTTGTTCTGCTCTCGCTTCATTGGTTCAATCCTCTGATGTGGGTTGCATATGTTTTTCTGTGTCGTGATATTGAATTTGCGTGCGATGAAAAAGTCATCAAATCGTTGGGCGAAGAAGGTAAAAAGCCTTACTCCGAAGCTCTGCTTAATTGCAGTGTACCCAGAAAAATGATAACCGCTTGTCCCGTTGCTTTCGGCGAAACGGGAGTAAAAGACAGAATAAAATCCGTTCTTAATTACAAAAAGCCTGCGTTTTGGGTAATTCTGATTGCAGTTATTCTGAGTGTCGTTGTTGCGGTTTGTTTTATGACAAATCCTGTTAAGAACAAAAGTATTTTTAATGCGAAATATGAAACGGGCAAATGTCTTTATAGTTATGTTGTCAGTAAAGATAAAGAAAGTCGAATAGATCTCAACTCATATTCAATTAATGCATCGGGTGGAGTTTATAGGGACTTCGGTAATGGTGAAGGTGAATATATCGGTGAGTTGAAAGAATCAGCATTTACTGTAGCCGAAATGAATCAGCTTTTGAATAATGAGGATGAAAATTCAATTTATCTTGGTCGTGTTGCAGATGTTTATGAGATAAAAAATGAAAACAGCAATGAAAATTCTATTGATTATGTTTTTATTCAAAAGAAAAACGGCGATACTATTTTAATTAATTTTTTCACTAACGGTAATATAATGAGCATTTTTGAACTGAATCTCGTTAAGCTAATTGACGATGAAACATCAAGCGAAATAATGTTCAAAAATAATCTGTCTTTGTCTGACGTTATAACGCTTTCTGATAAAAAAGAGAAGCTCACCTGGTCGGATTTTGAAGAATTCAGATATGTTGAAACGGGTTCGGGTTTATATATAAGGCACTATGAGATAGATGAAATGTTTACTCTCTTAATCGGAGGCAGTAGTCCCGAAGCAGTGCCTATGTATATTTATCTCCACGCAAGTGATGAATGGGATTTTCAGATTGATATTCGTCAAAGCGATGTTGAGGCATTTATAAACGAGCATCAGAAAAATCCCGTTGTTAAAAATCTTTCGGCAAGCTGGCATTGCATACCGGTGGGTTACAACGAGAAAACCTACAGCAAAATGATGGAACTCGGCGATATTTCATTTTATGCATTTATGAGCAAAGTTCAGTGTGCTCCCGTTGTAAGGATTGAGGATGTCAACGGACTGCAATCGTTTATGCAGAAAATGAACGGATTTATAAATTTTGATATTTCCTATTCGGATACGCCATCATTCAACGAAGTTAAAGCAGAATATAACGAAGAGTTTTTTGAAACCTCAAGTCTCTTGCTGGCTTATACCTCGTCACCCACAACAGCTCACAGATATACCGTTGATAGCATCATAAAATCAGAGGGTGTAGTCACCGTAAATATAGCAGAAATTGAACCCGAAGGTGGCGATACCGCAATGGAAGGTTGGCTTGTTGCGGTTCGGGTTTCAAAAGAAGATATTACGGATGCAGAAAAGATTGATGCATTAATCAGCACTGTATATCTCAATCAGATGCATCTTGACAATGCAGTTAAAACGGCAATTTCACAAAAAAATTCAGACAGCATTATGAAAGGCGAATACAGCTGCGCCGCATATGAAATTCTGAAGTCAGAAAAAATCTCCGATGAATCACAGAATCTCAAAATAAAGCTTTATCTGACAACCTGTTATGCAAGTTATTCAACCAAGAATAATGAACTTGAAACAATGGGCTTGATTACGGAACCTGCCGTTATGACTTTTGTTCAAAACACAGACGGCACCTTATCGTTGCTTGAACACTACGTTCCGATAAAAGGAGATAACTCGGATGAAGCCAAGAAACTGTATAAACTTTCATTTGACAGCTATGGAGAAAGTCTGAGCGAAATTTGCCGTATGGATGCACAGAAACATTTGGGAACAAACATCAAATCGGAAGAATCAGCGACAAAGAACGATGATGCAGGTCAAATAATCAAATTGAGATTGGAAGATGTTTTAAGCAAAGAAATCTCATCTGTTGAGATTAACAGCAGCACAAGGTTGCTTCGTGAACAGGAACCTATACGGGTAACCGAAGAACAGAAAGAGAAAATTATTTCATATATTTCAGGCGTCCGATATACCGAAGCTGTTGATTATCAGAGGGGTTTTGGAAGTAATTACATTGTGAAGTTGAATTATGCAGACGGTTCTTCTGCTGAAATTGTATTTATGGATAAGTATTTTTATATTTACAGTTCAGACGAACAAAGTATTTATTATGCCGATGAAACCGATAATTCAGTAAATCTGGCATATTACATAGTGGATTTGATTTCATAATATTTTCATAGTAATTGATGAGGTGAAACATACTGAAAAGAGTTTTATCATAACAATCACTTTTTTAAAATAATCGGCAGGCAACATCTTTTGCGATGTTACCTGCCGATTTTGCTTCTTGTTTAGTTTTATTGTCATTTAAAATACACCCGGGAGTACCTGTGCAATAATTATTCCTGAGCAAAATGACACAGCGTTTGCAATAAGAGCATAAAGCCAATAGAACCATTTTTGTTTCGGTTTCTCGCTGTTCTTTTTCAGAATTCTGCTATACATCGTTGCTTCGATAACGAATACTACAATTTCTAAGAGAACATAGAAAACAACAAATGCTAATTCACCCGAATGATAGTTAATAATATTCAGAAGAACATTCAGAAGAATTTGTGTTGCGGTATTTACCCCAATGAGCAATAAGAGCTGATTCTTTTTTCTGAATCCGAAGAGTAATGCGATAACCATTTCTATTGCTATGGTTATAAGAATACGGGCAATAAGAGAAACTATTTCCACACGGTAGTTATAAGAACGATAAGCTTCAATTCGCTCATCCGTACTCAGTTCCTCATTATAGTTTACAGAACCGATATTGACACCGTTCATATCAACAGTGTAATAAGTGTCAAAAGCATATTTTTCATAAATCCCACTGACAACAAAAGTTTCTGTTTCGGGATAATAGAGTAGAATCTTAAAGGAATTCGGAGGATAATAAGTCCACTCGATCTTTTTTGTTTCGCTTACTTTCCAACCCTCTTGCAAAAAGTAATATCCGTCTGCATCTTTATATTCCACAAAAGCTTTCCAAATGTTGTAATCAAAAGTTTCGTTAGAATGGTTTTTATTTCCATTGTGACGGGCATTTTCGTCAGTCCCGTCCCAAACAGTTGCAGGTCCCGTTGATTTTCGCTCCGAAAGCAATGTGCCGTAGCAAAGTTCATTACCCATATTCTCAAATAAAATGCGGACAGATGATTTAGGCCCCATATCCGCATTGGCAGTTATGGGGAAAATCATAATCACCATTACGGTACAGAGTATCATTGTAAGAACATCAGTTAATCTTTTTGATTTCATCTCAAAACCGCTTCCTTTGGAGGTTACTTAACCATTATCATCTGCAATAATTCAGCTATCCACACAAACGGTGCTAAAACAACCTCTGCAACAGATTCCTGTGTTATGATTTCAGAAAGATTTGTGCCAAACATTTCATCAAAAAACGGAGGGACATATCCGATTAACATTACCGTAATAAACCCAATAATTGTAGCCATAATTCATTCTCCTTTAAGAATTTAATAATACAATCTTTGCTTTTTCGTTCATCAGTTAAAACCATGTTCTATCAACCAGCCAGCAAGCTCAATTATTGCCTCTGCACTGAAATAGTCCACAAAAAATGTTGTGTTAAACAATTTATCAAGATATTCTGAAACAACTTGCATAGCCATCATAACTATTGAAAGAATCGGTAACGGCATATTTTTCACCTCCTCATATTTTAATAAGAAGTTTTCGTCAAGTCATTCTTGCAAAAAGATCTTTATTTAACGTGATTTATAAACATTTCTGTAAGATTATATATTTCAGAATAACAATTACCGATTGAAGCAAATGCATCTGAAAAGCTTTCAAATCTTTCTGTGATGCTTAATCCGGAAAACAATTTGAATGCATCAGATATATACAACGAAAATTCATCAAGCATAACAAAAGTGTGTTCTGCAACTTTTTCAATGAACAGAATACAATTCTGATCAAATGTTGCAGAGACGGATTTACAGGGAACTTTAAGATATTCTTTATAACCGGCTTCGGCAACGAAATACCATTTACCGTCATCATCCTGAATATGATCAAACCATATTGTGAGGCTTTTCTCCCCTTTGAGCTGAATATCGTAAATATAGTAAACATTTTCTTCTGTTATCTTTGTACCGTCGGGTTTGGTCACAATAAGATCGTAATAAACGTCAGGCGAATAAGCAACGTCGGGTAAGAATGTCTGAGTAACAACGGCAACCTCTTCAATATTGCTTATTTCAATGTTTTCTATGTAATCATCAACGGTTTTTATCTGAACCGTATATTCCTTTTTGAAATCATCAAAAACGAATGTGATTTTGCTTTCTCCGGGAGCAATATCATCGGGATATTCTATATTAAGATACTGATTAAAATCATATTCTTTTCCGTTTTCAAAAATAATTTTGCCTTTAGCGGAGATGTAGGTTGTATTGTTTTCGTCATGTTCGGGGTTAATATGGTATCCGAAAATGATATCTTCAAGATATTCATCATCAATTTGTATATCGGTTATTTTCTCGGCAATAAACTCTATGCTGAGTTCACCGCTGTAATCACCGTCGGGGAAATAGGGTTCGTAGATGAAGAAATCAATTCCGAATATGCAATCGCCCTCTTCAAGATAAACGCTGTAACGGTAATCATCCAAAAAAAGATATTCTTTTTCACCGTAAACAACACCGTCTCTGATATCCTGAGAGACAGCAGGCATATAATGCGTATAATATAAATCTCCGAGAATATCTATGCTGTAGTAACCGCTTTTTTCAACATCAAATTCATAGTAAACATATTCTGAACGGAAGTCACCGGTCTCGTACCATTTGGGTTTGCTGACAGGTGCCACTTTGTTATTGCCGATTTTCAGCTCGCTGCCGTAAATATATGTTTCCGAATATTCATAGCCGTAATTCCATTCAATTGTTTTATCCTGTGCTGATGCACTCAAGGTAAACATTGAAATAATTGCAATTATCAATGCTGTAATTTTAAGCGCTTTTTTCATACTGTCCACTCCTTTTTATCTGTTTTCTTTCAGGTTTTCAATTATGGTTATTAAACTTTCATCGTTCGGTGCTTTGATAACATAAGTAAAACTGTTGTGAATAAAAGAACATTGGATGGAATCTTTCATTCTTGAAATATAACATACAAGGCCGTTTATTTCTTTTATTTCCGCATTAGGATCATCTGTGAAATGTTTAGGGTAGTCTTCATTGGTGTGTATTGTAACGGTTATCTGAGGTGTGTTTGCAATAAACACTATCGATTCATAGCTTGCAACATAGTTATAATCGGCATCGTATGAGCCGACAATTGCAATTTCCTTTAATTCTGCTCCTTCGGGGTAAACGGTCGGATATAAAATACGGTAATCGGTTTCTTTGTTGAAGGTATCTATTGAATCGAAGTAAGTGCTTTCTTTTTCTTTTATAATACTGATTCCCTTATATTCCGCTTTTTCTCCGACAACCATCTTTGTCAGATTGTTTCCCCAATCCTTAAGTATTGAAACGGTGTCAAATCCGCACGCCAATGCAACAAAATTCGCGGAAATCAAGGCAGCAAATATCGCAACGGCAATAAGAATTCTTTTGAAGCTGGTGTTAGTGTTTTTAGTCAGGTGTTTTTGCGATGTGTTTGCCGTTTCGATAAGCTCAGCCATTTTCTTTTCAAATTCATCAGAAAATTCACAATCGATTTCCTCATCGCTCTGAGGAACTTCTGAATATTTTTCGGATTCGTATCTTCTGAATATTTCAAAAAGCTCATCTTTATTTATCGGCATTACTTATTCCTCCTTTTTCGGCAATTTTACTCAAAAGTTTGCTTTTTCCTCTCACCAATTGCTTTTGTACAGTATTGGTTTTTCTATCAAGGATTTTTGCTGTTTCAGGTATTGTCAGACCGAGAACAAAATGATAATAAAGAACCTCTCGGTACTTGTCATCAAGGCTGTCCATAGCTTCCGTAATATCATCATAATCCAATTTCTGACAAATCTCATCAATAAACCGTTCGTCATCGGGAACAGAGATATTTGCAATTATTTCTTTCTGATAATCCGCTCTGACTTTTCTTTTTCTTATCAGACTTACAGAGGCGTTCTTTACCGATTTAAGAAGATAGTTTCTTATATCCGTTTCGTTTTTGGCATTTTTTATAATATCCATATGTGAAGATGCAACAGAATAAAAAACATCGTGTACTGCATCTTCTGCATCCTGTTTACTGTTTAAAATTGAGTTAGCAAGCAAAAACATCTGCTTTCTGTATGTATAGTAAACAGCTTCAAACTTGGTTTTTTCTGTTTCGTTTTCAATCAGACTTAAATAAAGTGATAACATCTTTTCTCCTTTGACTATGACTATTTTCCAGTATCAATATATACAACGAACGGACTCGGCAAATCGGGTACAAAATTTTAAAAAATATTTAAAAATGTTACAGCTCCTTACATTTTGTAAAGAGCTGTTTTGAATTATATAAAGTATACTAATTGAAATATTTTTCAAGAATCGGTATATGTTTTGGGTTGATTTTCTGACATTCTGTTTTGTACGGAATACCGATGCCGCCGTTATCATTTACTTCTAATTGGTTAGTCGGTTCTGTTATAACAATCCATTTACCGTCAACTTTGCCACAATATCCCATAAAAACAGCAATCGGACAATCGTTAAAAGCGACATGAACACTTCTCATATCCTGAGTATCCGTTTTCAGATGAATATCGGCGGAAGCAACCTCAACTGTATTCTCATCAGAAGAATATATTTGCGAAATCGCATCAAGAAAAGACGGATCCTCAATTTTATTTCCGCCAAGATAAACTGTTACAGCGTCTCCCGATTTCGGAATGTGATAATCCTTGCGGACATATAACGAATCGTCAAGGAAAGAGCGTACAACAACAAAAGTATGAGACGGATCTTCTTTAACTTCATTTATTTCACAAATTCCGTCTGCCGTCTTTGCTATGGTTTTACCTTCGAAATACATTCCTGAACAACTGATATATGTATTGCCGTTCCAATGAAGTTCTTCCGAATTCAAAACTGCTGAATGATCAAAAACAATAACACCGCCGAAAATCAAAACAAAGAACAAACCGATTGCAATTAAAACAACCAATCCGATTTTAATAAATCTTTTTGAAAATACCATAAAAGAACATCGCGCCTCCTTGCATTTACAATATCCTGTCATTAATTATAACGCACAAGCACGCCAAACATAGGACATTTTTAATGATTTATCATTCCACAACTGTTTCGTATTCACCTGTGCTTTCGATATATTCATTCCACTTGCCATAGAAATCAACCCAATATCTGGCATGAATGCGGAAAGGCAGAATCCCCAACGCATCATTTTTGTAATCGTTTATATTGGGAACGTTTCGCACTGATGTTATCGGGAAAACCTTGTGATAGACATTAATCATCTGATTGGCGGTTAAATTTGAACCGTCAACATTGTAGTTTTTACCGAGATAAATAATCATCCCGTCTTTTGCCTGAACCTTCACACCCGTAACCGAGTCATTGAAATATTTTGAATCACAATAAATATCAAGGGGCTCATTTTTCATAACCCTGCCGTTTTCTTCCGATAATATCAACACTGTGTCTGCATTTTTATCATCATCAAGAACGGGCATAAACGTATCACCGGGCGGCAAAAACTGGATATAATCCGAATAGTGTCCTTTGATATTATCTTCATACTCAATCCAGACCATAAATCTGGCATTCTGATAACCTGTTCCATCTATAATACCAATGGCACAGTTGTAAGCGGCAAATTCAAAGCCGTTTCTGCCAAGGTCAACAGATTGGTTTACCAAAGGATGATAGTCGGGATTTTCAAACTCGGTTGCAGGAACCGAATTTTTAAATTTCTCTATCTCGCTTTCGGGCAGAGAATAAACAATCTTTTCGGGCACGCCGTATGAGAGAAGATTACTGCAAATGCGATTATACTCCGCCTCTGAAATGTTACTGTCATCAATTGAATAAACTTCTGTTTCCGCTTTCTCCAGCGATACACCCAAATCAATCGCAAGTATTGGCAGAATTGTAACCGACAAAGCGAGAACAGCCGCAAGAGCCTTCTTCTTTGAAGATGTTTCTATCTGATATTCGTGGTCATTCTGCCAAAGGCATTTCGACGTCATAACAAAAGAAACAAGGTTCATAATTATTGAAAACAAAGCAAGCGGGATGATAATAAATGCGGCTTCGTCAGTTGCACCAAAATCCGAATTTTCAGATACTATCATTGCACAGTAAAGCCATATCAAATAAAAAGGTGCAAGAACATTTGAAAAAGCAGTAAACCCGTAAGGGATATTTTTCTTATATTCTTCTTTAAACGGTGCGGTAAGGTCACGCAGACCGTAAAGAAGATAACACCATTTAACAACATTTGCTATACATGAAGCAATATGTAACAGATGCGGTATCCAGAAGATTTCTGAAGGAAGTGCAGGAATTATTGCAAATGCAATCTCTGCAAGTATGAATTCCGCAGAAGCGAAATTAAAAGCCATTTTCAGTTTATCAGTTGCTTTGCTGAGGCAAAACAGAGCCACAAGAAAAACAACCTGACCGATATATTTTGTAATTTCGCCTGTGTTGATAATTATGTTAATCTGAAAGCTCGTTAAACAAAAGCCGAGAATCAGCAGATTCATCGCTTTTTTCATTGATAGATTGGGATAATATGAATGAACCTGCGACAATCTGAATCTGAGTGTGTTTCTGTCACCCAAATCGTTTATTGCACTCTCGGCTGCTTTTTCTTCATCCATTCCGATTGCAATATTGGTTTCATATTTGCACATAAGGTGGTCAAAAAGCTCGTCACGCACATTCTGTCTTTCCTTTTTGGACATTATGCCCGAACAAAGAAAGTCGAGAATTTTGTCAAAATCATGCTCCTGCAAGCTTCGCACCTCCCAGAACCTTGCCGACGGCAGTAGAAAAGGTTTTCCATTCCTGTTCTCTGCCTGCAAGTTCCTCAAGACCCTTTGACGTTATTTTATAATATTTGCGTTTTCTTCCTTCTGCCTCACACCAATAGGATTCAAGACTCTTTTCGGCTTCCAGAGAATGCAAAATCGGATAAAGCGTTCCTTCGTTGAGAGTGAACACTTCTTCACTTTCCATTTCGATCGTTTTTATAATCTGATAACCGTACATATCACGCTTTGAAATAACACTCAATACCAAAAGAGCTGTGCTTCCTTTGGCGAGTTCCTTGCTGATTTTCATAACAAAAACTCCCATACATAGAATTACAATACATCGAGTATCTATGCATAGGATAACACGCTTGTATATCTTTGTCAATAGGTTCAAATAAGGGAAAGCGGTATTCTTATATAACTTTTAAAAATTGATCGTAATAATTCACGGTTTGTATCTCTCCCAAACAGTAACATTTTCGGTTTAAATTAATATTATTTACAAAATCGTAACTCAGGATAACAGAATTGTAAATTGACAAAGAAACAAACTGTTGTTACGATATAATTACAGAAGAAAAAGGAGGGATACTGATGAAAAAAGTTTTAATTGTTATTTTTCTTATCTCTGTTTGTTTATTATCAGCTTGCTTTTTTGTATCATGTTCTGACGGTAAAGATTCATTGAACAATACAACGGCAGAAGAATCAATAACAGAAAAGACCGATGTAACAAGCGGTGTCTATAATGATACTGTTAATTGGAAATACGATGAATCTTCTTTATACTCAAACCCTGAAAATTGGGAAGATGATGTTTTTTATGTCGGCAACAGTCTTGTTAAAGTTGATTCAGAAACCGAAACTGAGCATATTGTTGTCAGAGAAGGTACGGAAATAATTGCATCAAATGCATTTATTCACTGTCAAAACATAAAATCAATAACTATACCCGACAGTGTAAAAACTATCGGGGACAGTGTGTTTGTCGGCTGCTATTCATTAGAAAAAGTGTATATAGGAAGCGGTGTTGAATCTGTTGGCACCGAGCTGTTCACCGGCGAAATTGAATGGAATCCGTGCATCAGCCTTGAAAGTATTGAGGTTAGTGCAGATAACACTCATTTTGTAAGCGTTGACGGCGTTTTGTTTAACAAAGAAATGACAAAACTCATCCAATATCCGACCGGCAAAAAACAAAAGGAATATATTATTCCCGACAGCGTCACAGATATAGCCTGGAATGCATTTAGCCATTGTAACGGATTAACAAAACTGACAATAGGCAAAGGAATAACCGTGATTGATTTTCCCATGCTTTTCCATTGTGACAGCATTGAAGCTGTTATCCTTCCGGATACTCTTACCAAACTCGACGGCGGTGCATTTAAATATTCCGGATTAAAACACATCGATATCCCCGACAGCGTAACCTATCTCGGCTGTGAAGCAATGACAGCATGCGAACGCCTCGAAACGGTGAATATAGGCAAGGGAGTTTCGTTTATCCACGAATGGGCAATCGCAAGATCATCTTTGAAGGAAGTAAATGTCGATTCCGAAAACAAACACTTCACAAGCGATAATGGTGTTCTGTTCAACAAAGATAAAACCGAGCTTTTGTTATATCCTGCAAACAAAAGCGGAAAAATATATCATATTCCCGAAAGCGTAAAAACAATAAAAACCGGAGCAATTCTGCAGGCAAAAAATCTGAATGAAATACATGTGGGTTCAGGTGTTAAAAAAATTGAGAGTAATAATTTTTATGACAGCATTGAAGATCCCGAGACAGGACTCAGATATGAAACGAGCTACAAAATATATTACTATGGAACTCAAAATCAATGGATTTCTCTGTTTGAAAATGAATATGACAGAGAATATATAGATGAATCTAAAACTATATACTTGCAACAATAATAAACTCTTTGGCAACAGTAGATTATTTTCTCATATAAGTCAGGACCTCCGGCTAAGCCGGAGGTCCTGACTTTCAGTATATTTTAATTCTATAATTAGTTTCACCAAACATAATCTATAAACATTTCAGTGAGCTTGTAAACCTCGGAATAATAATCACCGATTGCAGCAAATGCGTTTGAGATACAATCTATTCTTTCTTTGATGCTCAAATCCGAAAACATATCAAATGCATCAGCAAAATACAATGATGAATCACCAATCATTATCAACGCATATTCCATTATACCTTCCCAATAAAGGGTATAATTTTCATTAAACGATGCGGGAATCTTTTTGCAAGGTATGCTCAGATATTCTTTATTGCCGAGTTCAACGGTCAAGTACCAATTCCCGTCATCCTTCTGATAATAATCACACCAGACGGTGAGGAGCTTTCCGCCTTTAAGCTCGATATCGTAGTAATAATCAATACACTCGGTTTTCTTTGTGCCATCGGGCATAGTCAGAATAAGTTCGAAATACTCGGGGTCAATTGAATATACAATATCGGGTACAAACGTTTCTTTGACAACTGCAACTTCTTCCGCATTACCTATTTCAATATTCTTTATGTAATCTTCAACAGTTTTTATCTGCACGGTATATGACTTTTGATAGTTCGGAAGAACAAATGTGATTTCATTTTCTCCGGGTGCAATATTCTCATCGTACTTTGCGCTGAGATACTCATTAAACCCGATTTCTTTTCCGTTATTGAAAACAAGCTTGCCTTTTGCGGGAATACCGCAGGTGTTTTCTTCGTCATAATCGGTGTCGATGTGATAGCCGAGAATTAAATCTTCGAGGTATTCATCTTCAATCTGCAGATCGGTTATTTCTTCAGCAATAAATTCTATATTAAGCTCGCCGTCATAAGCACTATCAGTAAAACCCGGATTATCAAAATAGAAAATCATACCGAATATACAGTTGCCTTCTTCAAGATAAACCTTGAATCCGTTTTCATCAAAAAGCAAATATTCTTTTTCACCGTAAACAACACCGTTTCTTATGTCTTGTGAAATATATGTGCTGTAATAGTTGTCCGCTACCGCTTCAATATCATAATAACCGCTCTGTTCAACATCGAATTCATAATAAACAAAATCGCCGTCAAAAATGTTAAGATTAAACTTGTTCGGTTCTTTGGTAGGTGAAACTTTATTGTTTCCGATTTTCAGTTCGCCACCGTAACTGTATGTTTCCGAGCCATAGTCATCAACCCATTCGATTGTTTTGTCCTGCGCAAATGCACTCAAGGCAAAAAGCGAAACAATCGCGATAATAAAAGCAAAAATCTTTAAAGTTTTCTTCATGTTAAACGCTCCTTTTCAGAGAACATATCAATTGCTTAACTTTTGTTTAAAAATCCTCAATGTTATCCTGAATATAATTGATTACCAAAAAATTCAGATAAGGCTCGTATTCACCTTCAGGAATGTAAATCTCCATATAAGCATCATTGAATTCATCAAATGGTTTGCTTTTTTCAAATTCAATGCTTTCAGCAATACTGCTTGTCTCAACAGCTTTGAGTTCAATACCGTTTTCGTTAACGAATGTTTCAAGTAGCGTTACCTGTTCTTCCGCGCCGAGCATACGGAGGTATTTTGTTATATTCACGATATACTCATTCTCTTCGTTAATGAGATACTGAGCCAGACCGCCGTTCTGAATTTCAAAATCGAAGTTAATAACCGCTATAACCGCTTTCTGCTTTTCATTTTTCGGAACGCCGATGTTATCTCTTATCGAGTAAAGACCTTCTTCAAAATATTCTTCACCGTATTTTTCTTTATATGTTGAATAATCATATGCATCCCATTCAAGATCACCCGATTCAGAATAATGAAGCGTAAATGTTCTGCCAGTTTTTTCAAGATAAACCTCAACATGATAAGGTCCTTCAATGGGTGTATCAAAATAATCAATATCGACAATCGTGGGATTCATTTCGGAATAGTTTTCGGCAACATATTGCTCTGCGATATTTCTGACAATCTTCCTGTCAAAAGGATTGCCAAACAGACTAAAAACCGCCATAATCAAAAATCCGACAACAAATGTCAACACTGTTGTAACCACCGCAACAGTCAACGCTTTTTCAAACTTTTTCATCTGGCTCTCCTCCCGTTCAATATGATTTAATTATAATTATTTTGCATTGTTTAGTCAATACGGTATGCACCTCGGAGAGATTAATCTTCGGGGTGCATACCATAAGAAACATCAGAATCTGATCAAGCCGAATGTAAGGATTTTGGTAATCCATTGCCAGAATGTATATCTGACTTTAACTTTGAGGGTATCAGAATAATTACCGTATTTAACCGTTACGGTCTGAGTTCCGATTTTTGAACTATCGTAGTCACTGACTGTGAGATACTCGGTTTTGGTAACAACTTTTTCTGTTCCGTCAGAACTGATGAAAATAACTTTGATTCCCGTAAGGTCAATTTCTTCACCGAATGAATAAACGGTTTTGACGGGTTCTCTTACTATTTTAATTGAAGGCGCAAATGCAAGAACTTCAAACTCGCTGAAGCTGCTGATATCAAAGACAAGATATCCGTTTTCAACTTTAAGAGTACCGTTTGCAGTTGAAAGCTGCTCTCTGCCGCCGTCAACAAATCTGTGATAGATTACAAATGCCGTTCTGTTTTTATACGCTTCGGGAATAGGGATTCTGAGTGTTACGGTATGGCCTTCGTTGGGCTGGACAACATCTGAATTCTCGTTGACAGCTTTAATGTTGTAGAGTCCTACCTGATCATAATATTTACCCTCAACCATATATACGCCGCCGGGTTCTCTGTCGCCTTCAATCTCATTAACATCAAGCGAAATAGATTCATCGAATGCATCTGCGGAATAGGTTGCCGAAACATCAAACTCCTCAGATTTTGTAACGACCTTGAATACCGCCTGGAAACTGATATTTGCCGAAGGCATTGCATCGGGAATTTCAGGAGTCCAGCCGACAAATTCGAACCCGTCTTTCACAGGCGGTTCGGGAAGAGTTATTTCCTTGCCTTCTTCAAAAATACTTATCTGGTATTCCACTCCGTCAACAAGCCAGATAACGCTGTATTTGTTGAGAACAACGTTGACAACACAGGAATCAATGATCTGTGTTCCGTTGATTTTTGCGGTAACAACAGCTTCACCGCCGCCGACTGCCGTAATATTGCCGTTTTCATCAACGGTAACAACATTTTTATCAGATGAAGAATAAACTATGTCGTCGGTGATGTTTTCTGTTACAGTTGCTTTAAGGCTGACTGTTGTGCCTTTTATAAGTGCGGTTTTTTCTTCGGGTAATGAAATATTAACTTCGATTTCATCAAAGCCTTCACCGCATACGGAACAAATGCCTGTGAAGGTATTGCCGCCGCTGTATTCCCAGCTGCCGAAGGTATGGGGAAGCTTTTCGAGAGTAACTTCTTCAACAATGTTGCATTCGTGGCAGGTTATAATTTTCTTTCCTTCTTCGGAGCAAGTAGGTTCTTTCATTATTTCTTCAGTAACATTATGATGAAGTGCAGGAATAGTTACAACCTCGCCGACGGTATTACCGCAGTTAAGGCATTTTTCATAGGTATAGCCGTCTTCGAGGCAGGTAGGTTCAACCGTAACTGTTTCCGTACGTACACAGGTTGTTCCCATAATATCTTCATAATAAAAATCGTAGCAGTTTGAGCACTGAACAACATAAGTGACATATGTACAGGAATGCTGTGTGCGAAGATGTTTAACATAATTATGACCTAAAGCGGGTATGCTTCTTGTTTTGATCTTTGCATCACAGGTTGCGCAAAGCTGAGTTTCTGTGCCCTTTGAACCGCAGGTGGGTTTTTTCGTTACAACCCATTCTCCGCCGTCGTGCCCGATTGCGGGAGTTGTTGAGATAACTTCTGTCTCAGTGCAGTTCTGACACTTGAAGTAGGTTCTGCCCACCTCGGTGCAGGTGGGAGGATCCGTCTTTTTTACATAAATATGGTCTTTGCCTGTGTTTACTGTTTCGGTATATGAATGGTAACAAACGGAGCAGGTGTATTTCTTTGTTATTTCAACACAGTTGCTCGAGAGCGTGTTAACCATATAAGTATGGGGAACAATGTCTGTTGCTCTTCTTTCCATTACATTGTCACAGAGTGTACATTTGCGAAGCTCGATTCCCTCTTTGGTGCAGGTAGCTTCGACTTCGACAATCCAGTCGCTTGCGGCATGCTTACCGGTTGCAGGGTAAACCTCAATCGGATCGCCAACTGCTTTCTGACAGTACTCGCACTTGCTGTATTTTCCACCCTCCGAAACGCAGGTTGCTTCTATTGTGATTGTTTCTTCGCCTATTTTATGTCCGTCGGGTACTTTTGTATATTCAACGGTTTCTTCGCCGCAACGGTTACAGTGATAAACCGTTTCGCCCTGCTGAATGCAGTTGCCTTCGGTCTGCGATACAATAACATTATCGTGACCGAGCCTTCTGATATAATACTGCTCTGTTTCGCCGCATACGGAGCAAGTGTTTTCTTTAAGTCCGTACGCTGTGCAGGTAGGTTCCTCAACAATTATCCAATCGCCAACCCAGGTGTGGTCTGTTGCCTCATATGTCGTGTTAATGAATTCATATCCGCAGGAACAGACTGTTTTTACGCATCCGTCCTCGGTGCAAGTGGGTTCAACGGTAACGTCAAGCGTAACAGTATGTTCGCTGTCATCATAGTGGTTATAGTACATATAAAGGTCATTGGTTACATCACTGCGAATCAAAATTTCGCTTTTCGCTATTTCCACGGTTTTCCAGGAATCATAGCTTCCCTGGTAATGGAGCATATACATATTGCTTTCATTAATACCGAATGAGTAAGCACCGATTTCTTTAACAGATGACGGAATATGTACATTCTTGAGATACTTTGTATTTGCGAACGTCATCTCAAGTATTCTACCGGTATCATTTTTGATTACATAGCAAGTTTCTTCTCTCGCAATTGGATAAGATACAATTTCGGTTCCGCCAAAAAGAGCGTTTGAACCGTTATCTTTATAAAGCACACCAAAGCCATCAGCAGATAAATATTTGTTACCCTCTGCAACGCTATATTTTTCAAACTTAGGGCAATACATTGTCGGATTTACGCCGACAGCTCTGACAGATTTTGCTATTGTCAATTCTTTGATATCCGTCCAATTAAACGCACTTCCGCTGATAACATATGTTCCCTCCTTGACAGTATAGCTTTCGGGACCGGGTCCGTTATCAGTTGCAATCAGCCAATTATCATAATAAAGTACACCATCGGAATCGTAGTTATCTTCGTTATTTGTCAGAGGAGTATTTTTAAAAGCATCATAACCAATTTTGATAATTTGATTAGGAAGAGTGATTTCTGAAAGTTTCGAACCTTCAAAAGCATTGTTACCGAGCCAGAGAAGCGAATTCCCGCTGAAAGTTACCTTTTCAATGCTTGAATTATAAAACGAATAGTCGGCAACAACTCCCATTGTGTAGCCTGAAGATGCAATGATACTGCATTCGGGAATCGTAATTTCTTTAAGGTGCTTGGTGTTTGCAAATGCGTAATACATAATACCAACAGTATTGTCATAAAGCGTGAATTTTTCAGCTGAAGCATTTGTGGGGAATCTGAAAATTGAATGTGTAAATGAATTTTCATATAGTATACCGTCAGGTGCCGCATAATGCTGATTTCCGTCTGCAACAATAAACTTCTCAAGATTCCCGCCGATAAAAGCAAAAGCTTTCACTTCAATATTGCTGACAGTTTTCGGAATTGAAATGCTCGTTGCCTGACAGTTGTCAAAAGCATAGTTGCCGATTGCCGTAACGGTCTGACCGCCAAGAGTTTCAGGGATCACAACGGGGTCGGTTTTGTGGTTATATGCATAGCCGATAACCTTTACGCCGTTTCTTTCGGCATCGGGCATATAGGTAAAGCCATTTTCGGCACGGATATTATCACAGTCATCAGCGATTATGTTTGCGCTCTTTCCGCATGAGCAGTAGCGCATATTGTCGGTTTTCTTTATAAGTCTGTGAATGCTTGTGTTGTAAGCGTTATAAGCAATTCTGATATCACCGACAATTTCATTATATTCTTCGGGGTCGTCTGTGAAAGAAAGCTCAACATTCTGCCATTCGGAAGCGTTACCCTGATAGTAAAGGTCTTGGGTTAATATTCTATCACCGCAGATTTTCTTTACGGATTCGGGAATATAAATATATCTCTTAAGCACGGCTTTGTCGATAATTTCCTCGACGCCTTCCTTAACGGCGTAACAGCAGTCATATCTGCCCGTAAGAACGCTGATAAGAGTTTTACCGTCTTCGGAATAAAGTGCTCCATCGTCACCGATTTCAAAATAAGGATTGTTTTCGCTCAGGGATATTTTCTGAAGTGAAAAGCAATCCGAAAAAGGATTTGTTCCGATATATTTTACACTGTCGGGAATGTATACCTCAAGAATAGTGTCGTCGGCTGATCCGATTGAGCCTGCAATACCGAGCGTGCCTTCTCTGACGGAAAAAACAGGACTGCCGTCAAGAGGATAATCCTTGATTGAGATGAGGTATTTACCGCAGTAAACGGCTCCCTGATAATCCTGATTACGAGTGGCATTGGTATAGCCCGTGTTATAAAACGCAGAAACCCCGATGTTTTTGATGTTTTCAGGGAGAATAATTGTCACAAGCTTTTTACAGACCATAAATGCGCCGTGTCCGATAAGATCAAGATCACCTTTAATCTCAACTCTGGTGAGATTTTCACAATGTCTGAAAGCCATTACACCGATTGATTTTACACTCTCGGGAATAACAAAGGTCGTAACGTGGTCACTTTCAGCAAAAGCCTCTTCACCGATTGCGGTAACGGGATAACCGCCGAGCGTGTCGGGAATATTCTGATGTTCGCTTCTGTATTCGTAGTCATAATATTTGACAATACAGGCTTCACCGTTTTTGACGGTGTAATCATAAGAGCTCCAGCGAATAACCTCAGATTCTTCTGCATGAACGTGAAGAATCTCGCTTCCTGTAAAGCCGATGGCAACAATGCCGAAAGTCAATATAAATGCGAGAAATAACGATAATGCTTTTTTCATGTTTTTACCTCCTTTTATGGGGTTATAATTCAGCTTCAAATTTGTATGTGTTTCCGCCTTGTGCAACAGTTCCGATGTCGTCCCCGTAAACGCCTGCCATAGGTTCATACCCTTTTGCCTGAACAGCGGTGACAATGTATTCCTTGGAAAGTGTTGTGCCTGCTTCAACCTCGATGGTGAGCGTGTCAACCACAGAACCGTCAAGGTCAATTATATCAATGCTAACCGTTGCTTTTGCTTGAATTGTTGGCTCAGTTGTTGCGGGGACTGTTGTTGTTTCAGGCTGAGTTGTTGTTACTGTTGTTTCAGGTCGTGTTGTGGTTGTTGCTTTTTGAGTGGTAGTTTCTTTGCGTGTGGTTGTTGCTTTACGGGTTGTGGTTTCTTCTGTCGTTTCTTCACGGGTTGTTGTATCTGCTCGAGTGGTGGTTGCGGTTTGCGTTGTTGTTTCTTTGCGGGTAGTTGTGTTTGTAACTGTTGTCTGCTTTTGGGTTGTGGTTTCTTTCCTCGTGGCAGATTTGGTTGTTGACGCAGGTGCGGTTGTGTATTCCGTTGTGCTTGTCCTTTCAGTACTCGCCTTTGTACTTTCTCTGTGTGTTTCATTTTCCGTGGAAGAAACAGTCTCTGTTGCGGTTGCGGGCAAGGTCATTTCGTTGAACACATATTCCGTTGTGAGTTCGTGTGCGGTTGTGACCGCTTCGGTGATTTGCGTTGTTGATTCTTCAGGCGTTACATTCTTGACTACCGTCACAACGCCTGCGGTTGAACCGCCTATAACTGCCGTTGCCGCAACTCCGACCGCTATTTTCTGTGCAACGGAAACAACAGCAATTTTAGCTGCTATACCCGTTCCTGCCGAAGCGGCGGTTGTTGCTGCTGTTGATGCGGCTGCAGTTGAAGCTGTGGCAGCTGTTGCCGTTGTTGCAGTTGCAGCTGTCGTATATGCTGCTGTTGCACCTGCAACGATTTCAGCTGAAGCTGCACTTGCAAGGAATGTTGCAGAAGCGGTAACCGATGTTTTGCCCAGCGCCCATATAAGCACTCCGCCAAGCGCCGCACCGTAAAGAACATTTCCGTTTTTCTCAAATTTGGCTTTAAGATCTTTTCTTGCCGTATATAGTCTGTTTTTAACCGTACTTTCGGGCACTTCAATGCTTTCGGCGATTTCTTTAACACTCATATCACCGAAATACATCATCATAATGCAGGCTCTTTTTTCAGCGGTAAGCTCATCGATAGCCGCCATAACCTCAAGCCGTAATTCTTCCTGATTCAGGCTTTCTTCGGGACAGAATTCAGCTTTTTCTTCGGGAATTTCTTCGAAAACCGTTTCTTCTTCGCCTTCAAAGACAAGACGGTTTCTGCTTTTCAGCAAATCCTTGCTCTTGTTTGAAACAATCTTAAGAAACCATGAGTTTATGTTTTGAGAGGTGTCAATTTCATTAATTTTTTCGAGAGCTTTTATGTAGCTTTCCTGCAGAATATCCTCTGCATCGTGTTCGTTCTGCGTTATTTTGAGTGCAATGAAATATGCCTTTGGGCTTGTCAGCTTATAGAATTCTTCAAAAGCGGATTGGTTTCCGCGCTGTATCTGCTTGATTAATCGGGCGATTTTTTTATTTTCGTTTTTCACTTTCTCACCTCAATCACACCAATAATTTCTAATTTTATTATATCGTATATCTGTCCGTGTTCAAGCAAATACAATATTTTCCTTTTTTCTTCTCGCTGACGTTTTTTTCTTCAGGTATGTCACTGTTAAGATAAACAATGCTTTTTTTGATTGCCGTTCGCAGATAATTGCACGGAGCATCGAATTTTTCTGCATAGATAAAAGTTGATTCTTCACCGACAATCAGTTCTGCAACAACGGTTTTTGCCTTCTCGTTAATCGCGATATCAAGAGAATGCAAACCGTCAAGATTAACCCTTGTTATTTTCACGTCATTATTCATTTCACACCTCCGTTTCAGTCCTTTCATTAAGTAATACGATTGAAACGTCGGGTTGGTCTATCGAAAATTAAAATTTTTCAACAATGCCTCTTTTGATATTTTTATGGTCTCTCGCATAAATACAACACATGAACAACAATAATCAAGTACAGTTTTTCATAATTAAAATATAAAAAGCAAAGCCATGCAAGTTGACTTTGAATCAACCTGCATGGCTTTTAAAATTGCTTGATTTTATCTTATTTTAAATCCCATTGAAAGCAACAGACTTATAAACCGTGCAAACATGTCTCTGATGAACGCTTCGAGCCAGTTGCCGATATCATCGCTGCTGCCCACATCGTCAATCTCAAACGTGGTCTGTACAGAGCCTGAATAATTACCGATGCCTGAAACAGAAACATAAGCCGTTCCGTAGTCTGTATTATTGTAATAGTAAACCTTGTAGTCAGTACCTTCTTTCAGATATC
>JAZRLY010000063.1:0-39339 GCA_045647065.1 Acutalibacteraceae bacterium
AATGCCATTCAGGCAGGCATTATAAATGACTCTGCAAAGCGAAGACTTGATGAGCTTGAAGAAACGAAAAGAAATCTTGAATTGAGCATAATTCAGGAAGAAATCAAAAAGCCGACTTTCTCTTATGAACAGATAATGTTCTACATAATGAGTTTCAGAAATATCGACACAAATACTCTTGAAGGTCGCAGAGCATTAATCGACAGATTTGTAAACAGTGTAGTCGTTTATGACGACGAAATTCTCATAAATCTTAATTACCGAAAAGGCGCAAAGCGTGTTTCTTTCAAAGAGATTGAAACCGCTTGCGCGGGTTTGGATATATCATCTTTACTCCGACCAGAAGATAAAAATCCGAACCCTCTCCAAAATTCAGGAGATGATTCGGATTATCTTTTTTTATTCAAATAAGCTCTCGCCTTATTCCCTCTAATCTTGAAACAAACTCGTATTCGGTAAGAACCGTTTGATTAACATTTTTCTTGCCAATGGAATGAATAAGGGCGTTTTCGTGCGAAGCTTTCAACGCCTTTATAAATTCATTGTTTTTTGAAAGCTCTGCATATGCTCTGTCCAACAGTTTTTGATAATCATCGGAATAACGGCTTATCCGTTTTCCTTGCCAATAAAGATTATGCGTCATCCTCCACCTTAACCGAGCGAAGGTTCGTCTTGACGAATTCTTGGCTGAAACACCTGACAGCAAACACACTTTCCTTTGTTTTGATGGCTTTTTGAATTTTAATGACTGCAAAAAACCTTCCATGCTTGAGCATTTTACGCCATCAACACAAAACTCATACTCAGCAAAGTTTGACAAAGCGCAAGAGGGATACTCACCTTTGCTGTGTATATCAATACAGTTTGCTTTCTCTGTCAACATATTTTCCCTCCGTGTTCACACAAATTATTTAAAGTTTAACCCGAACCGCGGATGTTAACCGAGGTTCGGGTTTTCCTGCTTCCGATGAGTCTGTTTCTGACTCTTTGTTCTTCTTTAAAGTTTTGATCAGAAAATTTCTTTTTTGAAATCCTCAAGCTCATCGCCCATTGCAATTGCAAGAGCGTGCTGTTCTTCGGCACATACTTCACAGATAACGTTTTCTTCGTCATCTTCGCCTTCAAAGAACTCAACTACCTTGCTGGGTTCATAGCCTGCACCAAAGAATGTTTCACCGCAATCAGAGCACTCGTGAATCACCTTGGGACCTACAAACACACCTATAAGTACCACGATAACCAAAACAAGTATAAGTACTATCGGATTGCTGTTCTTCTTTTTCTTAGCCATAACTTTCTGTTCCTCCTGTTTTTGTTTTTTATAAAATTCCAAGCCGTTCCGCTTGAAAAATCGCCGGAATTAAAGAGCTTTCAGCCGGTTTGCAAGTTCAACTTCGGGCGATGAAACCATACCGTCACTTGCAATAACAATATCGCATACCGTATGTAACAAATCTTTATAAGCTTCTGCAAGTTCCTCATTGATGCTTTTCATCATTGAGATTCCGTTTTCAATTTCTTCGACGAAGGCCGATTCAACATCTTCACCGAAGTCTTCATAAATTTCTTTAAGTTCGCTTACGGAATAATTAAATCCAAAAACATCATTGATAAAATCGGCTTCTGTCTGTGAGAAATTTCCGTCAGCGGCAATTAACCTGATAATCGCTCCGGTTAAATCCGACACATAATAAACTTCCATTTCTCCGAAGCTTTCCTTATCCCAACGATTTGTTTCTTCCAAAGAATCACAACCCACAAGAAACTTTTCGTATTTAAGCTTGAAGCCTTCGGAGAGAACTTCTATTCGGTTCAATGTTAATTACCCCTTCCTAATGCACTTGAAATTTTCCCTTTGAAATTTTGAGGCTGATAATTCTGCATTTCATTCTCAGCAAACGCAAGCGTCACCATTTCAATATCATTATTGCTGACAGGTGCATGATGATCGCACATAACAAGATTATAATAACGACCGCTTAAATTATAACTGTCAATTTCCTTAAAGGTTCCCTTGGTTACGCCGGGAAGTTTATCCTTAGGACTGTAATACAAATCACCAAGGCCGAGAACATGGCCAAACTCGTGCTTGGCAACATGTTTGATTTCTTCATAATCATCAAATCGGTCTGACTTGCTGAAAATCATAATCATTTTTCTGCTTGTAACCGACCAGTCTTTGATTCCTATAACCGCTCTGGAACGCTTGCTTTTTAGTCTTTTAAAAGCAGTTTCTTTGATTTTTCCTTCCGAAAAATTATCCAACATTCTGGCGGTATCGTTTTGCATCGCTTCGGTCATCGGAATAACATATACGCTATCCCACAGTTTAAGCTGATCAAAAGTTAAGTCTACAACAACTTTAAGTTTTTGACCGCCAAAAACTTCATATTCGCCTTCCCATTCCTTAAAGCCTCTTGCAACAGCTGCATAGAACTTTTGGACATTGTCAAAATGCTGTTCATCCGAATGCATAAAAGTAATGTTTGCACTTAATGTTAGAACATTCATTCCTTGGGTGTATTCAAGAGTTGCATCGACGGGAGTTCTGAGTCCGACTCGGTTTACCTTAATCTCTTTGCCGTTAAATCCTACAAGCGGGCCTTCCGGCTGAGGACGGTTTTTCAGTCCTTCTTTTTCAAGATATGCGGAATAATTCTCCTCGCAATGTCGGTTAAGATAAAATCTGGCACCTGCCGAGCCTGCGTTTGCAGCATCGCAAAGCAGCAGAAGGCCGTGCTCAACCGACATATCAGTTGTTTCAAAGCTCATATACCCGTTTACCATAGAATATCCGATGAGAAATTTGGCTTCAACATCGCCCATTTCCACCGCTTTAAGCAAAAGGTGTTCTCCTTTTCGGCGTCTTTCAAGATCGCCTTCACTTTTAAAAAACAGCTCTTTGCCTAATTCACGGTATACTTCCGCTTTGCTCACCGATGTTTCGGTATTGATATCGGGTTTTGCTTCCGTTGAAATCACCTTCTCTTCGTGTCAATATATATAACATTACAATTATACAATATTCGCGCCTTTTTGACAAGATGATTATTTAAATCAGATGATAGTAAAGCTGGAAATGTACCATTTTTCCGCATAATATTCACAGGTGAACACTGCTTCTCTGACAATTTCTTCGCCCGCAACGTCATAAGTGACATATGTCATAGCGCGAACTATATCTTCGTCTTCCTCATCTTCAACAATTTCCTGAATATCAATCTTCACCGATTCAAAGAAATCGGTTCCGTTTATTTCTGAATTTCTTGCAAGAACATCTCCGAGTTTTTCAAAAAGCACGTCGGTATCCTGGAATGTCAGCATTCCCAGAATGTTCGCTCCGACCTTTATTTTGTCGGAAACTCTGGGAGTAATGCAATTGAGAACGGCATCAAAATCCAATGTGTTACAAGCATACTCAAATTCTGTGAGCAAATTCTCGACTTCGGTTTTTTTCTTATTGCATCCCGAAAATCCAAATGCTAATGTAAGCACCAACATAACGGCAATTATTCTGTAAGCAATTTTTTTCATGTTAACTTCTCCTTTTTTACACTAACAAATTAAGTTCTCCAAGCATACCCTGCATATCCTCATATTCATAAAGCATCTCTGCAAGAGCATATGCCTGCTTGTCTTTTCCGCTGTTAAGCATTTCATTAAGAATAGTTCTGAAATACTCAACGTCTTTATAAACTTCCGGTGAAAAAAGTTCTGCCGCCTGAACAACACGCTTATATTCACCATCATTACAGCACGCCTCAATATATGTGCTGAGCAAAGAGTCTACGTTCTTTCCTTCGTCATAAAGCCCTGAAATCTCTTTGAATGCGACTGCATATGAACCCGACTCTATTAAAGAATATATTTTTTTATTGCCCGCAGTTGAAAGTATTGCGGTACCCAAAGCAATAGCCGCAACTAAAACTGCAACAACAATGCCGATTATCCATAAATCCTTTCGGTTTTTCTTTTTGAGTTCCTGATCCTCCGGAGCCATCGGCTTGTCTCGGTTATTTTCTTCTGAATGCTTGTCCGGCAGCGGTTCAGGTTCCTTTGGTGCAGGACTTTCTTCCATCTCTTGAACCATAGACGAAATTCCTTTTATGTTCTGGTTCAACCATTCCGAAGGCATGGAATTGAGAAGATGCTCGAAAACATTTTTCAATTCTTCAACCGAGTGATATCTTTTGCTTTTTATATCAATCGCCAAATGAACTGCATCCCTGAGCCGACTGTTTATATTGACCGGTAAAACGGGCTTTTCGCCGTTCCTTAAGCGTTTTGATGCAAGCGCAATATCAGACTCTGTTTGCGCAAACGGAGGCAATCCTCCGTTCAACAAAGTAAACATCACCATACCCAAGCTGTAAATGTCGGATGATGCATCAGGTTTTTTGCCATATATCAGTTCCGGCGCTATGCAATATTCCGCTTCGTTTTTTGCGTTGTCTGAAAAAGCAAAATCGCCGAGCACATAACGACCTTCGTTATTTATGAATATATTGTTTAAATTAAGATTGTTGTGAGCTCTTCCGTTTTTATGACACCATTCAAGTGCATCGCACACATCAATTCCCATGCGAAGCATATCGCATATCTTGTATTCGGTATCCGCATAAAGCTGACCCAGAGATGTTAAGTAATCCATTTTGATATATAAATCATATTTATAATTGTCATTATTATAAACTAATTTATAATCATAATATGTAATGACAAATCTGTTCCCGGAATCTTTGCTTATTTGCGAAAGCGACTCCATTTCACAGCGTACTTTTTCTGAAAGTTCGCTGTGAATGTCAGATGAACTTGAAGCAGAACCGTCAAACGGAACCGTTATTTTTTTGATGGCAACCGTTTCGTTGTTATCATTTGTCGCAATATAGATAACAGTATTTTCCGATTTTTTTATTTCTGTTTTAACACGATAACCAAAGTCCTCAATCGCAGACTGGTTTTTTCCTACCTCTTCCCAAAAAAAGCTTTTTTCGCGCTTCCTTTTTTCGGCTTCAGCAGCAATACAATCAGCGCAAAACTCGGATTCACTTACGGTTACTGTCTTTCCGCACTTTTTGCATTCCATAAGCTTCCTCCCTGTTATCTGATTTTTTTCAGCTTGTTTGCAGCTTTCTTATATTTATCTGCTGCTTTGTCAATACTCTTGGTATATTTCTTTGTGTTCATGCCGGTTATGCTCTCTGCAACATCGTCCGATGCTTCATAAAGCTGTCTGACAATTGCATTAAGCTCATTTATGCAATAGTCAAGTTCTCTCCTCAATGACCGATCCATATTTCAACCTCCTAAATCTTCTTGGGAGCATTGTTAATTATTATTCTTTCAACTGATTCGAAACCTTCAAGCAGAGTGCTCAATTCATTTGCTTTGCGCCTTATTGATGCACCTTCATCAATGTTAAGGTCTGCCCTGAACAGATTATACATACTTGCAAAAGATGTGAAAACGCCCTCTTCCTGCTCAATGTTATTCTGAGCAAGTCTGTAATAAAGGGAATCCAGTCTCGAATCCAAAGACGAGATTCTGCTTGCCAGCCTATATAATGTGTTTACACACTGTTTAAGCTTTTTAAGATTAATTCTTACTTCGCCTTGCTTAAGTTTGTAAACCTTTGACGCGATTGAGTAAAGAATAGGTTGGGTATATTTCAGCACAGTGTCAATCACAGCTACAGACACCTTCTTTGCGGCATTAAGAACTTTGCGTGCAGCATCTGTTGCAGCGTTAACAACGCGTCTTCCTTTTGTAATAATCTCCTCTGCTTTGCTGTAAACTTTCTCAAGAGCAGAATTCAAGCCGACACGAACGGTTTCTCTCAGCTCATTGTAAAATTCGGTAACCTTGTCCTGAACAAAGTCAATCGCTTGCACCACTTTATCCTTGACATATTCAGCACCCTCGACGATTTTAGTGCTGATATAATCAACAGCCTTGCCGATCTGCTGACCTATGTACTCAACTGCGAGCTTGACATTCTGTACAATCTTATCCCAGTTGACTATTATATGGTTAGCTATCAATGCAACTGTAGTTACAGCAGCCACAATTTTACCCACAAATGTAACAGCAGTTCCTAATGCGGGATTGACCAAAAAGACGGTTACTGTTGCAATGTTTTTGAAGTGGAGGACTTTTAAAACCAATTCGTGTATGGTTTTTTTGCTTAAGTCGAGTGATGCATAGATTTTAATTAATCTCAGCGGATCCTCGAAAATATACTGTCCTAAGTCCACGTTGTTTTCCTTAACGAACTTCTGGATTTCTTCAACGAGAGGTAAATATTCTTCCAATCCCATCGAAGCCAGAATTTCCGGCAGTTCTTCACTCGTTCCGAGTATATCAAGAATCGCGGGAATACCTGTCGACAGCAATCCGCCGATTTCTTCAATCGTAGCAATCTTTCTGTCACCCGTACCTAAACGTGAGTTTACATCTTCTCCGTATACGTCCTTTCCGCCAAGGAAAGCCTCAAGAAGCCACATAACTGAAACTGCGCAATCTTCGAGATTTTCTTTATCCATTGACATTATTCTTGCGGAGATTTTTGCAGCAAGTTTGCCTACGGGCCCCTGCTCTGTTGTGAATACTATGTTACCGTTTTCATCGTATTCCCATCTGATTGATCCGTCTTTGTTAAAGAAAAAATCCAGACTGTGCCATTCGTTGAAACCGTTCCCTGAAGTAGGAATAAAATAGGTTTTTTCTTTGTCTATGATAACATTTCCAAGGTCATGAACATAATCGTTAACACCATTGATTGAATACATCTTATCAATCTGTTTCTGATAATCTTCTCCCCATCTTTTCTTGAAAGCCTCTATCGCTTCTCTCGAAAAGCCCTGGCCGTTAAACGAATAGCAATTGTCAACAAGATCGCCATACTGCGAATCCATCATTGCAAATTGCGCCAGATTACCGCCCTTGGAATGTCCTGAAACAAAAATTTTTCCTCTTTTGTTTGTGTTGTAACCTGTTTTTTCAATTACATCATCAAAAAACTGGGAAGCACGCTGCTGCATAAGTGAGCTGTATTTAGTAAATGCGTCGCCGTTATCAACCCATTTACCGTCACCTGTGCCTCGATATACGATGTATATATCGCCCGTTTCAGGATCCCTGAAAGCACAGGAAATGAGTTCTTTCATTTCATAGTGACCTGTTTCACTTTCTTCCAACACTGTAGTGCTGCTCTGCGCTACCAACTCAAAATTTCCGATATCGTATTTGTCGATTGACAATTTTAATGTATCGTTTCTTCCCAGACTTTTTCTATCTTTTTCCGACTGTTCTACTACTTTGGAAATTGTCTTGTTTTCTCCAATATAATCAATAGACTGGTCGTCTGCATAAACATACTGGCTCAAAACGGCAGAAATATTTATTTCCTTCATTTTGTCGTTTGAAATAGGATTACCCATTTAATCACCGCCATTCATAATCCTCAATGCTGTTTTTGCCGTCCTTAGAGAAATATATTCTGTGTAATTCTCTCATTTCGAAAAATCCAAGTTTGCCGTATTCTTTGAAATTCTCAGGTGATGATGCAAAATAAATTTCCGCATTAGCAATAATGGGAGCTGCCTCTACTGCGCGCTTTACTTTTTCGGCAACATCAGCCATGTTTTCCGTTTCATACGAGTCACTTACCACCGCTTTGAAAGCTATATCAGATGCTTCGCTTCCGATATATTCTTCAAAAGTGGTTTTATCGCTGAAGTCATTTGCTGTTCCTTGAGATGCAATAATATAAGTTACAATAACATCAACTCCGAATAAATCCTTCATCATCGATGTTATATATTCTTCTGTTTCATTTTTAAATCTGTTCTGAGTATAGTTTTCCGTGATATATGCTACCCCATCATCGTTATAGTAGCAAACCGAAATTTCACTATTCGGATACTTTTTTGAAGTTACATAAATGTTTTTTGATTTTCCGTCATCCGAGCCTCCGAATGAACCCGTATATCTGAATGTGTCATTATATTTTTCGTTCATATATTTAATCATACTGCTTGTGCTGTTTTCAACATTAATAACATTATTATCCTTCATACAACCGCTCACTCCAAATGTAATTAGTGCAACTGATATAAATAAACATAAAAGCCTGAAAAACTTCATAATAAATCACCGTAATTTCCGAACTTTGTCCCTTTGTTAAAAGCCAAAGGCAGCAGGCAGCAAACTTGCGCTGCCTGCTACCGATTAAATTAAAGCTTGGGAATCTGTGTTGCGATCTGCTGAATTTCGTCATTAACTCCCTTCTGCACATCGCTGTAGTTCTGAAGGAACTGACCGTATTCTGCAACAAACTTTTTGAATTCATCAAACTTCTGAGCGGATGCATTGAAGTTCTTTCTTATCGCCTCGCCGCCTTCGCTGTCAAAGCTCTTCTTTCCGTTGTTGATGATGCTCTGGATATTTGAAAGAGATGTGAACATCTTATTGCCCTGAGTAATAATTTCTTCGCCTGCCTTATTTACCTTTGCGAAATCAATTTTTGCAACATTGTTAGCCATTTTTAAATCCTCCCTTTAATCAGTTAATTGCTGCGTTGCCCTTGTCGATTGCCTTATCAATGGCAGCAGCGCATTCATCGAGATAATCAGCATACTGGTTCATAAGCTTTTCGATGCTTTCTACAGTTTCCTTAAGTTCGCTTTTATATCTCTTTACAAAATTCTGCTGAACAGGATCGCTGAAATAGCTGTTCATTCCGTTTACGGTTGAATCGACCTCGTTTTTTGCCTTAGTGTAATTCTTAAGTTCTGCGCGAATGTCTGACGCTGTCTTTCTGATTGCTCCGGTGTCGTAGTTTACTATCATGGTACATTTCTCCTTTTAAAATAAAATTAATTTAGTGCCGTTTCTTATATTCGATTCTTTCATCGTATTATTGGGATTCAAGACATTTCCTGTGTTCTTTTCGCTGACGACAAAAGAACCCGTGTACTGATAGATACCGCTTGATGTTCCCGAAAAAACGCCGCCGACAAGAGACGCAAACTCTCCTATCTGCATATTTTCAGGCACAAGCATATCATAGCTCTGACCTGCGGCAGGTGAAGTTACTTCGATTAAAAGTTTATTCATCATTCAACCTCCCTGTCTTTTTGTAAGAACTTCCCTTTCCGCTCTTCATTGTCTATAACGATATGTGCATATCCTTTTTCGCAACGGTTTGAAAAATTTTTTTCAAAACATAAAGCGGCTGTGGAAGAATTCGAAAATGCAATGCCTTGCGTAATCGGCAAGGTTGCGCTGAGATAGTATGTAAGCTTTGCACCATTTTCTGTATCATCAAGAATAATAAAATTAATGTGATACGGTTCGTTGATGCTGCAAATCAATCCGCTGAGTCTTATCAACATTTCCCGAGAAATAATATTTTCAAGATCAGGATAGTTATTGATAAAAACATAAATGTGTTTGAAATCCGGAATGGATTTTCCTGCATTCTTTGCAAAAACAGCTTCTGCAGCACGGGTTTTAACCGTTTCTTCAAGTACGGTTATAAATTTCTCGATTTTTGAAGAGTCGGTGATAGTTCTTGCATTGCTTATTCCCAGCTGCTTGCTTGAATCGATTATAAAGATATCCTCTGTAGCGTTTATAAGCTCTTCGCATATGAACTTTGCCGATTCTTCGTTTTCTTTGTCGTATGTTATCAGCGTCAGTTTTGATGAGCTGAAATCAAGACAAACAGTCTCTATTGTTTCTGCATCAACCGCAACCGGCAGACTATCTGTGCTGAAATCAAAACCATTTTCGGCAAAATACTTTTTAGTTACAAATTCAGGAAGTCTTTTGACTTCCGGCTTTTTGTAATCCGACTTATCCGCTTCGTTCTGACAGAACCTGTCAATGGCATCGTAAATATTTTCCGAATCCTCAAAAGCAATCTTTATCTGGAATTCATAAGTAACATTATCGATTTTAAAAATTCCTCTGCCTTTGAACTTTCCGGGAGTGAGTCCGCCTGTTTTGCCTAAGATGTTTGTATACTGTTCATCATTGTTCTGCTGCAAAACATAAATATTGCTGAATAAAGGAACAAGCGAATAGCGTATGGAATTTGAGCTGAGAGCTGTTACAACAATAAAAATACCGTATTTTTTTCCTTCGCGTGCAATCTTTGATATCTTTTCTTCTGCATCGCCAAGCGTTTCTGCAAACGCAAGGAAATTATTGATTACTAGGACAATGTTCGGAACAGTTTTACCCGAAGTTTTAACATAGTTCTGAAAATCTCCGCCAAATCGTCTGAACATGGATTTTCTGGCTTCAAGCTCCGAGTTGATTTCCTCAAACACTTTTTCGATTGCTGCGGTTTCTTCCGAAAGTGCTACTGTTTTCACCTGAGGAGCTTTCTCAAATGCCGAAAGGGAACCCGAATCAAAATCAAGCGCATAAATCGATAACTCATCATGCGTGTGTCTCTCAATAAGAGAAACCAACAGCTGATTAAGGAAAGAAAGCTTTCCGCTTCCGCTTGCGCCATAGACAATAACATTTCCTCCGTCGGTTAAAGGCACTGTCATTGTGCAGTGCTTTTGGTTTCGCAAGTCATCATACATACCAACAACGGGATTAAGAACAAACGGCTCCGCTTCAAAAGCATCCTTATGCTCTCTTTTTCTTTCCGTTTTCGGACCTTTCATCGGCTCAAGCCAAAGCTTGTTTGCCTCACAGCCCTTGTCATCGGCAAGAGCTTTCAAATAATCTACAAGCGCATCAATCTGTTTTTCGGGTACATTTTCCGGTCTTGGCGGCAATGAAGGCTTTATGTGATAAATCGTTCTGCCTTGCTCATTAAGAACATCTATTCGCTTTCCGGAAGTTTTCCTGTACTGATCTGCAGGGAAATAAGGAGCTCCCGACCAAGGCGATTGACCATATTCAAACAGCTCATTATAACCAACCTGCATATAAAAACGACCTGCGTTTGTTATCATCGTCGCATCGGGTCTGCCAATAACACTTTGGCTGTCTGATCTGTCCTGAACTTTCAAACAAACCTTAAATTTAATATTGCTCTTTATCTGATCATCAACAACACCGTCGGGTTTCTGCGTTGCCAAAATAAGATGCACACCCAAGCTTCTGCCGATACGGGCAATTCTTATCAACTGCTCCATAAAGTCAGAGTGCTGCTGTTTAAGCTCAGCAAACTCATCGGAAATTATAATAAGATGAGGCAATGCCTTAAGGCTTCTGTCTTCTCTTCTGAGTTTTTGATATTTGTAAATATCAATATTACTGATTTTTTTCTTTTCGCTTATTTCTTTGAAAAGAGCCTGTCTTTTTTCAAGTTCGCTTTCAATTGCAATAAAAGAACGCTGAAGCTCATTGCCGTCAAGGTTAGTTATGCTGCCTGCGAGATGCGGCAGATTCTTGAAAACATCAGCCATTCCGCCGCCTTTGAAGTCGATAAGAACAAAAGCGACTTCTTCGGGAGAATAATTAGTTGCCATCGAAGCTATGTAAGATATAATAAATTCGCTCTTTCCTGAACCGGTCATGCCCGCTATCAGACCATGGGGGCCGTGAGCCTTTTCATGAATATCCAGCTTTATTGTATAACCGTCTGCATCTACACCAATCGGTGCTGCAAGCGATTTGACAGGGTCGTTTTCCTCCCAATGAGAAAGTACATCCAGATGCTCCGGCTTTCCTGCCTCAAACATTTCCAAATAAGTAAGCTCTGTCGGAAGCGAGCTTTCTTTCGAAAGTGAGTCAAGCTCAATATTTGCCATATTGACAAATATGCTTTCGGGATTGCCGTCAAAACGTATGGGCGAGTCAATTTTCTGCGGTTTATCTGTAATGTTGTTATAATCCGCAACCGTAACTCCGGATTCTTCAACACTGCATACAACAGAACAGCTTTTCGGAAGATATTTTCTTTCATTATAAAGAGCAAGCAAAGAAATATTATGATATTTTTCAGGCTCCTTAACAAAATCCTTGATAGCTTGAATTTTCTCTGCAAGCACCCTGTCAGCCGCTATAATAATATATCGCGTTGACTCATCATGTTCGCCTCTTTTGTTTTCGGAAACAGCCTGAATATTTGAAATAATGTTTGAAAGCTCTTTGGCTTCATCAATATCGTTTGCGATGTATCTTATTGATTTTTCCTTATTCCATATGTGAGGAATCCACTTTACAAAATCCCACTGGTGACGCTCTTTTTCATTATAAATAAACATCAGTTTAAGGTCATCATAGTTGTGCAAAGCGGTAAGTTCTATAAGCAAAGCCTTTGTTATGGACACAACATCAGCTCGGTCACCCGTAATACCGACAATTTTTCTTTTTGCAAACGGGATAGTTACGGGCACGCTTTTTAAAACTCGTTGGGAATTGACAAGCTCTTCCATAGCCATTGCGGACTCGCTCATCTCTTCAATGTCGCTTCGGCGTGAATAATCAAGCTCTATTTGTGCGGGGACATCGCCGATTCCGATCATAACATCTAAAAAGTCGTCATGAGACGGACCTCTTTCCCAAAGAGTCATCTCTCTTCCGTTTATACGGGAAACGCAGTCTTCAACTGTCGGATTATTCTCTCGGAGCAGTCTTGTCTGCCTGATTATTATTTCGTTAATCTTGTTTTTTACTTTTTCAAGATGCTCTGCATACTTGCGTTTTTTTCTGGTGTCCTTTGCAATTCTCGCCCTTTTTTCAAATCGTTTTGAAAAAACAGGCCAAATAATAGTTCCCAAAACCATACATACAGCCATAACCAAAGTAGGAAGTGCGCTTGAAATGTCACCGCTGCTTTTCATTATGTTCTGAATTGTAAAAACCGATGAGAAAACTGAACCGAACGCCATTGTAATTGACGGTCCCATAACCACAGCCCAGGGCAAACTCTGTTCTTCAGACGGTTGCGGCGGACTCTCGATGCTGATTTTCTCTGTTTTAATGCCGGTTTTTTGTCTTGGTGCAGAAGAAAATGTTTCGGATGAATCTTCCTCGTTTTCATTCTCCTCATCTGCAATCGAAAATTTTTCGGACTGTCTTTTAATAAGAGAAACATAAACGCTGTTGTCAGGATTATTTACCATAACAAATCCGTTTCCCAGTATTATTCTCAATCCTACCAGATATATTTCATCTCCGTAATCAGCCTGCGCTTCTGTTATCCTCTTTCCGTTCAGATATGTTCCGTTTGTGCTCTTGGTATCACGAACAATAATTTCTCCGGTTTTTAAGTATTCAATCCGCGCACTTATCGTTTCGGATAAAAGATCATCGTGAAAACAAATATGATTTGTTTTGTCATATCCGATATTGATTATTCCGTCATCGGGTACATTATAAAAATTAAACTCCGAACGGCTTCCTCCCGTAGGTTCAACGAGAATAATCATTTGTTCCCCGCTGATTTTGCTTCTTACGCGATAATATTCTTTCTCTTTTATTTTTATTTCTTTAACTCCGAGCGCATCGGTATCGTATTTATCCAACAGCTCTATTTTTTTATTCTCTTTTATTGTCCATTCTCCGCCATCTGCCGAAACAGCGCACAGCTGTTTCGATTCCCCGTTATCAGCAAAAAGGATTTGATGCTGTCCGCTTATTTTCTGCGGCAAGGCGGTTTTTGAAATTTCATTCCTTCTTATCAGAACAATCTGCATCAAAAAAACTCCTCAATATAAATTCTCATATCCGCCGTCCCAGAAGTTTCAGGACGGCGGATATCAAATTAAAGCTTAGACAAATGGATAGTCAATATGAGACTTTCCTTTGAACTGTTGTATGTGTAGCTGCGATTTACTCTGACACCGGTTTTAAGAGATGCACTTTGCAATGCTTCCCAAATTTTTCCGTTGTCAATAAGCTCTTTCTCAGCTTCTTTAAATGCTTTTTTATCAGCAAATTTAACGCTGATATCAAACACACCGTTTCCGAGACATTCTGTAACTATGGTTTTTATTCTCTCGTAGTTATAGGATGTAAAGAAAAGGCCGTGTCTGTGATAATAGTTGCACTTTGTTGCCGTGCACTTGGGCATGGGAAGAATATCTTCCGGAATGTGGGAATCAAGCTTGAGCAACTCTTCGGTTGTGATACAGAAACAATCATAACTGATACGCGCGGAAACATTTTTTTCCTTGCTTGTGTTGGAATGATCGCCCCATGTTGTATCGATATGATAATAGTCGCCTTCGAGTTTTACAAGATTCCATGCGTGTGTTTTGCTTGTTGCGTAAACACATTCTATGCCGCAAAGATTAAGCAGATACTGCGTTGCCTTTGCATAGCCGGCACAAACAGCCTTTTTGTCAACAAAAACGCCGTAAATTGACCTTAAATCATCCGGCTTATCTGTTGTGGGCGGAGAATACTTCTTCTGGCGCTCAAGACCGATAGTATCATAATCTACAAGTTTTATTATATTCTCGTAGATTCTCAATGTAAGCTCATAATCGCTCATCGCATCGGTAACGGTGTCCATGAAAGGCTTCAGCGATTTTTCAATTTCCCTCTGCCTTTTTTCCGTTTCCTCTTTGGTGAGACAGTACTTGAAATCAAGCTTGCTCACAATATGACTGGTCTTGTCGTATGTGTATGTCACTCCGCTGTTAAACCAGATCATTTCGGGGTGGTCTCTGTCAACATAATCAACTATCTTCTTTATCTGATCAACGCTGACCTGTGACGGCAAAGAGTCTATGGTAGTCTCAAAAGCATAAATGGCAGCAACTATATCGTCATATACCGCTTTTTCACTTTCGGAAAGCTGAGCATACGCATATAGAGGCGCTTTTCCCGGAGTTCTCTGAACGGGGCCTTTGATGGGCTCCTTGCCTCCGCCGGGAATTATTCCGCCCGGAGTTCCGCCATCTCCGTCACCGCCGCCCGGCTGTTTTCCATTCGGATCAATGTATACAAACGGCGAACAGAAATCCGGGTCAAGAGGTGTGTCGACATTCATAAACGGAGTGGGTTTTGTGATGACAGTACCTAACGAGAACGGATAGTTGGCTCTGTATCTCAGGAATCCTCTTCCGTATTCATCGGTTCTTGCCGAAGTGATGATTTCTTCTCGCTTGGCAACGGCAGGTTCGTTTATCAGGTAAGCATACTGTATTTCTGCCCACTTTGCCATACCTTCATAAATTTCAAGGTTCATTTTCCTGCCGTATTTTTTGATAATGGCTCTTTCGTTCCAGTTAATATACTGCCATATATGAGTCAGTTCGTGCGCCATGGTAAGCATGGATGCAATTCTGGGAGAGCCGTTTTCAACCATAATGGTGAATCCGTTTCTGTCGTGAATTGCAACACCCAGAATTCTTCCGTCATAATCTGATGTGGGAACAAAAGCTGCTCCGAGCTTTTTATGCAAAGCTCTGGAATTTACCATCTTCACTTTGATGCCCGCATTGATTTTTATGCCGAAGAATGATTCCATATTGCGCTTGACATCTTCGAAAATCTCACGGAATTCTTCCTCGGTTTTAATCGCTGTGCGTCCGCAGTTAAGGCATCTGTCTCTGCCGTCTGCGAGAGTCTCATACTCTACTCCGTATATTTCCGCACCGCAGAAATCACAATATCTGGCATCGGGTTTATCGGGCTTGAAGGTTGCCTGAACATATTCGGCAATCTTCTTTCCGTCTCTTGCCTGCTTCAAAGGATTGTTCGAAAGACCAAGACCTTCAAGGTAAGCAAAAGTTCCGTTAGGATCAATATGAGCTATTTCTCCGTCTCCTCCGAAAAGAAGGTAATATCTCTCGTGATACGGCTTTCTCTTGAAATCCGGTATCAGATTTTCTTCTTTCTCTTCAGCGGCGGATTCCTCGGGTTCGTCCGAAGCGGGCATATCCTTGGGTTCGAGTTCAACCTCACTGTTTTCTCCGTCTGTTTCATCGCTTTCGGGAGCAGCTTGCGAACCTGTTTCATCCCCTTCGGGAGGAATGGGGTCGGGATCTGTTCCGTTGCCTTCGTCATCACCTTCAGGAGGAGTGGGTTCGGGCTTCGGTTCGGGTTCTTCATCACCCGGTTTTGGCTTTTTCTTGAAAATACCTTTGATTTTATCAATTATCTTGCGTACACCTCTGCGGATTTTTGCAAAAAGTCCGTCTTTTTCACCGTCGGGATCTGTTTTTTCGGGATCTTCGTCACTGAAAATAATCGGAGGTGCAGGATCGGGTTCGGGATTAAGGCTTGCATTCAATGTTTCGGTATGCCATGTAAGATAATCATAGACTATACGGAAAATTCTCTGCAAGTTTCTTTCAACGGTATCAATCAAACCAAGGTCAAGCTGGCTGTCTTCTATGATATAGATGCAGTTGTTTTTGATTTCACAGCCATCGCCTTTTATAGCATATGTAAGGGGCTTTGTCTGTTCATCTTCTGCAACAAACGAATCATCGGTAACAGCGGAAATATAGGCTTGATTTTCTGCGAATATGGTTCTGAACACTTCGTTGAAAAGCACGGCAACCGTATATCGGATATTATCATTAAGCTTTCCGTTGAAGTCGGGAAGCTCTATGCATAAAACTTCCTTGTTACGATAGCTTCTGGAAGGTATGCCGTTTTCTTCTCCGAACAGAACAACATTAGCCGACACAAAATCATTATAACGGTTCATGCTGTAATAGCCGGGAGTGTTAACGGTAATATCCGCAAACTCACGGGAAACTTTCATTCCCGAAATGTTTTTTTGCGAACCGACTTTATCCGACGGTCTGAAGCCGCTTATGACATACTCTCTTTTCTGTCTGTAATTCGGTCTTCCGTCAATATGGTCCGCTGCGCGTCGTACCAACGCCTGTCCGTCGGCAGTCAGATACATCATTTCATAGTATTTTCCGTCAAATGTAAAAAACTGACCGGGAAGGAATCGCTGATATATATGGCCGCAAAGCTCTGAGCCCAGATAATGCTTGTTGCCCTTTTCGTCCTCGGCGATATAGCCGGCTGAACGAAGCTCTGAAACACATATCTGAAGGAAATTTTTATCCGTTATCTCATATGTTGTTTCTACAATACCTTTCTTCAGGTTGAATTTTTCAACAACATTAAAGACATCTGCGCAAAGCTCATATTTGCTGTTAACAATCTTTCTGCTGAAAGCCTCTTCAACGGCTTCTTTGTAGTCTTTCGGCAGAGAAGCAACTTCTTCAACTCTCGCATAACAGTTATACATTTCGTACCATAACTGCTTTTTGAGATCAAAAACACTTATATTGAGCAGCGAAAGTTCCTTTTCAAGAACATCCGAGCTGACAGGCTGAGTGCTCATCATAAGAATCAAACGCAAAAGGGTGTTTCGGTTGCTGCGTGCATAGTCCGCAACAATGTAAGGAATTGCTTTTGCGTCCGCTTCAAAAATCGAAGCATTGTCTGCCATATAATCTTTTAAAAGATAATCCGAAGAAATAACATTGATAAAGCCTTGCTCAGTTGTTCTTGTTGAGAATGCACGCAAAATCTCAAACATATTGTTGGCTTCATCTTCAACCGTAATGTATGAATTCTTTTCAGCAGAAGCACTCCAGAAATTCGGAGATGTTATGAAGTGCTCATCCATTGCTTCCTGCGTTGTTGAAACTCCTGCGTATTTTGTCAGGTCATAGTAATACTGCTTTGCTATCCAACGCATATCGGCAACCGGAAACGCTTCGCCGCCAAACCACTTCGTTTTCGAAACCTGATTTTTAAGCGCCGCAAATGATAATTCGGTGCCGAAACCAAGATATCTTGAAATGTTGGGCAAAAGTCTGTGATGAGTGTATTCTTCGTTGGGCTCCCAACACATATATGAAGAAGTGCCGAGATGTTTATTGGTCGCCGAAACTTCCGTTATGCTTGTCATAAGAATATGTGACAGGGCATCAATAAGACCGTCACAGTTCTTATCGCACATACAATAGACTATATCCTTATCGTCATTTTTACCGCACTGCTTGACGATGAGGTTAAGTCCTATCTGAGCAGTCGAAACAAGCTTCGAAGGCTCAATAATAACTACATAACCTACATTTTCAAAAAATTCCGAATTAGCATTGTGAAGTTCAATGTTAAGAACATCAGAACGGGTTATAATGCCGATATCGGGATTTTTCGGCTCTGTTCCGAGTATTTCCGTTTTCCACATATAAGGAATGTTTGTAACGGATTCAATACCCCTGTGAAGCCATTCGGTAATATCGTTTTCAATTGCGTGTCTGCCGAGAATTACCAAAACCTTGCCATGACTCAATAAGGTTCTGTTCATCGGATAGAACGCATACGGAATAAGGTCATTATAGAACGGGTTGTTAAAAAGAACACTCTTTCCGTTAAGCAGATCCAACGATGAATACAAATAATTATGGTCAATTTTAAAGCCTGTCTTGTTGACAGATTTTATATAAGATGCAAAAGTGACTATCTTCTGATCTTCGTTCTTTTCAAGCTCACGGATGATATCATCGGTTGTCAGGTCGTAAGCAAGAGAATTATTCACGCTTGTATCTTCTGCAAGCAATCTGTCGCCGAAAATGGAGCGCAGGAATTTTCTCAGAAGAGAATAGTTGACTTTTCTGTAAGCATCCTCGTCCTCGCCGATAATATTCTGTGTGTATTCTCGTTTTGTCGGTCCGTCAAGATAAAAGAACAGTTCCCCGATAACCAGAACACCGAACACGGGATAAAACAGAGCTTTTATCAATCCTTCGTCGTAGTATTTTCTTGTTATGAGCATCAGCGTAACCGAAATCAATACTGCGCTGTAATAGAAAACCTCAAGAATTCCTCTGGTCTGAACAAAGCTTTCAATGAGACACCACTTGCTTCTTTCGGGAAAATACTCGTAGAATTTCATCCCGATTTTCTCGAAAAGCATATCTTCATATTTAACCGTTTTGTCAATGATTCCGATGCAAATCTTCTTAACCGTAAGATAAACCGCCATAATCACCGCATTGGATATAAAGAAAATCCAGAATTTAAGGTTAAGATTGTCAAGAAACGCTTTTACATAAGATGCAATCTGAGTAAATACCGCACTTATCGCAGCGGGAATCCATGAAATTTTGGTCGGATATGCAAGGATGTTCGGTATGCTTTTTATAAGTCTGATAAGCCAATCATTTATGTCTTCAACAAAAATCATGGCTAAAATAACATAAACCAAAGCAACAATCGGCATGAAAAACTGCCTGCTTCGCTCCGTCGAGGGCAAATTAACCTTTCTGCTTGCAAAGCAAAGTGCTGCAAAGGGAAGAATCGCAATTATCATCTTTACAATTTCAGCAATTGTATCAGTCATATAATTCCTCCCTTATCAATTCAATCGAATCAACATAATTTATAGGCACTTCGATTACGTTTCCTTTTTGGATAAAGCTTATTTTGTTGAGAATCTGGTCATAGGGTATTTCATAATCATAATCACGCAAAACAGTGAAATCATAGTCAAAAGGTTCTGCATTCTTATAACTGTTTCCGCTCAAATCCAGATAACCCGAAAACAAAGTGATTATGTCGTCCATTTTTTTCTCAATATCCCACGCATGCTTTTTAAGAATATTCTGTCTTGTAATAAACACTTTTTTCGAATAATCCAAAACAGAAAAACAGCGCATAACATTGCAGGCATGGCTGAGATATTTTGAAAAGGCGGAAAGGCCCTGCTCAACATCACCCAATATGCTTCTCATCACTTTGTTGAACCACTTGAAACGGTTTTTGAGCCTGAATCGCATAACAATAAGATAAATAAGACCGTCGAGAAGAAAAGCTGCCAGACCCGACAGCACAACCATAACAGCAAATCCCAGAGATTCAGCCGTATTTGCGCCGTCGATAATCAGAGGAATAAAGCCGAAAAGATAAGCCGCAAGAGCAATCAGACCTACCGCAATTGTTTTTGAGCGTGTCATTCTTTGCGCTATGTTTCGATTGATGGCCTTGTTTTCCTTTTCGATTTTTTCCTGATACTCTTCCGTCCTGAAAAGACGGGGAGTGAATGTTTCAACCATTTTTTCTTCTTCTTCAAGAAGCCGGAAGTAAATATCTTCCTTTTGATTTTCGTTGAGACAGCTTATTCTCTCATCATCGATTTCAGAGTTGAGATGAAAATCTGTTTCAGCCGCGGTTTTAATGGCTCTGCGAGGCTCTCTCAGATAACGAAGAAGCTTTTTCATAATATTGTGCGACTGTTCTTTCCATGCAGCTTCCTCGCTTTCGGGGCAATCCGTTGCAAGTCCGAGCTTTCTGTACTCTGCAAAAAGCTCTTTTGTCTGATAATCCTTGTTAATCACAACAGGAATTTTCACATCCGACTCAAAAAGCTCACGGGCAACCGAGTTATCAATAGGCGTGTCCGTTTTGCGAACCATCTTGCCCGCCTGATTGTTTATCTTGTTGATTGTCGCCATTAATTTGCCTACATAAGCGGCGTAAAAGTCGTTGATCCTGTCCTTGTCCATCTTAATATTAACGCTGTAAACCCTGTTTGCTTTCACAGCATCTGACGGGTATCCGTTCTGGGCAAGAATGAGATTGAAAACAAGGAAATTAAGATAATCATTTTCAACTCTTGCACCCTTTACATAAGGTATGTTGAAAAGTATGTATCTGAACTTTGAAGGATATAAATTATCCTCATAAAAACGGGAATATTCGAACTCATTTTTTATACGCCATGCAGTCGCTGCCGCTTCGTTATCATTTGCAAACAGGCGTTCACTGACAACAACAATCTGCTTGGGTTTTCTTTGAAGCTCGCCCTCTTCCGAAAAATTCTCCGAAATAAATTTTCTTCTTTCTTCAGTGAGTCTGTCAAGCTCAACCTCAAGCGCAGTCAGTCTGAGTTCTCGGAGTTTTTTAAAATATTCCTCATCGGAAACATCCGGCAATTGGGAATAAATCTCCGGAAGCTCAGGGCTCCCGCTGAATGGGGAGCCGTCGAGCCATATTCCCAGCCTCATGAGCGGATTACTGATTGAATTACGGCAAAAAGCCATTCTCTGTTCTCTGAATTCGAGAATCTGTTCCGCTGTTTCTAATTCATCAAGGAAATCTGTTGCATCAACATAATTGAACGGATTTCTCTTTGAAATATTCTGTCTGCCGTAAAGCTCATCGTCAAGAACGATAATTGCACGCCAGTCTTTCTTTTTTTCTGTTATTTCATATAAATCGGGCAAAGCTTCTTCAAACTTTTCTTTAGTTGCGTCCCAGGGACAGAACACAAAATTCTCATTGTTATTCAAAAGAGGATTAAGAAAGCCCGAATATCTGCCTTCGCATTTATCTATAAAAGACTGACTGCATATAACAACTGTGAACAATACCACTCACCTCCTTGACTGAATGTCGGAAATTATTATTTCTTTGCACGGTAATCATCGATTGATTTGAGGTCGTTTCCGTTGGGAAGATATTTATCAACATACTGCTTGATGAACTTGTGAATTGAAATCATTGCATCGTTTGATGTGATATCAACGCCCATTGCAAGGAAATCGTTAAGTTCTTTGTAATTTTCAAGAAGCAGATTATGGTGTTCAACAACAATCTGTGCTACATGCTTGTCAAGATTGATGCCTTTTTCCTTTGCGGAAAGCTGATACTTGACTGCATTTATAATAGCCTTAACCATCTCAATGATTTCATCCATATCATCGGAAATCATCAATGAGTTGTAGTAAATAAGGGGAATTTCAAACATGGATGTTTTTAATGTTTCCGCCTTTTCAGCATCATCTGTTGTGATTTCGCCAACCATCTTTGCTCTTGAAAGTGAGTTAAGAGCAGTAAAGAAGCCTGAATTTTCAACATTTATTCTGGAATTCTTGTCTTTCATACGTCTGTCACAAGCAATTTCCTTTATAGCTTTAACTGCTGCTCTGTCAAAATAGAGACCGTCCAGAACCTCATCAAACTTATCACAAGGTGTGCCGTTTGAAACGGTGAAGTTCTTTGCGTTATTCTTGATATCAAAATAACGGTATGAGAATGTGTTGGGGTCATAAAGAGAAGGCTGATAGAGCTCAATGATATCATACAGGAATCCGTAGAAGAATGCCTGATGGATGTCCTGCATAAGGTGAGACTGATAATCAAGGTCTATTTCGGGCATAACGGAAATTGAGTTCCAGCTCTTATCGATATGAGGAGTAATAAGGGCGTTGTGCTTACAGTCGGGACCGATGTTTTCCATATATTCCTGATATGCAACAAAATAGTCACCGATTTCAACATTTCCGTCAATGCTGTTTATGTCAACACATTTTGCAAGTTCTTCCTTGCTCATTTCGGGGCTGCACATCTTGGAGAGCTGAGTGGGAGTGAGGCCGTAAATTGAACGGAAGAAACGAAGCTCATATCTTGAAACCGAATCGGAAGCATTCTTAGCGTCAAGAAGCTTTGCAATTTCGATTCCCGAGAAATCGCTGAGAGTTTTGCTGTAAGCAATTGCAGAAACTTCTCTCTCTTCCTCAAAGTCGTTCTTTGAAATGCTGGGAGCAGCAAGATTCTTGCCCTTTTTAATGGTCTTTCTGATATGTGCCATAACTTCAGTGTTGTTGTCTCTGACCTTTTTAAGAGCATTTCTTTCGTCTTCTTTTTCCTTGGGAAGCAACGAAATTTTCAGATCGTATTTTGTTTCATGTTCAAGCTTCATTGCACGGAGAACATCAACATCGAGCACTTCTCCGCAGCAAGCATCAACAGCATCTTTAAACGACTGCACAATGATATCATTGAATATGTCAATTTCAGACTTCTTTGAGAATTTATCAGCACTGTTGATTTCGCTGATTTCGGTATTTTCACGCATTGCTCTGTAGAATGCTTTGTAAAGCTCGTTTTCACCGGATTCATTATCTGCACCCTTTGCTTTTTCGGAAATGGTGTCAAGAAGATCCTTTGATGCAAAAAGATTATATACACAATCACCGGGTTTGTTGGCAAGACTGTCAACGATTTCCTGGCGTCTCTTTTCGATGCCGTAAGCCTTGGTACCGAAAAGCTTGTAGAATCTCTCGTATGTTTCGCAAAGTGCATTTATTCTTTCATATGCAATTTCGATAACAACTGAGTTAATAAGTCTCTTGTAGTATTTGTCTACTTCTTCATAGTACTCATCAAGAATTTCCGCACACTTCGCACGCGCATCTTTCTGAGTAAACTTTTCGGCAATCTGCTCCATAAAGCCTTCAAGATTGTCACAAGCTTCGCACATCTCTCTGAGTGTAAGCTCTTTGCCGCCGAAAGCAACCTGCAAAGCCTTGATTCTTTCTTTGTCATTGGGCTCGGTTATTTCGGAAATAGCTCCGTTGAAGTCTGCCAATGTGAATGCAGTGTTGTTTTTCTTTTCTTCTTCAAGATAAGCAAGAAGTGAATAGAGAAGGAAACGGACTGCATTGGGATGCATTGCGCGGTCACCGTCTGAAAGGAAAGCGCTGAGCAGATGGGGATTTTTGTCTCTGCCGATTACATCTTCCTTATCAAACACATTTCTTATAAACTGTTCTGCAGACTTTTTAATCGATTCCATTCTGTTCTTGAAAACAGTCATCGATGTGATTTCGTCAAACGCCGCCGCATAACCGTCGTCGCAGGATACGCCGCCGGAATGCTTGTCGAACATATCCTTGAGCGATGATTCATCGTTAACCATGATGTTGGAAGCGATGTCGTTCTTGATTGCGCGGTTAACTGTCTCGAAATACTCTTTTGCCACATTTGCAGAGTCGAGCTTGAAAGAGTTTGCATCGTCACTTGCATTTGTTGACTTTTTCTTGAGCATATCAATCTTTTTCTGGATATATTTTGTCTGGAGTTTCTTTGTGAAACTGTCCGCATCGCTTGCCGAGAACCAGTCTATGTAGCACTTTCTGAGTTCAGGCTTGTTTTCCTCTGTTGAATTCGGATCGCTCTGCCATGCCTTCAGTGCTTTTTCAAATCTGTAATCATAAATCATCCATGATGCTTCGTTTGCAGCCTCTTCGCGCTCTTTGTCGCTGAGGTCCTTTGCCGAATCCAGACCGAGAATTGCATTCTGAGTCCAGTCATAAGCGATATAATCACGGATCTCTTCATAAGGATAGCGAACAACAGAAGCGCCTGTGCCGCCGAATCTGTTTCTGCCAAGCTTTTCGGGATTTGAGAATTCCTTGATGATATTATCTTCCTTACTTGATGCCTGTGACTTAAGAGGACCTACATTCTGCTCATAAATACACTGCGCTGCGTAATCCTCATACTGCTTGAGAGCTTCCATATTCTTCTGATTGGTATCGATTCTTTCGAAAAGGAAACAGAAGTCAAAGGGAAGATTGGATATCTTGACATCCGAAGAAGCGGTTGTGGGAAGTTTGATATGAAGATTTGAATATCTGCGGAGTCTGGGATCATAATCAAATGCGCCCGAGTCCTTCATCATAAATGCATTGATTTCTTTGATGGTTGCATAACCGTTGCGGCGCTGACTCTTTCTTTCGCCTTCAGACTCGATAACCGTATCCATAACGCTGGGCATCACGATAAAGCCTCTGATTACAGCGGCCGATTCGGGATAGTTTTTCTTGAGATACTGGCGGATAAGCATTGCAACGGGAAGAGTTATACCTGAACCCGTACCGCCGGTTGCGGTTGATGCGATAATGATTTTTACCGCACGGTTCTTATCGCTGCCGTTCTTAAAGAACAGATTGTCAATCGCTTTGTAAAGAGTGGAAATCTTTCCCTGCTTGATTGTTGCGTTAAGGGCAAGACGCGAAATTGCACGAACCTGACCCGCGCCTTCCGAAACAGTCTTTCCGTCAAGGATTTTGTTTTCGGGGAACCACTCTTCTTTTGCTGCTCTGTCGTTTCTGAGATAAGCCGCAACAGATCGTGACGACGATGTCTGAATTGAAAGAATCGAGGGGCCGTCTTCAAGACGCTCAAGGTCATTAACATCGGTGTCCATTGTTACAAACTGAACATTCTCAAGGTTATCATATTTGCATCTTTCTCTGACACCCTTGATAATTCTTGAGCCGATACCGCCAAGTCCTACAAAGAGTGTTGCTTCAACATTATTAGGCTGTAATTTTTCTTTCATAACATTTTACTCCTGTTCTTTAGTCTCTTCTGCCGGGATTTATAAGAATGCGGTAAACCTTCGTTTGACCGTCTTTTTCCGCTCTGATAAGGGTTCCGTTACTGATTGTAACCTCAACATCTTTTCCGGGGAATACTTTTTTATTTCCTATTTTCATGGAATCAACCCCGGTCATAACCTGAGAAACCTTTACCGTAAATGATGAACCTTTTTTGCTTCTTCTGCTCAAAGGTGCAGATTTGTGTGTTTTTCCGCTGAATACAACAACATTATCAACTCGAGCTGAAACATTGTTTTTTACATTTATTTTTTTTCCGCCCTTCGGGAGCCAATTGTTTGTGCCGACCTGCCTCTGAATAGCAACTTTTTTGGGGAATGCGGGGATTCTGCTTATGATAAAAGCAAGCAGAAGCAGTCCTGCAAGAATCAGCAGCCCGATGAGTTTGATTATCAGCGAAGATAACTTTTTAATTTTAAAAGTTGCGCTGTCCGAATCTTCGTTACTGACCTGACCGTTTTCGTCTGTATAAATTCCCTTCGCACGAATTTTATAAGTTCCGAATTCAGGTGGGGGATCAGTATCATTTCCGTTTTCATCTTTGGCAATGTAAACTGCTATTGCCGATTCGCCGGAAAGGACTTCGGATTTAAACGGAATTTCAGGCTCAATTGAAATTTCAGACGCAACTCTTGCCAGCTGTTCATCGTTAAAAGACTGATCGCCGATTGAAAAATTAACTTTTATCGGCTCCCATTCGCTTCTTTTGCTGATTGTGTACCAGCTGTCCTTCTGAAGAACATCAATGTCAACTTCAAATTCGGGAACATCGGGGAAAGGCACTATGTCGAATGTAAATCCGTCCTTGTTATCCTTGGTTGTAATCGTATAATCGGTAAGATATGTACCGTTAATATCGAAGAAAACCTCATCGCCTTCTTCAAGAGTGATTGGTGCGCCGCTTTTATAATCTGCAATTGTTTCTGTCTGTCCGCCGTTCTTGATTTCGATTGAACAATCCAGTTTCTGAACATCAACAAGCGGAGAAGAAGTAACAACTTTCTTCGTTTCTTTATCAATCACCGAATACTCAAACGAATATTCGCCCGGATAAAGTGTGTCGTTTTGAGGGTCAACCTCCTGACCGTCTTTCTTCATTGCGATGTCGATATCAACATCAGGCTCGTAAAAGATTTCAACATTGGTTGCACCCTTGAATTTGAGCGTGTAATCGCCGGCGGGACAGGCATCAAACGTAACAACCTGACCATATAACGAGTCATCATAAGGTGCATTGGGATAATCCGCCGCGCCCAGTGTGCTGAACTTTATTTTTCCGCTGTCCAGAGTTTTCGCAATCTGTTTTCCGGTGCTTTTCTGCTCTAACGAAACTATTTCCGCATCCTTGCCCTGGATGAAAACAATGATTTTTTTCATTGAAATATCCAGCTTGAGATTCTGACCGCTCAGATATTTTTTATCCAGTCCGGAACGCTGAAAGATTGCATTACATATATCAGTAAGATCTTTTCTCAGAGTAGATGCATTGGAAACCTTAGAGTAAAAACCTTTTGATGCATCTTCTTTAAGCTTCGCCGCCGAACCGAATCCAAGATACTGCACTTTGATTCCGTTTGCAGCCTTAGAAGATATTTCACTCTCAATGAAAGCCTTGTCCAGCTCTTTGTCGTTGTTGTCGGGATCCGTAAAAGTTCCATCCGTCAAAACAATCAGCCATTTATCGGTGACTGTCTTATCCGTCACACTTAACAGGTAATTATAGGCGTTTGTAACCTGTGTTATGGGTGTGGCATCGGCATTGAGCGTATACATATTTGTAATTTTCTTTATGTCGCTCTGGCTTTTGATCTGAATGCTCTCTTTACTTTCAATTGACTCCGCCGCCTTCGGAGCCGCAACGCCGTCCGTAGTAACCTCCCACATCGGGAATATACTCAGCTTGTCGCCGTTGTCATAGTTGAGCATTGAAGCAAAAATTTCCATTGCATATTTTGCCTGACACCAGGCTTTGTTATTATACATTGAGCCTGAATTGTCAAAAACAACTGCTATTTCATACTTCCTTTCTACTTTTCTGACCTCGGCAAATGAGTCATCTGTTGCAAAAGCAGAAACTGATAAAAATGCAAAAACAACCGCAAACACAATGCTCATAATTTTCACAAAAAGTGAACGGGAAATAACCCCTCCTCTTCTCTTGCGATTTGCAGACAGCTTTGTCTTGTAAATCTCCATAAATTCAATCCTCTCTTTATATGTGAATTCCGCAAATTAATTGCATTTTATACCAAAATTGATATAATAACCCAATTTTCAACATATACTTATATATAATATATATAAAAATCTTTTCTTTGTCAATGAAAATTCATACAAAAAAACACATTTCGTGTCTATTTTAATATTTTGTTTTAAGCTGTTTGTTTTTTGATATCAGATTTTGAATAGATATCATATAATAATGATTATAATAAAAGGTGGGCAATTGCTGAATCTGTTCAGACAATAAAAAAGCGGTTTGCAAGGATAAACTCCTGAGCAAACCGCTTTGGTTTATACTGTATTTTTATGCAACCAAAAACTTATATTTTGCAACGCTGTAAAGAGGAATGAAAGGCACCATAATAGGCACGGTCTTTACATATTTCTGATATTCGGGGTCGTTGCCGTAATTTTTATTCTGGCGGAGTTCAAGACGGCGTGCACCGCTGAACATAACAAAAATAATGCCTATGTAGCCGATAAGAGCAAGAATCCACTGTCCGGCGCCACCAAGCACGTTGACGCCCGAAACAAGAACACCCGTCCAGAAAATCATTTCGCCGAGATAGTTGGGGCAACGCACGAATCTGTAAAGTCCCGTATCGCAGAAGCGGTTGGGATTCTTCTTCTTCGATGCGTTTTTCTGCATATCGGCAACCGATTCAAAGATGATACCGAACGCCATGATAATAACGCCTGCAATGCAGAATCCGTCAGTCATCTCGCCGTTGAGAAGTCTGTAGAAAACGGGCAGAACCTGAGTAACATAAAGTGCGCCGCAGGTAATCCAGATTGCACATTTAACGCCGAATTTCATTGTTGAACCGTCTTTGATTTCTTTTTTCATTGCGCCTCTGTAAGCCGCGCTTTTAAGCTCACGCACAAGCAGATAACCGCCGAGGCGGATGCCGTAAATGATAAAAAGGACGCAGGCAAGAATCGTTCCGATGCTGAGATTTTCGCGGAACATAATAAGCATTATTGCGCCGAGACCCGCAATCGAAAAGCCGTAGCCGAGCGAGATAAAGTAAACATACTTGTAAAATCCGATTGAACTTATGAGCATTGCTGCACCGAAAAGAATCCAGAATGCTGCAGGAATAAATGCTGTCATTTTATATTCTCCTTTTGTTTGATATTTTTAAGGTTTGAGAATTCCGATTTCGATTGATGTGGAGATAATTCCCTCAACAATCGGCCAGAGTGCAGGAGTTGTTGTGCGGATGATATCCATACGCTTATAAATCTGCGGTGCGTTGACATTTCCCTCTTTCCATGTATGACCGTTTGTCATATAGTTATTGATAAGGGGCTGAATGCGGTCAATTGCATTTGCATACTTTGACTCGGGGGTTTCCTTTGCCTCGAATTCATCCCACAATGCGCGGATTTCAGCACCCTGCACAGGGTCGAGAATGCCGAAAAGTTTATCCGCCGATTCAATTTCACGCTGGAGCTTATCCTCGTTGCCCTTGACATCATATGCAAATGTGTCGCCCGCATAGATTTCAATAAGGTCGTGAACAAGAGCAATTTTCAGCACTTTTTCAATATTCACCTTTTCAGTGCTGTACTCTTCAAAAAGCATTGCAAGCATAGCGAGATTCCACGAATGCTCCGCATCATTTTCACGCCTTGAGCCGTCAATGATAAGGTTACGGCGAAAAATATTCTTCATTTCATCAATGACGATGGCAAACTTTATCTGCTTCTGCAGTTTTTCGTCTTTTATGAAGCTGAATCTGTCCATAATAATCTCCTGTAACAAACGGGACGGCACTTCAGACCGTCCCGCTTGTTTTTTATATTGTTCTTACTCTGATTGCGCCTTCAACATTTGCATCGAATGCCTTGTCGGTATCGATTACGGTGTAACCCATATCCTTTTTGTTAGCGGTGAAGATTGAGGTTACATTTGCACCTGCTGCCTTTGCGGCTGCTTCCGCCTTCGCTGCGAATTCATCTGCATTCTCCTTGTGGATAAAGCAGGTGCGCACTGCAAAGCTCTCTGCAAGGCAGGTGTTGGGAAGGTTGACGGAATTCTTGATTTCGCCCTTAAGAAGGTAAGCGGAAACCTCATCAGCCGCCATCATAGCACAGTTTTCTTCGCTTTCGGGAGTTGATGCGCCAAGGTGAGGAATAGCTGTTACACCCTCTGCACCGAGCTGCTCGTCGGTGGGGAAGTCGGTAACATAAGCGCCCGCCTTACCGCTTGCAAGTGCATCAATGATATCCTTTGAAGCAACAAGCTCACCTCTTGCGAAGTTGAGGATTCTTACGCCGTCCTTCATCTTTGCGATGGTTTCTGCGTTAATCATGCCTCTTGTGCCGTCGTTAAGAGGAGCGTGAAGAGTGATATAGTCACTGTTTGCAAAGATTTCGTCAAGCTCGACAAGCTTGATATCTGTCTTGCCTGCTGCGAAGGGGTCATATGCGATAACGGTCATACCGAGTGCCTTTGCGCTCTCTGCAACAAGTGCACCGATTGCGCCGAGACCGACAATACCGAGAGTCTTGCCGAGGATTTCGGGGCCTGCGAAGTTGCTCTTGCCCTTTTCAACGAGCTTGCCTACATTTTCACCCTCGCCCTTGAGTGTCTTGCACCAGTCGAGAGAAGCGGCAACCTTTCTTGAAGCAAGGAAAAGCGAGCAGATAACAAGCTCCTTAACCGCATTTGCGTTTGCACCGGGAGTGTTGAAAACAACAACGCCCTTATCGCTGCAAGCAGGAATGGGAATATTGTTGACACCTGCGCCTGCTCTTGCGATTGCGAGAGTGCTTTCCGAAAGCTCCATTTCGTGCATTGAAGCGGAACGAACGAGAATCGCATCGGGATTTTCAACTGCATCCGCACAAGCGAATTTTGCTGCATCAAGACGGTCAAGACCGTTCTTGGAAATTTTGTTTAATAATAAAATGTTGAACACGAGAATTCCCCCAATCAGTTCTTCTTTTCGAACTCTGCCATAAAGTCAACAAGCTTTTCAACGCCTTCGATGGGCATAGCGTTATAGATTGAAGCTCTCATACCGCCAACCGAACGGTGGCCCTTGAGGTTAACAAAGCCTGCTTCTGTTGCTTCCTTGACAAACTTTGCGTTGAGTTCATCGCTCTCTGTAACGAATGTTACGTTCATCATTGAACGGTCGCTCTTCTTTACGGGGTTGTTGAACATCTTGCTGTTATCAATGAAATCATAGAGGATTGAGCATTTCTTTTCGTTGTGAAGCTTCATTGCTTCAAGACCGCCGAGAGTCTTAATCCACTCAAGAACAAGCTTGCACATATAGATTGAGTAGCAGGGCGGTGTGTTGTACATTGAGTCGTTGTCTGCGAGAGTCTTATAGTCGAGCATTGTGGGGGTGTAATCCCTTGCGTTGCCGAGAAGATCTTCACGCACGATAACAACGGTCAGACCTGCGGGAGCAACATTTTTCTGTGCGCCGCCGTAGATAACACCGTATTTTGAAACATCCATAGGCTCTGAAAGGAAGCAGGATGAAACGTCTGCAACGAGAGGAACATTGCCTGTATCGGGAAGTTCGGCAAAACGTGTGCCGTAGATTGTGTTGTTCTGGCAGATGTAGAAATAGTCTGCATCGGGAGTGAAGTTTGCCTTATCAAGCTCGGGGATACAAGAGAAATTCTGCTCCTTTGATGAACCGACAACCTTGATATCACCGTATTTGCAAGCTTCTTTATATGCCTTTGTTGAGAACTGACCCGAAAGAACATAGTCTGCCTTGCCGCTTCCGTTGAGGAAGTTGAGGGGGATAGCCGCAAACTGAGTTGAAGCGCCGCCCTGGCAGAAGATAACCTTATAGTTATCGGGGATATTCATTACCTCTTTGAAAAGGTCGCGTGCACCGAAGATGATTTCTTCATAAACCTTTGAACGGTGGCTCATTTCAAGAACAGACTGACCGCTGCCCTTATAATCGAGCATTTCTGCCGCTGCTCGGTTAAGCACGCTTTCGGGGAGCATTGAAGGACCCGCTGAAAAATTATAAACTCTTGCCATTTATTATCATCCTTCCAATGAAAAATTGATACACTATATATTATTCTTCTGTTGCGGAAATTGCGATTCCAAGATCATCGAGCTGAACTCCGTCAACGGTTGCGGGGCATTCAGTCATAGGCTCGCTTGCATTCTGAACCTTGGGATATGCGATAACATCGCGGAGCGATTCGCTGCCAAGCATCTGCATAACAAGTCTGTCAAGGCCGATACCCATACCGCCGTGAGGAGGTGCGCCGTATTTGAACGCATCGAGGAGATAGCCGAACTTGTTGTGAGCCTCTTCGTCGGAAAGACCGAGAAGCGAGAAAATTCTTGCCTGAAGGTCGGGATTTGTGATTCTGATTGAACCCGAGCAAAGCTCAACGCCGTTGAGAACAAGGTCATATGCCTTTGCACGGACCGCGCCCTTGTCTGTTTCAAGATAATCAAGGCATTAATCCATGGGAGATGTGAACGGATGGTGCATTGCAACATACTGCTGAGCATCTTCATCCCAGTCAAAGAAGGGGAATTCTGTTATCCAGAGAAGATTATATTGCTTTTCGGGAATTATGTCAAGTTTCTTCGCAACTGCCTGACGGAGTGCGCCGAGAACGGAAAGAACTGTTGAATTCTTGCCGTCGCCGATGATAAGAACAACATCGCCTGCCTTTGCATCTGCCTTTTCGAGAAGAGCATTCATCTCGTCCTCTGTGAGGAATTTTGCAAATGACGATGCAACGGTGCCGTCCTCTGCAAGTCTTGCCCATGCAAGACCCTTTGCGCCGATACCTCTTACCATTTCGGTAAGCTTATCGATCTCTTTTCTTGTGAGAATATTGAAAGCGTTCTTTGCGGTGATACCTCTTACGCTGCCGCCTGCTTCAAGTGCACCTGTGAAAACAGCAAATCCGCAGCCCTTGACGGTTTCGCTCAGGTCATAGATTTCCATACCGTAGCGGGTATCGGGCTTGTCACTGCCGTAACGCTCCATTGCTTCTTTGTAAGTGAGTCTGGGAAGAGGAAGCTTGATTTCTGCGCCGAGTGCTTCACGGAAAACTCTTTCCATATAGCCTTCGCCGATTGCAAGAACATCTTCCATATCAACAAACGACATTTCAAGGTCAATCTGTGTGAATTCAGGCTGACGGTCAGCACGGAGGTCCTCATCGCGGAAGCAACGTGCAATCTGCATATATCTGTCAAATCCCGCAACCATTGAAAGCTGCTTGTAAAGCTGGGGTGACTGGGGAAGAGCATAGAACTTGCCCTTGTGGATACGGCTGGGAACAAGGTAATCTCTTGCGCCTTCGGGAGTTGACTTGATAAGGATGGGAGTTTCGATTTCGATGAAGCCGTTTTCATCAAAATAGTCTCTTGTAATCTTTGTTATCTTGTGGCGGAGAAGAATATTCTTCTGAAGGTCGGGTCTGCGAAGGTCAAGATAGCGGTACTTGAGTCTGGTAAGCTCTGCTGTCTGGCAATCCTCGATAATCTCAAAAGGAGGTGTTTCACTCTTTGCGAGAATGCGGAGATCTGTTACTTCGATTTCTATTTCACCCGTGGGGATTTCGGTGTTCTTTGCCGAACGCTCTCTGACTGTACCCTGAGCCATAAGAACATATTCGCTTCTTGCCGAAGCAGCCTTTTCAAAAACATCCTTTGCGGTTGATTCGTCAAAAGCGAGCTGAACGATGCCTTCTCTGTCGCGAAGGTCGATGAAAATGAGTGCGCCGAGGTCTCTCTGACGCTGAACCCAGCCTGCAACGGTTACTGTTTTACCTGCGTCTGAAAGACGGAGGTCTCCGCAATAGTGGGTTCTTTTGAGTCCTGTCATAAAATCCATATTATATCATCCTTTATTGTTATATCTGTCCGAGAATTGCGGAAAGGTCAACCCCGCTGATATCAAGCGATTCGCCGAGAGCTGCAGTTTCCTGTCTTACAAGGAAGCCCATAAAATCTTCGGCCATTTCGGCAAGCTCCATTTCGGTAACTTCACCGCTGTCCATATTCTTGACCTTTGCCTTGCCCTGTGCGATTTCGTCATCACCGAGCACCATTGTGTATTTAGCGCCGATTTTGTCGGCATATTTCATCTGAGCCTTGAGCGAACGGCCGACAACATCTGTCTGTGCGCTGATGCCGCCTGCACGAAGGTCAGCTACGATCGCCGCTGCTTCAAACGATGCGTTTTCACCCATCGGAGCGATGTAAAGGTCGCATCCCGAGGGTTTGGGAAGCTCGATTCCCTGTGCTTCAAGAAGCATAAGGAGTCTGCCCGTACCCATACCGAATCCGAGTGACGGAATGTGAGGTCCGCCAAGCTCTTCAACGAGTCCGTCGTAGCGTCCGCCGCCGCAGACCGTGCCCTGAGCGCCGATCTGGGTTGAAACGAATTCAAAAACGGTGCGTGTATAATAGTCAAGTCCTCTTACGATGCGAGGATTGACAACATATTCGATATTCATTTTGTCAAGATATTTCTTGACGCTCTCAAAGTGAGCCGAGCAATCATCGCAGATATAGTCGAGGATTGCGGGAGCATCCTTGCCGATTGATGAACACACGGGGCTCTTGCAGTCGAGAATTCTCATAGGATTCTTCTCGAGTCTGCCGAGGCAAGTGGGGCAAAGCTCGTCCTTCTTTGTTTCGAAGTACTCTTTGAGCGCATTGTGATAATTCTTGCGGCATTCGGGGCAGCCGATTGAGTTGAGCTCAAGCTGAAGTCCCTCAACACCGAGGAATGCGAAAATTTCGTTGGCAAGAGAAATAACTTCGGCATCTGCGGCAGGTGCGCCTGCGCCGAGCATCTCAACGCCGAATTGCTGGAATTCTCTCCATCTGCCCGCCTGAGGTTTTTCATAGCGGTAGCAGTTGATAACATAACAAAGTTTCTGGGGAAGAGCTTCGTTGAAAAGTCCGTGCTCAAGGAATGCTCTTACCGCACCCGCTGTGCCTTCGGGGCGAAGAGTGATTGAACGGCCGCCCTTATCGTCGAAGGTATACATTTCTTTCTGAACAACATCAGTTGTTTCGCCGACACCTCTCTGAAAAAGCTCGGTATGTTCAAAAACGGGAGTTCTGATTTCGCGGAAACCGAATTTTCTTGCGATATCAAGCACAGTCTGCTCGATGAACTGATTTTTATATACTACCTCAGGCAGTATGTCCTGAGTGCCTTTGATGGCTTTGGTTACAAGTGCCATTTTTTATCATCCTTACTATAAAATTACAGGGTCGCCCGTTAAGACGACCCCGGTAAAACTTGATTTTTCTGCCAGGAATGTGCGTCTGAAGAAGGCTTTACATCTTCGAAGGATTGACGATTTCGCGCCAATCAAGGTCGCCTCTGGCAAGTGAATGTATAAGTGCCTCAGCCGTTGCAATATTTGTTGCAACAGGGACATTGTGTACGTCGCAGAGTCTGAGAAGCGTTGCTTCATTAGGCTCGTGAGGCTTTGCTGTCAGGGGATCTCTGAAAAGGAGCAGAAGGTCAATCTCATTGCAGGCGATTCTCGATGCAATCTGCTCGCCGCCGCCCTGAGTGCCGCTGAGGAATCTTGTTATGTCAAGACCTGTTGCCTCTGCAACCATCTTTCCTGTTGTTCCCGTTGCGTAAATATCGTGTCTGCTGAGGATGCCGCAATATGCAATGCAGAACTGAATCATAAGTTCTTTTTTGGCATCATGAGCAATTAAAGCAATATTCATCGGTGCGCCTCCTTCTGTTCTTTCGGAAAACTCTATACAATCGGCTATAAATGTATAATAACAAATCAATTTTAATCTGACAAGTACTTATAAGAATTTTTTTGACTTTTTTGTCGGATTTTTTGCATAAAAACACATTTTTATTGTGATTGATTATCAAATCAACCCTTCAAAATTATGTTCCGCCGCATTTATCGGAGTCAATTATTCTTCTGCGCCTTCGTCTGCTCCGCCTTCATCTGCGGGCATTTCGTCACGGACTTCACCCTCTTCGGGCTGAACGGAAACAGCAGATATCAGTCTTTCGCCCTCGGTTACCTTCATCACGCGAACGCCCTTTGAGGGTCTTGCGCAAAGACGGATTGCTTCCATCGAAATTCGGATGATGATGCCGTCGGACGAGATGAGCATAAGATCATCCTCGGGGTTAACAACCTCAATTGCCGCAACGTCGCCGTACTTCTTGACGTGATAGTTGGTAAGACCCGAACCGCCTCTGTTCTGAAGTCGGTAATCGGTGATTTCGCTGAGTCTGCCATAGCCTGTTTCGCTGACGGTGAGAACCTTCTTGCCCTCGCTGAGAATATCCATACCGACCACGCAGTCGCCGTCTTTAAGCTTGAGTGCGCGAACACCTCTTGCGGTACGGCCGATAACTCTTGCATCGTCCTCGCGGAATGCAATAGCCATACCCTTCTTGGTTGCGATAATAAGATTTTCGCCGCCTTCGGTGAGCTTGACCCATACAAGCTCATCATCATCGTCAAGGTTGATTGCGATAACACCGTTTTTGCGGACATTCTTATATGCATCAAGCTCGGTACGCTTGATAATACCGTTTCTTGTGAGCATGCAGAGATAATAGTTATCCTCGCCGAATTCGGGAACTCTTATCATTGCAGAAACTCTTTCGCCCTCTTCAACGGGAAGAAGGTTGACTATGTTCATACCCTTGCTCTGACGCGAGCCTTCGGGGATTTCATAGCCCTTAAGGCGATAGGTCTTGCCCTTCGTTGTGAAGAACATAATGTAGTCGTGGGTCGAGCAGGTGAACATTGTCTTAACAACGTCCTCATCTCTTCTGGTCAGACCCTTGACGCCTCTGCCGCCTCTGTTCTGCTGCTTGTATTCATCCATCGGGATACGCTTGATGTAGCCCATATTGGTGAGAGTATAAACGCAGGTTTCTTCGGGAATAAGGTCTTCGATATCAACCTCGCCCGAAACATTGACGATTTCGGTTCTTCTGTCGTCAGCAAACTTGTCGCGGACTGCAATCGCCTCTGTCTTAACGATATCAAGCACTCTTGCTTCGTTTGCAAGAATGTCGAGATAATCGGCAATCTTCTCTTTAAGCTCGTCGAGTTCATTCTGAATCTTGAGGATTTCAAGACCTGCGAGCTGACCGAGACGGAACGCAACGATAGCCGCTGCCTGAGGCTCGTCGAAATCGAATTTTTCCATAATGGCAGCCTTGGCTTCCGCCTGACCGCCCTTACAGGCTCTGATTGTTGCGATGATATCGTCAACAATATCAATAGCTTTTGCAAGACCTTCAAGAATATGAGCTCTGTCCTGAGCCTTTTTGAGGTCAAATCTTGTTCTGCGGGTTATAACTTCTTTCTGGAAGTTGATATAGTGGTCAAGAACTTCCTTGAGGGTAAGCTGCTTGGGCTCGCCGTTGACAAGCGCAATCATGATTACGCCAAAGGTTGTCTGAAGCTGGGTATAGGAGAAAAGCTGATTGAGAACAACCTGGGGATTTGCGTCCCTCTTGAGGTCAATCGAGATAAGCATACCCTTCTTTGACGAATAGTCGTTAACGTCGGAAATTCCTTCGATTCTCTTGTCTTTTACAAGGTCTGCAATGCTTTCAATAAGCCTTGCCTTGTTGACCATATAAGGAATTTCAGTTACCTGAATTTCGAATCTGCCGTTTTTCTTTTCAACGATTTCCGCCTTTGCACGAAGAGTGATCTTGCCTCTGCCCGTGCCGTAAGCCGCTCTGATACCCGCTCTGCCCATAATGACGCCCTTTGTGGGGAAGTCGGGGCCCTGAATGTGCTCCATAAGCTCTTCAAGGGTAATATCAGGGTTATCAATCATTGCGCACATTCCGTCGATAACCTCGCCGAGGTTGTGGGGAGGAATGTTGGTTGCCATACCGACGGCGATACCTACCGATCCGTTTACGAGAAGATTGGGGAATCTTGACGGAAGAACGGTGGGTTCTTTAAGACGGTCGTCGTAGTTGGTGGTGAAATCAACGGTATCCTTTTCGATATCGGTGAGCATTCTGAGTGAAAGCTTACTCATTCTCGACTCTGTGTAACGGTATGCAGCAGGGGGGTCGCCGTCAACCGAACCGAAGTTACCGTGACCGTCAACGAGAATATATCTCATTGAGAAAGTCTGTGCAAGACGTACCATCGCATCATAAACCGATGCGTCACCGTGGGGATGGTAGCGTCCGAGAACCGAACCGACGGTATCAGCACACTTTCTGTATGCCTTGTCGGGGGTCAGTCCGTTTTCGTGCATTGTGTAAAGAATTCTGCGGTGAACAGGCTTTAAGCCGTCTCTGACATCGGGAAGAGCACGCGATGTGATAACCGACATCGAGTAATCAAGGAAAGCCTGACGCACTTCTTTGTTAAGGTCAACATTTATAATTTTCTGGGTATCTCTTGCGTCGCCAAAACTCATTTTCAATCAGTCCTTTCCTTAAATATCAAGATTCGCAACAAATTTTGCGTTCTGTTCAATGAATTCACGTCTGGGTTCAACCTTATCACCCATAAGGATTGAGAAGGTTTCGTCAGCTTCCATGGCATCGGCAAGGGTTACGCGGAGCATAACTCTTGATGCGGGGTCCATAGTGGTTTCCCAGAGCTGCTCGGGGTCCATTTCACCGAGACCTTTGTATCGCTGAATGTCACAGCTTCCGCCGAATTCCGCAATCTTTTCGTCTCTCTCCTGATCGGAGAATGCATAGGCAAACTTCTTGCCCTTGCTGATTTTGAAAAGAGGCGGCTGAGCGAGATAAACGTGACCCTCTTCGATGAGAGGACGCATATAGCGGAAGAAGAATGTGAGAAGAAGAGTTCTGATATGCGCACCGTCAACGTCGGCATCGGCCATGATAACAACTTTTTCGTAGCGGATTTTGCTGATATCGAAATCGTCGCCTATGCCTGTACCGAGAGCGGTAACAACGGGCTGGAGCTTATCGTTGCCGATAACTCTGTCGAGTCTTGCCTTCTCAACGTTGAGCATTTTACCCCAGAGGGGAAGGATAGCCTGGTAGGTACGGTCTCTGCCTTCTTTTGCGGAACCGCCCGCCGAGTCACCCTCTACGATGTAAATTTCGGTGCCTTCAGCCTGCTTTTCGGTGCAGTCTGCAAGCTTACCGGGGAGTGAGTTGCCTTCGAGCACGGATTTTCTTCTTGCCTGCTCACGGGCTTTTCTTGCGGCTTCTCTTGCTCTTGCGGCATCGAGTGCCTTTGAGAATATCGCCTTTGCAACGGCGGGATTCTCTTCAAAATATGTCATCAGCTTGTCGTAAACAAGTGCGTTCACGAGCGACTGAATGTCGGTGTTGCCGAGCTTGCCTTTGGTCTGACCCTCAAACTGCGCTTCGGTAAGCTTTACGGAGATAATCGCGGTAAGACCTTCTCTTACGTCGTCGCCCGAAAGCTTCTTATCGCCGTCTTTGAGGATTTTATATTTCTTGCCGTAGTCGTTGAATACTCTGGTCAGCGCATTTTTGAAGCCTGTTTCGTGAGTACCGCCGTCTACGGTGCGTACGTTGTTTGCGAATGAGAGAATAAGCTCATTGTAGCTGTCGTTATAGAACAGAGCAACCTCTGCGTATCTGTCGCCCTTTGCGCCCGAGAAATGAACGGGTTCATCGTGGAGAGGAGTAAGGCCCTTGATTGCGGTCATATGAGATGCAAACGAGGAAAGACCGCCTTCGAAGCAGTATTCGCGTCTGATGATGTTTTCGGGGTCGCGGCTGTCGGTGAGAGTAATCGAAAGACCTGCGTTGAGGAATGCCGATTCACGGAGTCTTCTTTCAAGAGTTTCAAAATCATAAACTGTTGTTTCCTGGAAAATCAGCGGATCGGGCTTGAAGCGGATGAATGTTCCGGTTTCTTCCGTATCGCCTACAATCTCAAGATTTGTTTCTATGTTGCCGCCTTTTACGAAACGCTGGCGGTGAACGTGGCCTGCCTGAGAAACCTCAACCTC
>JAZRLY010000064.1:0-2476 GCA_045647065.1 Acutalibacteraceae bacterium
ACGTTTTCGGGTTTATGTCTTTTCGTTTCCGGATGTTGCGGTACATATGCATTAAAAAGCGGAACAGTCAGTCTCAACTCAATGTTCGGAACAGCAGGAATGATAATTCCTATAATTGCCGGTGCGGTTTTATTCAATCAGCCTATATCGATTATACAGGTGGCAGGTCTCGGTCTGTTCTTTGTTTCGGCATATCTGTTGATAGGAGCATCGAAAACGGTTTATTCAAACTTCAGTTATAAAACAGTTTTGTTGCTCGTCGGTTCAATGGTATCAAACGGCGGAACAATGCTTGCACAGCAGATGTTCACGCATTATGTAACAGACGGAGATATAAGTGTTTTTTCATTCATATCATTCGGAGTAATCGCAATTCTTGCGGGGATTGCATATCTGATTATGTCGGCAAAAAACAAATCAGACGGATGCGAAACAAAATTCCCGAGAGCACTCATAATCTGCGGAATTGCACTTGCACTTGCGGTTTTTGTTATCAATCAACTCGCAACCGCCTGCACAAAACTCGTTTCTCCCGTGATATTATTCACATTTATCAACGGTGGAGGAACAATTATTTCTACCCTTGTTGCGGCAATTGTTTATAATGAAAAATTGAGCAAAAAAACGGTTTCAGGTGTTCTGATCGGAATTATTTCACTTATCATTATCAAAACATTTCAGCATTAACTCTTTCAATCACAAATAAGGAGGTGCTTCGATTGAAAACAATTACTATAGATTTTTCTCATAAAATCGGCACAATAAAGCCGATGCACGGAGTTGGTCAGCCGCCTTTCATAGGGATTGATTTTTCAATGTGCGATTATCTGAAAGAAGCTCATATTCCGTATTCCCGTCTGCACGATGTCGGAGGTCCTTTCGGCGGAAATCTTTACGTTGATATTCCGAACATATTCCGTGATTTTTCAGCCGATGCCGATGACCCGAAAAGCTATGATTTTGCTTTTACGGATTTGCTCATAACTGCACTTGTTGAGCGTGGAATCGAGCCGTTTTTCCGTTTAGGCGTTACAATTGAAAACTACCGTAAAATAAAAGCTTACCGCATCAATCCGCCAATCGACTATGAAAAATGGGCAAGAATCTGCGAGGGTATTATCCGCCATTACACTGAAGGCTGGGCAGACGGTTTTCGCTATCACATAACCTATTGGGAAATTTGGAACGAACCCGATAATTTTGAAGATCCCGAAGAAAATCAGATGTGGACAGGTACACCCGAGGATTATTATAAGTTATACGAAGTTGCATCAACATATCTGAAAGAAAAGTTTCCGCATCTTAAAATCGGCGGTTATGCAAGTTGCGGATTTTATGCTGTTACTGACAGTCAGACCAACGTTGGCGCATGTTCACCGAGATATCAGTATTTCATTGATTTCTTCGACGGATTTTTAAGCTATATCAAGGCTCACAACTGTCCTCTGGACTTTTTCTCGTGGCACAGTTATGCCGATGTGAAAGCAAATGTTCAATGGGCAGATTATGCCCGAAAGAGATTGGATGATGCAGGATATACGGACACCGAACACACGCTGAACGAATGGAACTGCCAACCCGACCTGAAAGGAACAACCAGACACGCCGCACTTTCCTGCGCAATGATGCTCGCCTTACAGAATACGTCGTTGAACAGTGCAATGTTTTATGATGCGAGATGCAATATGGGAATATATGCAGGACTGTTTGACTGCGTGACTTTCAAACCTCTTCCGACCTACTATTCGTTCGTTGCTTTCGGTGAACTTTATCAGCGTGTAACAGAAGTTTATGTCAGTGAACTTCCCGAAGGAGTTTACGCCTGCGCCGCCAAAGGAGCAGACGGCTGTTTTGTTATAGCAAACATAAACACGGAAGATACAGAAATTAAACTTGATATTAACGGTATCCGTAATATATCAGAATGTAAAATCATCAAAGACGGCTCTGTATGGGAAGATTATAATTTTGAAAATTCTCTCCCTGCGGAATCTGTTGTTTTTATAAAATTTGATTTGAAACAATATTAATCTGTGTTTTATTTAAATAGTTTTGCTTATCAGTTTGACAAATAAGAATTTGTTGACTATGTTGAAGTTTATGTTGGTAAATTAAATAAAGAGATAAATGCTTGTGGTGATGAAAATGACTTGTATTGGTCAACATTAGATAACAACTTTTTTGACCAACACAATACGCAGGTGAAGGAAATATAGGGCATATAATGATGCATGTTGAAATGTTTCAAAAGGAATTGTTGAAATAATAACAAAAGGTGGTATGTATGAATAAAGATTGGCTGTTTTCAACTGATGAATATATCTGTGATTTGAGAACTGTGGCTGTTTTGGTTAAAGACAATAAAATCCTTGTTCAAAGAGATAAAAACGGGAATGAATACGCTCTACCCGGTGGTCATATAAAAATAGGTGAAACATTAGAAGATGGCTTAAATCGTGAAATAAAAGAAGAAATG
>JAZRLY010000065.1:0-2372 GCA_045647065.1 Acutalibacteraceae bacterium
GGCAACATCCTTGAGTGCCTGCTCCTTATCCTCGGTGTTGTATTTGATATAGGAAATCATTGTTTCCATATCCATAACAACATTCATACCCCAGCAGTTTTCAAGCCAGTTTGCAAAGCTCGTGTAGTAGTTTGCAGGACAGCTCCATACAACTGCACGGTGGCGCATCTCTTTGGAAACGGGTTCTTTTTTCTCATAACCCTTGAGCATAAGCTTGTTGACCTTCTTGTCAACCTTAAGGAAACGCTTATCAACACCGCCCGAAAGATTGAAATAGTAGATTCTGTAAAGCCAGAATGCTGCGCCTGTCATCTGCGGATAATCTGTTTTGTTTATATCCCATTTTTCAAGCTCATATTCTAGCTGTTCGTTGGAGGTTTCAAGAGCCTTGAAGAATACGTCCCATTCAAACTTCTCGCCTGTCTGCTCTTCGATAAATTTAATAAGCTCTTTTACCTCTTCAACAGCATATTCCTGAACATCTTCATCGTTATAACGAAGCGGTATATTGAAAAGATGAACGGGAAGCTTGAGTCTGCGGTCAAGGAAAGTTGAGTTCATAACCGAGCCGTCGCACGGCATATTTGTTGCAACCATACAGCAACCCATTTTCGGATAATCGTCATCGATTGCAACACCTGCTTCAGCAGAGGGAAGAGGACAAACGTCCGCAGGCACACCGAAGCTTTCCGTAACCTCGAGGTAAGGCGGAGTTATCTGCTGGTCAACCATTGATGTAAGGAAAATGGGAATAGTCTGCAACGGAACAACCTTAAGATTCGGGAAACCTGAGAAGATTTCGTTCGGAATAATTTCGTCCGTCAGAACAATCTTTTTTGAAAGCTTGTTGTTCGGATTGATTTTTTCGTCAGCAACAAAGGAAGTGTGAATAAGTCCTGTTGCGTGCTTAACAATCATATTGAAATGCAGGTGAACGATGCGCAGGTGTGTGCCCCTGAGTCCTGCGGTGTGTCTGTCGATAAATGAAGGTGTAGAGAGATAGGATGCCATCCAACGGTATTTCCACAATCCCTTTACCGTTGATATCGGTGCCTTGAGCACCATGACTATCATATCCTTCCAGGTTACAAGCCAGCGATAGTAGTCATACATCGTATCCTTGAAGCCGCGCCATTCTCTGTGCTTGAGCAGAGCCTTGCGGTCATCGCTGTAAAGCTTACCGAAGTCAGCCATTTTCCTTCGCCTGCCTTTCCTTCTGGATTTTCTTGATTTCAAGGCTTTCAACAAAAGCCTGAACGCGTGTACGCAGCTGTCCCGAAGCGGAAGCGGTATACTGTCTGTCAATCGCGGCGGTGGGTACACCGTAGTCGTTACTCATAACGTATGAAGCAAGTGCTCTTTCGTAGCCCCAGTATTCGCAGAACTTGAGCTGTTCGTACATAACACCGTCTGCATGATAATCGTCAACAAGCTTTTTAACGTAATCCCTGCGTTCCTGAACCTTTTCGTGGCTCATATAACGGGGACACTGGCTTGTTTTAAGGTAATGCAAACAAATCTGTGTGAGCACATCCTCATCGGGATTGATTTTTATTTCTTCTCTGCCGGGCATAGCACCGAAGCAGTATCTGTCCGCAACAACCAATGCACCGCTGTCTTCAATAAGTGCGGTGAAATCGGGGTCATCCATCTCCGAGCCGACAACAACTATCTTCGCTCTGAAATTCTTTTTTGCATCAGGCTCTCTTGTCTTGAGCTCTTCTGCGGTTTCACGGAGCTTCGGCAGAATAAGTGATTTGGGACAGCAATATGTAACAAGATTAAGAATATGATACTCGTATCCTGTTATTCTCGGATTATCCTCTTTTCTGTATTCGCCGATTTCCGTTATAAGACGGCAGACCTCGTTGTGTTCTTCAACAGCCTTGAGCAATGCCGCATCGGATGTATCAACACCGTAAACCTCGGTCATTTTGTTGAGGATTTTGTTTCTCGTCTGTGTAACATAGTGCTTGACAGTGTGGTCAGCAATTTTGAACGGCATATCAAGAAAGCTCAGGAAAAACTTGTCATTTTCAACAAGCTTGAGAAGTTCAAAATGCTCTGCCGCCCTGTTCATTTCGGAGCAGGTTTCACTTGCAAGAAGTGCGTTGAGGAAATTGTATCCGCCCTCAATTGCTCGTTCAAGAATAGCCTTTGAAAAACCGCATAGGAAGGCACTCATATAGTATGTAGCAATATCCATTGAGCCCGTGCGCGGTGCACGGAGTCTGACGGAAAAGCAGTTTCCGCAGTTGAGCAAAACCTCGGGGATATGGTAGCAGGTATAGCCGAGTGCTATTCCGCCTTCGTTTTTTGCCTGCTGTACAAGGGCGTTGTTTGCTTCCTGAAGCAGGTTTTCAAATTCATAA
>JAZRLY010000066.1:0-49412 GCA_045647065.1 Acutalibacteraceae bacterium
GTCATTGATTGCCTTGATGAGGTTTTCAAGCTTTTCGTTGTTGTTCTTGCCGCCAAGGCCGAGGTAATCAGCGATTTCTGCATAGCGTGCAAGAGTGTGGGGATGGTCATACTGTGAGAATGTACCCATCTTTGCGGGAGCTTCCGAAGCATTGAAGCGGAGAACTTCTTCAATCATAAGTGCGTTTGCAACGCCGTGGGGAAGGTGATGGAATGCGCCGAGCTTGTGAGCCATTGAGTGGCAGATGCCGAGGAATGCGTTTGCGAATGCCATACCTGCCATTGTTGCTGCGTTAGCCATCTTTTCTCTTGCTTCAACATCTGTCTGACCGTTTTCATATGCTCTGGGAAGATATGTGAAGATATTCTTGAGTGCCTGAAGTGCAAGACCGTCTGTGTAGTCGGTTGCAAGCATTGCTGCGTAAGCTTCAACTGCGTGAGTTACAGCGTCGATACCTGAAGCAGCTGTGAGACCCTTGGGAGCTGACATATGGAAATCTGTGTCGATGATAGCCATGTTGGGGAGAAGCTCGTAGTCAGCAAGAGGATACTTAACACCTGTTTTTTCGTCAGTGATAACTGCGAAAGGAGTAACCTCTGAGCCGGTACCTGCCGATGTGGGAACAGCGATGAAATATGCCTTTTCGCCCATCTTGGGGAATGTGTAAACTCTCTTACGGATATCGATGAATCTCATTGCCATATCCATGAAGTCTGCTTCGGGATGCTCATAGAGTACCCACATAATCTTTGCTGCGTCCATTGCCGAGCCACCGCCGAGAGCGATGATTGTATCGGGCTTGAATGCTGCCATCTGAGCTGCACCGTTCTTTGCGTTGAGGAGTGTGGGGTCGGGCTGAACATCGAAGAATGTTGTGTGAGCAATGCCCATTTCATCGAGCTTGTCTGTGATGGGCTTGGTGTAGCCGTTTTCATAAAGGAATGTATCTGTTACGATGAATGCTCTCTTCTTGCCCATAACATTCTTGAGCTCATCAAGAGCAACGGGAAGACAGCCTTTCTTGATATATACCTTTTCGGGAGCGCGGAACCAGAGCATGTTTTCCCTTCTTTCTGCAACAGTTTTGATATTTACAAGGTGCTTAACACCAACGTTTTCACTTACTGAGTTACCGCCCCATGAGCCGCAGCCAAGTGTGAGCGAGGGAGCAAGCTTGAAGTTGTAGAGGTCACCGATACCGCCGTGTGATGAGGGAGTGTTTACAAGGATACGGCAAGTCTTCATTCTTGCAGCAAACTCGTTGATCTTTTCTGTTTCGGTAACTTCGTTAACATAGAGTGAAGATGTGTGACCGTAGCCGCCGTCTGCAACAAGATGCTCAGCTTTTGTAAGTGCATCTTCAAAGCTTTCTGCCTTGTACATTGCAAGAACGGGTGAAAGCTTTTCGTGAGCGAATTCTTCGCTGATATCAACGCTTTCAACTTCACCGATAAGAATCTTTGTGCCTTCGGGAACAGTTACACCTGAAAGCTCTGCAATCTTTGCAGCGGGCTGACCAACGATCTTTGCATTGAGAGCGCCGTTGATGATGATTGTCTTTCTTACCTTTTCTGTTTCAGCGGGGTTGAGGAAGTAACAGCCTCTTGCTGCAAATTCTTCCTTAACTGTATTGTAGATGTTTTCCATAACGATAACAGACTGCTCTGAAGCACAGATCATACCGTTATCGAATGTCTTTGAGTGGATGATTGAGTTAACAGCAAGAAGGATATCTGCGCTGTCATCGATGATTGCGGGAGTGTTACCTGCGCCAACGCCGAGAGCGGGCTTACCGCTTGAATAAGCTGCCTTAACCATGCCGGGGCCACCTGTTGCAAGGATAATGTCCGCTTCCTTCATAACTGTGTTTGTCATTTCGAGTGAGGGAACATCAATCCAGTCGATGATTCCTTCGGGAGCACCTGCTTCAACAGCAGCTTCGAGAACAAGCTTTGCAGCTGCGATTGTGCAGTTCTTTGCTCTGGGGTGCGGAGAGATAATAATAGCATTTCTTGTCTTGAGAGCAAGAAGGCACTTGAAAATTGCGGTTGATGTGGGGTTAGTTGTGGGGATAACCGCAGCAATAACACCGATGGGATCTGCAATCTTCTTGATACCGAAAGCCTTGTCCTCTTCGATTATGCCACAGGTCTTTGTGTCTTTGTATGCATTGTAGATGTATTCTGAAGCGTAGTTGTTCTTGATAACCTTGTCTTCAACAATACCCATGCCTGTTTCTTCAACAGCCATCTTTGCAAGGGGAATTCTTGCCTTGTTTGCTGCGGAAGCGGCAGCAAGGAAAATCTTGTCAACCTGCTCCTGAGTGTAGGTTGCAAAAACCTGCTGAGCCTTTCTTACGCGAAGAATAGCTTCGTTGAGCTTTTCAACGCCGTCGATGATTTCGTAAGTTTTAGTAGCCATTTTATTATCCTCCTGAAATTAATTACCTAATTTATTGTTAAGATATGCGAGTGAAAGTGCGAGTCTTTCCTGCTTGAGAAGAATTCCGTCGGGCACTTCAAGGTTGCACGGAGCAAAATTCCAGATTGCCGTGATTCCGCTTTCAATCATACGGTTACACACATCCTGTGCAGACCCCGCGCCAACAGTTATGATTCCGATTCTGACATTGTTTTGCTTTGAGAATGAATCAAAATCATTCATCGGCAGAATTTCAATCGTGCGGTTGTAGCGTATCGGTGTTTCGTTGCAGTCGAATGCGGCGATGATTTTCACCCCGTAATCTTCAAAGTCATCAAATTCGAGAAGCGCTTTTCCGAGCTTCCCTGCACCGATGAGCACAGCGTTTGTCATGTCGCCCTGACCGAGATGAGCTTCAAGGCTCTTTATCAGGTCAACGGTCTTGTAGCCGACCTTCGGTTTTCCCGCGCCGCTTATGGCGCTCAGGTCTTTTCTGACCTGAACTTCACCGAGAGAAAGCTTCTTTGCAATTACGGTTGCTGAAATATAAGGCACATCGTCAAGCGGAAGCTCACGCAGCAACTGAAGATAGTGCGGAAGTCTGCCCAATGTCGCTTTGGTTACTCCTGTTTTTTCCACCGTAACTCCTCCTTTCTCTTAGGACCGTAGTTATCTTAACAAATCTTTAAGAAGTTGGGAATTATTAAAATGTTTAATCGGTATTATCAATATCGATAACCCTGATATCGATAAAAAAATTCAAGGCTCATCCATTACGGACGAGCCCTGGAAATTTCACCGCTGAGGTGCTTGCGTTTTGATTCGCAAAGAGCGGTTATGAACTTTTTATCAAGCTCTGTCAGCTTGTAACCGTTCTTATAAATCAAAACATCTTTATATACTTTTTTATTATCTACGCATTTTTTTTGAACGAGATTATATTTTTCAAGAACGCCCGGCGGTGCGGGAGAAACCCACATAAATGTTTCGGGATTCTGCGAAAGCAAATCAAACTGACTCGCTCTTTCGAAAATAAAAATTCTGCGATCAATATTATCGGGCAGTTCCGATTTAACAACCTTTGCAAGCGGAAGCGACGGCACATAAGGGTCTGCGTGAGCAATCTCAATGTAATCCGTCAGGTCATCGAAGGTTATTACATCTTTTTTTGCAAGCGGATTATCTGCACTCATAATAAGGCAGTAGGAAAACTCCGTAACCATTTCGTAGCTGAGGGCCTTTTCCTCAAGCATCGATTTGAAATACTTATCAAAATTCTCCGCATAACGGATAATGCCGAGCTTGTAGTCGTGATTGAGTATGTTGTTGATTGTTCTCTGCGAATTGGTTTCTTTGTAGAAAATTTCGCAGGCATCCTTTGAAAGCATTTTGGAGAATTCCGCAAATGCATCGGAAATATAGCAGGCGCGCGGAACGGAAATCGAGAATTTCTGTTTCTTTGCCTGACCGCTTTTATACATATTTTCAACCTGTTCAATCTGCTTGAGGATATCCTTCGCATAGCCGATGAACTCCTCACCTTCGGGAGTAAGCACCATACCCTTTGCCGTACGGTCAAAAACAGCTATACCCAAATCCGCTTCAAGCTCTTTGATCGAGCGGCTGATATTCGGAAGTGCAACATAAAGGCTCTCCGCCGCCTTGTTGAGCGAGCCGACTTTTGCAACCTCAACCGCATATTTCATATGCAGTATATTCATTTATCTCACCTCTGTATGAGTCAGATTTACAAATATACCTTTATTATACAACTTGTTTTCAATTTGTTCAAGTGCAAATCAACAAATAATCAAGTTAACCGTTCGTTTCTCTTTCTTCATTCGTTTGATTGATGAATGAATATTACTGTTATTATTATATTTACATTTTGTGAAGTCGCGAATGTACATTTTATAACCTCTGAAACACAAACAAAACCCCGCACAGATGACTGTACGGGGAATTTTTTATGTATGCCTTGAATGTATAAAAACTTTATAATACCTTTATACTTCCGCAACGGTATCGATTTCTACAAGAACATTCTTCGGAAGTTCCTTTACCGCAACGCAGGAGCGTGCGGGCTTTCCTGTGAAATATTTTGCATAAACTTCGTTGAAAGCTGCAAAATCGCTCATATCCTTAAGGAAGCAAACCGTTTTCACAACCTTTTCAAGGCTGCTTCCCGAGGCTTCAAGAACAGCTTTTATATTTTTGCAAACCTGTTCGGTCTGCTCCGTTACCGTCTGTGATTCAACCGCACCGCTTTCGGGGTTAATTGCTATCTGTCCCGAAGTGAAAACAAGTCCGTTAGTAACGATCGCCTGCGAGTAAGGTCCGATTGCATCGGGCGCATTTTTTGTGTAAATAATATTCATAATAGTCTCCTTTTTAAAAATGTATAAACCATAAATTGGCGTTTGTCCGATTAATTATAACTTTTTACCAATGATCTTTGTTCTTTCAAGAAGCATAACAACAACAGGAATAAGCGCAATCTGAAGAATAATTCCCGGGAGTGCGTTTACCACTGCGCCTGCCCAGAATGCATCAAAACCAAATTTTGAAGCATCAAGTCCCATGCAAACAAACTGAACAGTCCCCCACACAAGCCTGCCGACAATCATCGCAATAATAAGCGAGCAGTATATGTAGCCTTTCTTTTTCGGCAATGCGCGGTAGAGAACTCCGCTCATCAGTCCGTAAGCCGCAAGCTCGAATGCCATTGCAAATGCAGTGGGATACATCGGCGGCATGCCCAACGCGAATGAACGCAGAAGCGGTGCGATAAAACCGACAAGTAGCCCCCAGGGTCCGCCGCAGACAAAACCGCAGATAATAACGGGAATGTGCATCGGGCAGAGCATATTGCCTATCTGCTGAATCTGCCCCGTCAGAAACGGCATCACAAACGCAAGCGCAAGAAACATTGCAGAAAGAGCAAGGTTGATGAGATTGTTTTGCTTTTTCATCGCGATCTCCTTGAAATTTATTGCTGAAATGAATTATACAACATAAATCCGTCAAATGCAAATATTAATTATCCGACCCTTGACAATGCCGAAAGATGAGACTATAATATACGACAATAGAATATGAATTGACAAGATACGGTTTGAAAAGTTGTATACTGAGTAAATCAAAAGGGAAATCAGGTTCAAATCCTGAACAACCGCCATTACTGTAAATTACAAATTTATTTTTTGTATAAGTCAGAACACCTGCCGTATCAATTCTGGTTAAACACAACTTTGGTGAGAAGAGTGCAACCGATTAACTGCTTAACAGTATATCGGGTGTGCATTTTTTATTGCCTTTTGTTGAGTTGTTTGTCTGTTGTACTCTTTTAACTTTCGGGTTAAAAGGGTATTTTTTTATGTTCAAAATCAGTGGCCACTGTTTTGATAAAATTTATTCAAAGGAGTTTTCAGAATGAAAAAATTGTTCTCGGTTATGTTTGCATTTCTTGTGATTATGGGATGCATAAACATAACAACCTTTGCGGATAACGCTTCCGCAACCGTTTATGTTTCAATCTCAAACAAAGGTCAGCTCGTTACTGCACAAACAAAAGTTACCGTTACCGATATTGACGGTGACAACACTCTTACCGTCAACGACGCTCTCTATGCGGCACACGAAGCTGCATATCCAGGCGGAGCCAAGGCGGGCTACAGCTATTACATCCACAAAGACTACGGACTTTCAATCGGAAAGCTCTGGGGAGATACAAGCGGAAACTTTGGCTACTATATCAATAATTCGTCCTGTTGGAGCCTTGCGGACACAGTAAAAAACGGTGATTATCTTAACGCATTTGTTTATTCCGACAGTAAATATTATTCGGATAAATATTGCTTCTTCAACAATTTTTCTGTTACGGCAGATGCAAATTCAGACATTGAACTGACTCTGAGCAGTGCAGGTTATGATGCAAACTGGAATCCCGTAACACTTCCCGTTGCCAATGCAGAAATAACCGTTGACGGCAAAGCAACAGGAGTGAAAACTGATGCAAACGGCAAGGCAACAATACAGATCAGCGATGCAGGCAACCATATTATAAGTGCAGTTTCCGGATCTGAAACGCTTGTTCCTCCCGTATGTACAGCTCAGATTAACGGTGGAATAATCGCATCTGTTCTTTCTGCAATAACCTCGTTTTTCTCAGCAATCATCAACTTCATTCTTTCAATTTTCGCCTGATTTATGAGGATGCTTTACAAGCTGAAAGTTTTTGTTGTTGCTCTTATCATTGCGACGGCGGGATTTATTCCTGCTGTCGCATACGGCAGCAACGCGAAACAGTATGAAAAAGGAATAATTGAATATAATCTGCAAAAGTCATCTGCGGATTCCGTTCAGGAATGGATCAACGGTGATTTGACCCATAACGCGGGAGCAGGCTCCGAGTGGTATATTATTGCTTTGAGTAATAACGGCAAATACGACTTTTCGGATTACAAAAAAGCTTTGAATGGCTATCTTTCGAAAAACGAGATTGGCTCCGCTTCTTCCCGTCTGAAATACGCACTCACTTACATTGCAATCGGCGATAATACCAACCCATATATCAACAAAGTCCTTGCCGATTCAATCGGAGAACAAGGAATAATGAGCCTTGTTTTCGGCTTGCATTTACTAAACAACGGATATGCAAGCGATAAACATTCCCTGAACGGACTTGTCGATGAAATTCTCTCTTTTCAGCATACGGACGGTGGCTGGTCTGTTGCGGGAGAATACGGCGATGTTGATGTAACTGCAATGACCGTTCAGGCATTGGCTGTTCATTATAATGATAATCCTGCCGTTGAATCTTCAGTCAACGATGCCCTTGAGTTTCTCTCTGCTCGTCAGCTCGAAAACGGCGGATACTCAGCATACGGAGTTGAAAATCCCGAAAGTGCGGCACAAGTTGTAATAGCTGTTTCTTCTTTGGGCATTGATGTTTGCGAAGATAACAGATTCATAAAAAACGGTAATACAGTTTTTGACGGGATGAACAGTTTTCTTTTAGCCGATGGTAGTTTTTGTCACAGAGAAGGCGGCGCTTCCGATTCAACAGCAGCGGCACAGGTCTTAAGTGCTTCAATTGCTTATGAGAACGCAAAAAACGGTAAGCCTCCTTTTTATATTTTCATTGAGAACAGAAATACTTCAAAAAAACCAACAACCATTACAATTGAATCCGAAACAATCCCAACCCGATTAATCTTAACGGAACCCGCAACGTCTGAAAAAACAATTTTCATTGAGAATACTTCAGAAATCACAGACATAACAACAACTTTCGAACCCGATACATCCAAAATAAAAACAGGAGAGATGAGCGTAAACAAAAATGAATCTACCCGATTCATAATTTTCTCTGTCTGTGTTATTTCAATATTGATATGTGTTGTGCTTTTTGCAAGAAAAAAACATAAATTTTCAGTGCTTGTTATTGTTGCAGCAATTGCAGTTTTTACTTTGGCTGCAATATCGGACAATAACAACACAGATACAATCGGTTCTGTTACCATAAGCATAGGTTGCGAAGTGATAAAAGACAAAGATAAAAGCTATATTCCCGAAAACGGAATTATTCTTGAGAAAACTGAGATTGAGATAAAAAGCGGCGACACTGTTTACGATGTGTTTTCAGAGGTATGCAAAAAGAATGATATTTTGTTTTCTGCAAATATGAAATATATTGAAGGTATCAATAATATTTACGAAATGGATTTCGGAAAATCCTCAGGCTGGATATATTTTGTAAACGGAGAATCACCGTCGGTAGGCTGCGGAAATTATGAGCTTTCGGACGGTGACGAAATCGAATGGCATTATACCTGCGATATGGGCAAAGACCTTGACATTGGTTTTAAAAAATAATATAATCAAAGAACGGTTTGAAACGCTTTTGCGTAGTAGATTAAAAGGGAAATCGGGTCAGACTCCCGAGCAACCGCCATTACCGTGTTTATGCTTCAGCATATCAGTCGGAACACCTGCCGTAAACTTGGTTTAACATCTTTGGATGGAAGAGTGCTGCCGACTTGTACCCGATTTTCGGGTCATCTCTGCTATATATTTACGACTATTACTCTTTCAGCCGTTTGTGTTGAAAGAGTTTTTTTGTTTGGTGAAAAATAATGATTAATAATAAAAAGAAAGAATGGGCAATTGAAACTCTTCGCAAAAAAAGTGAAGAGCTCGGAAGATTGCCAAAAAAGACTGATTTTGATGTGGCAACAATGTCACGAATAAAGGCTTTTCTTGGTCCGTGGCCAAGAGCATTGGAAGCGGCACATTTGAAAGAATCAAAAAATAATCAACGGTGAAATAATGAAACAAGACGCATTCTCAAAACTTCATCCTGCGGTGAATCTGCTGTTTTTCGTCGGAGCAATCTGCTTCGGTGTTCTTCTGCAGCACCCCGTTTACCTGCTTACGGGTATATTTGCAAGCGGAGCATATTACTTTTTTCTCAACGGCAGAAAAGGAATTAAAAACATATTATTGATGATACCGCTTTTCATATTCGTAACACTTTTTAATCCTGTTGTAAATACCCGTGGCGTAACGGTTTTATTTACATATTTCGACAGACCCTACACCCTTGAAGCACTTGTTTACGGCGTAGCCGTTGCAGCAACTTTTGTACTGATGCTTTTGTGGTTCGGATGTTACGGCAAGGTGCTGACGGGTGATAAATTCACCTGCCTTTTCGGTAATCTCGTACCGTCATTATCGCTGCTTCTCGTTATGGTATTCCGTATGATACCGAATCTTTTGCAGAAAGCAAAACAGATTATCGGAGTGCGGAGTTCAATCGGAAAAGGGATAGCAGAAAAATCTTCTGTCAAAGACAAATTCAATTCGGGAATGACCGTTATCGGAGTTCTCACTTCGTGGGCACTTGAAGGAAGCATCACAACGAGCGACTCAATGCGTTCAAGAGGCTACGGCACATCAAAGCGGACAAGCTTTATGGTTTACCGAATGGCAAAAACCGATTGGATTTTACTTGCGTTAATGTTTGTATTGCTCGGCGTTGTTATCGTTTTTGCCGCAAACGGCGGAATGAATGCCGAATTCCTGCCCGAAAGAAATATCACGCCAATTAAAGGTTTTAATATAATCGGATTTATCGCATATCTCGGATATCTTATGATACCGACAATACTGAACATCAAGGAGGTTGCACAATGGAACATTTCAAAATCGAAAATCTGAATTTTTCATATCCGACCTCAAAAGATAAAAATTCACTCGACAATGTATCGCTCAAAATAGAAAAAGGTGAATATATCGTTCTCTGCGGAAAATCGGGAAGCGGCAAAACAACCTTGCTCCGACACCTTAAAACCGTTCTCACACCCCACGGAAAAAGAAGCGGAGAAATATATTTCAACGGTGTTGCTTTGAAAGAGGTCAACAACCGTGACCAATCTGCAAAAATCGGATATGTGATGCAAAATCCCGATGATCAGATTGTGACGGATAAAGTCTGGCACGAGCTTGCATTCGGTCTTGAAAGTTTGGGCTGCGATCAGAAAACAATGCGATCCCGCGTTGCCGAAATGGCTTGTTACTTCGGTATTCAGGATTGGTTCCACAGAGATGTTGCCGTTCTTTCGGGCGGTCAGAAACAGCTTTTGAACCTCGCTTCGATTATGGCGATGCAGCCCGAAGTTCTTATTCTCGATGAACCGACGAGTCAGCTCGACCCCATTGCGGCATCGGATTTTCTCAACACAGTCCGTAAAATCAACACCGAACTCGGCACAACCGTTATCATAACCGAACACCGCCTTGAAGATATTTTCCCTTATGCCGACAGAGCAATTGTTATGGATTCGGGCAAAATCATTGCCGATGATACACCGAGAAATATCGGTAAACTTCTTTTTGAACAGAGTAACCCTATGTTTACAGCAATGCCTACTCCCGTTCGTGTTTTCTATAATGCAAACGGCAACGGCGACTGTCCTCTGACTGTCAGAGAAGGCAGAGCGTGGCTCAATAAAGAATTTGAAACCGACCTCGAAATCAAAGAAATTCCTTGCAAAAATATTGATGATAAAATTGAAAATCCTGCAATATCGCTCAATGAGTTATGGTTCAGATATGAAAAAGACACCCCCGATATTCTCAGAGGTGTCAGTATGGATATTCCGTCGGGAAGTATTTCCGCAATAGTCGGCGGAAACGGTGCGGGAAAATCCACAACACTTAAAGCAATCTGCGGAATCTGTAAGCCTTACCGTGGCAAAATCAAGGTTTTCGGCAAGCCCGTCAGCAAATTCAAATCTGGCGAGCTTTTCAGAAACTGCGTTTCAATGCTTCCTCAAGACCCAAAAAGTCTGTTTGTCAAAAAGACTGTCCGAGAAGACCTTGAAGAAATGATAAAGGACAAAAACAAGGTAACCGAAGTTGCAGAAATCTGTCAGATAACAGATCTTCTTACCAACCACCCCTATGATTTATCGGGCGGTGAACAGCAGAGAGCAGCTCTCGCAAAAGTGCTTCTCACCGAGCCGAAAATTCTTCTTCTCGATGAACCCACAAAGGGTATGGACAGCTTCTTCAAAGAAACGTTTGCCGATATTCTCAACAAATTAAAAGAGCAAGGCATAACAATTCTGATGGTTTCGCACGACGTTGAGTTCTGTGCAAAATATGCCGACAGAGTGAGTATGTTCTTCGACGGTCAGGTACTTACCACCGACACACCGCAGAAATTCTTCGGCGGCAACAGCTTCTACACAACGGCGGCAAACCGTATGAGTAAACACATTTTCACAAATGCCGTTACGGCTGAAAATGTTGTTGGGTTATACAGAAAAAACAAGGGAGAAACAGTATGAAAAAATCAAACATTGCAATGCTGATTGTGTTTCTCGCTTTGATTCCTCTGACCTTGTTTCTTGGAGATAAACTCCCTGGCAAAGGCTACTACATAACGGGTGTTCTCATCATAATCGAACTTTCTGTTCCGTTCTTTATGATGTTTGAGAAAAGAAAACCGCAGGCGAGAGAGCTTGTTGTGTTGGCTGTTATGATTGCACTTGCGGTCATCGGCAGAGTCGCGATTCCGATTCCCCATTTCAAAGCGGCATTTGCGATAATAATGCTCACGGGCATTGCATTCGGACCCGAAGCAGGGTTCATCGTCGGTGCAATCACCGCTTTTGCAAGCAATTTCTTTTACGGTCAGGGTGCATATATGCCGTGGCAGATGATGGCATATGGTGCAGGCGGAATGCTTGCGGGATTTGTGTTCATCAAAAACAAAATCCCGAAAAAACCTTGGATTATGGCAATATTCGGATTCCTTGCAAATGTATTCTGGATAGGGCCGATTCTCGATTCCTCACACGTATTTATTATGATGCCTGAAATCAACTTTTCAACAATAACAGCTTCACTTGCATCGGGTTTCCCCGTGAATATCAGTCAGGGAATCTGCACCGCACTTATGATGTTTGTTTTCGGAAAACCTCTTCTCGAAAAGCTTGACAGAGTAAAGCAAAAATACGGGATGCTGGAGAATGAAGACGAAAGATATGAAACTGCAGTTTTCTGATTTTATATTATTTCAAAAACAATCGAACACAATTCAGAGTCAAGTTAAATCAAAATAACGGAAGGTGTAAATATGAGTAACAATAAAATCCGTTTCGGAATAGTCGGCACGGGCACAATTGCTCACCGCTTTGCAAATGCAATAAAAAATGTTCCTGACGCAGAGCTTGTTGCCGTTGCATCAAGAACAAAAGAAAATGCTGAAAATTTCGGCGATGAATTCGATATACCCGTGCGTTTCGACAGCTATGAAAAAATGGCTGAGTCCGATGTTATCGATGCTGCATATATCGCAGTCCCCCATTCGGGCCACATCGGTTGCTCCTGCCTTATGATGAATAACGGTAAACATGTTCTTTGCGAAAAACCGATGGCGGTAAACTCAGCAGAAGCGGAAGAAATGTTCCGCTGCGCAAAAGAAAACAATGTTCTTCTTATGGAAGCAATGTGGGCAAGGCTTGTGCCGGGCACGCTGAAAATGCTTGAACTTGTTGAGAGCGGAGCGCTCGGCGACATTCTCGGCGTTGAGGGCAAATTCTGCTACACAATGGACGAAGACGAAATGGACCATCACGTTTTTAAACCCGAAAACGGCGGCGGCTCACTGCTTGATGTCGGCGTTTACGGACTGAATTTTGCAGAGTGGTATCTCGGAAAAGATGTTGACAAAATCAACGCACAGTCAGATATTTATAACGGCGTTGACAGCCACACCTGCGCTCTGCTCAAATACAAAAACGGTGCAATCGCGGATATATCAAGCGCAATCCTTCTTCGCAAACCCAACGAAGGCTATGTTTACGGCACAAAGGGTTACGCTCACCTTCGCAGATTCTATGCACCGCAGGAAATTGAGCTTTACTTCAACAACGGCGAAACGCAGACAATACCGACTCCGTATGCAGGCAACGGTTTTGAAGAGCAGATTGCCCATTTTTGCAAATGCGCATCCGAAGGTCTGAAAGAAAGCCCCGTCGTTACGCAAGAACAAACCCTTTACATCACCCGTCAGATGGACGAAATCAGAAAAATGACGGGCATTGTCTATCCGCAAGATAAATAAAGAAACATAAAATTAATTGAAAAAACAAAGCACGGAGAGAAACCGAATTCCTCTCCGTGTTGTTTTTTTAGTGATCGCTGAACAAAATTATTTTGTCTTTTTCTTCAAGCTTAACAGATATTCGAGTTAAGTCTCCGCCAAAAATCTTTACTTCTCCGCCCGGTTTAACATATCCGAGAACAACGGCGGGATTCACTTCACCATATGTCTTTTCATCTAAAGATGCATCAAAAACAGCTCTGATAAATTTGTCCGCCGTAGTTTCTTCAGGAATTGAGTCAAAGTATCTCTTAACCTTTTTTATGTAAACTTCTTTGCTGTCTTCTTCTACCGAATCATAAGACAGAATATCCGAATAAAGTTCAAACAAAGCACCGTATTCGCTTATCTGAGTTATCATTTTACTTATATATCTGTTACTTATAACGACATTGTTTACACTGTAACTGTTAACGACATCGTGGTGCTTGGGATCGATAATTTCAACGATAACATCAATGCTGTTAACATCAAAGTCAGGATTTTCTTTGACTTTCTTATCAATAATTTCTCTTACATAGATTAAATTTGCCAATGCGCCCGAATCAATATCTTCGTTGATAACAGAATCATCGGAAAGAATCAAAACGCTGACATCTTCGGTTGTAGATGAAACAAATCGTTCGATGGTTGAGCACACAACATCCTTGTCATATACATCCGCCTCAACCGTTTCAATAACGAACGGATAATCACGGTAATAATTCATTTTTTCCAAATGCTTTTTATCATCAACAACAATAATTCTTACGATTTCCCCTTCACCGTTTTTCCACTCACTGCTGAAGCTGGAAAATCCCGCCATAATGTTTTTGCACTTGCTGTTGTGGCCAAGGATAATGACATTCTTTCGTTCTATCCAATAATTCTTATTCAGAGAAACCTCATATGTATTTTCAGAAACTTGCGATTCCTTGTTGATATCAACATCATTATCCGCTAAATAAAAAGCAAAGTCGGATTCGTTGGTTCTCATTGTTGTTATGGGAATTGCGTGATTATGCGATTTGAAATAATCCTTTATAAATTCCGTTTCTTTAACATATGGCTTCTCAACAGAATGAAATTCTGCACCTTTGTTTGAAAAAAGCTCACTGTAAACGCCGTTTAGTTCCGGCATAAGACAAAACTGAGAAAGCAATTGGCCCAAGACCTCATTGACTCTGACGGGGATTATATTGCATTTGCCGTCAACCTGTTTTGCGTCAATTATCTTCTGGACCAGGCCCATTGTCCACTCATCTGTTATTTCAACAATTATTCTCTGATTATCCGCCGAAGAAGAATCGGATGTGATATCAGCAACCTGCATCAATGTTTTTATTGTCTGCGAATTTCCTCTTCCGTTTTCTTCAATCCGTTCTTTAACCTCATACTTGCAAGCGGTGTTATTGATATCATTGCCGAGTATTATAACAGATCTGGCTTTTGACAAGGAAATATCATTGAGCTGTTTCGATGAAAAAACATCGCCCAAGCGAACAATAACGGTAACTTTCTTCTTGAATCTGTGTCTGTAAATTGCAAGCTGTTTTTTGATAAACGGATAAGACTCATATTTTTTTATTACCGCCTGATTTTCGCGATTTATTGTGTCTGCAAGTCTTTCTTCTATTTCCTTCTCTATTTCTTCTTTTCGAGTTTGAACCAATACAACAACATTCTGCTTTTCATCACTGTAAAGCATATCATTTATAATCTCAGATGCTCTGCTGTTCCAGTTAAGAACGACAAAATGATTTGTTAAATTAAGCTTTCTTTTTCCCGTGTTTGCATTTTCGATAAAATGCGAAATATAATTTGTTACGTAACCGATAACTGAACCGGTGAAAGAAATCATACCTATAAGAACAACGCAAAGACATACAAGAGTTATTGCGACACCGGATTTGCCGATATCGGCAACAACGAACTGGATGCAGCCCGCATCCAGAATCATGGTGATTGTACAGAATGCCGCCTCGATTATTCCCATTTTTTCGGTTCCTTCAAGAGACAATGCGCTGATTATCACCGATGCCAGAAGAAAAAACACGATATTGAACAGCAAAATCGCACCGAGCACCATTCTGCCGGGATTCTTAACCAACCGTATGCTGAACCACTCTTTGATTTTTAGCCGCATATTCAATCCTCCCAATCAATTTTGAACACAGTCTTTATTCGTCAACATCAAACAAAATGAATAAAATTGCAAAATCCGATTAATATTGACAATTTATTCTATCATTCAAATAAACAAAAGTCAATCGCAGTACACAAAACCACTAAAACGAGGCGGGTTTTTATCTTGCAAACAGCTCCGACAAACAAACTCGGGCTTATAATTATGCATTCTTGATAACGATACAAAACAGCCGGAACCCCGTTGCCTTATCGGGATTCCGGCTTGCATTTTTATATCAGAATATATTCTTTATCCGCTTGTGTTTCAAAGGATACTGTGTTACCGTTTCTTTTGAACGGAATTTCTTTTCCGTCAGATTCTCTCACTGCAGATTTTTTATCGGAACATTCAACATTGCACACTCTGCCTTTAAGACTCTTAATTTTCAGCGATGTGACTTTTCCGTCTTTGTTTTCAGCCGAAACAAGGAACGCACCGTCCGCGCGAAGATTTTCAAACGAAGCATTCATTTTCTTATCCCAGCAAGGGAAAATTCTGATGATGCCTTCATAACTTTGCATAAGCATTTCATTAATAGTTGCAGGAACCATTGTAAGATGCTCAATACCGCCACCGTGATGGCGGAAAAGTCTGTTGGGAAGTCCGAATTCCTTTATGTTCTGATGAATTCCTTCAATTAAAAAGTCGGGATTCACACCGATTCTCGCGCCGGCGGGAAGATATGAATTCGAACCGTTATCATCAAGTCGTCTGTCATTGATAAAATAGGTGTTTCTTGCAATCTTAAGAAGCTCTTCTCCTGAAGAAAATCCAATTTGCGAAGCGGGATAAATGTGCTGAAGTCCGACGGTGTTATCATCTCTCCAGCGGATACCAAACTTTGAATACCTGAAACATTTTTTGCCTTTCTTAATAAAGGTGGGAAAACCGCTGAGGTTTTCAATAATATCCTCCCACAAAGCATATTTCTCGGAATTAAGTCCAAGCTCTTTTGCCATATCGTAAATGCCGTCGAACAACAGCTTTACAAGACCAAGGGAGTTTATGGCATTTATAGTATTCACCTGACCTATGTGGGTGAGGTATCTGAATTTTTCGCCGCGGTAATAAGGAATTTCGTGTGCCGCGTCATTTTTGATTATGTACCTGCCTCTTTTTTTGACGAGATAATCCTCCCAGAAAGCGGCTGTGTTCAACACAAAATCATAGTAATTTTCAAGTGCATATTCTTTGTCATATGTCGAAAACCAATGCATTATGGGGATTATGCAGGCATATGCAGCGTGGCTCTTCTGGCCGAGGAAGAGAACACCGTGCTCCTTGCAGTCTTTCTGAGTATAAACATCAAGTGCCTTCGGTCCGAAACTTACGGGGAAAGCATATCCCTTGCATCCGAACAGCTTTGCAAACTTTGCCGCATTTTCCGCCATATCGTTAACGGGGGCCATATAGCCGTCAAACAGCTCAGGATGGTTTGCGGAGAATATGCAGTAGTAGGGCGCTTCGTAGTTATAATTCATATGATAATCTCCCGCCCAAGGGAAGAAATCATCCGTTATGAAATTGCCGAATAATCCCGGCGGGAATTCACGGTTGCCCATACATCCCGCAAGGTGATAAAGGCTTGAATTATAGAACTTTTCAATTTCTTTATCTTCAAGAGTTACTCTGGATGCCGAAAAGAAATTCTTCCATTTTTCCTCTGTTTTCGCCTTACAGTGCTCATAATCGCAATGCAGAGCCATATCAATGCCTTTATCGGCATACTGACTGTCATCAAAATTTGTGACAACCGAAATGCAGTAACGGGCGATTTTGAATCCGTCGGATGTGTTTGATTCGATTTCTCTTAAACAAACGGCAACCGCAGATTCCCTGTCAACCTCTTCACCGTCAAATTTGCGAAGATAACAGTTAACGCCGTTATCAGTGAATAAAGAATTCTTTGAATTGCAGGTTTCGGGAATTTCAACAGCAACTGCAGGAATCTCTTCGGAATCAGACACTTTGATTTCAAAGCAAATAAGATTTTCCGGAGCAACAAAAAATTCAATTGAGACATTTCCGAATCTGCATTCAAGAAGACCCTTGTCAAAATATTGCTTTATGCTATATTCAGACAAATCAATGTTACCGATGCGCAGACTTCCGACGGTTTTTATTCCGCCGTCTTTATGTGCACCGGGAGTGAATTTCCAGAAATCGCACTTAGAAATATGAATGATAAGATTTTTTTCGTCATTGTCAAAAACAACACCGAGATCACCGTTGCCACACATTGCGCCTGCGGGTATTTTATAAAGTATTTTACCGTCAACAGTATTTACGGGCTTTGAAGTTATTTCATTAAAATATGTATTCATTATTTATCACCAACCTTTTTAAATTTTACAACTGTTTTTGTCGTCCGTCAAGCGGATTAAAGATAAATAATTAATAAATCAATATAAATTCACGGAATATGTAATCAAACAGCCACCAAGCATTGCCCTTATCGGCTTTGCAGGGTGGCTTTCTCGTGACCGGGTTGTTCATTTACGGTTAACCGTAATATCTCTGATAAACAAGCATCCTCTCATCATTTACAATAACAATAAAATCCTTCTCGGTCATATTTTCGGGGTTTCGTGCAAAACCGAGATTAGTGAACGGACCGTAAGTTTTGGGGGTTGTTCGTTCTTCATGGTCGGTGATAATCGACTTTGAAATAAACATATAGTCTCCCACTTCGGGTTTCACCGCGAACTTCTCGAACCACATTTTTGCCATATGTATTTTACCCTCACCATCAGTAAACATATAAACATCGTTGTGGGCATCAATTATATTCACCTTTATCAAAGTAACCTTCCTCCTTCATTTTATCAAGAAAATTCATCATATCGGCAAAAAACTCCCCCGAATAGCCGTGAGGTCTGCCAAGATACCTTATGTAGGTTTTTCTTGTCGTTTCAGGGATTCTTTCATAGAAAACCGAAATATCCTTTTCGGGACAATCTTCGTCTATATCCGATGAAGTTATAAGAACGGGCATTTTCAGCCTTGACGCGTGCCATTCAGGATCAACAAGAGCCAAACGTTTTTTTGCTTCACTCGGTCTGAAACGAATATCGGGCGGAGGCGGGAATTCATACACAACATCATTGAGTCTGTGAGTTGAATATCCGATGAGAAACGGCAGATCGGCACATGTTGCAATGCATCTCTTGCCGTAATAACTCGCAAGAATCAAAGCCAGCGCACCGCCCTGCGATGTGCCTGCGAAAATAAGTTTGTCAGCATCGACAAGATTTTCATCATCGATAAACTTGATAACCGTAAGTGCATCCGCAATCCACTCCGAATAACCGCCCTCAAAGCCGCAGAGGGTATTATAAAGCACGGGCCAAGTGTTCATTACGCAAGCTTTGCTTATGTTTATTCCGTGCGGAGTTGAATATCCGAGCGGCGAGATGAAAAGCATATTGTATTTATCCGAAACATCGGGATAAGATTTAAGTTTCGCTTCATAACCGGGGAAAACAACCAACAGAGGCATATTTTTCTCTTTGGCAGGAGCAAACCAACTGTAAAACTCATCCTTGCCATCTCTCTGACAGCAGATGTATCTGCCGTGTCCGGAGCATTCGATATCATCATAAAGCGGAACAGGAGCGGGTAATCCGTCGATAAATTCCGCCTTGTATCCGTTTGTGTGCAATCTGTAATTAAAAGAGGCGAAGCGCATTTTGATAAGCTTAGGAATCCGCTCATCAAATCTGTGCTCTGTTATTATTTTTTTGGTTTTCAAATCTTACACCTCTTTCCTTTTATTCAAGACTTTCAACCTTCATCAAAAGATTCCCGTTTCTGAAAAAGAATCTCAGATTAATTTTTACATCATCCCGCATTTTGGGATTCATACGCAGGTATCTTCTCCACAATGCGAGAAACAAAGTCCGCGGACTGCATATGAATTCGGGGCGTTGACTCACCACATAATAATATTCATCCGGCTTGTCTCTGAATGGCTTGAGTTCATCGAGATAATCAAACTCTTTCCACGAAGGGAATCTGAAAGTCTCATTCGAACAATGGCAGACAAGCTTGTTAAGAAGATAATGCTCGAGCTCTTCAGGGATTTTTCTGTCAAGAAGACATTCTTTAAGAGAACACTCAAAAAATGAATTTTCGGTTTCTATGAATGAATCATAATATTTCTCTTGGAACTCAACCTGCTCTGCAATTTCTTCTTTCGTAAAGTTCACGCCTTCAGGGGCTGCAACAAGCTTATCCTCAACATCGTTTTCTCTGTGAACGATGCCGATTATCTTTGCTGTAAACTTGCTTACGGGTTCTTCAACACCGAGAAGATAAACATCAAGCTCTTCGCCGTCACCGCCGATAACGCCGGGAATAAATCCATAATTGATGGGGTATGTAAGAGCGTAGTTTTCTTTCTTGTGGATATATCCGAGCGGTCTGTCCATATAAATTTCAACCGTTTTGCCGAGATAAGAACGGACAAGATTTTTTCTCTTAAGGAACTTGGGATTGTCGTTCTTTGTTCTGAATTTGCGTTCGGAATGTTCATATGCATACTCGTCAAACACAACCCTCACGCTCGGGGCGTAACTTAAATCGCGTATGCGGCGGAAAAGTATTACCGCACAACCGCCATATTCACGCCATATGACATTATCGTAAACATAATCCTCCTCTTCGGGACCTATAAGGGTTGAACCGACATATTTACAAGTCGGAGTTTCCTGCACATCGGCATCAGGAGATTTCTCAAAGACAACATATGACGCATTGCGAATTGCAAGGATATACTTGCCCGACTTTGATTCGCTCCAGAGCTCCACTTTTATGGGGTTGTTAAGCTTTTTGCCCAACACAGGCTCCATATCGTCCATATTTGAAATGTTTATCATTATATTTTTAACTATCTTTCCGGAAACCATCTTATTCCTTCCTTTCAACATCACCGTTAAATTGCGTTTTATGCCGCATTATCAGACACTTCATCGCAGCTTTCGCAGGATGTTGCGCGCGATTCCTGAACTTCATCCGAAACCGTGGCGATATATTTATATCCCGTTATTTCTTCCGTTACAGAGTCTCCGCAGTACTGATCATATTCATATACTGCATAAGCCATTTCAAGCTTGAGGGTGGTTGTTGCATTGATGTTTTCAACGCCGTATTTGCCGATGAAGTCTTCAAGTTCTTCACCGCACATGTAAATTGTAATCCACTTATACTTATCATCTTTTCCGTCAATCTTAACCCCACCGCTGACTCTCACCGTGTCACCTATCAACATATTGAGCGCTTTTGTGTCTGATATTCCTGTCCTGTGCAATTCAGCATCAGAAAATGTCACTTCAATTTCAAACTGTGATCCGTTATTAAAAGCAGGTCTGAGTGACATAATTTTAAATTCTTCGTATGTGATTTTCATATTTTACAACTCCTTGTTTCTACTGAATAAAAATTTCGTTTCTTTATGAAGCATCTGCCAGATATTTATCGGCTGCCCAAAAATAGAAAGACGCTTTCTGTTCGCTGTATTCACGGCTGTCAACCTCAATGGTCTGATTTTCATATTCATCAAAGCCATCTTTTTCCGCAGTCTGATAGTCCTCTATGTTTTCATAATATTTGCGGACATCGTCAAAAATCAAAAGTTGCTGATAATCCTTGTCCAACGAAATAAATGCGTTTGCAACATCATGCTGATATGCATGGCGCACCTCATGGCAGAGCGTTTTGACACTCTCCGTTGCCGTGTCCATTTCAATAACATCCGAACTGATGGTGACCGTATGAGTTGAATAATCATATGTACCGTATGTATATGAGCCGAGGTATTCGGAACACACATTGATTTCATGGCTTATACCTTGCTGAGAAGCATCTACATTTGCAAGGGTCTGCAAAACATCAAGTCGGTCCTCAAAAGAGAGTTTTTTCCAGATATCATCATCTATTTTTGAAATGACCGGCAAATTTTCTTCGAGAATTTCTGCCTTATCCTCAGCAACCGATACGCTTGGCTTGACAGCAGGGATAAAAGAAGGCACATCAAATGCATAACCGATTGAAATATAAATAAGCATAACCGAAAAGCAGACCGCTGCAATGGTTTTTAAACCGACAATGCTGCTTTTCACTCTGCTTTTCAGGATTAACACGCACTTTTGAAAATCATCGGTTTTTATAGGTCTTATATAAACCGCAAAGCAATATATTCCGCCAAGGAGAATAATTGTCATTTCAACAAAAGCACATATGGGCAGATAACTGTTTTCATATGCCATAAGGGAATATATGCCGAACGGAAAAACCGCATTTGTGACCACCGACAGATAATTGCGTCTACGCTCATATGTAAGTAAAAAAGTTACAGTAACTGACACGCCCCATATAATCCAGAGCACCACCCTTGACTCATTGAAAGTGCTGAGAAAAAGGCACTGAAAAAGTGTTGCACGGTAGATAATCATTGCAACCAAATCAGCAATAACCGAAAGCCAAAGGTAAATTTTCGGTGATAACCTGTTGATGTTTCGCATTAACATGCCTCCTCAAATATTTTGAATTACGAATGTACTTTTTATTAGTTAATTCTTGCTGTTATCCCCCACGGAGGAATAACATCCGTCCCGCATATGACCCAGAGCACGGGTATGCCCATAGTCTCTTCCTCTTCGGGAAATCTTGCATATCCGTCCGTAAATATAACAATGCTTACAGGCGGATCGTCCCTCATATTATCCTTGATGTATCTGAACACATTAATAAAACTTGTGCCTCCGCCACCGACAGGCTTTATATTTTTCAGTTCCTCGGTGTTTTCAAACGGAACGGGTTCTTTCACACCACCGTCAAAGAATCCCAGCCATCCTTCAAGACCTCCGCTGAACATCTCGAGAGCAGACTCTATCTCATCAAATGCGGCATATATCATCTTCCTGCTGAACGAAGCGGATGTATCGATCATAAAAAGGATTTTTCTCACCTTTTCGCCGTTTATTTCTACGTTATAATCGGGAAGGAAGAAGCCCGAATCAGAAAAACGTCTGTCAGGCGGATTGAAAGAATAGTCACCGACATCTTCCTCAATGAACTCACGGAGCAAAGTCTTCCAATCAAGGCAACGGCTCTTCTCTCTGTTGAGAAGTTCCTGCGCGAAACGAGGAATATTTCCGATCGCTGAACCTGACATCTTTGAGGCGGTTTCCGCTGCATTAATCACTCGCTGATTCCAGATTTCTTTTTCTTCGTTGCTCAGATCTTCTTCCTGCCATTTTGAATGGTCATCCCGAAAAATATCTGCCATCAAAGATTTTACGGATTCATAATTTTTCATAAGCATCTGATACACTTCTTCAGCCGAGAAGAATCTGCCTTCTCTGCCGTCAGGAACAGTGTGCATCGACTCTCCGTATTTCGAAAGCGTTATTTTTGAAACATCTCCGCCATATGTTTCAAGGATGGTGGAGTTAACAACAATATCGCAGGCAATATTAAAAACAAACTGATTGAATCCGAGGCCTCTTTTGCAGTGATGCAAAACAATATGCATAATCTCGTGAAGCATAATAAACTCCACTTCTCTGCCCGAAAGATTGTCAAGAAATGCTGTGCCGAAACAGATTCTCTCATTGTCGGTAAATGCAGTTTCGCAATCTTCATCAACAGAAAGCTTGACATGCATAAGCAATGCACCGTAAAAAGGATGGGAAACCACCAGCCTCATTCTAGCGGTAAGAAGCTTCTTGGAATATTCTTTTAACTGAACATCAGATAATGCCATTGAGCAGTCTTCCTCTCCTCTCCATCCACTTGCCGTAAGCAGGGACGGTAATAAGTTTCTTGCGGTAATCAGGTTCAATATTGATAAGTTCTTTCATAAAGGACACACTGAAGTCGGGAGAAAATTTCTCGGAATATGCAATCGCATTGCCTATCTTCCTGAAATCATCCTTGTGCTCGTATGCATATGCAACCATAGATGAAACAAGAGCAAAAAGCGCATCGGTTTCAAAAGGCACTGCAGGATTTTTGCCGTTAAATATGTCCTCGATGTTCGGCAGATTGCGGTAAACCGAGCAAAACATCAGAAATTCCGATGCTGCACCCGAACCGACACATCCCGCTATTACTGAGTGGGCAGCCTTTTCGTCGCCGTCATAGACATCAAGCACCTTGCTTACCATTTCCCACGTACGTGGAGTCGGAAACGCAAGGTCATCCTTCTGTGAATCAAACGCCATAAAATAATCGCGACGAGCCGCAAGGAAATCAACAACTTTATGGTGGATTCCCTTCTTTCTTGCCCAATTTAACCATGACGAAAAACTTGCCGTGATTTCAATATGGCAAAGACGGTTCGCAAGAGCCTTTGACATTTTGTAAGTAACACTTTTATCGGTGACTCTGTTACCTGCCGCAATAACTATGCAATTATCAGGGAGACGGTGTTCGCCTATAACTCTGTCGAGGGTTATCTGATAAGCCGCAGCCTGAACCGAAGGCGCACAAGAGGAAAGTTCATCAAGAAAGAGAATGTTAATTACCTCTTCGCTCTCATCCATCTGAAAAATCTTGGGTTTGAGCCAGACCGCAACCGTTTTATCTGCACTTGCGGTAGGAATACCTCTGAGGTCAATGGGGTTGAAAAGGAGCAGTCGAATATCAATGATATTAACCTTCTTGCCTGTTTCTCTTTCGATAATCACTGCAAGCTGACGGACGAAATCCGATTTACCGATACCGGGAGGTCCCCAGAGCATAATCGCAGGAAGATAGTACACTCCCAGTCCTTTGTTGATTGCCGAGCAATATCCCTTGTAAATGCAGTTCACCGCATCAGTAACGCTGAGTGAAGGAATATTCATACCTTCAAAAATATCTGTTTTCATTTAAGCTACCTCCAGTTTTTTATCAATATCTTCGAGAAGTTCACTGTAAAATGAAATCTCCTCGTTATAAAAATCAATGTTTTCGATTTCTTCTTTGATTTCGCTCTGTCTCATAACGAGCGTATCACGGCTGTTAATAAAAGATTTATGCAGGTCGGGAATTCTGGCGATTGCATTGTCAATTCTCGTCATAATACCTCTGTCGGATTCGCCCATTTCAACGGTATATCTTCCGTTTTTCTCAATGTAAACATAAGGCTTGTCCGCTGTCATATATGAAGGATAAATGATTCTGAAACCGCAGTAATCCTCTTCAATAACATACTCGCTCCTTGCAGTCACAACATTTCTTATTGCATCTGAAATCTTGTCTCTGACAACATTGCGTGCTTCGGCATCCGGTGAAAAAGGATGCTTGCGGAGATAAAGCATATCAAGGGCACAGTTAAGAATCATATCATTGCCCTTATCTATAAGTCCGGGGATTTCCCTGAGTTCTTTCTGAAGCAATATTTTGGTTTCCTCGCTCTTGCTTCTGAGGGCTCTGTATCTTGAAAGTTCATTATTAGCCTTAACACGCTCTTTGATAAGAGGATTGCCGACAGCAAGCGCCTTAACCTCTCCGTAAGAAAGAACCGTATTATCAATTTCAGATATGCTTCTTGAAGTAACAGTGCCTTTAAGAATCTGAGAAATAACTTTCTGTTTATTCTCAAGAATCTGATAAGAATAAGCATCAAAACTGCCCTGAGTTACATATCTGAAGATGTATATTTCTTTATTGGAATTTCCTTGGCGTAAGACTCTGCCTTCTCTTTGTTCTACATCTGCCGGACGCCACGGAAGGGAGAGATGATGAGCGGCGATGCATTTATCCTGAACATTCACGCCTATTGCGAGCTTCATAGTTGAGCCTATAAGCACGCGGATTTCACCTCTGCGTGTTTTTTCGAAAAGCTCTTCACGTTTGTTATCATCGGTTGCATCGTGAATAAACGCAATCTCCTCCGCGGGAATACCTTTCATAATAAGCAGGCGTTTAAGTTCATCGTAAAGATTGAAGCCTTCTTTGGGCGTTGAAATGTCGCAGAAAACAAGCTGAGTACATTTTTTGCTTGCTGTTTTGAAATACATTTCGCAAACCTTATTTGAGCAATACGCAACCTTTGAATGCTCGGAAAACGGTGCGTCGGGATAAACAAGTCTGATATCGGCAGCCGCCGATGCTCCGTCGTGCGTAACCTTGAGCATATTATCAACATCAGGGGCAACATTTCCGTTTCTGATATCTTCACATCGAAGCGAGATTTCTTCAAGGAACTGCCTGAATCTGACCGTCTGAGGCACAACAACATCGGTATATCCGTTGAAAACAGGCAGTCCCTCGGACTCCTCGTGAGTATAGAACTCAGCAACCGATGAAAACAGCGATGTAAGCTCGGGAAGATTAATGAATTTTGAATAGCGTGTTACAAGACGGTAATTTGTTACGTCAACATCGATTTCGAATTCAGTCGTTTTTTCACAGAACTCTGCTGCCCACGCATCAAAATTATTAAGCCCGTTAACGGCAAGTTCGCCGCTCTGAAGCATCTTCTGCCACACGAAAATATCTGTCATAGAGTTCGTGATGGGCGTTCCCGTTGAAATAACGACTCCCTTGCCGCCGTTATTCTTCTGGATATAATGGATTTTATCAAGCATCTTGTTTGCCTTTGCCGAACCCTTTCTGTTGATTCCTCTGGCAAAGCTTGAAGTTTCAATCGTAACATTCTTATAAGCCTGAACTTCATCGACAAAGAGCATATTAATTCCGAGGTCATCAAAGTAAATCTTATTGCTGTCAGATGATTTGCCGTCAAGCTCGCGAAGAGTCTTTCTGAGTTCTTTTTCTTTGCGCTTGAGAGCAGGCGTACTGTTGAGGAACTTTCCTCTTGCCCTGACAACCTTATCGAGTTCTGATTTAATATTGTTCTTGTAGTAATCCTCAGAAAGAGGGATAAGGTCAAAACAGCTCTGAGGAATCACGAAAATACCCGTTTCGGAATAGCGGATCATATCCAGCACGCTCTGTCTTTTTGCAGGAGTAAAATCTTTGATTCTGATAAAAGTAAAGTCGTTGAAACGACCAAGCTGACGAGCCGCCTGCTCAAACTGAACAAAAACATTGTTGGGAGGGGTAATGATTATCTTCTTTGCCAGGTTCATTCTTAAAGACTCAAGTGCAGAAACAAGAATGATGAAAGTTTTGCCTCTGCCGACGGGGAGCGCAAGCATACAGTTCATTGTGAAAAGAATTCTCGCAACCGCATTGAGCTGATAGCTGCGAAGAATGATGCTGCCCCATTTCTTGTCAAGAAAATTTCCGTTGAACACGCGCTTTCTGATGAATCCATACTCACGGAGATAACAGTTTTCAACAATCTTCCTGATCTCGGGAGTATTCTTGACCCAACGGTCAAATTCGGCGATTATCGCATCACGCTTCTCAAGAACCTTTGCCGTTGCGGCCTTATTGACTGTTTTCTTTCCACTGCTTGAAGTGCTGTGAGTATTAAAAACAACAATATCTCTGTTGTTGAGAATGTCGTCAAGAATATGCATGCCGCTTCTGTCGGGTGTTCCGTATTTAGAGATGTTTGAAGGGTATCCTCTGTAACGTTTTTTCATAGGGATTTCCCATGAACCTGTTATCACATCACGTTTCACGAGATACGGCAATGTAGTTCCTCTGAAATTAGGAGATGAAATAAACTTACCGAAAAGATGCTCGATAAAATCATCAATAATCTCTGTGGGAACGAACGGAATTCCGGGGTAAAGACTGACATCATCAAAATAAACATTCATATTCATATAGTTTTCAAGCTCTTTGATGTTATCTTTAAAAAGATCGGGAAATAAAACCGACGCCGCTTTTGCCGCCTTGTGCTTTTCAAACAGGTTACCCGAAATATAGTCGTTTGAGAGTTCCCAACCTTCGTAGAGGTTACCGTTCCATGTTTCAGGATTCTGAAAAATGCTTCCTTTAAGCCTTTCGATAACCGTATCCTTATCCACACCGGTAAGTGCGGAGATATAGTGAATATCCACTGCCGCACGGTTTCTGAGGCTCAAAATCAACGCCTCACTGACCGTAACATTTTTCTCTTTTCTCTTCTCGCAGGCAACATCAAATGTGTCCCATCCCATCTGCAAATCATATGCTTTGTTTTCTGTCATTTTCTACATCCTCTCTTTTTACAGTAATTTCAATTGTCCCTGTACAACTCCTATACGGAAAATATACAATTTTCTTATAACAAAAACATAATTTTTCTCTGTTGTTTTTCTGAATTTGCCGATAAAATATAATAAAAAAATAATCTTTACCTTATAAACAGCGAAACCACCTTGATTTTCGCAGATTTCTGCGTGAATCAAGGTGATTTTTTTAAAATATTTAATCGTTGAATATATCTTCTGCCTGTTTAACGATATGAACAAATTCAGGATTTTTCTTTATGATTTTTGAAGCTATAACCTTTCCGATTTCGGATTCAATTTCATTAATTCCCGAAAGCCAGTAAACAACGTCATCCGTGTCAAATTTATCGGGATAAAGTGTGCAGTAAGAGCAAAATCTGAAAATGGTCTGAATATTATCAATATCCTTTGCAACCGTATAATTTATTCCGTTGCTCGCTGACCAATCATTCCAGCAACCGAGATAACCGCTGATATCCACCGATTCGGGATATGTGCCTGAAAGAAGCAATGACTGCATAACCATATTTTCCTGGTAATCATAGGACTTCTTTTTCTTAATTTTTTCAGTTCTGCATATATCCCCCGTTTCTGTTTCACCAAGGTCGTGAATCAGAAGCATCTGAAGAATTCTGTTTTTGTCATATCCCTCTGTGTCGCAGGATTCGGGGAGATAAAGCATACCGATAAGCCAACAGTTGTACATATGCTCAACGATATTTTCGGGAGCAGGTATTCCGGCTTTAATCCAGCCCGTCCTTTCTATTTCACTTGCTTTGGAAAACTTGTTGAGCGGTGCTGCGGGACTGTAACATATGCATCCCTCCGTGCATTCTGCAATCAGTTTTTCAAATTCATTGCGCATCCACATGAAATAATGCGCAGCTTCACTGAAGGCACGAAGAGATTTGTGCTCAATAATCCATTCGAGATAACGGATGCATCTGTTCATATAAGGTCTTACATCAAGAACCGATTCTTCATTCCCTCGCTCAAGCCTTGCCTGAATAAGGTTGCAAAGCGTCATAACCTCAAGCACAACTACAAGATTACCTGTATCTCGTTTTTTGATTCTCTTATCAATTGAGATGCACAGCACATTGAGCGTATTTTCGCCCTTTGTAACATCATCCTCAAAATCAAGAAGAGTCTTATTCGGAATATACGGTTTATCGCCGTAATATTCAAGATGAAATCCTCTGTTGACAGTGTTTGCTGTCTTATCGTTAATCAAGGAATTAATGTAATATTTGAATGCCGTTTCATCCTTTTCATAGATAAGGCTGACATTAATGCCACGAATCAAAAACGCAGTCTTTTTCTTTTCGGCATCACTTTTGAAGTGGGTATCATTATAACGCTGAATTTCTTTTCTGCTGTAATCCTTCAGCAATTGGCTGCATCTTCTCTTTCTTTCGGGGTTGCGAAGCCTTGCCATCCAGAAGGTCAACTCGCTTTTTCCGAAAAGAGAAAGACTGTCATAATAGTTCTCGGCGATTATCATAATCTTATACTCATAATCGTCGTTACCTCTGAGCATAGCAACAACAAACCTTGTTATGCTCTTCTGCAATACCATATTGAAAAATGAAAGATTTCTTATGTTTTCCTCGCGGCTTCTGTTCTTGAAGTCAAGCTCGGAAATCTTTCCTGCATAATGCTTGGCAATAAGATAATCAAGAACGCTTCTGTGTTTTCTTATCAACTGCCAGCGGATATCGAAAAACGGATTGTTTTTATAGAAATCCACCGACTCGAATTCGAATTTATATGCAAGTTCAGCCGCAGAATCAATCTTTCTGCCGCTTTCAAGAACACTCATGCAAATTGCAGAATACAAATCCGATATGTTTCCTCTCGGGTCAAAAAGATTGTCCTGATAATATTTGACCAGATACACAAGCCAATATGCATCAACAGAAATAAAGCTGAGTTTAACAAGGCTGTCATATATTTTTTCGGGAGTAACATCATCCGAAACCGTGATTTCCGAAATATCAAGGCAATTTCTGATAAACTCTATGCTTTCCGTCCTTTTGTAAAGATTCATTGATGATATGCGCATATAATGAGTATATTTGTTTGATGCAAGCGGATGAACATTAAACATATGCTGATTGTTAACGGTAAAATCCCCGTCCATACAAACAACAAGTTTGCTGTTAAGTTCTTTTATCTTCTTGCTGATAAAATAATACAGCGCTTCATCACCGCGTGAAAAATCACGCACGCCGTCAATCATGATAAGCGGAATCCTGTTTCTGTGTTTTTCCTGCAATGCTTTTATCTCTTCGAAATCCTTCATAAAAGCCTGTGTGATATCATAATCGGAAATTTCAGAATTGTTTTCAGCCATTCTTTCGTAGAACGCAATATCAATGTAAAACGGCAGAATTCTGCGGTTGTTTTTTTCAACAGCAAGATAGAGATACTGCATTATACGATTTTTGTATGAGCCGAGGGGACCTTTGATTTTAAGAATTTCTTTTGTTTTGCTGTCTGTGCAGCCGTAAACAATCAATCCGTACAGATCATCTATTACATTTTTGTGAGCGGAAACACCGTCAAGAATTGTGATTCCGTTGAAAATTCTTGAAAGTTTTTCAAGCTCGGCAATGACCGTTTTACCGTCTTTGGCGGCAAGCTCCTGCGCTCCCGAGTGAAAGAACTTTGATGAAAAGGCAAGTATTTTTTCATCAATTCCGAGATATTCTTCCTCGGTTACTCCTCTGTTAAGAGATGGAAAAAGCTCGGAAATATCAGACACATCGCATTTTCTGATACCGCCGAACTTTTTGATACGTTTTGGTAATTCAATTTTATAACCGAACTTTGATACATTCGTTATTTTAATAAATCTGTTGAGAGCATGCATCGCATTTCTTAAGACCTGAGGGTCAAGCTCATCAACATCGAAATATCTGTAATCATAATAAGTACGGTATAATGAATCGTAATCAACTACGGACGGCGAAGCAAGTAAAAGCTTCTCAAGAAGCGCCATTTTGGTTGCTGAAATTCTCTGGTCAACCGAATCAACATAAATTGTTTTTCTGTCAAAATCAATATATGTTTTTTCGTCTATCTCAAGTATTCCCGCGAAATCATTATGCTTGTCTATGAAGCATGTTGTTACATATTCAACAGTTTTGCCCACCTTTTTCACACCTCTTTTGTTATATATTTCTAAATCATCCAAATTTTGTCGAAACTTATTTTATTATGCCATATTATTCACAATTTGTCAAGAAGCGCATAAAATTTTTTCCTTTTATCCGAATCACATATTTCTCATTAATTCAAACTGCATCTTGCATTGCGGTGTATATATAAAGTATAATATTCGAAAAGGAGGAATGGGCGTGGACATTACCAGAATTCTCGAAAAGCTTGACGGATATCTCGGAAAAGACAATTATTCCGATGCAGAAAGTCACCTGCTTTACTGGCTTTCCGAAGCCGAGGCAAGCAATAATTCCCGTGGGATGCTTCTGATGCGCAACGAGCTGATGGGGCTTTACCGTAAGCTCGGTCAAAAAGAAAATGCACTCGCTTGTGCGAATGCCGCTCTCGACATAATCGACCGCGAGAGGTTAGCATCCAACATCGGCGCCGCAACAACCTATCTCAACTGCGCAACCGTTTACAAAGCTTTTGGAATGGCAGAAAAAGCTGTCCCTCTTTTTGAAAAAGCAAAAATGATTTACGAAGCAAATCTCACTAAAAACGATGAGCGGTTGGGTGGGCTTTACAACAATATGGCGCTTGCTCTTGTAGATCTGAAAGAATTCTCCCGTGCAAACGAGCTTTACAAGAAAGCTCTTGATATAATGAAAAATGTTGACGGCGGAGAACCCGAATCAGCTGTCACTTATCTGAATATGGCAACCGCTGCAGAAGCCGAACACGGACTTGAAAACGCAGAAAGCGTTATCTCGGAATATCTTGAAAAGGCGATTGAACTGCTCGATTCGTGCATAAGCGAAACCGACGGAAACTACGCCTTCGTCTGCGATAAATGTGCATCGGTTTTCGGATATTACGGCTACTTTTTCTATCAGAAAGAACTTGAAAGAAGGTCTAAAAAAATTTATGAAAGGTCTTGAGCTTTCCGAAAAATTTTATAATGAGTACGGCGCTCCTATGATTCATTCGCAGTTTGCAGAAATTGAACCGATGCTTGCCGTCGGTCTGTGCGGAAGCGGATCGGAATGCTTCGGATTCGACGATAAAATCTCTGTTGACCACGATTTCGAACCCGGGTTCTGCATATTCATTCCCGACGGAGATATCATTGACAGACGCACGGTTTTTCAGCTTGAAAAAGCTTATAATTCATTGCCCAAAGAATTTATGGGATATAAGCGCTCCATAATGAATCCCGTCGGCGGAAGACGAACGGGCATTATTTCAATCGGCGACTTTTTTGAGTCAAAAACAGGCAGCAGAAGCGGAATTCTCTCGACCCGTGAGTGGTTATCTGTCCCCGAATATTCGCTCGCAGAAGCGGTCAACGGTAAGATTTTTTGTGACAGCCTCGGTATGGTTACTGAAATCCGCAATCATCTCTCACAGATGCCCGAAAATGTCAGGCTTAAAAAGCTTGCAGGCAACCTGCTGATAATGGGTCAGTCGGGTCAGTATAACTATTCACGCTGTCTTGCTCACGGAGAAGCCGCCGCCGCACAACTCGCTCTTTTTGAGTTCGTGAAAAGCGCAATGAACTCCATTTTTCTGCTTAATCGGGTCTATATACCTTATTATAAATGGAGTTTCCGCGCATTGCGTGAATTACCTTTGCTTTCAAACCTTGCACCGTTTATGGAGTATCTTATTTCAACAAACAACGACAAAATCGAATCACACAAAAAGTCTAAAACCATTGAAAAAATCTGTTCGGACATAATTTTTGAAATAAAGAAACAGAATCTTTCGGACTATTCGGGCGAGTCGGCAGAGGGACACGCATATGCGGTCAACAACAAAATCACTGACCCCGAAATCCGTAATCTTCACATCTTGTACGCTGTTTAAAATATTTTTATTATAATGCTTGCAATCTCACTCAAAAATGGTAAAATAAATTTGTATAGGCAAAAATAACCTTAGGAGGATATTTTTATGGCAAAATTTTTATTTTCGGCATTCGCCGACGAAGCATCGGCAGATATTCTTGAGCAGATAGCCGCTTGTAAGGCTAACGGCATCGAATATATCGAGCTTCGCAATGTTAACGGAAAAAACATCTCCAACTTCACAGTTGAAGAAGCAAAAGAGCTCAAAAAACTCCTTGACGATAACGGAATCAAGGTTTCTTCAATCGGCTCTCACTACGGTAAAATCGAAATCGACGACGATTTTGCACCCCATTTCGAAGCTTTCAAGCAGACCGTTGAGGTTGCAAAGGTGCTTGAAACAAAATATATCAGAATGTTCAGCTTTTTCTTCACAAAAGGTCAGAGCAGAGATGAATACAAAGACGAAGTTTACGCAAGACTCGATGCTATGGTCGATTACTCAAATGAGCACGGCATCCTCTGCTGCCACGAAAACGAAAAAGGCATTTACGGCGATGTAACAGAAAGATGCCTCGAGCTTGCCGAGCATTATGGCGAGAGAATGGGATGCATCTTCGACCCGTCAAACTACATTCAGTGCGGTTCCGATACTCTTGAAGGCTTCAAGCTTCTTCAGGATTATGTAACATATTTCCATGTCAAGGACTGCATCGCAGAGATTGATACCGTTGTTCCCGCAGGTGAGGGCGACGGTCACCTTGAAGAAATTATGCGTATGCTTGACGATAAGGAAGGCGTTTATTTCCTTTCGGTTGAGCCTCACCTGAGAGTCTTTGAGGGTCTCGACAACCTCGAGCCCGACGACGCAACAGCAAACGCAATGAACAAGAAGTTCGTTTATCCCGACAATATGACTTCATTTGCAGCTGCCTGCTCGGCAATCCACAATATCATTGAAAACAAGATTCAGCCTGTAAGATTCGGCATCATCGGTGTCGGTAATATGGGTATGTCGCATATCAATATGCACCTTAAGGGCAACCACAAGGAGCTTCGCATCACAGCAGTTGCGGATATCAATCCCGAAAGACTCGATGCCGCAAAGAAGATTATGCCTTCTCTCAAAACTTTTGACAGCGCAGAAGCTCTCATCGACAGCGGCGAAGTTGACGTTGCTCTCATTGCAACTCCTCACTATGACCATTCACCCATCGCTCAATATGCATTCTCAAAGGGTGTTCATGTTCTGACCGAAAAACCCGCAGGCGTTTACACAAAGCAGGTTCGTGAGATGAACGAAGCTGCCGCAAAGACAGACCTTGTTTTCGGTATTATGTATAACCAGAGAACAAACTGTGTTTACAGAAAGATGCGCGAGATTGTTCAGAGCGGCGAACTCGGTGAAATCAGAAGAGTAAGCTGGATTATCACCGATTGGTACAGAACTCAGGCATACTATAATTCAGGCGGATGGCGCGCAACCTGGAAAGGTGAAGGCGGCGGCGTACTTCTCAACCAGTGCCCCCACAACCTTGACCTCTGGCAGTGGATTTGCGGTCTGCCCGTTAAAGTTCATGCATTCCTCCACGAAGGCAAGTGGCACGACATCGAAGTTGAAGACGATGTTACCATCTATGTTGAATATGCAAACGGTGCAACCGGCACATTCATAACAACAACCGGCGATTATCCCGGCACAAACAGATTCGAAATCACTCTTGACGGCGGTAAACTTGTCTGTGAGAACCACAAGCTTATGCTTTATAAGCTTGAAGATAGGATTTCAAATCATTGCGCAAACACAGAAGAAGGCTTCGGCAGCATCAAAGGCGAATGGATTGAGGTTGAAACCGACGGCAGAAACAAGCAGCATTCCGAAGTCTGCAACAAGTTTGCAGCAGCTGTTCTTCGCGGCGAAGAACTTATTGCAAGGGGCGAAGAAGGCATCAGAGGCCTCTCAATCTCCAATGCTGCTCATCTTTCAGCTTGGCTCGGCAAAGAAATTGAGCTTCCCGTTGACGAGGATCTCTACTACGCAGAGCTTCAGAAGAAGATTGCGGCAGGCAATGCAGAAAAGGACAATGTTGTTGCAACTGTTCAGGGCGATATGTCCTCAACATTCTAAACCTTTATCGAAAGGATTTTCACTATGAAGGTTGCCGTTATCGGCTGCGGAAATGTTTCGGTTATGCATTTCAATGCGCTCAGGGACAATCCCTACACTGAAATCATCGCAGTTGCAGATATAAAGCCCGAAAGGGCAGATAAAAAAGCTGAAGAATACGGTGCAAGGGCTTATTATGACTTTGATACTCTTCTGGAAAATGAAGAGCTTGACTGTGTTCATATATGCACTCCGCATTATCTCCACACCCCTATGGCAATCAAGGCACTCAAAAAAGGCATCAATGTGCTTCTTGAAAAACCTTGTTCTGTTTCAATGAAAGAGATTGAAGAGCTCCGACTTGCCGAAAAGGCAAGCGAGAAACAACTCGGAATCTGCTTTCAGAACAGATATAATGCCTGTGTGCGCGAAGCAAAGCGCATCATAGATTCGGGCGAGATGGGCGCGGTTAAATCAGTCAGGGCTTTCGTTACCTGGATGCGTGACGAAAAATATTACAGCGACGACTGGCACGGCACTCTCGACAAAGAGTGCGGCGGCGTGCTGATAAATCAGTCCATCCACACAATGGACCTTGTACAGTATCTCGGCGGAAAGTGCAAAAAGGTAACCGCCCATATTTCAACCGACAAACTCGGCGGAATAATCGAGGTTGAAGATACCGCAAACGCACTTTTAGAGCTTGAAAACGGAGCTTCGGCTGTATTCTATGCAACGCTTGCTTATGCCGAAAACTCCGATGTGCTCATCGAAATTTCCCTTGAAAACGGAAAACTCCGCATAGAGGGTGAAAGACTTTATTCAATAGAAAAAGACGGAAATTTCACCGAAATTGCAAGTAAGACTGATGCCGTTTATCATGGTCAGCATTACTGGGGGTCGGGTCATTCCGTGCTTATTGACGATTTTTATTACTGCCTGAAATCGGGCGAAAAATTTGATATTGATTCCATTGAGGGTGGCAGAGCGGCAATGATTGTTGCGGCTTGCTATGAGTCCTCAAAAACCGGCAAATCCATTGAAATCACAGAAGGAGAAAACTGAAATGTTTCACGATAATTTAAAAGGCAGAGTAGCCGTTATCACGGGCGGCGGCGGTGTTCTTTGCAGTGGCTTTGCAAAAGACCTCGCAAAACTCGGTGTCAAAGTTGCAGTGCTTGACCTCAGAGAAGAGGCTGCACAGAAAGTGGTTGACGAAATCAAGGCAGAGGGCGGCACTGCTATCGCAGTCGGATGCAATGTTCTCGAAGCCGAAAGTCTTGAAGCCGCAAAAACAAAGGTTACCGCAGAACTCGGCGTTTGCGATATTCTTATCAACGGTGCAGGCGGAAACTCACCTCTCGGCACAACAACAAAGGACACTCTTGAGTTCAAGGATATGGCAGAAAAGGCAGAGGGTGTTAAAACCTTCTTTGACCTTGATGCAAAGGGAATCGAGTTTGTTTTCAATCTTAATTTCCTCGGCACTCTTCTCACAACCCAGTGCTTTGCAAAGGATATGGTAGGCAGAGAAAACGCAACAATTCTCAACATCTCCTCGATGAATTCATTCAAGCCCCTCACAAGAATCCCCGCTTATTCGGCGGCAAAAGCGGCAATCTCGAATTTCACACAGTGGATGGCTGTTCACTTTGCGGATGTCGGAATCAGAGTCAACGCAATCGCTCCCGGATTCTTCTCGACAATCCAGAATGCAAAGCTCCTCTACAATGAGGACGGTTCACTCACCGAGCGTTCAAACAAAATCATCACCCACACTCCTATGCGCCGTTTCGGCGTTCCCGAGGACCTTACAGGTGCACTCGTTTTCCTCTGTGACGAGCAATATTCAGGCTTCATCACCGGCGTTGTTCTCGCAGTTGACGGCGGCTTCTCGGCATATTCGGGCGTATAATATATAATGTATATAAAAAACGGACTGTTCGCAATGAACAGTCCGTTACTTTTTATTTAACCAACCTTACCCGTTTTTTTCACCTTCGGTGGAGGGGCAAGCTTTGCTCTTTTACTGTTGGGGTTGCGTTCGACAAGCGGTTCTGCACCGTCGTTGACGCTTGATGCGGTTATGCAGACTCTTTCAATCGTTGTATCCGACGGAACATCATACATAACGGGCATAAGCACGCCTTCGATGATTGAGCGCAATCCTCGTGCACCCGTTTTCTTTTCGAGTGCCTTATCCGCAACTGCTTCAAGTGCAGTATCATCAAACTCAAGCTCAACGCCGTCAAGTCTGAAAAGTTCTTTATACTGCTTTACGATTGCGTTCTTCGGAGTTGTAAGAATCTTGATAAGTGCATCCTTATCGAGCTCTTTGAGTGTTGTTATTACGGGCAGACGGCCTACAAGTTCGGGAATGATGCCGAACTTCACAAGGTCCTGCTGAATAACCTTTCCGATAAGATTTTCTCTTGCCGATTCGGATTTGCTCTTTACCTGAGCACCGAAGCCGAGAGCCGAGCCTTCCGAACGCTTCTCGATTATCTTTTCGATGCCGTCAAATGCACCGCCGCAGATAAACAGAATATTCGAAGTGTCAATCTGAATGAACTCCTGCTGGGGATGCTTTCTGCCGCCCTGGGGAGGAACATTCGCAACCGTACCTTCAATTATCTTGAGAAGTGCCTGCTGAACACCTTCACCGCTGACATCTCTTGTTATTGACGGATTCTCGCTCTTGCGAGCAATCTTGTCAATCTCGTCAACATAGATAATGCCTCTTTCGGCACGCTCGATATCAAAATCGGCAGCCTGAATGATTCTGAGAAGAATGTTCTCAACATCTTCGCCGACATAACCTGCTTCGGTAAGGGTTGTTGCATCCGCAATGGCAAAGGGAACATCAAGAATCTTTGCAAGAGTCTGTGCAAGCATAGTCTTACCAACACCGGTGGGACCTAGAAGAAGTATGTTGCTCTTCTGAATTTCAACATCAGTTGTTCCCTTGCTTGCAATACGCTTATAGTGATTATAAACCGCAACGCTGAGGGCAATCTTTGCACTGTCCTGCCCGATGACATATTCATCAAGCATCGCCTTGATTTCCTGAGGCTTGGGCAGGGAACCTGTATCAAAACCGCTGTGATTATGAACGGGTTCCGACTCGATTATCGAGCAGCAGAGGTCAACACATTCGTTACAGATATATACATTGGGACCTGCGATAAGCTTTTCAACCTGATCCTGCGTCTTGTAGCAGAAAGAGCAGGAAACAAGCGGCTTTTCGCGTCTGTCGTCATCTCTGGGCATTTATTATTCTCCCTTTATCTCTTTGCTATAACCTTATCAACAAGGCCGTATTCCATAGCCTCCTGAGCTGTGAGATAATTGTCACGCTCGGTATCTCTTGCAATCTCTTCGATTGAGCGGCCTGTGTTTTCAGCAAGAATTCTGTTGAGTTTTTCTCTGGTCTTGAGAATATGGTCAGCAACAATCTTGATTTCGGTTGCCTGACCTCTTGCTCCGCCGAGAGGCTGATGAATCATAATTTCGCTGTTGGGAAGAGCAAATCTCTTGCCCTTTGCACCTGATGAGAGCAGGAATGCACCCATTGAAGCAGCCATACCCATACAGATTGTCGAAACATCACACTTGATATACTGCATTGTGTCATAGATTGCCATACCTGCAGTTACAGAGCCGCCGGGGCTGTTGATGTAAAGACTGATATCCTTATCGGGGTCCTGACCCTCAAGGTAAAGGAGCTGTGCAACGATAAGGCTTGCGGTTGCGTCGTTGACCTCGTCGGAGAGGACAATAATTCTGTCATTCAGAAGGCGCGAGAAAATGTCGTATGAACGCTCGCCTCTGTTTGTCTGTTCGATAACATAAGGTACTAATGCCATTTGAAATCAATCCTTTCTCCGCAATGAACAATAGTTTTTTAGAATGAACAAACCGGTTTTTACACCGGTTTGTTTTGCTCATATTTAAGTATAGTTAATTTACGGAAGAATTATTCAGCAGCTTCTTCTTTCTTCTCTGCAGCCTTCTTTGTTGTCTTCTTTGCTGCGGGCTTCTTTGCGGGCTTTGCTTCTTCAGCTTCGCCTTCTGCTGCTTCCTTCTTCTTTGTTGTCTTCTTTGCTGCAGGCTTCTTTGCCTTTGCAGAATCGATTACAAGCTTGATTGCCTGCTGTCTTGAAATTTCTGCTGCAACTGTTGCTTCGGGAACGAGTTCCTTGATCTTTTCAACATCGAGGTTGTACATCTCAGCCATCTTTGCAAATTCTTCTGCGATAGCTTCGTCTGTTGCCTTAAGACCTTCAAGCTCGATAATCTTTTCAACTGCAAGCTCAATCTTAACGTCTGCAACTGCACGCTCTCTCATCTGGCTTTCGAAGATTGCCTTGTCCATACCCATATACATAAGGTATGTGTCAAGGTCGATACCCTGCTGACCGATTCTCTGTGCGAATGAATCAACGTTTTCCTTAGCCTTGTTGTCATACATGCATTCGGGAATTTCGCCCTCAACATTTTCAACAAGAGCTTCGATAACTGCATCTTCGAATGCGTTCTGTGCGCTCTCCTGCTTTCTCTTGAGCATATCATCTTCAATGCCCTTCTTGAGATCTGCAACAGTTTCGTATTCGCCCATATCCTTAGCGAATTCATCATCAAGCTCGGGAAGTTCCTTAACTTTGATTTCGTGAAGCTTAATCTTGAAAACTGCATCCTTTGAAGCAAGCTCGGGAGCATATGCTTCGGGGAAAGTAACGTTTACATCAAACTCTTCGCCGATTGCATGACCGACAACCTGCTCTTCAAAGCCGGGAATGAATGAACCTGAACCAAGTGTAAGCTCATATTTTTCTGCCTTGCCGCCGTCGAATGCAACGCCGTCAACAAAACCTTCGAAGTCGATAACTGTGATATCGCCGTTCTGAGCCGCTCTGTCGTCAACATTAACGATTCTTGCGCCTCTGTCGAGCATATGCTCGATTTCGTGGTCGATTTCTTCCTTGGAAACCTTAACATCTGCCTTTTCAGCGGTAAGACCCTTATAAGCCTTGAGAGTGATTTCAGGCTTAACTGTTACATTGAAGGTCATAACAACGCCTTCTTCTTTGCTCATTGTCTTAACATCGAAATCCTTGGGTGAATCAACGGGAACGATGCCTGCTTCTTCGTATGCAGCCTGAACTGCGTCGGGGAATACGATATCAAGAGCGTCTTCAAAGAAAACTTCCTGACCGTAAAGCTTCTCAATCATCATAAGAGGAGCCTTGCCCTTGCGGAAGCCGGGAATCTGGATTGACTTTCTCTGCTTGAGATAAGCCTGCTGGATTGCAGCTCTGAAATCTTCTGCCGCAATAGCGATTTCAACTGAATAAACGTTGGTTTCTGTTTTGTTTGCTGATACTAAGCTCATTTGAATTCCTCCAATTGTTCTTTTAACGATTAGAATTATAACAAATTAATCTTAAAATTTCTATATATATTTGTATATATTTATAAATTCTTATTTTCAGTTAAATTTTCCGTATTTTTCTGCTTTCTTTTGTATATATTGACAACAAATCAATACACAAGAGCGGGGCAAAACTGAAGAAAGTCGCTTGAAATAAGCGAAAACCGGATTCCGTCGTTCTCTCCGATGAACGCGCCCGCGTGGGAATAAGAGTGAAGATGACCGTAATAACAGCGGGTGATTTTCTCCTCAACAAGCACATTATAGATTTCATCGCACTTCTGCGTTATGTTCAGCGGAGGATAGTGAAGAAAAACAACGGGTTCAAGGCCTGTTTCCTTTGCCGCGGCAATCGACGCACGGAGTCTGCCCGCTTCACGGAGAACAACCTTTTTATCCGCATCGCTTTCGGCATCAAAAAACCAGCCTCTTGTGCCACAGATTGCAAATCCGTCTGCCGTATAAGTATTGTTATGAAGAATATTGAGAGTGGTTAAGGAATGTTTTTCAAAAAACTCATCCGACTTTTTCTTGGTTGCCCACCAATAATCGTGGTTGCCTTTGAGAATTACTTTTCTGCCGGGCAAGGAATCCAGAAATTTAAAATCTTCAAGCCCCTGCTCAAGATTCATGCACCAGGATATATCGCCTGCTATGACAACCGTGTCGTCAGGTCTGATAAGCCTGCGCCAATTGGTTTCGAGACGCTTCTCATAATCGCTCCAACCGCCGAAAATATTCATCGACTTGCCTGTAGCGAGCGAAAGATGCGTATCTCCGATTGCAAAAAGAGCCATAGACATATCCTTTCCAAAAATAATTGCGGATTTGCTTCACATAATACTGATACGGAGTTCTTCCGATAAAACCGAAAGGAGAAATAACGATGGATAAAAAGATCGGCGCAATCACCTGCTTTGCTAAAAACTGCGTTTACCACAAGGGCAACACAGACTGCACAGCAGGCACAATCGAGGTCGGCAATTCAACTGCCTGCAAGTGCGGCGAAACACAGTGCTCAACCTTCAAGCTCAACGATAACGCTGTCGGCGAAGCACGCGGATGCTGCGATTAACAGTTAAATACCCAGCATATTAAATACTACGCCATCCATGCTGTCCTTTGAACAGCAACCGTCAAATCTTACCGCCTTGTTGCGGAGATTTGCAAGCTGTTCGGGGCAGCATTTGCCTGTTACTTCTGCAAGACGCTCAACCATTTCAAATTCATCGAGACCGTCATTCTTGCCGTCAACCGCTTCAAGAACAGCCGCACTGAATTTGAACGGGCTTGCTGTCGATGCAATAACTGCGGGAGTTGCGTCACCTGTCTGTTCTTTGTAATCATAGTATACCTTGACTGCAACAGCGGTATGAGTATCGCAAAGATAATTCTTATCCTTGAAAATTTTTGAAATTGTAGCCTTTGTTTCGTCATCGTCGCAGCAGCCTGCAGCAAAGAGTGACTTGATTTCTTCAAGAGTAGCAGCATCAACCTCATACTTGCCGTCTGCGGAAAGCTGCTTCATCCATGCTGTAACATTTTCGCTGCCCGCAACTGAATAAAGAAGTCTTTCAAGGTTTGACGAAATAAGAATATCCATTGAAGGAGAAATTGTTGTGAAGAATTCGCGATTTCTGTCGTAAACACCGGTTGTGAGGAACTCAGTGAGAACAGAGTTGCTGTTTGATGCACAGATGAGCTTCTTTACGGGAAGACCCATTTCCTTTGCATAGTAAGCGGCAAGAATATTGCCGAAGTTACCTGTAGGAACAACAACATTGATTTCATCGCCCGCATTGATTTCACCGCTTGCAACAAGGTCGCAGTAAGCGGAGAAATAATAAACGATCTGAGGACAAAGTCTGCCCCAGTTGATTGAGTTTGCAGACGAGAATGCCATTGAATTCTCTGCAAGCTTACCGCCGATTGCTTTGTCGGTAAAGATTCTCTTAACACCGCTCTGTGCGTCGTCGAAGTTGCCCTCGATAGCGCAGACAGCAACGTTTGCACCTTCCTGAGTGCACATCTGGAGCTTCTGCATGGGGCTTACGCCGTCGCTGGGATAGAAAACGAGAATCTGAGTATTTTCAACATCCTTGAAGCCTTCGAGAGCCGCCTTGCCGGTGTCACCCGAAGTTGCAACAAGAATAACGATTTTTGTGCCGGGTGCAGCCTTACCGCTTGAAACGGTGAGAAGTCTGGGAAGAATCTGGAGTGCCATATCCTTAAATGCGCAAGTGGGACCCTTGAAAAGCTCAAGAATGTGAACTCCGTCTTCAATTTTTGCGAGAGGAGCAACCTTTACATCGGAGAATCCTGTTTCATATGCACCTCTTACGCACGAATCAACCTCAGCTTCGCTGAAGTCGGTGAGAAACAGAGAAAGAATTGACTTTGCTCTGCCGATATAGTCAAGACCTGCAAGTCTTTTGATTTCATCGAGTGAAACAGCGGGAAGATTTTCAGGAACGAAAAGTCCGCCTTCGGATGAAATACCCTTGGTGATAGCCTGCGAAGCAGTAACCTTGACTGCAGTATCTCTTGTGCTTACATAATTCATTTTCATCATCCTTTTCGGAAAATAATTCATAATATTATATCATACTATTTCAGCTTTGTAAAATGTTTTTAAAGAAGTTATATGCATTTTTGTAGAAAATCTTATCTGTAAGTTCTTTATCAAAACCTTTTTTAAGCAAAAACTTCTCAAGGTCAGGCATTTTGTCAACCCCTGAAAGAGTGGGATTGATTTCACAGCCGTCAAAATCAGAGCCGATTGCAAGCACGTTCTCTCCTCCAAGTTCAAGAATGTGCGTCATATGTCTGAAAACGGCTTCAAAGCCGTCATCACCCTCATCACCGAGAAAGCTTTTGCAGAAATTGATTCCGATAAGACCCTTACATTCAATCAGCAGTTTTATCTGTTCATCGTCGAGATTCCGTCTGCACGAAAAGAATTTGTCCTCGCTGTCTTTTCTTGTTTTGTCAAGCACGGATTTACTGTTTGAATGCGACGCAATGACCCTGGCACCGCTCGAAATGGCATCATAAAAACCCGCCGTATTAAGGTGAGAAACATCGGCAACTATATTGAGTCTTTCCATATCTTTGAGAATCTGTTTACCGAGCGGTTTAAGACCCGAATCACAACCCGACTGGCATCCGTATCCGACCTCATTTTCGCCGTTCCATGTCAAGGTGATAAGCTTTACGCCATAGCTGTTTGCCCTCTGAACTCCGTCTTCACAAGCAAACGGAGACGCACCCTCACAGGTCAGAATCGCGGCACATTTTCCGCTTTCCTCCGCCTCTTTCAAATCCGAAAAGCCTTGACACAGCTTGATTTCAGACTCATTAAGAGATATTTCGTTTTTGAAATTCAAAAAAACTTTCTCAAAATATTCTGCGGCATCCTCGCCGCGAAGCTCGTCGGGAATCCAGATTGCAAAAAGACGGCATTCTTTGTCAAGTGATTTACCTTTACAAATATTGTAATGAAAGGCGCCGTCAAAAAGCGGAGCTTTTCGGTTGAAGCACTCCCCTGCCGTGTCGCAATGGAGGTCAAAAAGGTTCATTTGTGTCACCTCAGAAAGCATTTTCAATATAATTTATTCTGACCAGTGCATCATTATCATCAACAAAAACTTCGCACACATCAAATCTTGTTGCTGACATCATTTTTATATGTGCAAGAAAACTTTTCGCCGCCATTTCAAGCCTCTGTCTTTTACCCTCGTCAACCGCTTCCATAGGGCTGATCAATGTTTTTTCATTTCTGGTTTTGACCTCAACTATGCAGACAACGCCGTCTTTCTGCGCAACAATATCAAGCTCGCCGAAACGGCAGACATAGTTTGCATCAAGAATTTCATAGCCGTTTTTTCTCAGATAACGCGCGGCGTAAACCTCGCCCCACACACCCGTTTTATTTTTTATCATTTCTTCTCTCCGAAAAAGCTTTTCAGAAAACTCATACGGTGACAATCGGAAACTCCGTGCTCAGTAAGCATTTCATAATGAAGCTTCGTGCCGTAGCCTTTATGTTGTGAAAATTTATACTGGGGATATTTTTCGTCGAGTTCAAGCATAAACCTGTCTCTGCTGACCTTTGCAAGAATTGACGCTGCAGCAATCGACGGACTCTTTGCATCCCCCTTTACAACGGTTTCTCCGTCAATTTCAATCGGGGGCATACGGTTTCCATCAATCAGAGCGTAATCCGCAGGCACATCAAGACCCTCGACAGCCTTTTTCATTGCAAGATATGTTGCCTGAAGAATGTTGATTTCATCAATAACCTTTTCGTCAACACTTGCAATGCAGTAGCTGACAGCCTTTTCTTTTATAACATCAAAAAGAGCTTCTCTTTTCTTTTCGGTAAGTTTTTTTGAGTCGTTGAGTCCTTCGATAACACAGTTTTCGGGCAGAATGACTGCTGCCGCAAAAACAGGCCCCGCAAGAGGACCTCTGCCCGCCTCGTCAACGCCGCAAATCGCAGTATATCCTTTGCTTTTTGCATTTATTTCATATTCAAAATCCATAATTGTCTCCTATTAAAAATGGGACGACTCTTCGGGCCGTCCCTGCGTTTTTTATTGTTTATTTAAGAAACTGCTTGTCAATGACCTCATTCACGATATCGTGAAGATACTGAAGACTGAATGACGCAGTTTTGCTGAGCACTCCGTGCTTTGAAGCAAGCTCCTCGGTATAATCCTCGAGAGGATAAACTCTGATATTTGAAAAGCCGTGACCATAATGGGTTACAACGCCCGAGAAAGTTACATTTTCAATTGCAACCGAGCCTGTTGTGTTGTTTTTTACAATTTCAAAATTCAGTCTGCCGCCAAGCATTCTCGGACCCCTGTTCTGCGCTGAAATGAAATTGCCGAGTGAATATGCAACAAGAGTTCTTCTGCCATCTGCACTGTTGATATATTCAACAGGCTGGATAACATGAGGATGATGGCCGATAATAATATCCGCACCCCACGAAGCAAGCTTTTGGGCGAGCTGACGCTGATTGTCGGTCGGCTCGTGAGTATATTCATTACCCCAGTGAGCATTGACTATAACAACATCTGCCTGCTGCTTGGCCTGAGCAATTCTCTGCTGAATGCGTGATTCCTCCGCCGCACGAACAAGGATAACTTCGCTGTCACTCGGAAGAGAAAGACCGTTTGTAAGCTCCGTAAAGCCGAGATATGCAATCTTGACTCCGTTGACTTCATTCATCGGAAGCACAGCATAATCATCACTGTTGAGATACGCACCGGTTGTTACCGCGTCTTTTTCTTTCCAATAATTAATGGTTGAAATAAGTCCTTTTTCGCCGCAATCGAGCGAATGGTTGGTTGCGATATTGAAAACATCAAAGCCGATTTCAAGCATTTCCTCTCCAACTTCGACGGGTGAATTGAACATCGGATAGCTCGAAACATTATGCTCGGTTGAAATTATCGTTTCCTGATTTAGAATTGCAACATCGGGCTCCTCTATAAGATGAGCTATGCGCTCATAGGCATCGGTGAAATCATAACCCGTGCTGCTTCTTGCCTTAGCCTGCTCATAAACCGTGTCGTGAATAAGATTATCGCCCACCGCAACAAAGCTTACGCGCGAAAACAGCTCCTGTTGAGTTGTGGGCGGAGCATCCTGCGCATCGGAAGTTGCATCGGGCACTGTTGCGCTGACGGGAGCACGGTCAATGTCACGCGTAAAGAACATAACCGCGAGCGCTATAACATCAAGCACGATTACAGCGGCAAGAAATATAAGCAATTTCTTTTTCATAATATCAACTCCTCAGTTGATTAATCCAAAGTGAGTTTACCGAGCTTTCCGCTTCGGTATTCATCGAGCAGCATAACCGCCGCACGTTCAGTGTCGGTTTCGCCACCTTTTATAAGCATTCCTCTTTTTGCACCTATAAGCTCAAGCAGCTCATAAGGCTCAAGGTTATCAAAATCTTTTATTTTGTATCTTTCTTCCAGACGGTCGGGATAATTCTTCTGAAGAACAACAAGAAGCCTTACCGCAATCTCCTGACTGTCAAGAATCTCATCCTTGACAGAGCCGATAAAAGCAAGCTTGAAGCCGACTTCCTTATCTTCGAATTTTGGCCAAAGCACACCGGGAGTGTCTAGAAGCTCGATGCCCGAGCCGATTGCAAACCACTGGTTGCTCCTTGTTACGCCCGGTTTATCTGCAACCTTGGCACGGTTTTTACCCGCCATACGGTTGATAAACGACGATTTGCCTGTGTTGGGAATGCCGACAACCATAACGCGCAACGACTTGCCCGCCATACCTTTTTCGGTGTTTGCCTTTATTTTTTCTTTCAGCACTTCCCTTACGGCGGGCTGAAATTTTTCAAGACCTTTTCCGCTTCTGCAGTCAACAGGCAGAGCGGTTATTCCTTTTTCGGCAAGCTCTTTTATTTTTCTTGCCGTTGCTCCCGGGTCAGCAAGGTCGCATTTGTTGAGCAGAACTATTCTCGGCTTTGAGCCGATGATTTCGTCAAGCTCGGGATTGCGGCTGCTTTCGGGAATTCTCGCATCAACGATTTCACAAACCGCATCAACAAGCGAAAGACTTTCTTTTATCAGTCTTCTGGTTTTGGCCATATGACCCGGAAACCATTGGACTACCAAATTCTCATTCATAATTTATCCTATCTTAAACTGACCGAAAGGCATCATTCTGAAAAGCGCCTTTCCGAGTATATATTCTTCTCTTATAAGACCGACTCTGTTGTCACGGCTGTCGGTCGAATGGTTTCTGTTATCTCCCATAACAAAAACATATCCTTCGGGAACAGTCACGGGAGCATAGAAATCTTCTCTGTCGCGGGTAGGCTCGTTGATATAGGGCTCATCAAGAGCAACTCCGTCAACATAAACAATGCTGTTTTCAAAGTCGATATCAACGGTCTGTCCGCTTGTTGCGATAACCCTCTTTATCAGCACATCTTCGACCACAGGCGATTTGCTCGGCTGACAGGTAACAACAATATCTCCGTTTTCGGGTTCATATAAGAAAGCGGAAAGAATTATTCTGTCATAATTGCTGAGCGTGGGATACATTGAATTGCCCGAAACGCCGACCGTTCTGAAAATAAAAATAAAAGCAATTGCAACGGCAACCACGGCAGTTGCGATAATCGAAACCATATCATAAACGCCCGAAAACTGCTTTTTTTCGGAAGTTGTTTTCTTTTCTGCTTCGTTCATACTTCCGCCTCCTTATCAATCAAAATCTTTGTAGATATTCCAATCTTCGATAGGGTGAATTCTTATCAGAGCCTTGCCGAGAACGTATCTTTCGTCGATAAGACCGATTTCACTCGAACGGCTGTCGATGGAATCGTTTCTGTTGTCGCCCATAACAAAAAGCTTGCCTTCGTCAACAGTCAGAGGGAACTGCACATCATAGCTGAGCGCCGTAGGCTCAAGAATATAAGGCTCATCAAGCTTAACGCCGTTAACATAAACCTCGCTCGTTCGGAAATTGATATTGACCGTATCACCGCCGACGGCAATAACACGCTTGATTATCGGCACATTGCGTCTCCACGGCTGGTTGATAATAACAATATCACCATATTCAAAATCGGTTACGGCTCCCGCAACGGCAACCATATCCTCGTGATTAAGAGTCGGCTTCATCGAGCCGCCGTCAACCCCGACCGCTCTGAACAAAAGCGCAAAAATGAGGAAAACAACCAACGTTGCGCCCTTGACGGAATCCGTCACATCGAAAAGAAAACTGATTATCGGCGACGGCTTTTCTTCGGCTTCGCCCGCATCGGGATTAAACTCAATCCAGAATTCTTCTATTCTGCGCATAAGCGTTCTCCTTTCCTCATTTGTAGAAAGATGTAATTAATTAATAGGGGTTAAGAATAAAGGTGTAACAACCAAAAATTGTTACACCCTCAAGCTTTTTATCTGATCTGTTCCTTAACCTTAGCAGCCTTACCAACTCTGTCTCTGAGGTAGTAGAGCTTGCTTCTGCGAACGCGACCGTGTCTTACTGTTTCAATCTTAGCAACGTTGGGGGAATGAAGAGGGAATACTCTTTCAACGCCAACGCCGTATGAAACACGGCGAACTGTGAAGGTTTCGGAAACGCCTGAGCCCTTGCGAGCGATAATGGTTCCTTCGAAAACCTGAATTCTTTCTTTTTCGCCTTCACGAATCTTTACGTGAACCTTAACGGTATCACCAACTTCGATTGCGGGAACTTCGGATTTCAGAGAATCCTGAGCGATTAACTTGAGTGCATCCATTGTTAATTTCCTCCGATTTATTCAGATGTTCGTAACTGTTACACAGAAAGAGGAACACCCTTTTTAATGTTATTGGCATTAAATCTCGTCTTTGAGCGCAATTACTCTAATGACGGCACAAATGCGAATAATATATTATCACAAGATTCAACGGAATGCAAGTATTTTTTTGCGTTTTTATTAAATTGTTTGATTTTTATCTGAAATCACTTAAATCTTCACGCATAAGGCGTGTTCTTGTTATGGAAGTTTTCTCATAATCAGCCGCAAATTCCGCAAAAAGTGCGTTGAGAAGCAAATCTGCATTGAGATTTACGCTGTTACCCGCAGCAAGAATCGTTTTGATTTCGCAACAGTTTTCTTTTGACTCAATCGAGAATGAACGCACCATTTCGCAAAGATTAACGGTTTTGATTCCTCTTTTGCTGCGTTTTTCTGCATTGAGAATTCCGCCGTCGATAACACTTTGTGCGCCTGCAGCAAAACCGATTGCTTCACCCTCGCTTGAGAATTCAACGGTTATTTCGTATTCAGCCGCCGCAATTTCGTTGGGTTTGTTGACGGGTTCAAGCACATCAACAATTTCAATTCCCTCAGGCATAACGGAATTGAGTTTTGATTTGATTTCATCAAAGCTCATATCCTGCTCAATACGGATATCAAGAGGTTCTCTTTTTCCTTCCTGTCCGAGAGGAAGAGGCATAAGGAATGTCATATAGGGATGGGGATTGAATCCCTCTGTATACCAAAGAGGAATTTCTGCCCTGCGCACTGCCCTGGTCATGCAACGGTTCATATCGAGATGGGAGATATAAACGGCAAGACCGCCTTTTTTAAACCACAGTCTTACTGATTTCATCACACACACCTCCGTTGAGCTTGTTTGCACCGCAGCCTGCACATTTTTCACGGCAGCAAGCGGTTGTTTCTGCATTATGAGCCTTTTGATTTTCTTTGATAAGGAAATTCTTGGTCACACCGAAATCCATGTGGTCCCAAGGAAGAATTTCATCATATTCTCTGCGTCTTGCAGTATAGAAATACGGGTCGATTCCGTTTTCGGCAAAGCTTTCTTCCCAGAGCTCGGGTTTGAGATGCTCTGCCCAGCCGTCCATTTTACAGCCTTTTCTCCATGCTGTTTCGATAACGTCACCGAGTCTTCTGTCACCTCTTGCAAAAACGCC
>JAZRLY010000067.1:0-7764 GCA_045647065.1 Acutalibacteraceae bacterium
TATTGATTGAAATATTGTTCTCAATTCTCGCAATCTGGCTTTTCTTCAAAGCCATCGGATTGGCATTCAAAATAACTTGGGGTGCGGCCAAAATCGTTGCAACAATACTGCTCGCAATCGCAATCCCCGCATTTATCCTGCTCGCAATCTTTGTTGGCGGATTTATCCTGCTCTTACCCGTTGCACTAATTGCCGGTGCGGTGGGGTTGCTTAAGGCGTGTGGTTAATAAATAAAGGAGATATAAAATGGGAATATTTTCATCTTTACTAAAAAGTATATCAGAAGATAATCTTCGAAATGTTGAGAAAAAAATGAGGAACAAGTTAGATTCGATGGATTACGAATCAAAGAAGCACTATAAAGTATATCGCCGCCATATTGATATAGTTAACGAAATCTCAAGCAGAAGTGCAGGGAAATTACCCAAAAGAGAGCATGGTTGGTATTTGCCAAATGATGACTAAGCGCTTTGGTATCAGTTTCTATAGGATGCACAAATTGAAAAAGCCGCCCGTTCAGGGCGGCACTTTCTTAGCCTGAATACCATTATGTACTTGCTTAACAGCAAACCGTATTATATAATTAAAGAAAATAACGGATACAAAATTGTGGAGGGTTAAATTATGAGTAAGTTTTTCAAAGACGATGATTCGTTAGAAAAAGTAGTCGGCGGTATATTTGGTTTAATTGCAATTATTGCTATTATCTACGAAATGTATATTGGTGGATTTGACAAATCTGCAATAACGGGTGGAATTAAAGATATTGCAGGAACTTTAATAACAATTGTTATGCTGTTTGTGGCTATAAACGCACTAAAGCCCAAGAAGAAAAAGCAAGAAGATTTTGACTCTGTTATAGAAGAAGAAATGGAGCAAATCATAAGCAAATATAATCCTATAATTTCTTTTTGGGGTAAAGAAACATATAAAGGAAAAGAAATGAGCAGATATAATATCGCTAACAGATTAGATGCTATTTCAACTAACGATCCCGGTGGAAATAACAAGTTTTTCAGAATTGCAAAAGATGTTAGTGAGATTGAGTTTTCTGTTTCTGAAACCGTATTTCCGACAAGAAGAGAAACTGTTGCTTCGAGAGTTTCAAGCAAACTTGCTTTAGCTCACAGTGAGTTTATCAGCGATGTAAAAACCAATCAAACAGGCTTTGTTCTTATATTTAAAGAACCTTTAACAACTGGAGATGACGCAAAAATTGTTGCTGAAATAATAGACCATACACTGTTGCTTTATGTAGCAGAATTCAAAAAATAATTAAGGATTGGGATATTATGAAATTTAAAGATAACGGAATTACAGATATTAACTCGTGGTTTGCGCTGAGACCTCCTATGGGCGGTGCAAAACAGTGGAAAGATGGACGTTCCGCAAAAGAACTTGCACGATATATGACTAAAAACTTCCCTGCTGTTCCTACAGAAGTGGAAAATCTGCTGTTGAATTTCACATCTGCAGATTCAGAATTTGAATGGGATGCCGAGTATGTTACAAGCTTTGAAAAACACGGTCTCGGCAGAGGAGAAGGCCGTAACCACGACGGAATGATGGTGAACGGCGATATATTTGTCGGTATCGAAGGAAAAGCTGATGAATCTCTCGGAAATCTGCTCGAAGAAGAGCTTGATAATGCAAGTGACAACAAAATGACCCGAATTAACGGCATGATTGAGATGTTGTTTGATGACGGAGCGAAAAATCACAAAAATCTCCGATATCAGCTCATTACCGCAAGCACCGCTACATTGCTTGAAGCTAAAGAAAGAGGATTGAGTAAAGCTTTGCTGTTGGTCCTTGTGTTCAAGAAAGACGGCTCATATTCAGATCTTAAAATTGAAAGAAACAACACAGATATTACAAACTTTCTGACCGAAACAAACGCAAAACCAATAAACGATTACTGGAAAATCCCTACAAAAACAGGAATAGATTTATATTTCAAGAAGATTGAAATTAAATTATAAATTGAGGTGAATCACATATGTATAATAACCTTTTTACTTATGCTACAAGCGAATTATCTCAGGATGCCTTTATTTGTTGGCTTTTGTCGCATGCCATGAAGGATTGCAACGCAGATCCTGCTCTGTCTGATTGCGCAAAAGAATTTATACGCTTTTTCATCAAGGAACTAAAAGATGAAGATGTGTATCTTTCTGAACGTCCTGAAAAGCAATATAAATCAATTGATGTTTTGATCACTGTCAATGATAAGTATAAAGTTATAATCGAAGATAAAACACATACTGCTGACCATGATAACCAGCTTATAAGATATAGCGAAACCGTGCTTAAAGATTTTGATGGATATAAATGTATCGGTGTATATTATAAAACAGGTTTTCAAAGTGACTTGACCAATGTTAACGAAGCAGGATATGTTATCTGTAACAGAGAAAATATATTGTCAATATTGAAAAAATATATAACAAAAACAAAAAACAATATCTTTCTTGACTACTACAATTATTTGAACGAGTTTGATGTCAAAGCAAATGATTTTATGAATTCACCGGTTACTAACTGGAATTGGGAGCAAATAAACGGATTTTATAATTATTGCCAGAATAATCTTAAAGAACCACAGCTGAAGATTGGGTTTGGTTATGTTCCTAACCAAACCGGAGGATTTTGGGGAATGTGGCTCTGGAATGAGATTTATGTCAATGCAGACGGTCTGAGATGCGAAGTTTATCTTCAATGTGAATTTACTAACGGAAAATTTAATATTTGTTACCGTGCCAGTAACAGAGATAAAAACAACAGTAATATAAAAATCCAAAGAAAAAATCGTGTAGCCTTAATATGGAAAAACGTTGATGGCAAGTGGGAAAATGTTGCCGAAAAATATAATTTCAAAAAGCCTTCCCGATTTGGCTCAGGAAAAAGTGTTGCTTTAGGGATTTATAATGCTGATATTACAACATATGAAGACGCATATTCGGAACTAAAAAATGCTATCGATAATTTTTACAAATTGGTAGAAGAAATCAAACAACAATCCGAACAAATTTAAAATTTGTTACATAAACAAGAATGCCGCCCGAGTTTTACTCTCGAGCGGCACTACTTATTTAATCTCTTGTTCCAAATCGTCAAACAAATCGCTGTCAAAAAATTCTCTGACACTGATGTCCAATCCGTCACATATTTTCTTGATTGAAACCACTCCGGGATTCTTACTTTTTTCATTAAGCATACTATAAACGGTTGAGGGTGAAACACCCGAAATATTTGCAAGAGCATTTATTGCAATGTTTCTTTCGTTGCAAAGTACAATAATTCTCAATTCAACGGCTTTTTTAACATTCAAAGCTGATCACCTCTGCGATATATCGTTGATTTAAGTTTATAAAAATCTGCGATAAATCCCATAAAAGAGGTGTTGTTTTATGGCAACAGTAACCTTCTTTGGTCACAGAGATGCCCCAAAAGAAACAGAGCCAGCCTTGCGACTGGCTCTGATAGACTTGATTGAAAATAAAAATGCAACCTTGTTTTTTGCTGGTAACCACGGCAATTTTGATGCTATGGTTCGCCGTCAGCTTGAGGATTTGTCAAAGACTTACCCGATAAAATATTACGTTGTCCTTGCCTATATGCCAAACAAAAACGATGTTCCTAACGAGCACTCAATTCTCCCCGAAGGAATAGAAACCGTTCCCCGTCGCTTCGCCATCAACTACCGTAATAAATGGATGCTGGGTAAATCCGACATCGTCGTAACCTACGTCACCCGCAATTTCGGCGGTGCGTGGGAGTTTAAACATATGGCAGTAAAAAACAAAAAAAATGTGTTTGAATTGTTCCATAAATAACGGGACATTTTTCATCTGCATTATCCGTCTTGACTCTTTTCTGATGCATATGTTAATATAAACTCAAACAAAACAGAAAGCAGGTTTTCGTATGAATATAGTTCAATGGTTTGAATCCGTGTTGATTATCATTTCTCTGCTGTTCACATCAATAACGGGCTTTTTTAACGGCACAAATAACGATACGGAACTGCTTCAGGCGAAGACAGACGGATACATTTACGGAGTCTGCCATCCTGACGAAAATTATGAACGTATCAATGAGCTTGGTCTTGGCTGGGTGCGTTTTGATATTCCTTACCCGTATAACGCAGACGGCAGCATCAGCGCATCGTATACCGAGTTCAAAAACAGAGCAAGGGGTTACGCTGAGCAGGGAATCAAGGTTCTGGCAATCACTCCCTACCCGAGATCGTATTTTGACATCGGCGGTTTTGATCCTTCGGCTGATGAAAATGCCGAACGAACAAAGGAAATTGCCGTATTTCTCTGCAATGATCTGCGCGATATTATAGGCGGAATACAGATAACAAACGAGATGGGTGTTTCCAACTTCACATATCCGCTGACATTGGAGCAAGCGGCAAAGTTTATCGGTATTCAGGCAGAGGCTCTAAGCGAGGTCAAGGGCGATCTGATAATCGGTTACAACTCCGCAGGAGTGGCAGAAGAACTTCACACGCTTATGAAACCTTATCTGCAATATATGGATTACGTTGCCGTTGACCTTTACTACGGTACATGGTACGGCGGCGAACTGCACGACTATGTTTCCGCAATCCGTAAGATAAACCAAATGACGAAAAAGCCGATAATTGTAGCGGAATTCGGTTTTATCAGCGCAGGTGAGCCGAAAAGCGAGGCAGACCGTGCCGCAATCCTTGCTCGTTACGGCTATGAATCCGAAGCTGCTGCGCGTGCAGACATTGAGAATTTTGTTGCAAAGCTACCCGATGCGCTGAAAGCACACATCTACGAGGAGTATCCCGACCCTGCTACTTGGGGCGATGCTGTTTTTCAGGATATGGATAAGCATTTCTACGGCTATCTCAATGAAACAATCACGGGTATTTCCCATACGCCTGAGGGTCAGGCTGAGTTTTACCGTGAGCTTTTGCCGGCTTTGAAAAAGATAAACTGCGTTGCAGGATTCTTCGTTTTCTGCTGGAGGGATTCACCAACCTGCTGGTACTGCGGACAGACGGATTGCCCCTATGAAACCGCATGGGGGATAACAGATGTCAACGGAGAACCCAAACCCGCATTTTATGCAATCAAGGATGTCATGGCGACTTTCGAAAAATAGTTTATTAAAATAACAACACCGCAGTCGGTACGAAATGTATCAACTGCGGTGTTGCTTATACATCAGTAATCGCAATTTTAATTACTCCATCAAGCTTATTCTCAAAGATTTCGTATGCTTTTTCGATGTCTTTGAGTGCGAAGCGGTGGGTAATCAGCGGAGTTGTGTTAATTTTACCCTGCTCGATAAGCGAGAGGATTTCGTCGCAGTCGCAGCCGTCAACACCGCCCGTTTTGAAAATCAGATTCTTGCCGTACATATCGGGAAGAGGAAGGCTCTGCGGTTTATCATAAAGTGCAACAACCGTGACAATCGCATTCGGTCTTGCACACTCCCACGCAAGGCGGAACGTATCTTCTGCGCCTGCAACTTCAAGTACAACATCCGCACCGCCGTTGTCAGAATTCTCAAATACAAAATCCTTACAGTTTTCAGACTCGCAAACGAGCACGTCGGGATAATGAGACTTCACAAAATCAATGCGGTTTTTGTCCTTTTCGCAGACGATAATTCTTTTCGGATTTTTGAGCATAACGCAAAGCAATGTGCAGATACCCGTCGGACCTGCGCCGATAATCAGCACGGTATCATCGGGCGTAATCTCCGAAATTCGGGTTGCCCAGAATCCCGTTGCAAGCACGTCGCCGACAAAGAGCGCCTGCTCGTCGGTAACGGTATCGGGGATTTTGTTGAGTCCCATATCGGCATAAGGCACACGGACAAACTCGGTCTGTTCGCCGTCGATTCTGCATCCGAGTGCCCAACCGCCGTTTTTATCGGTACAGTTGTTTACGAAACCATTCTTGCAGAAGAAACACTCTCCACAGAAGGTTTCAACGTTGACCGTAACTCTGTCGCCTGCTTTGACATTCTTGACGTCAGCACCGACAGACTCAACAATACCTACCATCTCGTGACCGACAGTAATTCCGGGCACCGCACGGGGTACAGAGCCGTGTTTTATGTGCAAATCGCTTGAACAAATACTGCTAAGCGTAACACGCACAACCGCATCACGTGGGCCAATTATCTCCGGCTTCGGCTTGTCCGTAAGCTCAAACTTTCCGTGTTCTTTGTATGTATAAGCTATCATATCAATACTCCGAAGTTTTTAAGAGTTTTCTTGCTTTGCAGCCATTTTCATTCTTAACGGAATATAAATCGCTGCAATCAACGCCGATGCGACAAGCATAATCGGCACGGTGATATCCTCTTTGATGTAGCGGATTCCCACATTGTCAAAGAAGAAATATACGGTAAAGCACATACCGAGATATGACGGAAGTGCGATTTTTGCAAATTTTACGGGGGACATATCAAAGGCATTTGAATCTTTTCTGAGCATATTTTTGCTCATTATTTTAATCATAAACACGCCGAATATTATTGATAATACTACGGTCAGAATTGTACCGAGAGGTTCATCATCTGTAAGCACTCCTGTGTGAACAAGAAGCCTTGCAAACCTGATACCAATTGCTCTTGCAGGTGTCACACCAAGGATGAATACTGTCAGAATGAAGTTGAATGCAAAATTGATCTTTTTGTCAGCGATGACAGGTGACATATCACATTCTTCGTTTTCTCTATTCTTTCCGGCAGTAAGGGCAAGAAATGCCATAACAAACAGACCGATGAAAAAGCCCGTAACGAATTCCCATGTGCCCCAAGTTGCAAAGCGTCTGAAGGTTTCGGAAAATTCAACTCCTTTGAAGAAACCTGAGTCAAAGCGGCTTGAAACAAGAGGGGTAAATGCCGTTGTTGTGACTGCCGTGAGCAGATTCAGAATAAGCGAGCCGAAACCGGTATATTTGTCCTTGCGGAAAATAAGGGCATATGCCGAAAGAACAACAACGGAAAGAGCATCGGAAATATGTTCAATGCTCATATAGTAGTTTTCGAAAAACGGAATGTCCTGAGTCCAGCCTCTGTCGAGAAAATGGCTCATATATGCCGCCATCGGGCTTGCATAGTTGTGTCCGTATTCCTTAAGTCCAAGTGCAGCATAAGCGACCTGATCGGGGGTGATGAGCTGAATAATAAAGTGTGAAACCGTTGCTTTGAAAATCAATTGAGATACCATATATACAGCTACGGCTATTATGTAGTGCTTGATTTTATATTCCTTGCCCGAAAAAAGAGATGTAACAAAGAATGCAAAAAGAGGAATCAGGGTGAATGCCATAAGGAATATTATCACTGCACCGCTGATATGGTCAATGGGTGCATAAACATCACCGTTCGGACCTGTGAATACGGGTTCAAGACCGTTCAGCATCTCACCCGAATAAGGAAGATCACTCCATACAACGCCTGCAAGCTGTTCAAGAACCGTGGCGTAGCCTGTAACACTCAAGCCGAGCATAAGTCCGCCCAAAGGTATCATTTCATATTTCATACCCTTTCGGTTGCCATAGAAGTGATAAATGAGGAGCATAAGCACAAGACCAACGCTGTAAAGACCCCACGATGAGCCGAATCCTCCGTCACCTCTGCATCTCCACATAAATCCACCGATAATTGCTCCAAGGATAACCGAGATTATCTTCGAACCGGCATTGGAATTGTTTTTCATAGATGAAACCTCCTTTGATGTTATGTTATGCACTTTCTTTTAAAATG
>JAZRLY010000068.1:0-22238 GCA_045647065.1 Acutalibacteraceae bacterium
AGGCGTTTTTCTGCCGATTACAAGCTTTGTGTTGCCCGATTTAACGGTTATTTCATCATCGTTTTCACTGTATTCAAGCGGAATACGCTTATCATCGATTTCAAATTTCGGATATTTTCTTCTGTCGCCCTTAAAATGCACCGTCTGCAGACGAATCATATCGGGCTGCGGAGAAGAAATGACTATCTCCTGAGCAGGGCCGCCCATGCTGCGGATATCTTCGCGGTAAGGAACAACAAAAAGATAAAGCTCCGCTTTGTCCTCCGAAAGGCTGACCTTGCGTATCTGCTCGCAGTTATATGTCTGAACGCCGGGCTTGAGTACCCATTGACCTATATTGAATTTCATACCAAAACCTCACATAGATTAATCATTATTATAGTTGTGAAACAGTTATCAAGTATTCTTTTGGATAATCAGCGGAGTTGAGTCAATTATCTCCGGCTTCGGCTTGTCCGTAAGCTCAGACTTTCCGTGTTCTTTGTATGTATAAGCTGTCATATTAACACTCCGTTGCAATGGTCAACTTCGTGCTGAATTATCTGCGCAGGAAAACCTGTAAATGTTTTGATTCGTGTCTGAAATTCAGCCGTCTGCCACTGTACTTTTATAGTCTGATAACGCTTGCACTTTCGGGGTCCGCCGAGCAGAGAAAGGCAACCTTCTTCTGCATCGTAGGGTCCCGATTTTTTTATAATCTCGGGGTTAAACATAACCATATATGTTCCGTCGTTATCGAAAGCGATAATGCGTTTATGTACACCTGTCATATTCGCCGCCATACCGACACAACCGTCTTTGTGGGCAACAAGTGTGTCCAGCAAATCTTGCGCCACCTGCAAATCTTCTTTTGTTGCGACCTCTGATTTTCTCGCGAGCAAAATCGGGTCGTGAATGAGTTCTTTTATCATAGCATCTCCTCAACTGTAATTATTTTAAACAGTTTCTAATATCATAGCATATCAATTTTTAAAAAACAAGCAACTACAATCTTTCTTGGAATGCACAGTATAAATCTCTTTGTTTCACAAACAAAAAATCAAAATTCGCCTGAAAACTACTTCTCTGCTTGTTGGATGAATAAAACAGCCGCTCAATTAAAGCGGCTGCTGTTATTTTATGTATATTCAATCTCCTCCGCAATTTCAAAAAACTTGCCGAAATCCCATTCATAATCCGAATCACTGATGTGATAGGATTCTTTTTCTTTCTTGAAATGAACGTCATACCACTTGCAATAGCCTGCAAATCCTTTTGTCTGAAGACTCACACCCCAGACATCAAACGCAACGTATGATGTTTTTGAATTGCGGTCAAAATAAACGATATCAGAAGTTTCGTGCCAATCGGGGTCTCCCCACTCCGCATCTTTATCATAGTTAACAGCAAACTTATATATGTCTTCGCAGATTCTTTCACCGATAACATAACGGCTTGTCGGTCTGGTGTATATAACAGTTTCGGTTACGATATCAATCCATTTCTGAATTCCGTCAGAAACAAATTCAATCAAACTGCCGTCGCTCGTAAAACCGCATCCGCCGTAGTCGGACAGCTTGCCTGACCACAGATTATAATATCTGTTTCCTGTTTCGTTCATCAGAAAAGCGACCTTTTGTTTCTGATGAATCATTATCGTATCGCATTCGCAATCGGCAATTTTTTCGCAGTTAATTTTGTTGCTCTTTGAACTGACTGTCCATCTGAAAGCATACAGTCCCCACTTGTCTCCACGCAAAACAGCAATCATATTCGTGAAACCGTTTTCGGCACAGAAAGTGTCGATGTAATCATATTCACAGTCGATTATAACGGTCAGCCTACCGCTTTCATCCTTTTCTGCAATGCCGAATTTACATTCACGGCAGATGATGCAAAGTGTTTTTTCGATTATGCAATAATCCTTACAGGATTTGATATCAACACGGATTGTTTTGATGATCTTTGCGGACATAATAAACCCACCTTTTATGATACTGCAACTACAATATCACAAAAGATGAGTTATAATTGGTGCATATCAGACTTTGACGATATACATTATTCTGACAGTCTGCCCTGCGTACATGCTTCGCACGAGTTTTTCGGCTTCTGCACTGCCCGTTGCGGAAACAATCGGCTCAGAATGCACGTTGTTAATCTGGCAAACAACCTTCCACCTGTTCAAAAAATCACCTCCCGTTACTTTGTAAATACATTGTAACAGGAGGTATGGGTTGTTTTAGGGAGATGTTATTAATCTACATATTTGAACACAAGTTTTAAGAATCCATTGCCGTCAATCAGTAAGATGTTGTTTTTGTTAGCCAAGTCTTTGCATTTCTGAGTAAATTTATCTGTAGTTGAAATAAGAATTTTAGCAGCGGCATTTTCGTTTTGCGTGCGCTTAATCAATTGCTCAACACCTTCAATATCGTTGTAATCCATACCGTCTTTGTTTTTAACCTGAATAAATACTTTGCCTGATATATCAGAACTGTTCACTCCGCAATCCATAAGCTCGCCGAAAAAATTATCGGCAAAGATCAAATCGGCATCGCCGCCTTCTCTGTCATAACTGTTTGAACCGATGAATTCATAACCCATATTTTCAAATATGAGCTTAACTATTTTTTCAGTTTCTCTGTTTCCGAGATTTCTGAATCTGTCTATGGCAGAGTTTCTGAAAATATCGTATTTGATTTCTTTAACAACGTTTTCTGTTGGCTTTTCGCAGATATCAGAACAAGCCGAAACAACGCTTTCTGCTGCTTCGATAACATTTTCTAACCAAACCCTGTTAATCGGTGACTGGTATGAACGGAGCTTTGCGTGAATTATTTTGCATTTCTCGTTTGCGTGATAACTGAATTCTCGGATTGAATCCGTGTCAATGGGTATAGTGTGATAATAATCGTCTTTGTTATAGCCGAAAGGCTCGCAGAAAGTGTATTCGCCCGAAGCTCTGCAGATTGTGAATTTTGTGTAATCGGGTGTTTTGGGGATTATAAGAATATCGCCTGATTTAATATCAAGCATTTTGACAAGGTTTCTGTATTTGGATGAATAGTATTCATAATCGCCGTCAAAATGATTGTTTTTACACCTTGCTTTAACCCACTCATCCAGAGATACTCCTGTTAAATTCGATGTTGAATTACCCCAACCCTGACGAAGGCGACCTTGCTTGATTTCGTTTTTAACGTAATCAACATCATTTGCAATTCTGAATACGAACACATTTGACACAATCAATTCTCTCCTTTAATTTTAATATGTAATAATTAGACTATAGTCCCAAAATATCATTTTGTCAACTTACTCTAATATCTTAATCAACTCTGACAAGTCGCCTTTGTTGATGTCATACACATAGTTGTCATCCAGCTCAATCCAGATATAATCAATCAATTCATCTGCAGGCAAAATTCCGTCATCGTGCCACAAAAAATCATTTGCAGCTCCGTTGACCAAAAGACGGGTTGCGAGCTGAGATGCACGGAAAACAATGTTTTCTGAATCTTCGGTATATCTGTCTGCAGCATATTCTCGCATAGTTCCGATAAGGGTCATAAGATGATTTACACCAAGCGCTTCTGAATTTCCCATAACTTTTACGGTTTCAAGCGAATACATTTTTGAAAAGACTTCAAATGCACCTCGCATTGCATCCGCAAACATATCCTCGTCAAGTTCTTCTTCACCGAAAACATAGGCGTTGACATTATCCAGAAGGTCAAGCCAGGTGTCTCTTGTTTCGTAAAATTTCTCCATAAATTCTTTCATAACAATTCTCCTTGTTTATTTTCTATGATGTTAACTGCTATATCGTACCATTTACCGTATAATTCGTATGCATACTTGATGTGACTTGTTTTCTCTTTGAATTCATCATATATATCTGCTGAAATGACCAGATGATTTCCCATTTCCAAGCTAACATAGTTCCAGCCTTTCGGAACTGTTCGTCCTTTTCCGAACATCCCGAATTTGCATTCTGCAAGCGAAGGAAAAACTTCAATAACATCATCAGGAGTTATATCACCAAAGCAATAATTCAGAGAAAAACTTTTTCCGTTTTCGTTTATAAATACAATCTCTCCGGGTACACCCATAGCACCGCCTTCGGCAACGGAAAAGAATTTTATGTTTTGAAACAATTCAGCTTTGAGTTCGGATTTTGTTGAAATTACAGTCTTCATATCTGTTTTCTCACTTTCCGTACTTCTCCACTGCTTTTTGCAGAGCATTTTTAATATCATTTACAAGGCATTCGGGGGATGTTACGGTGATATGTTCACCGTACTGCATTGCCCAGAATTTCATTGCCATTTTGCTCACCTTGACTTCCGCAGTAACTTCATCATCGGTTTCGTCGCTGAATTTTACATCCTTGCCGAACCAGTCAATGATTTCCGAAACGATATATTTCTTTGCTCTGAAAGTTACTTTTTCTGTCTTGTCGGCAAACATATAAACATGCTCTGCCATATGTTTGGGCAAGTCAAGTCCGTGTTCAAGACCCTCAACCTTTTTCATCGATTTTACGGGTGTGTCAAGCAGACGGATATCGGTGATTCTGTCAAGGCGGTAATTCGCCGCATTGTCATATTTATCGTAGTTACAGATGAGATAATATCTTCCGTTTGTGGCAACCATCTGATAGGGGTTTACTATGTATTCACGCACATCTCCGTCACTGTTTTTGCGGGGATGTTGTTTTTTATCCGTTCCCATATCGTTATATCTGAATGCAACCTGTCTGCCTTTGCTTATTGCCTCATCAAGAACCTCAATCGTATAGAAAAGTTCCTTATTCTGCGGCATATTCTCGGGCATATTACGGATGTGTTTCACTTTATTTCTGAAATACTTGTTTGAAAGTCTTTCAATTTTCTCGATCAGACCCTTACACTGCGAATAGGGAATGTGCTTTGAGAAAAGCAGACTGTCAATCAGCAGACGAAGCTCTGCATCGGTGAAATCCCGCACAAGATAAAAATCTGAAAGAATATAGCTTTCAACAAGCTCTTTTTCTCCGTCTTCGTTTGTAATTTCAATCATTCTTATTGCTTCACTGTATTCAATTTCATAACCGAATTCAATCAGGTTCATCAGATTGCGCTTGATCGCCTTGCGGTCAGCCTTCATTTCGTATTCCGTTTTGAGTATCTCCGCAATTTCTTTCTGACTTAAACGATGGTCCTCGTCGGTATATTTTTTGAGAATATCAAGAATGTTGATTATGAGTAATTTTTTGGGCTGCATGGAGTCCATTTTCTTCACCTCTGAATTTATTGTATCATCATTGACATCATTATGCAACATTATATGGGTTATTTTCGGGACACGGCAAAAATAATAAAGCACCGTTTATCCTGAGTTTGATTGCAGATAAATCGGTGGTTTTATTTATATTTAAGCATTTAAATTATCTATTATCCTGTCAACCTCTGTTTTGATTTCGTCAAAACGGAATGCTTTGAATCCGAATGTTCTGATTTGCGAAACCTTGCCACCTTCATTCCACGGATGATAATAGGAGGTTTGTTTGACCTCGATTCCTGTTGCGCAGCAATGCTTGAGCCGGAAAAATGGTTGAATTTGAAATAAATTGAATGTTGAATATAAAAACAAAGGCTGCATGGATTATTCCGTGCAGTCTTTGTTTTTGGCATAAATGCAGAACATTTAAAAAATTTGAAAAATATATTGACAAATGCTGCGAAAAGTATATATAATTTGAGCGTAGTCAAATTAGTATACATACAAAATTGTGAGAGAAGGGTGATTCTTATCAGAAGGAGAAGGGTTAACACAACCAAACTGGAAATCATTCAGGTTGCAACGAATATGTTTATTGAAAAGGGGTATTCGTCAACAACGTTCAAAATGATTGCAGAAAAACTTGATATAAGCACAGGACATATTGTTTTCTATTTTCCGTCAAAAGATGCTCTGCTTGCTGAACTTGTTGAGATGCTTTGTGATTTTCAATGGAAACTGATGAAGAAAGAGGCAGACGACGGAATAAGTGCTTTGCTTGCTATCTGCCTTGAGCTGATGTCAATGGCGGCGGCAGCGGAAGAAGATGAAATTGCAAAAGATTTTTTTGTTTCTACTTATCAGAGTAAATCGTGCCTTGAAATAATTCAGAAAAATGATATCGGAAGATCGAAAGAGGTTTTTTCGGAGTACTGCCCCGATTGGAACGACGAACAGTTCAGAAACGCTGAAAGTCTTGTTTCGGGCATTGAATACACAACGCTTAACACAACCTGCTACTCCGCAAAGCTTGAAACCCGCATACCGAGTGCCCTCAACACCATCCTGACAATTTATAACGTGCCCGAAGAAATCCGTAAGATAAAAATTGATAAAGTTCTTGCAATGGATTACCATTCACTCGGTAAACGCATTTTCAAAGAGTTCAAGGAATATGTTGAACAGACGAACGAGCATGCATTCGATGAACTGGTCAAATAATTAATTTGTATTTAAAAACGGAGGTTTTTATATGAAAAAAACATTTAAGAAAATATTGGCAGTTATTCTTGCTCTTGTGATGTTTGCAACCATTCTGCCCATGGCACTGGCAACTGAAGATATCGCTAGCGGTGCTGCAGGCGAAGGCGTTAACTGGGTGCTTGACAGCGACGGCACTCTCACAATCAGCGGCAACGGTCCGATTGTTGTCGGCTGGTATGAACCGCCTTGGAAAGCATATAATGATTCAATTCTCAACATCGTTGTTGAAGAGGGCATAACCTTGATTCCGAGTACGGCGTTCTGTTATGCCGGAAAATGTGTTTCGATTTCAATACCCGCAAGCGTTGAAACAATCGAAACAGACACCACACCTTTCTGGTCCAACGATTCTCTTGAAAAAATTATCGTTGACGAAAATAACGTCAACTACAAAAGCGTTGACGGAATCCTTTTCTCTGAAGACGGAAAAACCCTTATATTCTTCCCTGCAAACCAAGGCGAAACAGAATATACAATTCCTGCTGATGTGAATTCCATAGCAGAATGTGCTTTTTATAGTAACGAAACCGTAAAAAAAATAACAATACCTGATACCGTTACTTCTATCGGCCAAGAGGCCTTTGAAGCTTCTGAAATTAAAGAAGTTTCACTCGGCAACGGTGTTACGGTAATTCCGATAAACTGTTTCTCTTATTCGCATATCAAATCCTTTGTTATCCCTGACAGCATAACCACACTTGATCACAGTGTGTTTTATACCTGTTATGATCTTGAAACCCTTGTTATCAGCTCGGGTGTGGAAACCATAGCTAATGATATAGTGGCATATACATCAAAACTTGAAACAATTCATTATAACGGCACTCAGGCACAATGGGATGCAATAACAATCGACGATGACAACGCAGATCTTTTCTCTAAAGAACTTCACTTTGTTGAGGAGAAAGAAGGCACCGCCCCCACTTGCAAAAACGGTAACGGTGCAGGTCTTTATTGCGAAATCTGTGATAAATATTTCACCGGCGATGTGATTCCTGCTGTTTCGGAGCACAACTTCAATTCCGAAAGCATTTGCACCGTTTGCGGTGAGGAATGCGACCATTCTTCATCGGAATATGTTCAGAATGAAACCGGTCATCAGTTCAAGTGTGAAATCTGTGGTTTGCTCAGCGAAACCGAAAGTCACGATATCGAATATTATGAGGATATGGAAAACGGAAAGTGTGCACCTTATTGTTATGATTGCGGATATCTTGAAGCTCTTGCAAAGCCTCATTCAATGACTGCTTACATTTCTTATGATGAAAAGAATTGCGCGCTCTGTTGTTATAATTGCGGATACAGCGACGAGTCAACAGATCTTGTGCCTCATTCAATGACTGCTTACGACCATTATGATGAAGATTATTGCATCAATGTATGCAAATACTGCGGATACGGCGATGTGGCAACAGGTATTGTTAAACATTCTTTTGATAACGGAGTCTTTGTTCCCGCAACGGAAACAGAATCAGGACATACCAAATATACCTGCGTAAACTGCAAGTATTCCTACAAAGAACACAATACAGAAAATGCAGTAGTCTTCAGGCTTTACAGCGATTATCAATATGAGTGGGAAAACAGCGCAATTCTTGCTTATGTTAACGGCGAACCCGTTACCCTTATCAGAAATATGACGGGAGCAAAATATGAAACCTTTGCAATGCCCTATGACGAGAATTCAAGCTACGTTTTCAAGTGGATCAACGGCGGTTACAATGATGGTTTCGGTGTTGAGATTTATCTGCCCGATTCGGAAGATGCGGTGTTTGAAGAGATTGATATGAGCGGTTATGAAATGCTCCAGACAATCTACACGATTAACGTTGCAGACTATACCGAGGTTGACGATGCTCTTGCTCAGATTCCCGATTATCTTGAATATTATTCAGCAGACAGCGTTGCAGCTCTTGTAACAGCGGTCAAGGGTGTTAAAAGAATGCTTCCTGCAGGCAAGCAGGGCGATGTTGATGCAATGGCATCGGCAATCGAAAATGCGGTTGACGCTCTTGTTGAGCTTGAAAACCCCGTTCCCAACGGCGTTATCAACATGAGCGCAGGCAATTCTGTGTCTATCAATGACGATAATTATTCAGATAATCCCTGTTATGCCTATTACAACTATGATTCAGGCGATGAAACCTTCTACGAATATGAAGGTAAATATGTAATCATCGAAACCGAACCCAAGGATGAAGGCGAAGAGGATTACGTTCACTACGGCATTTACACATACACAGGTGAAGTTGAAATTGATCTTGTTAATACTTACATAACGGGTTATTACGGTAACTTCGGTATTTACGATGGTGCAGATGTTACCCTTAATCTTTACGGCGCAAATGCTTTTGCTTCTTATGATTGGGAATACAATTACTGCGCAGGTATCGAGATCGAAGAAGATGCAAAGCTTCATATCAAAGACAGCAACGGAAGCCTTGTTGCCATCGGTCAGGATGATCAGGCAGGCATAGGCAGCGTAGAAGATGAAGATAACGGCGAAATCATCATTGACGGCGGCACAATTTTTGCCCTCAGCATTGGTGACGGCGCAGGCATCGGCGGCGGATACCAAGGCGGCGCAGGCAAAATCACAATCAACGGCGGCAAAATCTGGGCAGAGTGCATGAGTGATGACGGCTCGGGTATCGGCGTTGGTGACGATGGCAACGGCGGCGAAATCATAATTAACGGTGGCGATATCATTGCTCTCAGCCTTGATGATGACGGTTCGGGTATTGGCGGTGCAGACAGCGGATATGTTGACTCAATCACAATTAACGGCGGCAATATCGTTGCAGGCGCTGAAGACGGTGCTGCAATCGGCGGCGGACAGGATGCTGAAAGCTTCGGCGGTAAAATTACAATCAACGGCGGCAATATTTCCGCAAGCGGATGGCACGATTCCGATGAAAATCTCATCGGCAACGGTAACAGCGATTCAAAGGGCGAGGACAAGGATAATTTCGTTCAGATAAACGGCGGCAATATCGATGTTTCCAACTCAAACGGATTTTTCCCCGAACCTAAAGATAAAAACAGTAATGCGATTGAGAAAAAGCAGATAACCGTTCACGAATCACTTATCGGTCAGGAAATTACCATTGAACTTTCAGACGGTTCAAAGATTACCGTAACAGCAGAGAATACGGAAGTTTCATTCTATGCACCGAAAAATGCAACTGTTGAAAATGTAACGGATTTAGCAACAGGTTACTGTGACCATATGTGCCATCAGGGCGGAATTATGGGATTCTTCTGGAAGATAGTCAATTTCTTCTCAAAGCTTTTCGGCTCGAATCCCGTTTGTGAATGCGGAGTTGCACACTATTAAGCGAAATTCAGAATAAACCACTCAAAAAGCAGAACCTGCCAAGTGTACATATGCTTGAAAAGGAAAACTGATTTATAAGAGAATCGGGCGGCTTACGTTAAAGCCGCCCGATGTTGTTTATACGGTTTTCAGAATATCAGCATATTCTTGTGAATATTTTACGTGTTTTTACATATACTGACTTTTTACCATATGAAGCCAAAATTTCGACCCGTTCAGACAACATTGACATATTTGGATAAGTTTTATGTTTGGGTACATAGTTTGATTGAAAGATATAAAGTAAAAAAAGCCGTAATAAAAGCACGTTATTCCTCATTTGTATTTTGTTCTTATCCGTGATATAATGATTTTGATAAAATCTACAAATAGATTGCTGTCCATTACAAAAAAGTGTGTGGGGGTAAATATGGCAACTTTTAAAATTGAAACAATGAATAAAATAGATGTTGATAAAAAGTCAAGAGTTTATTTTACCTGCCATCCGGATGATTTTGAGAAATATTTCAAGATGGTTTGCAATGATATTTTTAAAACGCACGATTGTGCCATCTATTATACTGAAGATATGCGTGAAATTATTGCCGAAGACGAAAAAGAAACAGACCTTGGCAGAAACAACTTGTTTGTTGTTCCTATCACACGCAAACTTTTAACTACACCTAATCGCGCTATGGATGAGGACATTCCCTATGCTTTAAAGGAGCACATCCCCATTTTACCTATTATGATGGAACTGGATATTGATGGAATCTATTCGGAGCCAAACAAATTTGGTGAACTACAATATTTAAATCCCGGTAGTACCGATATTACAGAAATATCTTACGAAAACAAACTCAAAAAATATTTAGAGTCTGTTCTTGTTAGCGACAAATTAGCAAATCGTATTCGTGAAGCTTTTGATGCATACATATTCTTAAGTTACCGAAAAAAAGACCGCAAATATGCAAATGAGTTAATGCGCCTTATCCACAGTCATCCCGAATGCCGAGATATTGCAATTTGGTTTGATGAGTTTTTAACTCCCGGAGAAAGTTTTAAAGAAAATATCGAGAAAATTTTGGATGATTGCAAACTCTTCACTCTGCTTGTTACACCACGACTTTTAGAAAAGGTTATTGACGAAAACGGCGAAGAACGGGATAACTATGTTATTTCCACCGAATTGCCTTTGGCACGAAAAAAGAAGCAGGTAAAAGGTACGGAAATTTTTGCTGTTGAAATGGAAAAAACGGACAAAGACGCTTTATTGACTATAAACATCGAGGATTATGTAAATTCCGAAGATTCAGCATTTCGTGCGCGTTTGCTCGATGCTATCTCACGTATTGCTATTACTACAAACAACAGTCCTGAACATAACTTCCTTATTGGCCTTGCGTACCTTGAGGGAATAGATGTTGAAATAGATAGAGCTAAGGGTGTAACAATAATTAAAGACGTTGCTGATGACGGTTTAGAAGAAGCGATTCGAAAAATGATTTCGATTTATACGAGCGGTGCGGGTGTAAGCAGAAGCTATTTCCATGCCAGAGAGTGGTTTGAAAAACTCCTTTTTCAAAAAGAAACTCAAATCGACAGTATTGATGGTATGATTTCTTTCATGGATGTATGTGATGAGTATTGCGACTTTCTTTTAAAATATTTTATTGTTGAATACTCTTGTTTCGTAAATGATAAAATGTTGCCATACGCCAAAGCGTATGTTGATGAAAACAATGGTGTTTACTCGGATGAAAGGCAGAATACTATGTTGTTCTGGCTTTGTAAGAGCTATTATCGTTCCGTACATGCCGATATGATGCGTGATGCAGACGATCATAATGCTGAATGGTATGGTGAACTAATAAAGAGTTACAGACCGCATATCAAAAACGATAAACATATTTGCATTATAAATGAATGTTTGGAGTATATCGATACGGCAAAAAACTTTTGGCGTGATTTTGATAAAGTGATAAGCGAAAACAAAAAGAATGATGATAAAATTTCAAAAGAAGAATCAATCGATGATATGTTGCTGTTGGTTGCTCGGTGTGAAGACGAATATGGGACTTCACCCAGTGAAGAAACTGAAGAAAAGCTTATTGAAGCTTATTATAAAGTTATGTATTATTACGAAAAAAGATGCGATCCAATAAATTACCCTAAATATGCATTGTCATATTTAACTATGAAGGCAGAACAATTCCGGTCTGATCCGGATGTTTTGGACGGACTTGATATTGTTTGGTATTATGATGATCTTGTTGATTTTTTAATTAAGAACAAACAACAGGAAGAGGCAATTCATGTTTTAAAAAAATACATAGATTTTTTGGAATATCTGCTGGAAATAGGTTCTGATTGTGAATGCGATTGCTTTGACGCGTATGTTAAATTAACATCCCTATATGAGGAAAAGGGTGAATATAAATTGGCTATGGATGCCAGGGAAAAAGCGAAAAAGTATAGCGATGGTTGAGTGGAGTATTAATTTTGACGAGGTGTACTGTTCTTATATACTCATATATCAAAACACAAACAGTAAAACAATGATTTGTAAAGAGGTGAACCCAACTAACAGTCGTTTAAATTTTTGAAAGCCAAATTTGAGTTGATTTTGTTTTTAATAAACCGCAGTATAAATCCCATCCTTTTGCAGACAATAACATCAAGATTTGTCTGAAAAAGGAGAAAGATATAAATGAAAGCCACAGGTATTGTCAGAAGAATCGACGACCTCGGCAGGGTCGTTATCCCCAAGGAAATCCGCCGCACCATGCGTATCCGCGAAGGCGACCCGTTAATGATGACATTGGGACAGTCCGATATTTTCTGCGTAAATATGCTTGATTTGTCAAAACGGATGGGAATTATTTAGTACATATCACTAAATTGATTCTTTCAACCGTATCAACCCGCAAAGGGTGAAAATCAGATTTTCTGTTTGTTTTGTGTTATCATTAAATTTAAAGGACGTGTCAAAATGAAGAAATTTATCAGAAGTTGTTGGTTTAACATGGATACTGCGTGCGTTGAGGTCACTCTGACAGACGGCTCTGTTGTGGGAATCGACTGCATTGCAGTTGAGGATGAATATGCCGATAATATGTATGAACGCTCAGAACTGGATTATCTTGTTTACAACGAGCCGATGAAATATGTGAAGCTGGTGCTCAGCGGCAAACTGAAAGAACATCTCCGCGAGAATACGGATTACACTCCATTGGCAGATTTGAGATAATTGCCGCTATCGGCAAAATCAGTTCGAAATTCTGTACTGAACCATAAAAACAGTTCAGTTTTTCGAACTGTAATATTGACAATCATTCTTGCCTATAATATAATGAGTGTAAAGAAATGATTATTTACACTATATTGTGAGGTGAGATTATGGCAACAGACTACCGCAAACTTTGCATAGAACTGTTCGGAACAGATAATGTTACAGAGCTTCGAAGAATTGCAGGCAAGCAGAAAACAGGTCGCAAAAAGTCATTGACCGAAAAAGATATTCAGAAAATAATTGAGATGCAGCAGCAGGGAATAACTACACAGAAGATTGCAGAGCACTTCGGTGTCAGCCGTCAGACCATCTCAAAATATCTCAACGCATTCCCCAAAGGTAATTACACAATGCGCATGAACTATATGTTCCGTCAGAAAGTCTGCACGGAAATTTACGTTGATTTTCTCAATGAAAAAATTTCAATTATCAATCGCACGAACGACGTTCTCCGCCGTGCATTCGGTGTTATTGAAAATCCTACGTGGGAAGATTTTGAATACTTCCTGCGTGAAAGATGTTTCCCCGAAGAACGTGGCAACAAAAAAGAAATTCTCAATCATCTGGGCATCGACCACTTCGACCCGCTTCAGATTATTGAGGCTACGAAAGGCAGAATGGCAGAGGATAACCAATATATCAACTTTGTTTATGAAAGCAGGTGTTGATTTATGAACAACAAAGTAATCAATACTAAACCCGTGAAGATGATTACGGATTCATCATCAAAAGGCAATCAGCCTAAATGGCTTGCAGACGGCTTATGGTTTAAAGCAGACCATATGGGATATGAAGGTCTGAGCGAGATTGTTATTTCAAAACTTCTCGCAAAAACAAACATTCAGAATTTTGTAATATACAAACCAACATACATTGAATACGAAGGCAAAAAACTTGTCGGCTGTTACTCTGAGAATTTCAAGAAAGATAATGAAACAATTTACACACTCGAAAAACTTTTCAGAGCATATACAGGTCAGTCTATGGCAAAGGCTCTTCTTGACTATCCCGAAGTAAAAGACAGAATAAAGTTCACTGTTGATTTTATCGAAGAGCACACCAACCTTGAAAACGTGGGTGCCTATCTGACAGCAATGCTTGAGCTTGATGCTTTTTTTCTGAATGAGGACAGACACACAAATAACATCGCATTTATCAGAAATGACGACACGGAAGAATTCAGCCTTTGTCCTTATTTTGATTTCGGACTTTCTCTCTTATCCGATACAAACGATTATCCGATTGATGCGGATATTTACGATTGCATTTCAAAAGTAAAAGCAAAACCGTTTGATACGGATTTCGATTTGCAGATGGATTCTGCAGAAGAGCTCTACGGTATTCAGCTTACAATCGGTTTTACGAAAAACGATATCATAAATGCAGCTGATGAGTGCAAGGAATATTATGATGAAGTAATCCGCAACCGTGTAAAAAATATTCTTCTTGCAAGAAGAAACAAGTTTAAATATCTGATAAAATAACTCATTTTCATATAAAGAGCAACAAAAATACAAATCGCAAAAACTACTGAGGTAATAATAATTTTGTGTTTACCGTCAGTCCCCTCTAACGCACTGGCAAAAACACTATGTCCGAAGTGATAAAAGAATTCATTTTATTTATTGCAGATAAATAGTCTTTAAATATTTCAATGCACTGGAAGGAGATCTTGTTATGTTTACAAGCCTTGCAAAAGTAGATTGGAATGCATTTGAATATATTCATTCATCCAATTCAAGAGACGCATTTCAGAACCTTACTGAGCAATTATTTTGTTTTGAATTTAAACAACCGTATGGAATATATCGTTACTATAACCAACCGCATATTGAAACAATGCCAGTCCGCGTGGGAAATGATTATATAGGATTTCAATCTAAATACTACGATGCATCAACAGCGCTATCCGACAAGGAGCAAGAATTAATCAATGCTATCGATGGAGCATACACCAGATATCCCGGAATAAATAAGATGATCCTATACATAAACAAAGAAGCAGGTATGAGTACAGCTAAAGGAAAAACAGCACCTGCGTACATTGAACGAATAGTTAGTCACGGTGCAAGCAAAGGAATTACAGTTGAGTGGAGAGGTCTAAACGAACTTGAAACTATGCTTCTTAATCCTGTCAACTCATTCTTGAGGGATTATTTTTTTGCAACAGATGGTGGCATTAGAAAAGTATTTGCCCACATTAAAGATCACACAAATACAATCTTTAAAAGCCTATCCAGTGAAATTAAATATCGCGATCAAATAATCAAAATATCGCATCCTTGCGCTAAGTTGGAATCCTTATGGGACTCCGATAAAAACATCTCGATTTTGCATGGTAATGGTGGGTGCGGAAAGTCAGGTTTGGTTAAGGATATGTTTGAACACATAACGGAATATCCGGTTATGGCGTTTAAAGCAACAGATTTTGATTGTTCGAGCCTCTCTGAATTCTCCCGTAAATTCGGAGATTGCATATGGGATGACTTGTTGCAATCATTTGATGATTCTCCCCGTAAATTGTGTATCATTGATTCAGCTGAAAAAGCCCTATCAATGGAATATCAAGATACACTTTATTATGGTATTCAAGCGTTGCATTCACATGGATGGAAAATACTGTTTACTATTCGCTCTATGTACATTGATAATTTTACTAATTGTGTTCTGCGGACAGATTCCTTTGATGAAGTTTATATTCCTACTTTATCAGTTGAGATGTTATCAGAGTTGGAGCAGAAATATTCATTTTCTCTGCCGGTCAACCCCGAATTAAGAGATCTCTTGTGCAATCTTTTTTATTTGAATTTATATCTTTCTCAAGAAAGGATGTCCGAAACACAAACAACCGCAGACTTCTTTGAAAGCATATGGCAATATGTTATATGCAAAACTTCTGTTCAAGCTAACTCTATGCATATGCGTCGCGGCAAAATGATATGTAAAATAGCTCAGAATATTGCAGACAGCGGTTTCTTTTACTATATTCCGGATGATAATACAGATTGGGATGCGATAACTGCATTGCATGAAAGTGAAATCTTACATTTGGACAACACCATGGGAGGATATTTCTTCGCCCATGATGTATATGAAGAACTGGTTTTGAGGCAAATTATATCGCAAGAATTTTCTAGAAAAGTGAGCGCTTCTTCATTTTTCTCTTCAATTGGAGATTCTCTTCTGGTAAGAAAGTCTTTTCGCATATGGTTACACAATCAATTTGAGTTTTCATTCGAAAACATCGAACAGTTTCTTTCTGAAGTTTTGCAAAGCACAGAAATCTCGTCTGTCTGGAAGGACGATATTTTAATTGCTTTAATGAGCGAAAATAATAACATCTTTACCAACCATCTTGATAACATCTTAGAAAAAGAAGATTATGTGCTGTTACCCCGAGCTATACATTTACTTAACACTGCATGCAAGATAATAGATAATGATTTATGCCAAAAGTTATTCACTCCTGATGAAATAAAAACTAACATAATTTATCGGCATGTAAAACCCGCAGGAATGGGATGGAGCTACTTAATTTCATACATTTATGCAAATAGAGAAAAAATCACTTGGTCTTCAATTACTATTTCACTTGCTATAGAAATGTTGTATGCATGGACGAGGCATAATCCTGAAGGAGCAACTACTCGTAATGCTGGCTTAGTAGCTCTTTTTTTCTACTCTAAAGTAGCTGGCATAAACAGAACATATAGTTTGGATGAAGCTCAAATTTCGAAAGTGTGTGATGCCATACTATTCAGTGCAATTGAAATCAACACCGAGTTGTCGTGTATTCTAGAAGAAGTTATATCTAAAGAACAAACCAGTCACAGAGAATTATACTACAGTCTGTGTAATCATTTGCTTGAAAACACTTTTAACACCGGCAAGTTATGTGAATCAAACCCAGATATTGTTATAAGGCTTGCTAAATGTTTTTGGCTTGAAGGTAATCAAAATACATCAAAATGGGGACATGGCATTGATCTCGGTCCTCACTTTGGTTTACGTGAACACACAGACCATATGTATTACCCTGCAAGTGCTTTTCAAACACCCATTTTAGTATTGTTAAAAACAGCACCTGTTCAAGCTGTCGATTTTATTGTTGAATTGTTTGACTATGCCACTAACGCTTATCAGAATTCTCGCTTAAATATTGATTATAAAGAAATTTCTGATATTGAGATTGTCCTTTCAGACCACGAAAAAGTTCGACAAAAAATCAGTGAACGTCTATGGAAAATGCACCGAGGAACACATGTTGGTCCACATCTTCTTGTAAGTGTATTAATGGCACTCGAACGATGGCTATATGAAATTCTGCCGACTTTGCCGGATAAAACAGCTGATGCTTTTTGTATGAAACTTATATCCAGAACCAGCTCTACTGCAATTACATCTGTTATTGTAAGTATGGTAATTGCATATCCACAAAAATTATTTAAAACAGCTTGCTGTCTTTTGCAAACAAAAGAAATCTTTCGGTACGACTTGTCCCGTTTAACCAGCGAAAGAACCGCCGGATTATTTCCTCCTATAGCTAGCAACAAAATTTTTACCGACGAACGTCAGAGGTCAAATTCTTTACCATTCCGAAAAAAACGTTTTGAAGAAATTTTGTTAGACTATCAAATAAATCAAGTGGATTTGACAGATGAAGCATATAAAGCAAAAATGACAGATCTGTACTCTGCATTTGATAAAGCCTTTTCTCCGGAAGAACAGCTTCCCACATATGCTAAATTTGTATTGTATCGAATGGATATTCGTAAAATGAGTTTGGTGAAAGCAGAAGATGCAGATGGCAAAAAGCAAATAGCGCTTGTGCCTGAACTGCCGGACACTATGGTGCAGATACAAAAACAAACTCAGAAAAATGGAGAAAAAGACGAAAAATTTGCAAGGCTACGTTTGTGGACTACTGCTCATATGGAGCAAAGAATCAGTGATTATATGCAGTATTCTGAATATGAAAGTAACCCTATAAATGCTTTAAATGTTGGTCTTGAGTTTGTTGAGAACCCTTGTTTTGTTCAGCTTGATAATTTATTTATGGTATATGTTGCCGCTGTTCTCTTAATTGATTTCCAAGATAAACTGGATCCCGATTCGCTCGATACATGTCAACAAATGATACTTCATCAAATACAGAAAGTCATTGACGAACGTGGATACCACTCCGTGGGAGATGGCACAGATGCAGCTATAGCTGCTTTGCCCGCTTTGCTGGGAAAAACAAGGAAGTATTCTGTAAAAGAAGACCCGTCCATTCTCCTGTTAATGCTCCTTTGTGATTGTGGGTTCCAACGAAATTATGCCATAAAGATTTTTTCTGAAAAAATGTGGCAGCATGAGGATCTTGCCCATAAAATTATTTCTCTTTTCATTAATCTTAAGCCGCTTTATGATAAAGAAGTTTCCAAGCACAATGGTATTTCTCCTTTTAAATTCTTCAAAAAACATATATCTCTTATCAAGAGTACATTGGAACAGCCAATACAACCATTGCCTGACTATTCTACGCTTAGCACTTCTGCTCTTATAACTCTTAATTTGTTGATGCCGAAAGAACCTTGTGAACTTGTTTTTTCGGTTCTTAAACAAACCGGTGTGCTACTATGGCCTAAAATATTCAAAGATAGATGGCAGTATCACGACGATGATAATTGGTCAGAGAAACACGAGCAATCTCACACATATATTAACTGGTTTTCTAAAGCGCTTTTACAGTTAGACAGCACAGAACAAAACTGTGTTCTTTCGCTTTTGCTTCCTTATCTGAACGGTTATGATGTGTTTAAAGATTTGTTGTCTAGTCTCATCTTTACTGAAGATGCTTTGAAAAGAGTCTCATCGTTTTGGAATGTTTGGAATCAACTTTTTCCCACAATTGAAGCACTATGCGAGAAAGAAAAAGAAAGTATTCTTAAACTCAGTCAAACAACACTGGGGACTCATTATAGAAGGTGTTCGGATGAGCTGATAACAACATATATGTTGGCTTCCCCTTGGTGGAAGGAAGGGATTAAGGAGTGGCACACACTTCGTCAAGAAGATAGCAATTTTTTTGCAACAGCAGTAACAAAAATCGGATATCATCCTGCTGTTCTTTACTCAGTAACACATATTCTTAATTCCGTAGGATTCATCTATGCTAATGAAGGTGTAAAATGGTTAGCAACACTCATTTTGAATAACTCGCATTTATGTACTTGCGATTTGCTAACCAATACTCTGTACTATTTAGAAGAATATGTTCAGCAATTCTGCAACAATAATCGCAATAATATTAAGCGAAATGCGGAAATTAAGAATGCACTTGCTACTGTGCTGAACTTCCTTGTAGACAGGGGTTCGACATGTGGATATATGCTTAGAGAACAATATTGCTAATCATTATTTTATAACAGTCCTTGCAAGGTAACAAATGGTAATGCAAAAAACAGCATAGAATAATCCGATTATAGATCAAAGTATTTTTAACTGCTCTCCCCGTGAGGGCAGTTTTTCTTTGCCGTTTTGCCTCCCTTCACTATACTTAATACGGAAAAAGTGTGATTTCAAATGAAATACCGCAACAAGCATAAAATAATAAACGCAACAACGCTTTAAACCTCTTATGCTTTTTCTCTACCGTTTCAACCTATAAAGGAAAAACGGTTTTCTGTTTGTTTTGTGTTATCATTAAAAATAAAGGACGTGTTAAAATGAAGAAAATTATCAGAAGTTGTTGGTTTAACATGGATACTGCATGCGTGGAGGTCACTCTGACAGATGGATCTGTGGTGGGAATTGACTGTGTTGCAGTTGAAGATGAGTACGCCGATGATATGTATGAAAGGTCCGAACTTGATTATCTTGTTTATAACGATCCGCTGAGATATGTGAAATTACTGCTCAGCGGAAAGCTGAAAGATCATCTTCGGGACAATACGGATTATACTCCGCTTTCGGATATGAGATAAGAAATTTTGCCGTTATCGGCAAAAAACGTACAGATTTCCGCACTGAAATTATTGAAATATTGCCGATAAAGTGATGTTTCAGAATAGAATTTGAAGATTAAATTATTGATATAACTCATAAGAAATCGCTGAAAGGCGGTTTCTTTTTTTATTGAAAATTGAAAGGAGAATAATATGGAATATATAGTTAAAGAATATTTTTGTATTGAGAATACATTGAAACTTGAAGGTACGGTAGAAAAGATTGTACACCGCTTCGCAAAACTCGGAGGTCTGATGCTGAACGGATGGGCGGAAGTTCAAAGGCTTTGGATTAATGCTGACGGAGTTGAATATGAGTTTTTGGGAAATACTGTAACTGAAGATTATCATAAAATTGTACAGGCAATCGGAAGCGCAAACAGTCTTGAATTTGTTGCGGAATACCGTTATAAATCAGAGTATTACACAGAGATATTTTTGTTTGCATCAGAGATTGCAGAGCACCTGGATGATCTGATCCAAAAGAACAAAACAGAAATTCCTGACGGACTCTTTTATGCAACATACAATGCTGTCGCCGATTATATATCAGATAACGAAATGTTTGCATATGGTAAAAAAGACAATCGCACCTATAACGGCGAAGTCACGAACGAAGATGCTGAGTATTTGTTATCCCTGATTGAAGAGATGTGTGAAAAGTAACCGCAAAATCGGGGTAACAGGTCAAACTATACGTACCCCTCGGCTACGGTACTCACAATCCCTTATATATCAACGCTTTCGGAAGCTACTTTTCATACGTTTTGCACATGGAATGTATGAAAGATCCGAGATGAAATAATATCGGTTACATACGGTAAATCAAAAACAAAAATGTGGAAAAAGTAACCGCAAAATCGCGGCAACAGGTCATACTATACGCACTCCTCGGTTACCGCACTCACAAGTCCATATATATCAACGCTATCAGAAGCTACTTTTTCCACTTTTAAATCTGTAAAATGACAATATTATATTTCATTGACGGCTAATTGCTTGATTTTCAATTTCCTTTTTGATAAGATGTATCTTGTAAACGAACTATACGGAGAGAGATTATGATAAAGTCAGTTGTTGCATTGATTACCGCCGTCGTTACTTTTTTCAGCGGATGCTTTTCAAATGTTTTTGATACAGTATTTTTCCCCGAAGCACCCCAGACCGAATCCGTTGAGTTTGCCAAAAAACTCGGTAACGGCTGGAATCTCGGCAACACTCTTGATGCCTGTGAAATGGGTTCAGCCGAAAAAATGGGTCTCGAAAGCGAAACCTATTGGGGCAATCCCTATACAACCAAAGAAATGATAGAAGCCGTAAAAGAGGCGGGTTTCGGCACGGTGAGAATTCCGATAACCTGGGCACAGCACCTTGATGAGAATTATGTAATTGACGAAGAGTGGCTTGCCCGTGTAAAACAGATTGTTGACTGGGTTCTCGAGTGCGGAATGTACGCCATAATAAACATCCATCACGATGACACATTCTGGCTTGTTACCGATAAAGCGCACGAAGAAAGTGCAACAACGGTTCTTACTGCAATTTGGTCACAGGTGAGCGAATATTTCAAAGATTATGATGAACGGCTTATTTTTGAAACGATGAACGAGCCGAGAGTTGTTGGCTCCGAAACCGAATGGAGCGGAATCCCCGAGCATTATGAGGTAGTCAATAATCTCAACTTTGCGGCACTCAAAGCCATCCGAGAAAGCGGAGGCAAAAACGAAAGCCGCTTTGTTTCAATCACAACCTATGCGGCACGATGTGAAACCGAACCCGTTTCCGCACTCAGACTGCCCGATGACCCCCATGTTCTTGTTTCCATTCATTGCTACTACGGAACGGCGCACAGAAGCGAATTCCTTGACTGCGAAAACAGACTCACATTGCGTGAAAAATATGAAATGTATAAAATTCTCAGAGATATTTACAAAATCATAATCAAAAAAGGCTACGGTGTTGTGCTTGGAGAATTCGGCTGGACAGACAGAGTCAACCTCGAAAATCTTGCCGAAAGAGCAGAATATTTTATCAGCACCGCAAACAAATTCGGTATCCCCTGCATTGTGTGGGATAACGGTTTGGATTTCAGGCTTTTTGACAGAACAACACACATCCTCGAGTTTCCTGATTA
>JAZRLY010000069.1:0-32077 GCA_045647065.1 Acutalibacteraceae bacterium
ATATGCAGCGATTTCTGTTTGAGGGGTAATGGGGTAACCGAAATAGTGACGGCAACCTGCCATAATGGCAGCTTCCGCGAGAGCTTCGTTACCCTTCATCAAAACTTTTTCAGCCATTTTTCTTTCTCCTTACTTTTCAACGGTGATTACGCAGTCGGGGCACATTGTTGCACAGAATGCGCAACCGATGCAAGCTGACTGGTCGGTGATGCCTGCGGGATGATAACCCTTGGCGTTGATTTCGTCCTTGAGAAGTGCCACAATCTTTTTGGGGCACGCACCTACGCAAAGACCGCAGCCTTTGCAAAGGTCGGTGTTAAAGGTTACTTTAGCCATAAATCTTCCTCCTGTTTTGCCCACGATTGCCTTACATAAAGCTTGATCGGGGTGCAGTTAACAACTTTGTCTTTGAGTGTGTTATATAAATTTTCTTTTACCGTGGTCATTATTATCGGTAGCCCGCTTGCCTTCGAAACTTCATCGGCGTATGAAATCGAATTCATAACGGTTTCTTCGTCTGTTTCATCTCCGAGGTTGGAGTTATTGACGATGCCAGTGAACTTCATTCCGCAAGCTATCTCGATTTCGTGCATAACGGCAATTGTTGATGCACAGTCGGGAGTGAGCGGACGGTATTTATTGATAACAAAAAGCATCTCGTAATCATTTTCTTCAAGAATAGCGGGAGCATATCTGCCCATCGCAAGAGCACCTCTGTCGTCGCCGCCGACATCAATAACCGCAACAGTTTGCTTGTTATCGATAATTGCATAAGCTTCAGATGGCATTGCGGGCACATCGACGTTGGAATTTGCGTATTCCGATGAAATGAGGTGGATTCCTCTTTCTTCAAGATGCTTTTCGCTGTCCTTTGAACGGAAATAGGGATTAACTATATCAAGGTCGGCAATAACGACTTTTTCGTACTCTTTTTTGAGCCAAAGTGCGTAGTTTACCGAGATATTCGTCTTTCCGCTGCCGTAATGACCGGCAAAAAGAGTGATTCGCTTATTGTTCATAATCGGATTAAAGAACGGTTACCCAGCCGAACTTATCTTCGCAGGTGCCGCCCTGGATGCCTGTAACTGTATCATAGAGCTTCTGACTGATTTCACCGATGTTGCCGCCGTTAATGGTCATAACATCGTCCTTGTAGCGAAGTTTGCCGACGGGCGAGATAACAGCTGCGGTTCCTGTACCGAAGCATTCTTCAAGAGCACCGCTCTTCTGTGCTTCAAGGAGCTCATCAACGGAAATCTTTCTCTCTTCAACGGGAAGACCCCAGCTCTTGCAAAGCTCGATAACCGAGTTCCTTGTGATGCCGGGAAGGATGCTGCCGTTGAGCATCGGGGTAACGATAGTGCCGTTAATCTTGAAGAAGATGTTCATTGCGCCGACTTCTTCGATGTACTTTCTCTCAACGCCGTCAAGCCAGAGAACCTGTGAATATCCGTCGTCGTGTGCCTTAACCTGAGCTGCAAGGCTTGCGGCGTAGTTACCGCCTGTCTTTGCGAAGCCCATACCGCCCTTGACAGCTCTTACATAGTCGTCTTCAATCCAGATACCTACGGGAGCAAGACCGCTTGAATAGTAAGCGCCTGAGGGTGAGAGGATAACGATGAAGAGGTATGTCTTTGAGGGAGCAACTCCGAGGAAGTCGTCGGTTGCGATGATGAAGGGACGGATGTAGAGCGATGTGCCGGGAGCGGAGGGGATCCAATCCTTGTCCACTCTTACAACCTCGCTTACAGCCTGAACGAAATCTTCAACGGGAAGCTCGGGAATGCAAAGACGCTTGTTGGTGTCGTTTGTTCTCTTTGCGTTCATTTCGGGTCTGAAAAGACGGACTTCGCCGTCAGCGCCCTTGTATGCCTTGAGGCCTTCAAACATTTCCTGACCGTAGTGGAAAACCATGCAAGCGGGGGAGAGTGTGAGATTGCCGTAAGGAACTATACGGGGATCGTGCCAACCCTGACCTTCTGTGTAGTTCATAACAAACATATGGTCAGTGAAAATTTTTCCGAATCCGAGATTGTTTTCATCGGGTTTCTGCTTGGGAGATGTTGTTTTCTCGATTTTGATGTTTAACATTTTATTTCATCCTTTCGGTTGGTATTTTTTATTATTTTGAAAGTCCCAATTTAGCTGCAAATTCTTCTCTCATCTTATACTTGAGAATCTTACCTGCTGCGTTCTTCGGGAAATCTTCAACAAATTCAATGTATCTGGGAACCTTATGTCTTGCCATATGGGACATAATATAATTCTTCATTTCATCCTCGGTCATTGAACGGCCTTCTTTGAGAATAATGCAAGCCATAATTTCTTCGCCGTATCTCTTGTCGGGCACGCCGATAACCTGAACATCCTGAACATATTCGTGAGTAAAGATGAATTCTTCAATTTCTCTCGGATAGATGTTTTCGCCGCCGCGGATAATCATATCCTTAAGACGACCGGTAATGAGATAATAACCGTCGGGTCTTCTGCAGGCGATATCGCCGCTGTGAAGCCAGCCGTCCTTATCGATTGCAGCTTCGGTTGCCTTGGGCATTTTATAATAGCCTTTCATTATATTATAGCCTCGTGCAACAAACTCGCCGTTTTCACCGTCGGGAAGGTCTTCGCCTGTTTCGGGGTCGATAATCTTGCATTCAACATTCGGGAACGCGCTGCCGACTGTTTCCGTTCTGTTCTCAAGCGACTCGTTGACTTCGCCCATTGTACATCCGGGAGAAGCTTCGGTTTCGCCGTAAACGGAAAGAATTTCGGTCATATTCATTTCTGCCGCCGCTCTCTTCATAAGGTCGGGCGGACAGTTTGCACCAGCCATAATACCTGTCCTCATATATGAGAAGTCGGTCTTTGCAAAGTCCTCGTGCTGGAACATCGCAATGAACATCGTCGGAACGCCGTTGAAGCATGTGATATGTTCCTGATTTATGCAGGCAAGAGATGACTTTGCCGAGAAATAGGGCAGGGGGCAGAGTGTGCCGCCGTGGGTCATCATCGAGGTCATTGAAAGAACCATGCCGAAACAGTGGAACATCGGAACCTGAATCATCATTCGGTCTGCAGTGGACATATCCATTCTGTCGCCGATTGTTTTACCGTTGTTGACGATGTTATAGTGGGTGAGCATAACGCCCTTGGGGAAACCTGTTGTGCCCGAAGTGTACTGCATATTTGCAACATCGTGGCAATCAACTGCAGCTGCTCTGCGGTAAACTTCCTCGATGGGTACTCTCACAGCCATATCCATAGCTTCTTCCCATGTCAGGCATCCCTTCTGACGGTAGCCTACAGTAATGACATTACGAAGGAAGGGAAGCTTTCTGCAGTGGAGAGGCTTGCCGGGAACTGCGAATTCAAGTTCGGGACAAAGCTCTGCGATTGACTGTGCGTAATTCGAATCAAGGCAGGATTCGATTGTCACAAGTGTGTGTGTATCGGACTGTCTGAGGAGATATTCGATTTCGTGAATCTTATATGCTGTGTTTACAGTAACAAGAACCGCACCGATTTTTGTTGTTGCCCAGAAGGTTATGAACCACTGGGGAAGGTTTGTGAGCCATACGGCAACCTTGTCGCCGGGTTTAACGCCGAGAGCGATGAGCGCTCTTGCACAGTTGTCAACATCGTCGCGGAACTGTGAATATGTTCTTGTGTAGTCGAGAGTTGTATATTTATATGCAATCTGGTCGGGGAATTTTTCAACCATTGTGTCAAGAACCTGAGAGAAGGTCTTGTTGATGAGTTTGTATTTTTCCCAGACGAATTTTCCTGAACCGCTTCTGTTGGTCAGAAGAAGTTCTTCGCTTTTCTTCTTGCGGTCGTAAACCGTTATGGAGTTAACAAAATGGGGGAATACGATTTCGGCAAAGCCGAAATCCTCCATTTTTTCGGGTTGGCATTCATATGAAAGGAAGCCGTCGTAGTTAACGGATTCAAGTGCGCGGAGCATTGTCCCGATAGGAAGGTTTCCTTCGCCGACAAGCTTATATTTGAGTTCACCGTCCTCGATAGCCGAGTCCTTGATGTGAACGTGCTTTATGTATGCGCCGAGATTTGTGATTGTTGTGTCAGGTTCTTCGCCGAAATCTCTGTAAGGATGATTTATATCCCAGAGAGCGGCAAGTGCATCACAGGCAAAAATATTGAGAAGGTCGCGGAGTCTTGATGTATCCGCATAAATACCTACGGTTTCAACAAGAAGTGTAACATTGTCCTGCTCGGCTTTGCCGACAAGTCTACCGATAAGCGATGTTACTGCCGCATCCTCGGCATCTTTGTTGCCGATTGTATATGCGTGGATTCTGACATATGGGCATCTTATTTTTGATGCGATTTCTATTGCTGTTGCAATTTCTTCGAATCCTTCGTCAGCTTTGCTTTCGTCTGCAATGTTGATGTATGTATCGATGCAAGGAATACTGAGCGAGTATTCGACAAGTTTGTGAAGAGTTGCGGAAGTGTTAGATTTATTGAATGGCGCATCGGAGCCGGTGAATCTTTCATCCGTGATGTTGTGGATTTCGATTCCGCTGAAGCCAAGGTCATTTGCAGTGTTAACGAAATCCGCCCAGCTCATATTCTGCCAGCCGTTGGTTGAAAATGAGAGTTTCATATATTACCCTCCTCATAAACGATTTTATTGAGGGCATTAACATATGCAATGATACTTGCGCCGATGATATCCGTTGAAAGGCCTTTACCCGAGTAGAGCTTACCGTTTGAGCGGAGCTTAACAAGAGCTTCACCCATAGCTTCTCTGCCTTCGGTAACGGACTGAATCTGGAAGTCGTCAAGCTCGTAGTGATGACCGATTATCTGTTCAACGGTACGGAATGCGGCGTCGATGGGACCGTCGCCCATGCCGACTGCTTTAAGAGTTCTGCTGCCCTTTTCAAGAACTATGTTTGCTGTTGAAGAAATGAGATTTCCTGAGTTAATAACATAGCTCTGTACTCTGTAGGTCGGGGGGACCTGATGGGCAACCGTTGCAACGATTGCGTCAAGCTCCTTGCTGCCAACCTGCTTTTTGCCGGAAAAACCTTTGAAGGCTTCAAAAACTTTTGCGGTGTCATCCTCCGAAAGCTCATATCCGAGAGAGATGATAGCCTTGCTTACGCTTGCAATGTCTGCCGTGTCGTCAAGAAGGACATTGCTTTCGGCAGATGAACGGGATGAGCCGTATGACGAAGTGCTTTTTGCAGTCTCGCTTGTCATTCCGAGAATCTGATTTGCGGAATGGTTGATTGCCATTGAGTTGACGCCGTAGCTTACATCAAGAGTGTGGCCTTTGACCTGAAGAGCTTTCATAACATGTTCGAGGTTGGGAAGTGCCTGGCTGCCTATGCAGGTTTTGATCTGTGTTGCGCCCGCACCTATGCAGGAGAACACGCAAGCGTTTGCCATATCAAGTGCATCGCTGCACTCGGCACTGATAACAACATCTTTTGCAGAGGGAACAGCTTTGTATATTTCGCTGATGAGAGCGGCAAATTCATCGGGAAGAAGCGCGCCTGCGGTATCGCATACGGTAACTGTTTTTGCGCCGTTATCAATAGCAGTTTTGATTGCTTCAAAAAGATAGGCCTTGTCCGCTCTTGTTGCGTCGATTGCTGAAAATTCAACATCGCCGCAGATTGATGAACAGTGTGCGGTGAGCGATGCAATAAGTTCAAGCATCTGAGCGGGCTTTTTATGATAAAAATATTCCATCTGGACTGCCGAAACAGGCAACGAAACAAGCAGACGGGGCTTTGCGGAGCATGCGATTGATTTCATTGCTCTGTCTGCTTCTTCAACAGTACAGCCTGCGGGGCAGGATAGAATGCTGTTCTTTAGGAGAGGACTTATAGTGCGCAGAACGAGGGTGTCGATTTTTTCATCGGTGATGGGTGCAGCTTCAATAACATCGATGTTGAGCTTGTCGAGAAGCTTTGCAATTTCGATTTTTTCCTTGAAGCTTAAGGCAATGTCGCCCCTGCGTGCGCACTCTCTGAGAGTTGCGTCGGTGATTGTGATTTTCTTCATGGTAGATTCTCCTTTTTGAACAGCATATCTTGACGGAATAAAGCAAGATGTGTTGTTTAATTGATGCTTATACACTATAAGTTATTATATTATAATAAAAGCGATTGCCAAAGTCAATATTAAATTGATATCATAATAAATAACGAGTAAACATTGTGATTTGCAACAATTTGCAGGTTTTTGCAAAAAGAGCTTGTGTGTATTTTACACAAATAAATATAAGTCGATTTGTATAAAAAATCGAATAAAAAATATTCGTTCAATGTAAGATTTATTGTAGGAATCTGACGGAAAAGGGTAGTGAAAACATTAAAAACAAGGTGGTGACCCATATAATTTTTGCTTTTTTGTTTGTTGGATTTGCAATAAAATATCGGTAAATTTTTGTGAAAAATGCAGAGTGAATCAGTTGAAAAAACAAGTTTTTCAATGGGAATTATTTGGGGAAAATCATTGAGAATATATTCATCATTGACTTATTTCCTTCGTGAAAGTATAATATATAGGATAATTTTATTTTAATAGAGGTGCTTCTTTGAATAATAATATAATCGAAAGTACTGCTGATGCTGAAGATGTTTTTGGCGAAGAAACTGAAGTGAAAAACGCACGCGGCAGCAGATTTTTACGAGGTACACTTATTTTTACGATTGCTGTTTCATTTATTATTTTTGTTTACTTATTGCTGTATTTCAGTAAAAACACAGGCGCTTAATAATGATTGTCGGAGAGAAAAATAATGGGAAAATTAAAAAATCTTACCGCAGAAAAGGTTGCACCGATAGGTGTTTTTGCCCTTCTTGTGCTCTATCCTGTGATTCTGACAGACAAATATTTTAACATAACGATAACTCGTTATCTATTTTTTACGATAACCTCATCGTTGTTTTTTGCCCTTTGTCTGATGCTGAAAGCAAAGAATGTGAATACGCCTGGAAAACTTGATAAATCAATGCTTTCGGGAATTTCGAATGCCGATATATTCTTTACTTTTTATGTTATCGTTTCGGTATTTTCAACAATCTTTTCCGATTACGGTGCGGCGGCAGTAAGCGGCGGTGCAGGCAGACGGATGGGTTTGCTGATGATAATTTCGATGTATTTTGCATACCTCTTTATTTCGAAATTCTACCGCATAAAAGAATATGAATTCGTATTCTTCGGGATAATCGGTTCATTTATGGGACTTTTCGGAATGCTTCAGTATATCGGTCTTGACCCGTTAGGCTTGCTCGAGGGTCTTTCCGAACTGGACAGTGTCAGATTTGTTTCATTTATGGGGAATATCAATATTTATTCAAGCTTCATATGCATTGTTCTTCCGCTTGCGATGTATATGTTTTGCTTCTCCGATAAGAAAAAGTCGCTTTTCTGGCTTTTTGTTGTTTCGGCAACATTTATCGGATTTATGACCACGATAAGTGACAGCGGATATCTCGGTCTTGGCGCGGCGCTTGTCGTTCTTGCGGTGTTGACCGCCAAAGAGAAAAAGACATTTCAGAAGTTCTTTTTAACGGTTATAACGCTTCTTATTACTGCAGGCATATTTGATTTTATCTGGAGACTCTTCGGAGACCCTGAGCATCCCAGTTCGGTTCCCAACGATATAATCAAAGACCCGAAAGTGGTTCTTGCGGGAACGGTTGTTTGTGCAATTGCAATCATTTTGATAAACTTTCTTAATATCACGGAAAAAGCGTTTGCACATATAAGACGATTCATTATATTTGTTTCTGTTGCTTTGGTTGTAATCTGCCTTGCACTTGTGCTCTGGGTAACTCTTACGGATATGGAAGTTGACCCCAACGGCGTAGGGAAATATTTCAAGTTCTCCAAAACATGGGGAAATGGCAGAGGCTTTGCCTGGTCGAAACTTTTTGAAATTTATGCAGAGCTTCCGCTTCATAAAAAGTTTATCGGTACCGGACCCGACACAATTGCTTATGAAATGATTTCAAGGCATAACGAAGAAATGCATGAGCTGTTCGGCTTCTATTATGACAATGCTCATAATGAGTTTATCCAGTATCTTGTTACTCTCGGATTCTTCGGATTGCTTTCGTATGTTTGCTTGGTAGGTTCAGCCGTTAAAAGCTCATTAAAGGCTGAAAGCACGATAAGCAAAGCGATGGTACTCCCGATTGTTGCTTATCTTGCACAGTCGCTTGTTAATATCTCACAGCCTATGACAACACCGCTTTTCTTCGTTTTTTTAGCATTTACGCAGTGTAAAATTCACAAAGAAGAAACAGAAAACATCATAGAACAGTAAAAAAATCCCGCTGACATTTTTGTCAGCGGGATAGTCTTTTGTGCAATTAAAAATCTGCGGAGCCGGTTGTTCTGGGGTAGGGGATAACATCACGGATATTTGAAATGCCGGTGAGATACATAACAAGTCTTTCAAAGCCGAGACCGAATCCGCTGTGTTTTACTCCGCCGTAACGGCGAAGGTCGAGATACCAGTCATAATCCTCGGGGTCAAGTCCTAGTTCTTTGATTCGTGTTTCAAGAAGGTCAAGACGTTCTTCTCTCTGGCTTCCGCCGATGATTTCGCCAATGCCCATAACAAGGCAGTCGCAAGCTGCAACGGTCTTTCCGTCGTCATTAAGGCGCATATAGAAAGCTTTGATTTCTTTCGGGTAATCTGTGACAAACACAGGTTTTTTGAATATCTTTTCGGTAAGATATCTTTCGTGCTCTGTCTGCAGATCACATCCCCAGCTGACCTTATATTCGAATTCATCGTTGTGTTCTTCAAGCATTCTGATTGCATCAGTATAGGTTACTCTTCCGAAATCTGAATCAGCAACAGCGGTAAGTCTTTCAATAAGCTCTTTGTCCATAAATTTATTGAGGAATTCAAGTTCTTGAGTGCAGTTATTAAGCACATAACGGATAACATATTTAATCATCGCTTCTGCTACATCCATATTGTCGCTGAGCTCTGCAAAAGCCATTTCAGGCTCTATCATCCAAAATTCAGCTGCGTGGCGCTGTGTGTATGATTTTTCGGCTCTGAAGGTCGGGCCGAAGGTGTAGACATTACCGAAAGCGAGAGCCATTGTTTCTGCCTGAAGCTGGCCCGAAACGGTAAGATATGCGGGTTTCTGGAAGAAATCCTCGCTGTAGTTAACATCACCTTCATCTGTGCGGGGAACATTATTCATATCAAGGGTTGTAACCTTGAACATTTCACCCGCGCCTTCACAGTCACTGCACGAAATAAGAGGGGTATGAGCATAAACGAATCCGCGGTCATTGAAGAATTTGTGGATTGCGTATGCCGCAACGGAGCGAACTCTGAAAACAGCATTGAATGTGTTTGTTCTGGGGCGGAGATGTGCGATTGTTCTGAGAAATTCAAGAGAATGACGTTTCTTCTGAAGCGGGTAATCGGGTGTTGAGAGCGCTTCAACAGATATTTCATCTGCGTTAATTTCAAACGGCTGATTAGCCTGTGGCGTGAGCAGAAGCTTGCCGGTAACTTTTATTGCTGAGCCGACATTGAGCTTTGCAATATCTTTATAATTTTCAAGCTTTTCGGATTCGAAAACAATCTGAACGCCTTTGAAACAGCTTCCGTCATTGATTTCAATGAATCCGATTGCTTTGGAATCTCTGAGTGTTTTAACCCAGCCGCAAACAGTAACGGCTTTGTCGGCATACGCTTCTGCCGATTCATACAGTTTTTTGATTTCAAGTCTTTCCATTTACTATCTCCTGATGCTATACAGTAATTTTGTTGATGTTTTTTTCTAAAATTCCCGAACCGATGCCGCTGACATTGGTCAGTTCATCGGGTGTTCGGAATCTTCCGTTCTTTTCTCTGTATTCGATAATTGCGTTTGCTTTGTTTTCGCCGATTCCTTCAAGGTTCATAAGTTCAGAAACATCGGCGGTGTTGATATTGATTTTGCTGTCTGAAACGACGGATGTTGTTTCTGCGCGAAAAGCAACCGTTGTTATCGGAACAGCTTCAAGATTGTTATATTTCGGTGAATCAACAATCGAATAGAGAAGCACAACGACAGAAATAAACATTGCCGCGGCTATAAGAAGCAGCTCGTGTTTCTTTTCACTCATTGTCAGAAATTCACGCCGTTCCAGCCCCAGTGTTCGGCTTCTTCATATTTTATATAGATGTTTTCACGGGCTATGCCGAGCTCTTCGTTGACAATTTCGGAAAGGGCAGCAGTAAGTCTGTCGTATGCGGCATCGGAGGCTGAACCGAAAAGGCTGACTTCAAGATATGCATAATCCTGTGAGCCGTCACCCTTGAAATACATATCGATTTTATCCTCGAATGCAAGCATAAGCCATGATTCGCTCTTGCCGGGAATCAGAGCAATTGCCTGACCGAGCTTTGATTTGAGGTTTTCTTTGTTTGTTTCCGTCATCTCTTTGCTGACGGTTGTTCTGATATAAGGCATAGTAAATCCTCCGTAAAATTAGTTTACTCTTAAAAAGTTTCTTGCTTCAACAACAACGCCGAGAGTCGAAAAATCGTCGTTGGTATAATTAACATAAATCATTGAGCCCGTATCGTATTCGGTGCAGAAAACGCCGTCCGTGACTTCGTAATGATCGGTTATTCTCGCATCGCGAAGGTCGTTGAGTGTTTCGTTTGCCTGCGAATAGAATTCGGCAGCTTTGTTGATTGTGTTGTCATAATAGAAAACATCGTTTTCTGTGCGGCTTGAAAGAGCTTCGTAATTCCATGCGAAATGCGGGCAAGCGCCGTATTCAATATATTTGAGAAGTGTTTCTTCAAGATTGACAGCAGTATTGATCGGATCGCCCGAATAGTCTACGATTCCGTGAAGCACAAGCTGAACGAACGGAACCGAGAAATATGCACCGCTCTGGGGAACGGTTGATTTTATCGGAATATTGATAACAGAATCAATGTTTTTAAGCATATAGAAATTGCCGTTGACTGCCATAGTAGAGTGGTCTGTGGAAAGCGGGACAATTGCAGTGCGTATTTCACTTGCTGCGGCATTGCGTAGCAAGCCGTTTGAGGTGAAATCGGAATAGATTACAGATCCTATATCGTTGAGACAGTAACCGGTAAATCCGTAATATCTGGTGTCGGTAAGAATGTTTGCAACAAGCTTGGAAAGTTTTTTGACACTTCTGAAGCTGCGTTCTGCAGGGCTTACATCCATATAATCTGCCAAAGCACTGTCAGGAACAAATACGCTGTCATTTTTCTTGATATTCATGGCGTTGCCTGAAGAAAAGCCGGTTGAAGATGACAGAAGATTGATATCGAGATAAAGACTCATATTCTGCGTTGAAACATATTCATAGAGCTGATTAAGCTTGTCTGTTCCGCCGAGGCGGGTGAGAACGGATGCCCCGTCAATATCTTTTGAATCAAGTCCGCCGCTGAAAATACCCGAGTAACGGATGTTGATATCGTTTATACCTTTGTTTTTCATTCTGGTGAGCATATCCTTTGCCTGCTCAAAATCCGTAAGAGAAGAAAGATAGCTGAAGGGACCTATGGATTTTTTTGCGGCACCCGTCAGAGTGAGGAAGAAAGGCAGATAATCGTCAACGTCAACTGTTCTGGTTGAAAGAACAGAGTTTCTGATAAGCTGTTCACGGCAGGCGGATGCAAGACCCGGATAGTTTGCGTTGTTGCCGGAAAGGAAACGGTAGCAAAGTGAAATTTCCGAAACACTTGATGATTTTGAAATATACAAGGTTTCGTCTTCGTAAAGTACGGGCGTGATTTTGAAGCTGGGGTATACTCTGTTATATTCGCTGAGTGTTTTTGCTTTTCGGGCGTTGATTGTTGAAACCGCATCACCGTTCTGGATCAGCGCAACAAATGCGGAGTCACCGTGTTTGATGCCGAAAGCGGGTATTATTGCGTTTCCCGAAACTTTAGATTCTGCCGACGGATCATCGCCGTAAACCGCAAAAGAAAGATATTCAAAAGATTCATCGTAGATTGCGGTTCTGATTATCGCACCGCTGCCGTCGGGCACAAGAATGAAATCATCCTCATACGAATCGTTGTAAGCTCCGAAATAATCGAGAATGCCGATATTTTCGATGTATGCATCGGGATTGCCTGTAAGGTTGCTGTGGGAACAGGAAACCATCATACTTCCGTCGGCAAGTGTGACAGTGAGATCTATGCGGAATCCGATATCCGATTTGTCATATGATGTTTTTGCTGCTGTTTTTGAATCGGGGAAAATATCGAAAGTAAAAACAATTCCGTTTTCAACAATTCGGTGTGATGCTGTATTATATGCGACAGAATTATCCTGCGAATTGAGATGATATACATCGGTGCCGCCGATAATTTCAAGCGAAACCATACTTGCGTTGCTGACAAGATCTTCGCCCGAAGCAACTCCGTCGAGAAGCGGAAGGGCGCTCCAAAGCTGGCCTTTTGTTGTTTCGAAAATGCAGAAGGTATGTGTTTCGGGATCTGCATAAAGTTCTATCAGACCGGAGGCTGCGACTTTTGTTCCGAAAGATTGGCTGCTTTTGGAATAGTGAATGGAAGGGTCATCTGAATGCGATGTTATAGTGTTGCGGGTTGAAACGGATTTTACCGTTCTGACACCGCTTTGTTCTTTTTTTGAACACGAGCAGAGTCCGCCGCATATACAAATGCACAGGATGACTGATATTATTCTGCATACAGCTTTGATTTTTCTGTTATTTGATATCATAATATCTTGAGTCCTTTGATATTTCAAAAGTGAAAACAACGCCGTCTTTGGTGTTGCTGACGCCGTAATTACAATTGTGATTTGACATAATGCTTTTAACGATTGACAGACCGAGACCGAATCGGTTTTCGCTTCTTCCGTGAGCCTTATCGGCGCGGTAAAAACTGTCCCAAAGTTCAGGAAGGTCGTGCTTGTCTATGTTTTTGCCGGTGTTGAACACACTTATTTCAAACAATCCGCCTTTATCTGCATAGCTGAGTCTGATTATTTTTTTACCTTCGCAATGCGATATTGCGTTGATGATGTAGTTTTTCAGAACAATCTCAATTTTGTCTTCCTGCGCATAGCAAACAAGGGGAGACGGAATTTCGTTGATGAGCGTGATTCCTTTTTGTTCCAGCTGGAGAGAAAGGTGATTCAACAGTGAGTTGACACAAGCACCCAGATCAAAGAAATCAGGGGTGAAAGGCTGAACTCTGTTCTCAAGTTTGGAAAGTTCAAGAAGTTCAACAACAAGAGAGTTCATCTTGCGGCTTTCATCGTTGATAATCTGGCAGTATTCTTTTATTACATTCGGGTCGTCGCTGATGCCTTCGCAGAGACCTTCAGCATAACCCGAAATGATTGCTATGGGAGTTTTCAACTCGTGTGAAACATTGCTGATGAATGAACTTCTTGCGTTGTCAAGTGCGTGACGGCGTTCGATGTCCTTTTCAAGCTGTTCATTTTTGTCTTTAAGGTCAACAAGTGTTGCGTTCAGTGTAGTCGAAAGAGTATTGATGCTGTTGCCGAGTTCTCCGATTTCGTCGTTGCCGTAATCTTCGCACTTTCGCTCAAAATTCAAAGCCGCCATATCCTTGGTTATTTCGCTCATTTTAACAAGGGGCCTTGTGAATTTTGCAATAAGCAGGTAGAAGATGACTGACATTATCATAATCATCGTTATACTCATAAAGGAGTACACACTGCCTGAAACGCTTACGGTTGTTTCAACGTCAGCAACCTCGGAATATATGTGAAGTGTTTCCGAAGATTTTAAATTACGGGTATATACGAAATATTCCGCATTCGAAGCGTCTCTGCGCATAATTTCGAAATTTTCAAAATCAAGCGTGTTGTTTCTGCTATCCGAAGGATGCATGCTTGAGTATTCGGAGTTTGCCATTCCCGATGATACAAAATGGTCGCTTCCGTGTGCGGAACTTGCTGTTGATGTGTAAACAAGACCTCCGTTATAATCTATTATTTCAAACGAAACATTATTGTTGACCGCGATTGAATGAAGGTCGAAATAATAGCTTGCAGAGTCGGGAACAAGAGAGTCTATGCTGTTTGCAACATTGACGGAATCTCTGTAGGTTTTAAACGAAAAAGCGCGGAAAAGAACGGGCGTGCTGAATACGGTTATCACTGTCAGAAAAACAATCAGCACAGCAGAAATGATTGCGAAAAGCTTTATTCTGATACGGCTGAGACGTAATTTTGAAAAAAGTTGTTTCAAGATTCCGCCACCTCAATCTTGTATCCGACGCCGTAAACTGTTCTGAGGTGTTTTTCGCCCCAGTAACCGAGCTTCGTTCTGAGCCTTGCGACGTGTGAGTCAACGGTTCTCGGATCGCCTACAAAATCAACACCCCAGATGCTGTCGAGAAGCTGCTCGCGGGAGTAGATTCTTTCGGGGTTGGATGCGAGCTTAACGAGAATGTTATGTTCTTTTATTGTCAGTTCAACAGCCTTGCTTTCAAGAGTGACTTTATGTGCGGGAATGTCAATGACAAGACCATCAATTGAGATTATATCGTCCGATTTGTTTTCGTTTTTAACCTGCGAACGCTTGAGAAGCGCCTCGACGCGCTTGACAAGAACAACAGGACTGAAGGGTTTTGTGACATAGTCATCTGCACCGTTTTCAAAAGACATAAGTTCGTCGAATTCCTGGCTTCTTGCGGTGAGAACAAGAATAGGCACAGAGCTGGTTTCTCTTATTTTTCTGCAAACTTCCCAGCCGTCGATTTCGGGCATCATAATATCGCAGATAACCAGACTTATGCTTCCCACGGAGTAGAATTTTTCGATTGCATCCTTGCCGTCAACGGCTTCAATTGTTTCATAACCTGCGTTTTTAAGAAAGTCGCAAACAAGTCTTCGGATGAGAGCTTCGTCGTCGGCTATTAATATTCGCTTCATTTTTTCACCGCTTTCAAAACATAATATACAATTATATAATAACACACAATATATATATAAATCAAGTGTTGTGTGAGAATTGTAGTATATCGGATTTGTAAATTTTTAATAAAATTTCTTATGAGTAAACACTTTGCGGTCACAAAACATGAAAAAAACAAAAAATTTCATCAAAAGTATTGTTTTATGATTTCATATTTAGTATAATAAATCAGTATTTATCTTGGGTCAAAATGACCTTTCGAAAGGTGTGGTTTTATGCTCGGCAAATATGTCAGAGTAAGGGTTACCAACCCTATCCGCTCCGTAAACAGGCAATTCGGTTTTGTCTATCAGCTCAATTTTGGTGCAATCGAAGGAAAAAAACGCTATGACAACATATCTCACGGCGCTTATATTATGGGTATTAACCACCCCGTGAGAACTTTTGACGGAAGAGTTATCGCTGCAATAAAAAGAAGCGACGGCAGTCCCACGGTTTATGTTGTTGCGCCGAAGAGCATGAGATTTATCTCTTATCAGATTGAGGATGCAATTGCTTTTGCGGAAAAAGGAAGAGACTATAAGCTTGAATGCCTTTATGAGCGTTCGTGCGGTGCGGTTGTTTACAGAATAATCAATGACGAAGTTCGTTATCTTCTTATCAAAAACCGCCGCAGCACCCATTGGGGATTCCCCAAAGGGCATATCGAAAAAGGCGAAACCTATGAGCAGACTGCGATGAGAGAAGTTCTTGAAGAAACCGGAATTCATATCCAGATTCTTCCTCAGTTTGCTTCAAAATCTGAATATACAATTCAGGGCAGAGTTGAGAAATCGGTTACGATTTTTCTTGCAAAAACCAAAGATACACAAACAACTATTCAGCGCGAAGAGATTGAGGATTATGTGTGGTTGAATTTCGAAAAAGCAATGGATACGCTCAGATTCATCAACGACAGAAATATTCTTCAGAGCGCACATGATTTTCTGGTTGAACAGAATATTATTGAATAAAGAAAAGAGAGGATTTTGAAATGACCGAAGCAATAGCCGATTATCTTGTCGGTATATTTCAGGGTGCCATTCCGAAAGAACTGATTATCTTTTTTATCTCTATGTTTCCCATTCTTGAGCTCAGGGGCGGTATGATTGCTGCAAAGCTTCTTGATGTTGAGCTTTTGAAAGCTTTTGTTATCTGTTATATAGGTAATATCCTTCCTATACCGTTTATTCTTTTATTTATCAGAAAAATTTTCGGGTTTCTCAAAAAGTTTTCACCAACAAAAAAGCTTGTTGAAAAACTTGAATCAAGCTCGATGAGAAAGAGTGAAAAAGTAAAAAAAGGCAGTAAATGGGGACTTCTCACTTTTGTTGCTATTCCTCTTCCCGGTACAGGCGGATGGACGGGAGCACTTATTGCTGCATTGCTTGATATGAGAATTAAAATTTCATTTCCTGTAATTGCGCTTGGCGTTCTTATTGCAAACCTTATTATGAGCGCGTTTTCATACGGATTGCTCGGAATATTCGGACTGTAAACAGAAAAGCTGTTTCACATTTTGCGTGAAACAGCTTTTAGTGTTTTATCTGTTAAAATAGCTTTGGTTAAGCTGGATAAGCTTTGAGAGTATTTTTGCGATTTCGTCGGGAGTGCCTTTTATTTCTCCGTTGAGCCACGAAAGCACAACGGTTTTTGCTCCCGAAGATATATAAATAAGATAAAGGTTAACTTCATCTCGGTTAGCAGATTTCTGAGTGTTCAGGATTTCGTTGAGCAAATTTTCGTAATAAATATCAACAAGTCTCCAAATGAAGTTGTTGAGGATGTTGGACTGAGTAAGCATACGGTAATATTCCATATCCTTGCTCAGATATTCGCATATGAGCATAATGAAACGTTCGGTTGATGTTGAGATGTTTTCATACCCGAATCTTTCGATATATCCCATAAGATTGCAGATTTCTTCGCATTCGATCTGGTCAATTACTCCGGAAACGTCCGCAAAATGGGCATAGAAAGTACCGCGGCTGATATCTGCTTCTCTGATAATATCCGAAACGGTGATTTTCTGAATATCCTTTTCGTGAATAAGCTTTGCAACGGCTTTTTTGATTAAATTTTTGGAACGGATTGAGCTGCGGTATTCAGCTTTTGGCATAATTATGCACCTCTTTTATTTTCTCTTTCAGACTATTCTATTATATTTCAGAAATTATGTCAATTAATATTTTGTTAATAATTTTAATTTTTATGGCTTGTAGATAAAAAACAAAGATGATATAATATATTCAATATTTTTTGTATGGAGAGTGCATTCTATGAAGCTTGTAACACAGACAGAGGTTCTTGCCGAAAGATTCGGCGACGAAGCTGCGGTGAAAATTATCTGCGAAAGCGGTTTTGACGGCATTGACTATTCGATGTTCTGCATGAGTGATGATAACGATTTTCTCAACACAGCATCATATAAAGAGCATATAAAAGAACTCAAAAAGATTGCGGAAGGATACGCAGTTTCATTTGAGCAATCTCACGCGCCGTTTCCTCCGGTAAGAGAAGGCGATGACGAATACAGCAGAAAAACAATTGAAAAGGTCAAAAGAGCGATTGAAATCGCAGGTATTCTTGATGCAAAAATCTGCGTTGTACATCCTTGTGCTTTCAAAGAAAATCAATTTGAAAAGAATATGGAATTATACCATTATCTTGAGCCTTACGCGAAGGATAGCGGCGTAAAAATAGCACTTGAAAATATGTGGGGCTGGGATAATAATCTCAATCGTATTGTTCCAAATGTCTGCAGTACAGCCGAAGATTTCAACCGATATGTTGATGCGGTTAATCCCGAGAATTTCACCGCTTGTCTTGACCTTGGTCATTGCGGGCTCGTTGGTGAGGACTGTGCATCGATGATAAGAGATATGGGCGGCAGACTCGGTTGCCTTCACATTCACGATAATGACCACATTAACGATTCTCACACTCTGCCGTACCTTTCAAAGATGGATTGGAATTCGATTCTCAAGGCACTTGCCGACATTGATTATAAAGGCAATTTTACCTATGAAGCAGACAGCTTTTTGCGTATGTTCCCCAACAGTATGCTTACCGAATGCGAAAAGTTTATGTGCGGTATAGGCAGAAAGATGATAGAAAAAATAAATGAATTCAAGGGTAAATAAGATGAACTTTATCTGTCCGGTATGCCGTGAAGTGCTTGCGGAAGAAGAAAAGCTTTATAAGTGCGGGAATGGACATTGTTTTGATAAATCAAAATTCGGATATGTAAATCTTCTTCAGTCGCAGAAATCATCTGCTAAAAGACACGGCGATGACCGTGTGATGATAAGAGCGAGAAGAGATTTCCTTGATAAGGACTATTATGGCTTTTTGCGTGATGCTCTTACGGATATCTGCAACGAGCTTCTTGAAAACGGTGCATCGGTGATTGATGCAGGTTGCGGCGAATGTTGGTATTCTTCGGGCATAAAGCAAAAACTTCTTGAAAACGGAAAAGAAATTTCGTTTTTCGGTGTTGATATCTCAAAGGATGCGCTTGAATTTGCTTCAAAGCGTAAAAGCAGTATCCCTACGGCAGTTGCAAGTGTTTTTGAGTTGCCGTTTGCCGATGAGTCTGCGGATTTACTTCTGAATGTGTTCTCTCCCGAAGCAGATTCCGAATATCTGCGTGTGCTGAAAAGCGGAGGGATAATGATTCGCGTTATTCCCCTTGAAAACCATCTTTTTGAGCTAAAAGCGGCGGTTTATGATAAGCCGTATCTCAACGATGTTCCCGCAAACAATGTTGACGGGTTTGAATCGGTAAAAGAACAAAAAATACGAAAAACTCTTGATATTTCTTCCAATGAAGACATACAGAATCTCTTTAAAATGACACCTTATTATTATAAAACAAGCAAAGACGACCAGGCGAAACTTAATAATCTTGGAAGTCTGAAAGTCAGCGCGGAATTTGAAATACGTGTTTACAGAAAGGATTGATAAACTATGCACAAAAGACTTGCTCCGACACCTCCGATGGGTTGGAACAGCTGGGACTGTTACGGCGCCGCTGTTAACGAAGAACAGCTCAAAGGCAACGCCGACTATATGGCAGAGCATCTTAAAGAGTACGGCTGGGAATATATAGTATGTGACATTCAGTGGTCGGAGCCTACTGCGGATTGTTATTATTACCACAATTTTGTGCCTCTTTATATGGATGAATATTCCCGTCTCATTCCCGCACCCGAAAGATTTCCTTCATCAGCAGGAGGAAAGGGTTTTAAACCGATTGCCGATTATGTTCATTCACTGGGACTTAAGTTTGGCATCCATATTATGCGAGGTATTCCCCGTCAGGCGGTGCATCAGAACACACCAATAAAATGCGAAGGTGTAACTGCAAGAGATATAGCTCAGCAGTTTTCGGTTTGTCTGTGGAATACCGATATGTACGGCGTGAATCCCGATGCAAAGGGAGCGCAGGAATATTACGATTCACTCTTTGAACTTTACGCATCATGGGGTGTTGACTACATAAAGTGCGACGATATCGCCAACACCGAATTCTTAAAGGATAATCCTTATTCGGCAAGGCGTGAAATAGAAATGCTCCGCAAAGCAATTGATAATTGCGGCAGAGATATGGTGCTTAGCCTTTCACCCGGCCCTGCACCCGTTTGGGAGCACGAGCATCTTGCGGCAAATGCCAATTTATGGCGTATGACGGGCGACTTTTGGGACGAATGGAGCAAACTTCACGCAATGTTTGAGCGTTGCTATGCTTGGCAGGATTATGTTCAGCAGGGTGCATGGCCCGATTGCGATATGCTCCCGCTCGGACGCATTCAGAAAACAGAATTGCTCCCCGAATACAGAAACAGATACACCCGTTTTACCAAAGATGAGCAGATAACAATGATGACTCTCTGGGGTATCTTCCGTTCACCGCTTATGATGGGCGGCGAAATGCGTGAAAATGACGAATTCACACTTTCTCTTCTTCAGAACAGAGAGCTTATTGATATGCTTAAGAATTCAAGCGACGCAAGACAGTTCAAGCGCGAAGAAACCGACGGCAAGGGCGAAATTATCTGGACATCAAAGGGCAAAAACTGCAAATATGTTGCTCTTTTCAATACAGATGATGAAGCAAGAAAAATCGCTTTTGATGTTACCGATATTGCAATCGGCGGTTTTGAATATTCCGTTTGGGATATGTGGAGCCACGAAGAATATGCCGTGACTGACGGTGAGTTTAAAGCCGATGTCAATTCTCACGGCGCAAGACTTTTTAGAATTAAGGTGAAATAATATGGAAAGACAGCCGAATTTCAGATTTGCAACCGAAAAACCTGACCATATTATGGTCAGCATTTCGGGCGATGCGAAAACCTCAATGACCGTGACTTGGCGTTCAAGCCTTGATGTCGGAGCGGGATATATCGAATATTACGAAAAGAACGGCGAAAAAATGAGAGCTGATGCAATTGTAAAGCCGTTCAAGAGCGATGTGAACACAAGCAACATTTTCTGGGCAACGGCAAAGAATCTCAAACCCGGTACAAGATATTATTATACTTGCGGAAGCGATAAAAACCGCAGTGACGAATATTGGTTTGATACCGAAGAGGAAAACCTCACAAAGTTCAGATTTATTGCGATTTCCGACCATCAGAAGGACGATGACCACTATAACCCTGATTATTCGACCCTTAACAAGTTCCTCAACGATGCACTCGCAAAGTATCCTGATGTTAAGTTTATCCTCACCGCGGGCGACAACACAAACTGCGGTCAGCATGAAATTCAGTGGAATGCAATGTTCGAGGGCATGAAAGGTATAATCGAACATCTGCCCTATATGATGACCTGCGGCAATCACGATAACAGAGGATTTGCGCAGTATTTTCCGACCGAAGTTGACAGATACTATGCAGAGCCTGCCGAGTTCTTCAACACACAGCTTGAATACTCTTATCCGAAAAACGGTCCCGAAGGCTGGCAGACCGAAATTTATTCTTTCGACTACGGCAACGCCCATTTCAATGTTTTCGGCGTTAACGAACCTGAGCTTATGAATGAGTGGGGCAAAAAGGATATTGCCGAAAGCGATAAAAAGTGGAAGTTTGGTGCTCAGCATTTCCCCGTTTATTATTCAGGACCGAATCTTGCAAATGATGACGATTATCCGATGATGCGAGAATCAATGGAAATGCTTGATATTCTCTTCTCGGGTCACGAGCACAATTTCTCGCGTACCTTCCCGATTAAGAACGAAGAGCTTTTTGACAGACCCTCTCAGGGTACGGTTCATTATGAACTCGGTAACAGCAACTTCAATCCTCCCGGAACAAAGACCACCGACAAGGTCTGGCACGCATCATTCTATCCGCAGGAAGAAAAAGTTGCGGCATTTGCAATAATTGAAGTTGACGGCGATAAGGTAACTATGATTACCGAGCTCAATGACGGCAGAATTGTTGATGAATGCATCATTGACAAGGCAAAGGATGAAATCCGACCCTACAGAATTGCTCCCGTATTCGGTGAAGGAAGAACGAGAGTGTATTACAAGGGTGTTGATTTGGGCCTTTGCAACGCATCAACTCCCGCAGTCTGCAAGGACGGCAAATGGTATATCGCATTTGCAACTCTGATAAGATTTATCGGCGGTGTTGATATCCGTGAAGAGGGAAAGGTCACTCTGAAACTTTACGGAAAAGAAGCTGTATTTACCGAAGGTAGCCGTTTTGCACAGACTCCGAACGGTGATTTTGACCTTGGTAATGAAGTTTTCAGAGGTCACGAGGGTCAGCTTTATATGCCCGTTGACGGCGCTTGCAAAGTTTTCGGAATGAAATGGGCATATGCCGCAAGGAATAATTTTATCACAATCGAACACGTAAGCGAGGCACATCCGATTGTTCCTCAGCCGTAAATGTAAAAAACCACCGGTTTACATCCGGTGGTTTAGTTTTTATAATTCAATTTCGTCAAGCTTTTTCAGCCACATTGTGACCGCCGCATCACTCGGCATTTTGAAATCGCTCTTGGGTGAAAGACCTACGGAGCCGATTTTTATTCCGTCGGGAACACAGCTTCTCTTGAACTGTTGGGTGAAAAAGCGTCTGTAGAATGTTCTGAGCCACTTCATTATTGTTTCGCTGTCAAAATCATCGGCGAAAGCTTTCTTTGCAAGCGCATATATCTTATCGGGCTCAAATCCGTAACGCACAACATTATAAAGGAAGAAATCGTGAAGCGCATACGGACCCACAATGCTTTCGGTCTGCTGTGCGATTTCGCCTTTTGCATCGGGCGGCAGAAGCTCGGGGCTGATAGGAGTGTTGACAATATCCGTCAGGTATTCCTTGCTTTCTGCAAAGGTTCCGTTTTTGATAAGAGCATCAATAATCCAGCGGATGAGCGTTTTGGGAACACTTGAATTCACGCCGTACATACTCATATGGTCGCCGTTATATGTGCACCATCCGAGAGCGAGTTCGCTCATATCACCCGTGCCGATAACAAGTCCGTTGACTCTGCCTGCATAGTCCATAAGAACTTGAGTTCTTTCTCTTGCCTGGGCATTTTCGTATGTCAGGTCGTAATTGTTTTCGTCCTGGCCGATATCCTTGAAATGCTGAATGCAGGCATCCTTGATGTTGATTTCAAGACTTGTTATGCCGAGTGATTTCATAAGATTCAGTGAATTATTATAGGTTCTGTCGGTAGTGCCGAAGCAGGGCATAGTTATTCCCACGACATCGGTGAGGGGTCTGCCAAGCTCTTTTATTGTCTGAACACTGACGAGAAGAGCGAGGGTTGAATCAAGTCCGCCTGAAATTCCGATAACGGGCTTGCAGTTTGTTTTTGCAAGGCGTTTTTTGAGACCTGCAACCTGCATTCCGAAAATAGAAAGGCATCTTTCGTTTCTTCCCGATTCGGTTGACGGAATGAACGGAAGTTTCTTTATATTAGCATAGTTTCCGTTTGCTTTTGCAGAGAAATTATCAATAATAACGGTTTCTGTTTCAGCTGAATAAAAAGCTTTGCAGTCGGAGAATGTGGTGTTCGAAAGTCTGTCACGACGGATTTTGCCGAGGTCAATGTCACTGATTATCATATAACCGCTGTCAATGTCTGCTGAGTTTTCTGTTGAAACTTTTCCGTTTTCACAGATGATTGAATGACCCGAGAATACCGAGTCTGAGGTGGATTCAAGCTTGCCTGCGGAGCAGAATGCATATGCACATATACACTTTGATGACTGCATTTTAACGAGTTCTCTGCGGTAATCCCTTTTGCCGATTCCTTCGCTGCTTGCGGCAAGGTTTGCAATTATTTCGGCACCGTCGGTACAAAGGAATGAACTCGGCGGTAGGGGAGACCATAAATCCTCACATATTTCAAACCCGAGTTTAACACCGTCTGCATCAAAAATAAGATTGCCGACGGGGATATCATAGCTTTCGTTGATGCCGAAAATTTTAGATTCGATCGAGTTTTTGTTAATTTCCGATGCGGGAACAAACCATCTTTTCTCGCTCTGTTCATTGTGGTTGGGAATAAAGGTTTTGGGAACAATGCCGATTATTCTGCCATTTGAAAATATAACCGCACAGTTATAAAGGCTGCCGTCAATCGCAACAGGTGCGCCTGCGGCAATGATTATATTTTCACTTTTTTCAATAAGCTTTCTGATTCCCACGTTTGATGCTTTTATTAATGTCTGCTGAAAAAACAGGTCAGCGCAGGTATAACCCGTTACCGAAAGTTCGGGGAAAACGAGCAGATCAACATTTTTAGCTTTTGCTTCTCTGATGAATTCTGACATCTTCTCAATGTTGAAATCAACATCAGCAATCTCAACATCGGGCACAGCACAAGCTATTCTGAAATAATCGAACATATAAAAACCTCTTTTTGTGTTACTGTTTGCAGTTTTAATTATGAAAATGAAAAGAAGTTTTTGACTTTAACCTTTGATTCTTCAAGCTTTACTTTCGTTTCGTCAATTTTTACGTTGATATCAGTCTTGACTTCTTCAACTTTTTCTTCAATTCTTTCACCTATGGTTTTATATTCAAAACCTTTCTTAACCGCAAAATATGAAGGCTTGGGATTGCCTTTGCCGTCAACAAGACCCCAACCGGTTTCAACGGGGCAGTCAGCCTGACCGCAGACATAACAACTGTCGCTGTCTGACCAACAATAAACAAACATACCGATAACGTAGTCAACTTCCATGATTTTGGGAATGATGTATTCAAAGAATTTTGCCTGACCTTCGGGGGTATGTTCGAAACCGTAAAGGCCGACGCCCTCGGCAAGTTCGCAATAAAGGTGATTTGAATATTCGCCGTTGAAAATAAGGTCTGCACGCTCTTCGGGAGTTCTGTCGCTGTAATCTTCGATGATTTCTTCCTTCATCTCCTCGGGAAGTTTGTCAATGAATTTATCAATGTTCTGAGTTGCATCCTTTTCGCTCTGGAAACCGTAGCTCTGAAGGATTGCGTTCTTTTCTTTTGTTGTTTTGGGCTCGCCATAACCAATATAGCCGAATTCGCAGAGGATTATGGGTTTGTTGGTAACTCTTCTTACAAAGTTAAGGATTGTTATATACTGGTTTGCATTCTTAAGAACGTTTTCGAAACAACCGAGATACATATCAAGACCGACATAATCGCAGTATTTGTGATATTTCATCATTTTGAACGGAAGTTCGAGAATCGAGAGACCGCCGAGATTGTAGCCAATGATGATATCATCTCTGATGGGATACATTGCTTCGAGCTGCATGCCGATAAATTCAGCGGCTTCATCGAGAGTCAAGGGGAGCGTGAAACGGTCGATGCCCATTTCATTTGTTACCTGGAATGCACCGACTATGCCTCTGAGATCTTCCATATAAAATCTTGCGATATCCTGGATTCCTTCACGGCTTGCAGGGTCACGGGGGTCGAGACCGTATGCAATGTAATCATCGGGATAAGGGGTGATGCCGAAAATTCTTATTCCGTTATCAACATATTTCTGTGCTTCTTTTTTCCAGTTTTTATAGCTCTTGGAAATCTTTCCGTTTTCATCATAGGGGAAAGGAATGTCATCACGGAACCATTCGATATTTCCTTCTTTGATAAGGTCATAGTCGGGTTCAAGATGGCACACGCCTTTCATGAAACCTCCGACTTTTTCTTCTGCAGCGGGAACTTCCTTGTCAAAATTTGAAAAAGGAGTTGCAACGATGAGTGAAGCGAGGGGGGTAATGACGGCAAGAAGAAGGCCGACAATTTTCATAAGAATGGTCATAAACATTTTGTTTAGCTCCTTATTTAATTAGTATATTTTAATATTATCATAGAGAGAAAAATAATGCAACATTTATATGAATCTGTTTAAAATGTTTTATTGCTTTGCGGAAGTTATAACTTTTTCTGCTATTGCTTCGAGCTGATCCATTGTTTCGAGAGCACCGATTTCTTGCCTTAAAGCGGCGGCACCTCTTATGCCTTTGATATACCAACCCGAGTGCTTTCTTGCTTCGCGCATACCAACATAATCACCTTTGTATTCGCAGAGTCTTTCAATATGACGGAGCATTATTTTCATTCGCTCTTCAATCGGCGGGTCGGGGAGAATTGTTCCGCTTCTGAAATATTCGTTGATTTGGCTGAACACCCACGGTGCGCCGAGTGCGCCTCTGCCAACCATAACAAAGTCACAACCCGTGGTTTTATACATGTTTTCAGCCGAGAGCGCATCAATGATATCTCCGTTGCCGATAACGGGAATCTTAACCGCATCCTTGACTTGCTTTATAATCTCAAGATTCACGGGCGGTGCATACATCTGCTTTCTTGTTCTGCCGTGAACAGTTATTGTGGATGCACCTGCTTTTTCCTGCAAAAGTGCAAATTCAACTGCATTGATGCTGTTTTCATCCCACCCCGAACGGAATTTGACCGTAACGGGAATATCAACCGCTTTCACAACCGCTTCGGTTATTTTTGCGGCAAGGTCGGGGTCTTTCATCAGTGCACTTCCGCCGCCGTTGCCTGCAATTTTCGGGGCAGGGCATCCCATATTGATATCGATTGCACAGCATCCAGTTTCCGCTGCTTTTTTTGCAGCTTCAGCCATAGTAGCAGGGTCGCATCCGAAAATCTGAACCGCAGCAGGCTTTTCTGTTTCGCCGAGCTGCATAAGAGTTCCCGATTTTCTGTCGTGCATTGTCAGACCCTTTGAGCTGACCATTTCCGTCACAACATAGGATGCGTCATATTCAATACACAGCTCACGGAAGGCTCTGTCTGCAACTCCCGCCATCGGTGCGAGCGCGGCATATCCGTTTATTTCAAAGTTTCCTATTTTCATTGGTCTCTCCGAGAATGTATTTTTTAATAATGTTACCATTAAAATAAATTAATTTCAAGAATTTTCAAAAAAATGCTGAAATTTACAATTTATATGGTATAATGTAAAATGAGGTGATTTAGAATGAAACTTTTGGCCCTTGACGGCAACAGCATTCTTAACCGTGCATTTTACGGAATAAAGCTCCTTACTACCAAAGACGGCAGTAAGTTCACAAACGGAATATACGGATTTTTAAATATACTTCTCAGACTCAAAGAGGAAGTGTCACCCGATGCGGTTGCGATTGCGTTTGACGTAAAAGCACCGACCTTCAGGCACGAAATGTATTCGGGTTATAAGGCGAACCGTAAGGGTATGCCTCCTGAGCTTGCCCAGCAGATGCCGCCGCTCAAAGAACTTCTTTCGGCTATGGGATATAAAATTCTTGAAGCTCCCGGCTGGGAAGCTGATGACATTCTCGGCACTCTTGCCGCTAATTGCAAAGACGGCGACTTCTGCTACATTGCTACGGGCGACAGAGATTCGCTTCAGCTTGTGCGTGATAATGTAAATGTGCTTCTTGCTTCAACAAAAATGGGCAGACCTCAGAGCGTTAAATATGACCGTGAGAAAATCAAGGAAGAGTATCTTGTCACACCCGAGCAGATGATTGATATCAAAGCGCTTATGGGAGATACATCAGACTGTATTCCGGGTGTTGCAGGTATCGGTCAAAAGACTGCACAGGATTTAATCAGCCGTTTCGGCTCGATTGATGAAATCTATGAGAATGTTGAAACAATCGACATCAAAAAAGGCGATCACGATAAGCTTGTGAATGATAAAGAAATGGCTTATCTCAGCCGTGAACTCGGAACAATCAAAACCAATGCACCTGTTGATGGCGATTATTCGGCATATGTTCCCGCACAACCCGACGCATTCAAGGTTACGGGCATTCTTGCAGACCTTGAAATGTATAAAATGATTGAGCGTCTTGACCTTAAAGCTCCCGAAAAGGCAGAAACCGTTCAAACGGAGAAAGTCAGTTGTGAGCACTATGTGCAGGATGATCTGAAACTTTTCTTCAATCTTCTGAAAAAAGCGGGAGAAGCATATTTCACTTTTGATGACGGAATTTTCCTTTTCAAAACAGATAACGGAGTTGCCGAGGTGAATCCCGAAACAGAGGGTTATGCTCTGTTCTGCTCCGATTTCCTTTTTGAAAAAGAAATTGAAAAATATACCTATAATTCAAAACAGCTCTATGCGTTTTTCTACGATTACAGAAATGATATTGATATAAATTCAATTTCGGGAGATGCAATGCTTTCGGCGTATGTTATCAACCCATCATCGGGTGCGTATGACCTCAAAAGAATTATTGCTGAATATGCGAATGCAGAGTTGCCCGATGCTGAAAGCGAAGATGCATTCTATGCCGCGTATCTTCCCAAGGCATTTGAGAATCTTAATAAACTGATTGATGAGCACAATCAGAAAAGATTACTCGAGGAAATCGAACTTCCGCTTGCAAGGGTGCTTGCGTCAATGGAGCGTGAAGGATTTCTCGTTGATGCACTCGGAATCAGAAATTTCGGGGTGGACTTACAGTTTAGAATCGAGAAGCTTGTTGATGAAATTTATTCCGAGGTCGGATATGAATTCAACCTTAATTCTCCGAAACAGCTTGGTGAAGCTCTGTTTGTGAAAATGGGACTCCCTGCTAAGAAGAAAACAAAAAGCGGATATTCAACCAATGCCGATGTTCTTGAGGGTCTTGCGGCAGACTATCCCGTTGTTGCAAAAATTCTTGAATACAGAACTCTCGCAAAACTTAAATCCACCTACTGTGACGGACTTCTGAAAGTTATCGGCGATGACGGCAGAATTCATTCGAATCTTAATCAGACTGAAACCAGAACGGGCAGAATTTCTTCAACCGAGCCCAATCTTCAGAATATTCCCGTTCGCTCTGAACTCGGCAGAGAAATGAGAAAATTCTTCAAGGCGAAGGACGGCTGCGTTCTGATTGATGCCGACTATTCGCAGATTGAGCTTCGCGTTCTTGCACATATTGCGAATGATAAAAATATGATTGATGCGTTCAATAACGGCGACGATATCCATGCAATTACCGCATCGCAGGTGTTCAATATGCCGCTTATGATGGTTACTCCTCTTATGAGAAGCAGGGCAAAGGCGGTTAACTTCGGCATTGTTTACGGAATCGGCGCATTCTCGCTTGCAAAGGATATCGGCGTTACCCGTGCCGAGGCGGACAGCTACATCAAAGGATATCTTGAGCATTTCAGCGGCGTTCGCAGTTATATGAAAGATGTTATCGAAAAGGCAAAGGAAAACGGATATGTTGAAACTGTTTTTGCCCGCAGAAGATATCTTCCCGAGCTGACATCTTCCAATGCAATGATGCGCGCTTTCGGTGAAAGAGTAGCCCTTAATATGCCCATTCAAGGTACAGCGGCGGATATAATCAAAATTGCCATGATCAGAGTATGGAACTGTCTCAAAGAGCAGTGTCTAAATGCAAAGCTTATTATGCAGGTTCACGACGAATTGATTGTTGAAGCTCCTGAATCCGAAGCACAAATAGTTGCTGGTATTGTTAAGCGTGAAATGGAAAACGCAGTTAAAATGCGTGTGCTTATGCAAGCGGATGTCGGCATAGGCAAAACGTGGTATGAATCAAAATAAGGGAAATATTATGAATATATTATTTGTATGCACAGGCAATACCTGCCGCAGTCCTATGGCAGAGGGACTATTCAAAAAAATGCTTGCCGAAAAAAATGTTGATAATGTAACCTGCTCAAGTGCAGGATTGTTCGCTATGACAGGGGATGAAGTTACTCCGAATTCCGTCAAGGCGTGCGAGAGATTCAATGTTGATATCTCTTCTCACAGAGCAAGAAGGATAACAAGCTATATTCTCGATGAAACAGATAAATTTGTGTGTATGACTCCCGAGCACGCAGCAAGTCTTTCGATGTATGTTCCGAGCGAAAAAATCACCGTTCTCGGCGGGGGAATACCCGACCCGTTTGGTGGCGATCTTGAGTTATATATCAAAACCGCAAACTATATCAAGACCGCTCTCTGTTTGCAGTTTGACGATATAATTTCGGAGGGATAAAATGGAATTTATCCTCAAAAAAATGAATTCAGAGCATATTCCGCAGATTGCGCAGCTCGAAAAAGAATGTTTTTCTGAACCGTGGAGTGAAAATGCACTTACGGAAGAATTGAAAAACGAAAATTCGAAATTTCTCGTTGCCGTTTCCGACGGAGTTGCAGGTTATATCGGTGTGCAGGAAATCTGCGGCGAAGCATATATAACCAATGTTGCGGTTTTTGGCAAATATCGTAAATTCGGTATCGGCAGAGCGCTGCTCAAAGCCGCTTGTGACGGAGCGAAGAGCAGAAACTGTGAATTTATCACCCTTGAAGTGCGTGAAAGCAATGTTCCTGCAATAATGCTTTATGAATCTGAAGGCTTTGAGAAAGCGGGGATAAGAAAAAACTTCTATTCTGCTCCGACTGAAAACGGAGTAATCTATACCAAATATTTCTGACACAGGAGTGTTAATGATATGAAAATTCTTGCAATTGAATCTTCGTGTGACGAAACTGCGGCAGCCGTTGTTGAGGATGGAAGAAAAGTTCTCTCAAGCGTTATCGCATCTCAGGTCAGCGAACATATTATATACGGAGGAGTTGTGCCCGAAATTGCGTCAAGAATGCACGCTCAGGCGATAAGCGGAGTGGTGTCAAAAGCGATGAGTGATGCAGGAGTCGGTTATTCCGATATCGATGCAATTGCCGTTACATATGCGCCCGGTCTTATCGGCGCGCTTCTTGTCGGCGTGAATTTTGCGAAAGGTCTCGCATATTCAACGGGACTTCCGCTGATTCCTGTGCATCATCTTCGCTCACATATTGCGGCTAACTACATTTCTCACGCAGAGCTTGAGCCACCGTTTCTCTGTCTTGTTGTTTCGGGCGGTCACAGTCATATCGTAGCGGTTAATGACTACACTGATTTCTCGATTATCGGCAGAACGAGAGACGATGCGGCGGGCGAATGTATGGACAAAGCGGCAAGAGCAATGGGTCTGCCTTATCCCGGCGGTGTTAATCTCGACAGAATCAGCGTTGACGGAGACCCCTCGGTTTACAAGCTTCCGCACCCGAGAGTTGACGGAAGTGAATATGATTTCAGTTTTTCGGGACTTAAAACAGCGGTTGTCAATATCATCCACAATTCAAAGCAGAAGGGGATTGATGTCAGCGTACCCGACCTGGGTGCAAGCTGCATCGAGACTGTCACAGATTGCCTTGTGAATAATACAGTAAAAGCTGCCGAAACATACGGTTTTGATAAAATTGTTCTTGCGGGCGGTGTTTCTGCAAATTCACGCCTGAGAAAAAGAATGGCAGATGTCTGCAGTAAAAAAGGATGGCAGCTTTATATGCCCGAGCTTTCGCTTTGCGGAGATAATGCGGCGATGGTCGGTGCTCAGGCTTTTTATGAATTCAAAAACGGCAATATTGCAGGATTGGAGCTTAATGCCTTCGCGACAATGCCGATTGACGGTTGATTTCGATAAAAAATATCGACAAAATGAATTTTTTACAATAACATTATGCAAAATTTACCTTTTGTATTGACTTTACAAAAATGTATGATATAATTACAATGGGTTAGGTTAAGAAAGAGAATAATTGTTGACAGCAACTGTCACAAATCAAGCTTTTATAACCTCAGAAATTTGTTAAATTTTGTTGGTTTTTCTGTAAGAAAGGAGAAATTACTATGGAAAACATGACTTCCAATAAGAGCGTTCTTTCATGGATTAACGAAAAAATTGATCTCGTTAAGCCCGAAAAGGTCGTATGGATTGACGGCAGCCAGGAGCAGATTGAAGCTCTCCGTGCAGAAGCTTGCTCAACAGGCGAAATGATTAAGCTCAATGACGAAATTCTTCCCGATTGCTATCTTCACAGAACAGCAGTCAATGACGTTGCCCGTGTTGAAGGCAGAACCTTCATCTGTGCTCCCACAAAGGAAGATGCTGGCCCCACCAACAACTGGATGGATCCCGCAGAAGCTTATGAAATGCTCTATGCTATCGCAAAGGACAGCTATAAGGGCAGAACAATGTATGTAATTCCTTATTCAATGGGTCCCGTTGGTTCACAGTTCTCAAAGATCGGTATTGAGCTTACAGACTCAATCTATGTTGTTCTCAACATGGCTATCATGACAAGAGTAGGTGCTGATGTTCTCAAGGCTCTCGGCGACAGCAACGATTGGGTTCGCGGCCTTCACTGTAAGTGTGACATCGACGAAGAAAAGAGATATATCTGCCATTTCCCCCAGGATAACACAATCATCTCCGTTAACTCAGGTTACGGCGGAAACGTTCTTCTCGGCAAGAAGTGCTTCGCTCTCAGAATCGCTTCATATCAGGGTAAGAACGAAGGCTGGCAGGCAGAGCATATGCTCATCCTCGGTCTCCAGAAGCCCGACGGCGAAATCAGATATATCTGCGCTGCATTCCCCTCAGCTTGCGGCAAGACCAACCTTGCTATGCTTATTCCTCCCGAAGGATACTATAAGAACGGTTACCGCGTATGGTGCGTAGGCGACGATATTTCGTGGTTCCGCAAGGGTGAAGACGGCAGACTCTATGCTATCAACCCCGAAAACGGCTTCTTCGGCGTTGCTCCCGGCACAAACGAAAAGTCAAACCCCAATGCTCTTGCTTCAACAAGAAAGGGC
>JAZRLY010000070.1:0-5995 GCA_045647065.1 Acutalibacteraceae bacterium
GTGACAACAACAAGTTGTGCGCCGCCGCTTGAGCAAGCTGAATTGAGTTTAGCCTTTTTGCCTTTTGACGGAATTACAACCCAGCTGTCACGAAGAAAAGAAGTGAGTTTTATCTTCATGTGGGCAAAGTCAACGGAAACAAGTATCATGGAATCCGAGCGTGATGAGCTGTCTGCGCTTCCGTCAACGCCGAGAAGCAATATATTGGAAACCAACGGACTGCTTTTGAGTTCAAGTGCCGAAACATATTCGTTTCTCTCAAGGTCATTTCTTGTGTATCCCGACATTGCCGCAAAAACAAAAATGAATGTTGATGAAAAAAGAAAAACAATTATAAGCACGGTTGTGATGAATTTAAGAAAAACGTGTTTTTTCTTTTTCTTTTCGGGCGGTTTTTCTTCGTTTGGCGGGGGAGACGGCTCGTTGTGAAAAACAAAATCGATATTCTCCGATTGCTGTCTCTTTTTTGAAATATATATATCTTCCATTCGGTGATCCTTTCATTATTTATATTCACCATTTTACAGCAAGTTTTTATGATATACAATAGTTTATTTGTAAATTATTTAAAACAATTATATATTTTGTTTGACTTTTAATAAAATGTGATTTAAAATAAACGATGTATGTGCTGAGTGAGTTGGGCAGTCGCGGGCGACTTCGAGTCGCGTGAGGAAAGTCCGAGCTTCACAGAGCAGGATAACGGCTAACGGCCGCCGAGGGTGACCTTAGGGAAAGTGCAACAGAGATATACCGCCCGCTTTTGCGGGTAAGGGTGGAAAGGCGAGGTAAGAGCTCACCGGCGTACGGGGAACCGTACGGCCCTGCAAACCCTATCCGAAGCAACACCGACAGGGGGAGGAGCTTTGCTCCGGCGTCTGCTCGACGATACTCCGAAGGGTGGCTAAAGCTTTGCGGCAACGTAAGGCGTAGACAGATGATTGCCTTAAATGACAGAACTCGGCTTACAGACTCTCTCGGCGCACGTTCAATTTTTTGATTAATGGTTGATATGGAAGAATTGATTACGATAACCGGAACGGTTGAATATGTGACTTTCCGAAATAACGAAAACGGCTACACTGTTCTCGAATTTTCGAGTAACGGTGAGCTTTTTACTGCAACCGGCAATGTCGGTGAGCTTTATTGCGGTGAAAAGGTAACATTTACGGGAAGTTGGTCTGTTCATCCGACTTTCGGAAAGCAGCTTCGCATTTCAGGTTGCATGCGTGAGATGCCTGAAACCGCTGCGGATATGCTTTCGTATCTTTCTTCGGGTATAATCAAGGGCATCAAAGAAAAAACAGCGCAGAAAATCGTTGAGCGATTCGGCGAGGATACTTTTTCCGTAATTGAAAATACTCCTCTCCGTCTTGCTGAAATTAAGGGTATATCCCGTGACAGAGCAAAGGAAATCGGTGAGGAGTTCAGAAAGCGCGCCGCAGAAAGAGAGGCGCTGATTTCTCTTGAAAAATACGGTATGACAACCGCCGAATGTTTAAGAGTATTCAAAATATTCGGAAAGAATTCGGTTGCGACCGTTGAACGCAATCCTTACTCGCTTTGTTCGGAAAGAATCGGAATCACGTTTGAAAAAGCGTGCGATATTGCGGACAGACTGCCTGTAAAACCTGCAGACGAATACAGAATTTCTGCAGGCATTCTTTATGTTGTGCGCCACAATCTCTATAACGGTCATACTTGTCTTCCGAGAGAAAAACTTATACCGCCTTGCTGTTCGCTTCTCGGATGTAACAGTGATACGGTTGAAATACAACTTGATAATCTTATTGAGCAGAAGCATCTGGTCAGCGATTTTATCAACAGAAGAGAATTTGTTTTTTTGCCCGATATCTATGACGCCGAAAAAAGAGCGGCAAATACCGTTTTGTTTATGAAACGGTATGCAACCAAATGTTATTGCGATGTTAACGAACAGATTAACAACGCCGAAATTATCAGCGGCGTGTTATATAATGAACAGCAGCGGCTTGCAATAAAGCTGGCTGTTGAAAAAGGAATACTTATTCTGACAGGGGGACCCGGCACAGGAAAAACAACAACCCTTCGCGGCATTCTCAGAGTTTTTGAATCACAGGGTCTCGAGGTCGCTCTTGCGGCGCCGACCGGAAGAGCCGCAAAAAGAATGAGTGAGCTTACGGGCAGAGATGCCCAGACAATCCACAGACTTCTTGAAGTTGAATGGGACAGCAGTGACAGACCTGTTTTTCAGCGCAACAAAAGAAATCCGCTCAGCGTTGGTGCGGTTATCATCGATGAGCTTTCGATGGTTGACATCGTTTTGTTTGCAAGTCTTCTTGATGCTTTACCAATCGGATGCAGGCTTGTGATGGTCGGTGACTCTGACCAGCTTCCGCCCGTAGGAGCAGGCAATGTGCTGCACGATATGATCAATTCAAAAGCCTTGCCCGTGGTTGAACTGAAAGAAGTTTTTCGTCAGGCTATGGAAAGCTTAATCGTTACAAACGCACATAAAATCGTTAACGGAGAAATTCCCGAACTTTCAAAAACAGATAAAGATTTCTTCTTTCTGGAGCGAAACGCACCTTATATGGCTGCAAAAACAGTAACGGAGCTTTGCTCCGCAAGGCTTCCGAAAGCTTACGGATATTCTTCGCTTGAAGATATTCAGGTGCTTTGTCCGTCGAGAAAAGGTGAAACGGGAACGGTTAATCTAAATAAACTTCTTCAGAATGAAATAAATCCTCCTGCAAAACATAAGCGGGAGAAGATGTTCGGTCAGCGTGTTTTCCGCGAGGGAGATAAGCTGATGCAGATAAAAAACAATTATAATATTTCGTGGACAAGCGCTGAAAAAGACGGACTCGGTGTTTTTAACGGAGATATCGGTCTGCTTGAAAAAATTGATGAACCTGCACATATTCTTTATGTGCGTTTTGATGATAAAACTGCGGAGTATCCGTTTGAAAGCGCAACCGAACTCGAGCACGCATATGCCGTTACAGTTCATAAAAGTCAGGGCAATGAATTTAATGCGGTTGTGATGCCTGTCACGGGAGTTGTCGAACAGCTTGCTTACCGCAATCTCCTTTATACCGCTGTTACCCGTGCAAAAAAGCTGATGGTTCTTGTCGGGTCAAAGAGCACCGTTGAGAGAATGACTCTTAATGACAGTAAGGCGAAACGCTATTCGTCTCTCAAAAATTTCATAATGCTCGGTGAAGAAAAATGATTGAAGTATTTAAATCATTCATCCGTTCTCTTTTTCCGAAGAGATGTGCATATTGCGGGAGAGTAATTGCGAGCAACAGAACAATGTGCTATGAATGCGAGAACATTCTTCCGAGGGTAAAAGGAACGATATGTGTCAGATGCGGGAGAGAAAAAGAATTCTGTTCCTGCAAAGGCGCGGAAAAATATTTTATCTCTCTTGTTGCACCGTTCTATTTTGAAGATAATGTCAGAAAAGGTCTCCATGCCTTCAAATTCAGAAAAAGTCCAGACAACGCAGAAGCATACTGCATTGAAATGGCACAAACCGTAAAACAAAGATTTTCCGATGTTCATTTTGATTTTATTACGGAAGTGCCGATGACCGAAAAAAGTCTCAAAAAAAGAGGATATAATCAATGCTCATTGCTTGCAAACGGAATTTCAAAGCTGTCAGATATTGAATATAAAACCGGCGTGCTGGTAAAACTTTTTGATACCAAGATTCAGCATAAATTGTCATTTTACTTAAGAAAAGGTAATCTTACCGGAGTGTTTGATGTTTCAGAACCCGCTTTGGTAAAAGATAAAACAATATTATTATGTGATGATGTTTCGACTTCGGGCGAAACATTGAATGAGTGTGCAAAAATGCTTTGGCTTTACGGAGCAAAAGAAGTTTACTGTGTTTCTTGTGCACTGACCAAATCCAAAAAGAAAAAATAAAGGAAAGGAAGTGAAGAAAAATGCTTGGTGTAAATATCGGAATCGACCTCGGAACAACATCAATCGTTGTTTATGTTGAAAACAAGGGAATTGTTCTTTCTGAGCCTTGTGCCGCCGCATACGAAAAAGAAAGCGGAAAGTTGATTGCAGTCGGTAAACGTGCATGGGATATGGTCGGCAAAACCCCTGATTCAATAAGAGTTGTCAGACCAATGGAACACGGAGTTGTGTCCGATTTCACCGCGACAAAGCATATTCTTCGGTATTTCCTTTCTAAAATATGTAAGAACATGGTTTTCAAACCCAATGTTGTTGTCTGTGTGCCTTCAATGGCAACAAGTCTTGAGAAAAGAACAATTCTTGATTTGATTACTTCTGCCGGTGCAGCAAAAGCCTGTCTTATCGAAGAACCACTTGCTGCCGCTCTCGGAGCAGGTCTCAAGAGCAACAGACCCGTCGGAGCAATGGTTGTTGATATCGGCGGCGGTACAACCGATATTGCCGTTATAACTATGGGATGTATTTCCGTTTCAAGGTCAATCAAGGTTGCCGGAAATGCTTTTGACGAAGCAATTATGCGTCAGATTAGGCGTGAACGCGATGTCATTATCGGTGAAAGAACCGCTGAATATATAAAGAAAACAATAGGATGTTCTTATTTGCGTGATGTTGAACTTGGGTTAACTGTAAAGGGTAAGCATTTCATAACGAATCTTCCTGTCAGTATTGAAGTCAGTTCTACCGAAGTTTATCTTGCAATGCGTCCTCATCTTGAAACAATCGGCGAAGCTGTCCGTTCGGTTCTTGAACTTACTCCACCTGAATTGTCTGCTGATATTTTTGAGTCAGGTATTCATCTTACCGGCGGCGGTGCTCTGTTGCAGGGTATTGATAAAATGATTGAAAAGAAAACGGGTATAAAAACCTTTGTAGCGGATGAATCGTTGAATTGCGTTGCACTCGGAACGGGGGAGGCATTGACTCATATGGACATCCTGAGTCAGAACGGCTATGTTTTCAAAGCAAGAGATGAAATCGGAGGACTTACTCCCGAATTAAGTGAATAAAATTATTTAAACCGTCCAACAATGTTATCACAACATAAAAGGACGGTTTTGTTTATGAAAAAAAGAATGATTGAAATTTCTGTTTGCATTGCACTTATCTTTTCAGCTTTTTTCTCTGTATATAAATTTGACATTGACTGTCGTGATTTAAGAGATGATGTTATTCGGCTTCATATTCTTGCCAACTCTGACAGCGCTGAAGATCAGCAGGTGAAACTTGCAGTCAGAGATAAACTTCTGAATTGTGGCAGTAAACTCTTTTCAGGTGAAACGAATCTTGAGAGTGTAAAAAGAGTATTATCTGCAGAGCAAAATGAACTTACCGATGCGGCAAATAAAGTCCTTGCTGAGAATGGATTGAAATATAAAGCAAAGATATATCTTTCAAAAGAATATTTTACAACAAGAACTTATGATGATTACACTTTGCCGGCAGGAAATTATCTTGCTCTGAAAGTAATACTTGGTGAAGGGAATGGACATAATTGGTGGTGCGTGATGTTTCCGCCGCTTTGTCTGCCTGCGGCAACATATGAAAAAGACATTGATGTCTATTTTGATGCCGAAAGTAAATCGGTAATCAGCAGTAACCCCGAATATGAAATAAGATTCAAACTTATAGAATTATTAGAAAAAATAAGAATAAAATATAATTAATTACAATAAATATATATATAAACGTGCAATTGTGCACTTTTAATAGATTTTGTTGACAAAAATCGTTAAGAATGTGCATTGCGTTAAACATAAAAAAAACAATAAAAAAATTCAAAAAAAGTGTTGACATTTCAATTTCATTGTGATATATTAGTCAAGCACTCGCGAGACGAGAGTGCAACGCACCTTGAAAATTAAACAACGATTCAAGAAAAAACCCTTGAAGATTAATTTGAGTATGTACTTTCAAGTACAGCAGTAATTCTCGTGAAAAACGAGGAAAGATGTCAGTGAATGACATTTTGAGCGATTAAGAGCTCTGAAAATGATTTGGACACCTACGGGTGTTTAGA
>JAZRLY010000071.1:0-28968 GCA_045647065.1 Acutalibacteraceae bacterium
TTCTGCAACAACAATAAGACACCACCATCAGAACATAAGCAAGGCACTTGCCGATGCGGTAAGAAAAGGATATATTCCGCTCAATCCCGCAAGCTCTGCAAGATTGCCGAAGAAAGAGAAATACAAAGCTGAATTTCTCAACCACGAACAGCTTGACGAACTTATTTCTCTGTTCAAAGGAAATCCCGTTGAATTGCCCGTCAGACTTTGTGCAATTTACGGTTTCCGGAGAAGTGAGGTGCTTGGTCTTAAATGGAAGAATGTCGATTTCATCAACCGCTCAATAACAATAAGCGAAACACTTCAGCAGAACACAGGCGGCAATTACATCGACCAACCCAAAACAGAAAGCAGTTACAGAACTCTGCCGATGAACAACACGGCGTATGAGCTTCTGAAAGAACAGAAGAAGCTTCAGGATGAACGCAAACTGCTCATGGGCAATTATTACATATACAATGATTATGTCTTCACCTGGGGAAACGGCGAAGTAATTGCACCGAATTATCTGACACGCACTTTTCACTCTGTCATTCAGAACAGTACACTACCGCAGATAAGACTGCACGATTTGCGCCACAGCGTTGCGAGCAATCTTCTCAATCTCGGTTTTTCGGTTGTTCAGGTTCAGGAATGGCTCGGTCACGGAAGTGCATCAACAACACTTAATTTCTATGCACACGTTGATAAAAGTTCAAAAATCAGCATTGCCGACACTCTTGATAAGCTTAATTCGGAACAAGAGAAAAAAGAGGACAAAATGTTAGAAAAGGTGTTTGAAGAAAAGACCCTTGAAAAAACAAAAAAAGACCCCGAAAAAGGGTCGAAAAAAGGCTCAAAAACGGTAATTATCAGCACAAAAGTTGTGCCGATAAAAAAACAAAGCCTGAAAAAGTGTTAGAAAAATGTTAGAAAAAAGGGTCAAAAGTGTTAGAAAAAATTGTTTTTCGAAAAGAGAAATCCCGAAACCCTTGTGTATCAACGGTTTCGGGACTTGAATGGCAGGGGCAGAAGGACTTGAACCCTCGGCACGCGGTTTTGGAGACCGCTGCTCTACCAACTGAGCTATACCCCTATATAGTTTATGGTGGGCCATCAGGGACTCGAACCCCGGACCAACCGGTTATGAGCCGGTTGCTCTAACCAACTGAGCTAATGGCCCATACGCGCTGCTTACTTGCAACGTATGATATAATATCAAAAACTTTCCGATTTGTCAATATCATTTTATAAATTTTTTATTTTTTTATCATAATATTAACATCATCGGATTTTTATGATATACTGTCATTAGAAAAGGAGGGGACTGCATGCAAATTGTTATTCTGACAGCTCTCGGCGTCGGCGGTGCAACGCTGATAGGTTCGCTCATTGGTTTCATATTCAAAGGCATTTCTCACAGATTTTCAGATATCGTTCTTTCATTCGCGGCGGGCATTATGCTTGCAGCTTCTGTGTTCGGCCTCATTCTTCCGTCCGTTGAATACGGCGGCAAATACGGAATAATCATCACCATTATCGGTATTTTTCTCGGCGCCGTATGTCTGAATCTGATCGATAAGCTCGTTCCGCATCTTCACAGACTTATTGATAACGAAACCGAAGAACACAGAAATTCAAATCTTAATAAAGTTTTGCTTTTTGTGACTGCAATTGCAATCCACAATCTTCCCGAAGGAATTGCCGCGGGTGTCGGCTTCGGCTCGGGCGACAACACGCAGGCTCTCATAATTGCAGGCGGTATTGCATTGCAGAACATACCCGAGGGTATGGTTATTATCGGGCCGATGCTTTCTGCAGGCGTTTCGCCGAAAAAAACTTTCATCTGCGCAATGATAACGGGTCTTGTTGAAGTTGTGGGAACATTAATCGGTTATTTTGCAGTCAGCATTGCATCGTTCATTCTTCCGATTGCGCTTGCGTTTGCGGGCGGTACGATGCTTTATGTCATCAGCGATGAAATGATACCCGAAACACACGCTCACGGCAGTGAAAGGGGAGCGACATACGCTCTTCTGGTCGGTTTCTGCGTGATGCTTGTGACGGATGTTCTGCTTGGTTAAAATAATATCGGCGGCTTGAAAATGCAAGCCGCCGTTTGTTTTTATTTTGAAAGTTTGATTGTGTAAAGCCAGTTGCTGTCAACAGTGTCGGGATTGATTGCGGGGAAAACAATCTCAGCCTTGCCGTTGTTATTCTTAATCTCAAGAGCAGCATCGCTTCCGAGAAGTGAAGCCTTGAGATTTTCATCGAAGTCAACAAGCTCAAGCACCTGTGAGCCGAAGGGGAATCTGTTGATGATTGCATATACATCGTCGCCCTTGCGGGTGTAATAAACACCTTCCTGCTTTGACTTTGAATAAATTCTTGAGGAATAAATTGCTTCGCCGTTGACGCGGAGCCAATCGCCCATCTGAAGAAGTCGTTCTTCCATAATTACGGGGATTGTTCCGTCTGCAGCGGGACCGATGTTAAGAAGGAAGTTGCCGCCCATTGAAACAAGATCACAGAGCATTTCGATAAGCTCTTTTGCGCTCAGATAATCGGCAAGGTCCTCATTACGGTTAAAGCCGAACGATCTGCCGATACCTCTGCACTCTTCAAAGGGTCTGTCAAGTTCAACATCCTCAATCTTTTTGTCAGCTTCAATCCAGCCGTATTCGGTTGTGAAGTTACCGCCGAGATGACCTCTTGTTTCTTTGCCCCAACGGTCATTGGGAACAATGAAATCCTTGACGCTTGACTCGTTATAAAGCCACTGAAGAAATTCAGTTGAGTGCCATACCGATGAGGGATGATCCCATTCACCGTCGGTGAAGAGGGTATTGGGCTGATATTTTTCAACAAGCTCTTTAAGCATCGGAATAAGATGCTCAAGAGCATACTGCTCGGGATTCTTGAGATATGTGGGGTGGAACCACTCATATACCGAGTGATAAACGCCGAATTTGACATCTGTGCCTTCAAGCGCATCCTTCATTTCCTGAAGAAAATCTCTGTGAGGTCCGACATCAACGCTGTTCCAGTTCCATGCATAATCGGATTTGTAAAGGCAGTATCCGTCGTGATGCTTTGAAACGAAATTAATGTATTTCGCACCGCTCTTAACGAAGAGGTCTGCCCATTTGTTTGCATCAAAAAGTTCTGCGGTGAAGCCTTTGACGAAATCCTCGTACTTTGCATTTTCGCCGTAAACGCGCTTATGGAAGGCCGCTGTCTCGGTTGATTCGTCCTCAATCTGTCTCATATACCATTCGGCATAGTCGCCCTTCTTTGTAAATGAGGGAACGGAATATAATCCCCAATGGATAAAAATACCGAACTTTGCATCGCTGAACCATTCGGGAACAGGGCGGGAATTAAGTGATTCCCAATTATTTTCATACATAATATTTTACCTCCGTGATGTTTTAATAAAGTATATCATTACGGAAATTCATTGTCAACGATTAACGCTGATTAATTTTATGCTTGCAAAATAACATAAATTATAGTATGATTTATATATTATTTAACTCAAAACAAAGGAATGTTTCAATGCAATTTGTTGTAATGGATCTCGAGTGGAATAACACTTACGCAAAAAAAGCCAACGGATACATCAATGAAATCATCGAAATCGGCGCAGTCAAGCTCGATGAAGACCTTGAAAATGTCGACACTTTTTCGTGCATTATCCGTTCTCAGATAGGCAAAAAACTCAGAGGCTCTGTCAAAAGGCTGACCCATCTCACAAATGACGACATAAACGGTGGAATGCCCTTTACAAAAGCTTTCTCGCTTTTCAGGAAGTGGATAGGCAACGAAGAAACCGTTATCGTCACCTGGGGCGACAGCGACATCCGTGTTTTGCTTGACAATTTTAAATATCTCAACGGCATCAAGGTTGTTCCGTTCCTCAAATCATACTGCGACCTGCAGAAAAGCTTCCAGAAATATTCAAAAAACAGCAGGGGACAGCAGACAGGTTTATTGACTGCCGCCGAAATGGTCGGCATTGACCCTGAAATGTATATTCACCACAGAGCGCTCGGCGACAGTATGCTGACCGCAGATATTCTCAAAAAAATCAATGAGCTCGGCATCGTTGAGCCTGATATTGTCACCTGCGATGAAGAGTTTTATTCAAGACTTCTTTACAAATCAAAAGTTATCAGAAATATCGACAATCCGCTCGTTGACAAAAAGCGTCTTAATCACACCTGTGAATCCTGCGGCGATGCCTGTGAGCAGCTTTCAAAATGGAAATTCCACTGTCAGTTTTTCAGAGCGAATTTTTACTGCGAAAACTGCGATCTGACTTATTCAGTCGGCGTCAGATTCAAGCGTCTGTATGATCAGGTTGAATTCCGAAAAATCGTTTCCGTTATTGAGCCGGAGCCGATGATTGAAACGGAGGATACTGAAGAATGAAAATACTTGTAACCGGCGGTGCCGGCTTTATCGGATGCAATTTCGTATATTATATGCTCGACAAGCATCCCGATTATTCGATTGTCTGCCTTGATGCGCTGACCTATGCAGGCAATCTCAGAAGCCTTGACAAGGCAATGGAAAACAGTAATTTCAAGTTTGTTAAGGGCAGCATTGCCGATAAAGAACTCGTTGACAAGCTTTTTGAGGACGAAAAATTTGATATTGTTGTCAATTTCGCCGCAGAAAGCCATGTTGACCGTTCAATAGAAAACCCCTTTATCTTCCTTGAAACAAATGTTATGGGTACAGCCTGCCTGCTTGAAGCGAGCAAGAAACACGGTGTCAGCCGTTTTCATCAGGTTTCAACAGACGAAGTTTACGGCGACCTTCCTCTTGACAGACCCGATTTATTCTTCACTGAGGATTTGCCGCTAACAACTTCAAGTCCTTATTCCGCATCAAAGGCTTCAGCAGATCTTCTGACCCTTGCATTTCACAGAACTTACGGACTTCCCGTAACGATTTCTCGCTGCTCCAATAACTACGGTCCTTATCAGTTCCCCGAAAAGCTCATTCCGCTTATGATAGTCAGAGCGCAGGAAAATCAGCCTCTTCCCGTTTACGGTCAGGGACTCAATGTTCGCGACTGGCTATATGTTGAAGACCACTGCAAAGCAATTGATATGATTATTCATAACGGCAGAGTGGGCGAGGTTTATAATGTCGGCGGACACAACGAAAGACAGAATATTGAAGTTGTCAAAACCATTCTCCGTCAGCTTTCAAAACCCGAATCACTGATCACTTATGTCAAAGACCGCGCAGGTCACGATCTCAGATATGCAATCGACCCGTCAAAAATCTCATCCGAGCTTGGCTGGGAACCCGAAACGGGATTTGATGAGGGTATGAAAATGACCATTCAGTGGTATCTCGATAACACCGAATGGACTGACGAAATCAAAAGCGGCGAATATGCCGAATACAGTAAAAGAGTTTACGGATAAAAATAATCCGCATCGGTTATCTGACCGGTGCGGATTTATTGTTTTATTTTATGCCATAAAAACGAAAATGAATTTGAAGCAAGCTGCAAAAAGCTCTGCAAGCCACGATGACTCTGCGCTTGTTAACTTGATTCTGCCGTAAACAACAGAGCCGTCATAATTCGTAACCTTTGCAATGATATATGCCGAGCCTTCACCGATGCATCTCACATAGCCGTTTTTTGCAACAACAAATGCGGATGTGTTATCCGACGACCATTCAACTTTTTTATAAACAGCGTCGGCGGGATTGGTTTTAACGGTAACCTTTTCACGCTTGAGAATACCGATTTTTTTTGAAGCGGAAAGGGAAACAGCCGTCGCTTTTTTATAAATAAGTCTTGTCATTGCATTTCTGATTGCCGCCGCTTGCTCGTCAACTATTCTCTGCTCGCAAGAGCGTTTGCCGCTGACATCAACAGAAAGAACATCCGAAAGAATTTCATAGTTTGTATAGTTATTCGGATTGAGCTTCTTCGCATCGTTTACTGCGAGATTATAACGCTCATAGTTTGCTGCTTTCGGGTCTTTGATGATAACATCGGTATGATATTCCGTCACAACGCCGAAATCATTCTGCGTGATAACGCAATAGTAATAATATGCCGTATCATCTTCCATGAAAGTATAAACAGACGATGTTGCGCCTTCAATGGGAGTGCCGCCCTCATTTGAGTTGACAGTGTTTGAATACCATTGATAAGTCAGGTCAAAACCGACTGCGCTGACAACAACCGTGCCGCTGATGCTGTTGATATTTTTGGGAATTTCATCATAAAGGCAGGGGATTTGACGAAATGTATGACCGTTTTCTTCAGCAAATGACTGTGCTACGCTGCCGTCGCTTCCGTAAACGGTAAGATTGGATGCTGATGATGTTGACTGAACGAATTGATTCGAAAGCATAACGCCGCTGTTATCGGGGAAAGCGGATGCTGTCTGCAGATTTCTTGCATCAATAAAATCAATTTTACAGTTCGCAAGTGAAAATTCAGAAAGCGTTGTAACACTCTGAATGTTAAGATACATAATATTGTTGCATCCCGAAAGTGTATAGTCTGCAAGCGTTTTCAGATTCTTGAACGAAACGGAAAGAATATTCGGTGCACTTCCGAACATATATGCCGATGTTTTGCTGAGTTTCGGAGCGATAAAAGCCTGCAATGCATTCGAAAACTTCGGGAAAGTAGTCGTGCCCGCTCTGTAAATTGCGGATTCAAAAGCTGTCATCTCGGGAAGATTGATAATTCTCAGTGATGTGCAGTTGTTGAACGCCGTGGAATAGACGGTCTGAGCGGATTCAAGACAAATCTCGCCGAGCGAAGTGCAGTTTTCAAACGCTCTTGCGTTAACATATGTCGCATCGGGAATATGAACATCGGTCAGCAACTTGCATCCGTTAAACAAATCACTTGAAACATAGCTGAGTCCGTAGATTTCCGCCGAAGAAAGAGCGGTGCAGTTTCTGAAAGCTTCGTTAGAAACATTTGAAAGACCGTCAATCTGAACGCTGACAAGGGCAGGGCAGTTCATAAATGCGCCCTTTCCGATAGTATTAACTCTTTTTCCGAGGTCAATATCGGATACAGCCGAATACTGAAATGCACCTTCGTCAATGGTTGTCATCGAATCGGATTCTATTGAGAATGTCGTTCCCGTCAGAGAATAATGACCGCTGCACACATAACTGAATGCATATTTGCCGATTGAAGCAAGTTCACCGAGATAGATATTCTTGAGCCATACACAGTTATAAAACGCATAATCGGAAATTTTCGTAACGCTTTTTGCAAAGATAGTCTTTAATACAGTACAATCTTTGAATGCATTCTTTCCGATTGAAGTGACTGTCTTGGGAAGCACGATTTCGGAAATATCCGTTCCCTCAAAAACGCTTTCACCGACCGCAGTAACGGTTATTCCGTTAATGACATCGGGGACGGTAAAGCTCTTTTTCGTGCCGTGATAATCGATAATGACACCCGACGCATCAACTGTAATATCATTTTCATTTATATAAGGCACAATAATTGATGCAAAAGTTGCGACCGATGAACGGTATCTGCCTTCGCTGTATGCAACGGCGGTGACAACCGTTGTTTCGGGAATATGAATCGGATTTCCGTCATAAATAACACTTGAGGGATTCGTCTTTGACGGCACGGACCTGTCGGTAGTGTAATAAATAACCGCATCGGGAGTGTCGCAATAAATCTCAAGATCGATTTCATTTCGTGAAATAGCCGTATCGTGTGAAAAATAAGGTTCAAGTGTTTTTTCTTTTGCATTATCGGGATTTCTGAATTCGGGTGCGTGGATTATGCCGTGACCGTATTTGATTTCAGCATCGGATTCCTGAACATAAACGGAATTCTCAATCAGAATATCCTTGATATCCTCACTCGACAAATCGGGGTTATATGAAAGTATCGTCGCCGAAAGAGCAGCAACAAGAGGGGATGCAAAAGAAGTGCCGCTTACCGTTTTATATCTGTTGTTATAGTTGGTCGTATAGATTCCGACACCCGGTGCGGCAAAGTCAACATCTTCGCCTCTTGTGCTGAAATTGGCAATGATGCCTGATTCATTCGTTGCACCTACCTTGATAACACATTCATATGACGCAGGATAATATTTAGTGTCGGATGAATCGTTACCCGAAGCAGCAACAAGAAGAATATCTTTGCTGTCCGCAAAATTAACCGCTTCTTTCAGCGCCTCGGAATTCTCTGCAAGAGAAATACTCATATTGATAACATCAACGCCGTCATTGACCGCGCATATGATGCCGGCAGCAAGCGTCAGAACCGTTCCCTGACCCCACTGGTCGAGGACTTTATACGGTTTAACAATAACATTGTCAAGTGTACTGTCAATAATAACTCCCGCAACCTGTGTGCCGTGACCGTTATCGTCGGATGAGCTGTTCGCTTCGCCGCCTATGCTGGTGTTGACTCCCGTGGGAATAACTCTGCCGTTAAAATCAGGATGAGTTTCGTCCGTTCCCGTGTCAAGAACGGCAACAACGGTTTCTTTAAGCTCAACACCGCTTGAAACAATGCTGTTATTGAGTTTGTTAATTCCTATGTATTCGGGACCCCACGAAATATATTCCTTAACCTCGGGAAGGGGAGATTCCTCAACATTAAGTGCATATAACATTCTGTCAGGTTCGACATATTCAATGCCCGCACGGGATGAAAAATAATCATATGCATTTGCCGCAGATTCGGGTGAATCGTAAGCCAGAACCCATAAATCATTATAGCCGCTGATAACCTTTGTCGCACCGCAGGTGTCAATAACCGCGGAGCTTTTGACAATGAGTCTGCACGACTGAAATTCCGAATATTCATTTTTTCTCTCCACGGATTCCGAAATATCGAATTCCGACAGGGATTCTCTCGATTCCTGCATCAGAATCTCAATTTTATGCGCAAAATCAGCAGCCGTAACGGTATCCGATTTATCAGTTACATAAAACATAACCGAAACAATCGGAACCAACAGCGTTATAACAGCCAAAAATATACAAAGCAATTTTTTCATTATATGACTGACCTCCGATTCGCCGTGTATATTATATAATTCCTCATAATAATTATAATTCATTCAATGATTGTTTTAAAGAAAAAAATCGTTAAATAAATATGATTTTTGTTTATTTTTTAATATTAAACAAAAAAATTATACAAATTGTAATATTTCATTTGTTAAAATTTAAAATTACTTCGTAAAAGTTGAATTTTATAACAATATGATATATAATCGAAACGAAAGGAAGTGTTCTTAATGTTTAAAGATTTGGTTATAAAAAACCGCTCATACAGACGTTTTTACGAAGATGTTCCCGTCACAGAAGAAACTCTGCGTGAGCTTATCGATATCACCCGCCACACTGCATCAACCGTCAATTCACAGGCGCTGAAATTCAGACTTGTCACATCGGAGTCCGAAAGAAAGGTTGTATTTGACAACCTTGCGTGGGCAGGACTTCTCAAAGAATGGGACGGTCCCGAAGAAGGGGAGCGCCCCGCCGCATATATTATTATTTTATGCGACCTTGCAATCGGAAGCAACAAACATTTTGACGACGGCATTGCTGCTCAGACGATTCTTCTCGCCGCCGCAGAAAAAGAGCTTGGCGGATGTATGTTCGGCAGCATAAACAGAAAGAAGCTTGCAGAAGAGCTTGATATTGACCTTGAAAAATATTCAATTGACCTTGCAATTGCGCTCGGTAAGCCGAAAGAAACAGTCAGGATTGTTAATGTGCCCGAAAGCGGCAGTACCGCTTATTACCGCGATGATAATGGGGTTCATTATGTTCCGAAGCGTTCGCTTGACGACCTGATTGTCTGAGGAGGTAATAATTATGGCAATAAAACTCAACAGCGACCCCGAAATCGTTAAAATGATTAAGGAAGGCTTGAAAATGAAAGGTGGCTACTGCCCCTGCCGTACCGAAAAAAAAGAAGAATATAAGTGTATGTGCCGTGAATTCAAGGAACAGATTGCTGACCCCGATTTCGAAGGCTACTGCCACTGTATGTTATATTTCAAAACAAAAGACTGATACAGCTTCATAATCACTTGACAAATCTTTTTAATAATGATAATATCAAGTGATAAATGCACCTGTGGCGGAATTGGCAGACGCGCCAGATTTAGGATCTGGTATCTTCGATGTGCAGGTTCGACCCCTGTCAGGTGCACCAATAAATCCGAGCTCTCAATGAGTTCGGATTTTATAATTTACAGGTGATATTTATGAAAATAACTTGTTTAATCGAAAACACCGCTTCGGATGAAAATTTTGCCGCCGAGCACGGACTTTCGCTTTTCATCGAAACCAACGAAGCAAAAATTCTCTTTGATATGGGGCAGAGCGATGCCTTTGCATCGAATGCAGATAAACTCGGAATAAACCTCTCCGATGCCGACTTTGCAATCCTCTCACACGGTCATTATGACCACGGCGGCGGTCTGCGCAAATTCCTTGAAATCAATAAAAATGCTCCTGTTTATTTAAGCCTTAATGCGTTTGAACCGCATTACAACGGAACCGAAAAATATATCGGTCTCGACACATCGCTTTATAATAACAATCGTCTCATTCCTGTCGGCGATCATCTCGAAATTTCAAAAAAAATTTCGCTTTTTTCCGGCAACGATAAAAAGACTGTAATGCCAACCGACAGCGGGGGACTGACAAAACTAATCAACAGCAAATATATACCTGATGATTTTACGCATGAACAATATCTTCTGATTGAAGAAAACGGCAAAAAAATCCTGATAAGCGGATGCTCTCATAAGGGCATTATAAATATCTGTGAATGGTTCAGACCCGATGTTCTTGTCGGCGGATTTCATTATTCAAAATATCCGCTTGACGATAAACTTCGTTCTTATGCCGAAAAGCTGAATGATTATAATACCGAATTTTATACCTGTCACTGCACTGGTATCGAGCAATTTGAATTTATGAAAAACATAATTGATAAACTCACATATATTTCATCGGGAGATATAATTGAAATATAAAAACTCCGGACGGATTTCATCTGAAACCTGTCCGGAGTAAATTTTTAATATTCTGCCGCAAAGCGTGTAAGGTCTGGTCCGCAGGGATAGCCGACTCTGTGTCGCATAAGCATATCAACCTTTGTCTGCTCCCATTCTTCGAGAAATCTGCTCATAATGAACCGCCTTGTTCAAAATATTTTAAAAGTATAATTCTGCATATTCTCTGATAATTTCCTTTGCCTGCAACACTTTTTCAGGGTCCTTATCCTGTGCGTGACCCGAATTTTCATAAACAAGCAAATCGTTTTTTATTCCTTTTTCATTAAGAATTCCAATGAATTTCACAATGTGTTCATATGGAACAAGATCATCAAGTTTTCCCTGGAAAACAGCCGTCGGAACACAGCTTTCTGAAACATAAGTCTCGGGAGAAATTTTTCTGAGTGCCTTTTGCTGATCGTCATTCAAAAAGTTCTCTTTATTGATTCTGATTCCGCAGGCATATGAAAGCACACCGTTTTTCCAGTCTTCAAATTCACCTGATATGCCCATCAGAAAATCAGGCTTTGAACAGTCTACACCCGGGCAGTAAACGCAGGCGGCAACGGGTCTTATCGGTGATTCGTTCATTCTTGTATAAGCATAGAGAAGCGAAAGATGTCCGCCCGCAGAACCGCCTGAAACAATCAGCTTTTTGACATTAAATCCATGTTCTGAAAGCTTGTTTTTTATTGTTTTAAGAGCAGAAGTTATGTCATCAAGCTCGTCAAAAACATTTATTTCTTCAGTAATATAACGATAATTCATCGATGCACAGATATAACCGAGATTGCAAAAATGCTCTGCGTCGGGATGATGAACCGTCTTGTCACCCATAGTCCATCCTCCGCCATGAATATAAAGTATGACACCCAAATCGGATTTCACTTTTTCGGGAATAAAAATATCAACTTTCTGCCTCTCGTGACAGCCGTATTCAACGTCACTCAAAAAAATTCTATTATCCATATCTATCCCTCACAAAAAAATTTTGAGATTTTAAAATAATTCTAATTAATGATACCATATAAAACTCCACATTTCAAGGAATCGTAAAACAAGAAAAAGCCGTACACCTCTGTGTACGGCTTATCTTTCATTGAATACATTTTGTTATTGAATAAAATCAGATGTTGCTTTGCCAAGCTTTGTTGGTCTGGATATTCATATTATATTTTTCAATATAACGGATATTCTGCTTATGCTTACTTCCTCTTGCGAACAGATTAATTACAATATCATCTCCGAAAGATTGCTCAAGAATGCAGTCAACAATACCGTCATCAAGAAAACTGCAGGAAAAAATGTCAATATTCGCTGTTTTCTCTTCAATGGAATAATGGAAAGCAATATGACTTTGCGCAACAACTAAAATACCTGAAATGAATTTAGGATCGTTAACTTTGTCAAAGATAACATAAGGTCTTGAAATGGGAAGCATATTGATTTTAGGCGCAATACAATCCAACCATCTGTAAATCTTTTCCATTGTAACATCGAAATTCTTTACGGTAACCATATAATGCGGACCGAAATCTGCATCGCAATCAATATCTTCCGATGTACCGTTAAAAATTCTTCTGTCAACAACATTTGCGTTAACATTTCTTGCATAAATCTGTCTGCTGATCAAATCAACAACATCAGATTCAGAAAAGTATTTTTCTGTAAGAACATCAACAAAATAACAATATCTGTAAGGAAAAGTATGAATTGTTATATGCGAGCCGTTTTCACAGAAAATAAATGCACTTACACCGCCGTCTTCCGTCTCATCACAGTAATAATAGGGGAGAACAAACGGAGGCATAATCGGATTTAACCCCAGTTCATTTGCAAGAGAAACAAGCAGATTATTAACAACCATAACGCTGTTTGCCTGCTCAAAATTACAATCATATGCATCAAGCATAAAGTGACGAGTTGCTTGCATCAGTTAACTTCCTCTCGTGAATCATCAAAAATAGCATTGAAATCTCTGAAGCTTATAAGAACAGGGTCTATCCACCATTTATAATTTGATCTCAATACATTGGGCAAACAATAATATACTTCGCTTCTGTTATAGAAGAATTCGGAAAGTACATTTACATCAGTCAAGAAATCGGAAACATTATCCTCGTCAATATCAATATTGAGAGAAAAGTTAACAGTTCTGTAACCATCAGTATTTTCTTTTCCTCTGTTAAATGCAGCCGTAAACGGGTAAACAGCATTAAACAGATTTTCATCTAACGGGGTTGAAGATTTGCTGCCTGTCTTTAAATACTCAAGAATTTCAAGAACGGTTTCAAGCCACAATTCAGAATCATAGTTATATGCATCTTTACTTGCAGCCATCAGACTTTTCTTAAGGTTTAACAAAACTCTTGAATTTGATATTTCATGCTTTCCGATTGCGGCATATAAACACTTGGATTTATCGGTAACCTTTTTATTGACAGGATTGCACTGCCCGCAAAAAACAATGAACTTATCAAGCATTTCAATTGTTTCCGAAGGAGTAACAGAAACACATTTTTTCAAAGATTCAGCTTCTTTTCTTGCAGCATCCATAAAAATATTTTCCATATTTTTCTGACTGTGAAGAATTTCAGACTTTGTGAGACATCTGTCAGATGCATCCTTATCATATACAGCTTTTTCCTTACCATAAGCAAAAAGTCCTGCGTAAAAGCAAGTTATATGCTTAATGGTCTCTCCTAAAATTATACAAGAGTTTCGAATTGCTTTTTCAATATTTGAATCATTTTTAAAATTCTGCAAAAGGGAAATGTTGTTTTTCAGATTTCCTGTATAAACAAGATTTTCATCAACTTCATTTTCCTGTAAAGAGCTGAGTTTTGAAATGATAAACATTGCTGCTGCTCTTGGGAACAGTTTGTCATAAACTCTCGCAGTGGGTATTCTGCCGAAGCCAGCCGATTCACCAACAATAAGTTTTTCATCAATTACATTCTTAACAGCATTTTTCAGCTGACTTCTTGAGCCGTTAAAAGCAGAAAGATTTTCTACATCGAAAATTCTTTTATAAAGATTTTTAACGATATGATAGAATGTTTCGGGAACTTTTCGGATTATATATTCCAAAACAACCGTGGGACTGACCTCAATAAGCAGCATAACAACAACCGTATCCCAGTTGATTGATTCATCGTCATAAGATGCTAAAACGTTTTTCATAACATTGTTTTGAATCACTGTTTTTTCAAAAATATAAGGATACTGGAAGCAAAATCTGTCAAAAATCAATTTTTTGCTGCCTTCGTTTGAACTTATGGCATCAGAAATCGCCAAAGCCATATTTTTTATATATTTATAGTTTATCGTGTGAATCTGATCGATACTGTTTTTATTTTTTTTGTATGCAGCATCGTTAGAGTCAGGAGTCCACTCCTGACTGATAATTTCACTTATAATTTCATTGATTCTCTGACCGTAAAGATGTGACTCCGCATCAGAATCCGGCACAGAGAAGACGAGTGTCAGGTCTTCGGAGCAATTAAAATATTTAAGGTTTAGCATTGTCTGATTTTCATCTATAGAGTCGTTATATTCAATGCTCGCAAGATGATATATGCCACCCGAATAATGCTCGTTGTCGCAAAACAACAAATGAGTTATCGGCATCTCCGCATATTTACTGTCTGAATCTGTGTTTTTCGATTCAAACACGAAATTATCAAGACCGTATGACTTCAGGTTGTATTCGCTCAAAAATGTCATTTTTTCCAACAATTCAGTAAACATTCTCAAAAGCTCAAGTCGGCTGAATTGAAAACGGGAGGGGTTTTTGTTATATTCCGCAATCAATTTGAAATACGGATTAAAAGCAAACTCCGCCATTGAGTATCGGCTGAGATTACCGAAAACTCCGAGTAACTCACTGAAATCTCCTTGAGCAAGCTCAAACTGAATGTCAGTTAAAACGAACTGAATAAGTTCCTGCGTAACAGGGTATCTGACAAATGAATTTTTTAAACTGTTAATTATGCGTTTTGAATTATGTTTAACAAGATTTTCACTGTCACACGAGTCGCTGTCCATGTCACATTTGTAACAAGCGTAAGAAAAATAGAAACAAAGAACAAGAACGTTTCTCATATATAAAACATAATTATCTGTTCTCATTACAGCATCTCTGCTGTATCCTTCTTTTCCGCCGAAAATGAACTGACGAATATTTTCGTCTGTTATATCATTTTCAAAAATCTGACAGATTTTTTCTATTCTTTTTTTTCTTAATTCACGTTCATTAAGGTTAGTTTCGCTCATTGTGAATCTTCACCTCTTTATTCGATGATATTATCATTGAGAATCCTTGCCAGTTTCTTATATCTTTCCAGTGCCAGATCTTCATTTTCGTTGCGATCAGACTGAGTATAAATCTGACCTTCACGCCACATAAAGCTGCTGACTGCAGGAATACCGAACTCATCTTCATCCAGCATACCTATTTCATAAGTAACATCATCAAATTCATCACGATCAGCAAGAATAGGTCTGAGCTTATCAAGAATTCTGTTAATTGCCATTGCAGGGTAACGCTGGTTATCAATAATTATTTTTTCCTGAGGAACAACATTAGGCACAATAACAATCTTTTTTCGACCGCCGCCAATAGGAGAGTTCGAATCTGAATCCAAAGCCTCAAGATATCTGACGGTACCGTTAACAAACTGAGTGGTGGGTCTCATGCAGCAAACAATAATATCAGCAATCTGATTTGCGGCATTTGCGGTTGCGTTGTTACCAACAGCAGAATCAAAGATTACCGCGGGAACTTCGTACTCTTTACAAATATCAATGAATGTCTGCAAACGGGGTTTGAAAGGATTGTTCGCATCTCCGTAATTTGAAGCACCGTTAACATCAACATTCTTGATATCCATAGCAGGCATAAACAAAACAGCATCATTATCACTGTAGCCAAATTTATTACCCACAGGGCAAAGATTGGAAAATGTGGGATGATCAAAAATATTGTTAGGTGTAACATTGCTGCAACCGGAGTTAAGAAGATTCTGAACACAGTTGCTGTCTGTTATATCGTTCTCAACTTCAAGAAGATAAGACATACCGCAGCTGTCAATGTCCATATCAACAATAATAACGGGTGAATATTTCGAAGGACGAATATGTTCGTTTACCAATATAGGAATAGTGTTGAAAGCAAGTGTGCTTCGTCCCGCACCGCCCTTATATGAAAAATATGAAATTACCTTTGTCATTTTTTTGCCTCCGTTATTTAATCAAAGAATTTTCTGAGTTTGCTGGTATTATCTTCTGCAAGACGCAAATTTGTAATATATGCAGCGATAACCGAATCAATATCGTTCTCAACCGCCGATAAAGTTGAAGTATAGTCGTCAATACTCTTTATTTTTCTGGTTACCGAGAAGTAATCCGAAAGAATTTCAGCAATTACCATAGCGCGTATAGACTCAGAAAGCTTTGAATATACACCGTCTTTATCTTCCGTGCCATCAACTTCTTTAACAGTAAGCGCTTTAGCTGCAGCAGAAAAAGTTTCTACCATCATTGAAGCAAATTTCTTTTCAAATTCATTTTCGATTATTTCGCGAACAGCATCTTCAACGGGGGAGTGATATTCTTCAATCTCTTTCTTAAGTCTGCTGATTTCTTCGTCCTTTTGAGCAATAATTTCTTCGTTCTTCTTGATACCGGCGTTAAGAATTGCAATTTCTCCGCCTTCCGATTCAAGCTTTTTACGATGGGCGCTTATGATTTCTTTTTCGCGTTCAATGTTTTTCTTGCCGAAAGCAATATATTTCTTTTCATAGTGCTTATGATATGCAAAGAACTCATTCAAAGCAGAAACATAGTAATAGTTACTTCCGCTGAAATATCCGTCATTTTCCCAAATCCAATGAACTTCATTATCTGACGAAACATATCTGTTGTCGAGAATATATTCAAGATATCTCCTCATATTGTGCTGAGGGTATTTGATAAGATATTCACTAATAACGTTGTTGGTGTGAATGAGAAGGGGTAATAATGAGAAAGTTTTCATTCTGAGCTTTCTCAACTCATTAACCATCACTCTGTGAACAACGAATTTTTCATTAAAACCGATAAGGAACTGGTCAACGATATAGTCTTTAGCATCATTCTTAAGGCTTTCATAAGTACGGAAAGCTTTTTGAACGGCAAGCTGACAACTTTCAAGAAGGTTGTTATATTCACGGCGGTATTTAACAGCATCCTGCGTATTATTTGAATTTTCAGCATCCTGTTCCAAAACTTTAAATGTTTCGTCAAGACCGCCGTCAATGAGAATGTTAACAATGTAAACCGTGTTGAACAATGCGTCACTTGTTGTACTCATTCGGATATCATATTCCGAAAGAGTGGAGTTAAGGTCATTATAGAAGAATTTATCAGCAAGACTTTCACCGACATAGCGCCATACTTCCTCTGCAAGCCTTTTGCACTTGCCTTCAAGATTGCCGTAAAGAGTATTATCAATTCTAAGCTCGTCCAGATCATCAATATCGTTAATTCTTCTGTAGATTCTGGAAAGTTCATTATAGTCATCATAACGAGCCTTCAGTTTATCAACAACTTTTTTGCCGAGACCTTCTCTGTACTCTTCTTCTTTTTTCTTGAAATTATCTTTGAGTTCCTCATCAATCTTAATTCTGTATTTTTTGTAGTTTCTTTCAGCTTCAAGATATGTAAGAATATCTGAAAAAGTAGTGAACATATCAATGTAACACTCACAAACTGCAAATGAAAAATACAATGACGGTTCTTCGCAATCCTTTGTAAAATTCCAGCCTATCGATAAGCCTTCATTTTTGATTTCACCATCAATAAAAGCATCGTTCAGATATTTAAGACCGTGTTTGATTATTTCAATAAGATTATCTTCCCATTTACAAACTTCATGAATGCTTGCATGATATTTAAGAATAAGAAAGAATGAAGGCAAAACCCAGGTAATAGCATCAACATTTGAATATTCAGATGAATAATGCACCGTATCATAAGGAGAAGCATCGAATACATATTCTGTTTCACCGTTTTCATTGGTTCTGATGATGCGGGGAATAATATCTTCAATAACGGCGTCCATTATTTCACGGATGCTGTTTTTCTGTTCGGGTATAATATCCTTTTTGTTGAAATCCAAACCGAAATCCGATGCCAGAGAAACAAGCGCCTGAAGCGACTGGCACTGAGAAAGAATACCGATATCATTCGAGTTATCACTCATAACGAAACCTTTTTTGATATCATCGATATCTACCAGTCTTTTGTGAAGTTCTTTAAAAATCTTTACACCTATTGAATCCTGAGAAACATAATCATTGAAAACATTTTCATCAGATGAAGATGTTTTGATGATTTCTTCCAAAGAAGATCTTATTGTTTTTTTTGAAAATTCCATTTTAATTCTCCTTTAAAGATTATTTATATCGATGATATTTTTCCAACATGTTCTGCAGTAAGAACGAGTAGCGGACGAACGCCTTTGCGAAAACGCTTATTATTATAACCGTTCTGATACACCGTTCCGTCATCCCTTACCGTTGATTGAAGACTGCCTCGCTTATCAGCCAGCCACCATTCACACCCAACCTTCAAAACCGATTCACCGAGTTGTTTGCTTTCTTCAACAGTAAGCAACCGTAAATATTCACCCGGATAAATTTTTTCTTTTTCGTCGGTAATTTCTTTCAATAATTTGTTATTGAGCAAGTTTTCGAGATCGTCGCCATAATTTGTTTCAATAATATCAGATGCAAGGAAAAAGAAATTTTCTTCATCTTTTTTCACTAATGACCATCTGATTTTTTCGCCCTCATAAATTCCGAAATCAATAAAAAGAACTTTTTTTGTATCATCATTATTCAAAATTTTGTTGAGCACAAGATTGCTTTTGTTATATGTTTCCGGAGCTTTTTTGATTATGTCATCACAAAGAGACTTCATCACATTTTCAGTGTTTTCATTTGTAAGATAAGAATATATCCGTGTATCGGGAAACATTTCCAAAATGATTGATACTTGTTTTGTTTTAAGAACTTTTGAAATTTCAGCATCATTATCGGGCAACATCATAAAAACTTCTCTTAAAATTCTGAGAGTAGAAGTTTTTTCAATATTAAGAACAAAAATATGGAATTTTTTTCCTGATTCTTCTGATTTTTTGCATTTATCAATAGTAAATTGCCTTTCTTTAGAAACAGGATCGCTTATATATGATTGCGGGCTGTTGAAGAATATTACTCCTACACAATTCTCGTGGTCAATTTTCTCTTTTGCAACAACATCCCAGTCATCACCGTTATGCAACGCTTTATCGAACCAAACCTGAATTCCTTGTTCAAGCAAGAAATCTATCGCATTATGTACAACCGCAGCATTTTGATGGCTGTAGCTTGCAAACAAAAATTTACTTTCTGTAATATCTTTTTCAGCATAATGCTTAGACATATACAAGCCTCCTTAAAAAATACTGTACCATACTAAAATATAATTATAGCTATTTGTAAATAAAAGTCAATAGAATATACATAATGTAAAAAAAGTGAGAACATAGAAAATGCACATTGATATTTGATTTCACTTATGCTATCATAAATACCATCATACAGATTTCGGAGAGTGTAATATGACAACAGCTGAATATTTGAAATTAATCGATGAGGTTAATGAAAACGGAAAACACAAAGCTGACTGGGCGTCGCTTTCTCACCACAAGGTGCCTGATTGGTATATGCACGATAAATTGGGCGTGTTCATTCATTGGGGAATTTACAGCGTGCCCGCATTCGGCAACGAATGGTATTCCCGCGGTATGTATGACAGAAATGTACGCGAATTCGAACACCACAAAAAAACATATGGCGACCAGAATGTTTTCGGATATAAAGATTTTATCCCTATGTTCAAAGCAGAAAAATTTGACGCGGAAGAATGGATTTCACTTTTCAAAAAAGCAGGCATCAAATATGTTATGCCTGTCGCGGAGCATCACGACGGATTCGCAATGTACGAAACCGAATTCAACCGCTGGAACTCAACAAAAATGGGGCCTTGCAGAGATGTTGTCGGCGAATTGAAATCTGAATGCGAAAAGCAAGGGCTTACCCTTTGTGCTTCAACCCACCGTGCTGAACACTATTTCTTCATGAATCCCGGCAGGCTTTACGACAGTGACATAAACGACGAAAGATATGCCGATTTTTACGGTCCTGCCGTTTATTGTGAGGAATTTGACCCCGAAATAATACACACAACAACCGCAGACACTTATTCAATAGGTGCAAGCAAAGAATGGCTTGAGGATTGGCTTGTGCGCACCTGCGAACTCATTGACAGATATCAGCCGTCTGTTCTTTATTTCGACTGGTGGATTCATAACCATTCATTCAAACCTTACCTCAAGAAGCTTGCGGCATATTACTATAACCGTGCTGAAGAGTGGGGGAAAGAGGTCACAATTAATTATAAGCACGAAGCATTTCCTCCGACAGTTGCAACATTCGATGTTGAGCGCGGAGCATTAACGGGTATTTCACCGCTTTATTGGCAGACGGATACAGCAATCGGCAAATGCTCGTGGGGATACAGAGCGGATAACGATTACAAATCCTCGCGTCAGGTCATCTGCGACCTTGTTGATATTGTTTCCAAAAACGGCAATTTGCTCATAAATATCGGTCCGAAAGCCGACGGCACAATCACTGCCGAAGAAACTCAGGTTCTTCTTGATATGGGCGAATGGCTCAGAGTCAACGGTGAAGGAATATACGGCACAACTTACTGGAAACAATTCGGCGAAGGCGAAGTAAATGCGGAAGAAGGATTTTTCAAAGACGGAGACGAAAAAGCCTTCACAAATGAAGACTTCAGATTCACTTATAAGAACGGTTATCTTTATGCATTCCAGATGCGCCCGTCAAAAACAATAAAAATCAAAACACTCAGAAAGCACAACCCTCACGACTATTTGATTGAGAGCATTGAGCTTTTGGGAAGTGATGAAAAGATTGATTTCACAAGAGATGAAGAAGCGCTCAAAATCAGTGTGAATAATGAATTCAAAAACGACTTACCGATCTGCTTTAAAATTTCAATTGGATAAAAAGAAATCCGAGGTTTTGCGACCTCGGATTTTTTCTTGAAGAATTATCAATATTTTTTTGAAAGTAAATTCTCTGCTTCGGATTTTGTGATTTTGCCGATATTGCAATCTGCCATAATCTGGACATCCTTGTCGTTGAGTTTATAGAAACTCCAGATAACAAGAGCAATAACAAGACCGATGATAGGCACAATATTGTAAGTGAACCAAAGACCGTCGAGAGCCTCACTTGTCTGCTGAGCAATGGCATTAATCGCTTCAAGATCAGCAAAGTTGCTGACTTCCTGTTTAATTCCGTTAACAACAAATTCTGTCTTGAATCCGAACAAACCGAGAAGCGCAAGACCCATTGAACCCGAAACAGCAGCAGCGAGCTTGACCGCAAAAGTCTGGATGGCAAATGTGATGCCCTTTGCCTCTGTACCCGTGGTGTACTGACCGTACTCTGCGCAATCGGGGGTAAAAGTAAATGAAAGAACACCGATAATTCCGAGAGGAATTGAACGAAGCATATATGTGATAACAAAAAGAACAAAGCTGCTTCTTGTAGGAATAATGAGGAATGAGAGAATAATTGTTGCAAGGGCGCTGATTCTGAAAAGCTTTGTCTTATCCATTTTTCTGATAATCTTCGGTACAAGCAGTGCCATGAAGAGCTGGGGCAATGCCGCAACGGTACCCGTAATAAGAGATGCAAGTGAATTTTCATAGATATAGTAAGCCATAATCATATGCAGGGCATTGTAGGTCTGAGCGCCTGAATAGAAGATATAGCCAATATAGTAGATAAGAAGATACTTGTTGCTGACAACATACCTGAGCATTCTTTTTACGGTAAACTGCTCCTCGTCAGATGTTTTGTTTCTTTCCTGACAATGTTTACAGATGGGAAACATTGTTGCCATAGCAACTGCCGCAACAATAACGGAAACAGAGCCGTAACCCAAACCGATAAACTCGCTTATAAGAAGAGTTACAAGAACGGTGGTAAGTGCCGAACCGACACCGCCCGTAATGCCTTTAAGAGAAAGAATTGTGTTTCTTTCCTCAATGTTGCTAGTCATTGCGGTGATAATTCCGAAAGCAGGCACATCGCAAAGTGTATACGCAGTATCCCAGATAACATAAGCAATCGCAAACCAGATAAGTTTGACTGTTTCGCTTGCCGCGGTGGGGATAATGAAAATCGCAACGGTTGCAACGGGAGTAAGGGCACAGGCAATTTTCAGCCACGGTATATATTTCTGATTGCTCTTGAATTTGAATTTATCAAAAATCACACCGAAAACTGCATCGTTAACAGCATCCCAGACCTTAACAGCAAGCATAACCGCCGCAGACTTCACGGGATTAACACCGATAAGAAGAAGGAATGTGCTCAGATAGCCGGCTATCATATTATAAATCATATTCTGACCGAAGAAATAGGTATAATAGCTTTTTCTCTCGGGTTTTGTCGTCTGCCAGAGAGGATTCTGGGGCTTTGTATGTTTCTTGTTCATAGAAAACTATCCTTTCACATTGTTCAACTGATATTATAACATAAAGAAAACAATTCATCAACAAATTTACAAGATAAAGTGTTACCAAAAAAACAACGATGACAAGGAAAACCTCATCACCGCTTATTTTATACCGTAATTGCCGGTTGTCATATCCTGAAACAGCGGTATTTCAGGTTGCACAAAAGTCATAACAACAAACAACACCGCAATCAGACACAAAATTATAAATGCAATAAAAGATGATTTACAGAAGTTGAAATTATTTTTCAAAAGCAGATTTTCAAGGCAATAGCCTGCACCTGCCGCAATAAAGAAAATGATTACATTAAACCAATCTGCTTTAACTCCGAGCGAACCCGTATAGGTGTAATAAATTATCGGAATCAAAAGCAGACCTGTTAATGTTCCGACAAGTTTCGCACACCAATAATTTTCAAACTTCTTACCGATTAATTTATATTCAATCAACGCAAAAACGAACATCGGGAAAAACAGCAGCTTCATGTGTTCCCATATCGATTCATTGACTGCCGAAAACGGTGCAACGATTATACTTTGACCGCTCCAATCATAGAGAAAATGCAGTAATACTCCTGCCGTTCCCGTAAAAACAAAACCGCCGATTTGCCAAAGCTTCAATGACTTTTTCAAACTTATCACCCTTGAATAATATATTCGGAATTCAACATTACTATTCAAAGATAAAAATTGTTATTAAGGTGATGAGATAAAATAAAAAAGCCACTTCCGAAGAAGTGGTTTTTCTGGTGGAGACGGAGAGGATCGAACTCTTGACCTCTTGAATGCCATTCAAGCGCTCTCCCAGCTGAGCTACGCCCCCAAATATCTGCCCGATTATATTATCACATATTTTTTGAAAATGCAAGAGCAAAATCAAAAATATTATTCACTGTTCTGTTTCTTGACATATTTTTATTAAAATGCTAAAATACAAAAATATGGTGGTGAATTTAAATGACTGTTTTTATAAAAATTATTTCAATCGTTCTGGCATTTATTATGGGATTTTTCACTTTTCCGATAAGCTATCTTCCGTCTGAAGCCGACGAAATTTTTCAGATATTAACAGGGGAGTATTCCGAAAATTCAATCACATTCAACGGAAATCCGATAAAAACCGAAACCGAGGGCAATGTTGTTTTTGACGGTAACGGTTCATCGACTTTTTCGGATTCTTTGAAAATCATTTTTGACGGTGCATCAACTGATTGGTTCAATTATTACGGTATATCCTACCGTTCAGATGCATATATTAAAGGAACTCTCCGTTACCGTGCGGGGGTTATCGAAAAGAGCGAGGATTTCTTTCTTGAGCCCGATGAATCAGGCAAAGAATTTTATTCATTTATCGATAATTGCCTTGATTACACAAAAGCAAATGCTCTTTTATCAATCGAATTTCAGCCTCTCAACAAAGAAAGTGCCGAATTTTCGATTCAGGGAATATCCGTTTTCAACAGAACTGTTCCAAAAAGAGAGGTATATATAGAAAACGATAATTATAAGCTCGGAATTGACCTTCTCTGGGGCGGTGCATTAAGTTATCTTGAGGATAAGAATTCAAATGTTGAGGCAGTCAGCGTCAACGGCACTGTCAGGGTTGATTCCGACGCTTCTCAACGATACAATTCAAAAGCAATCAGCAAAAACGTCAATCTGATCAACCGATATGATGCAGGGCGTCTTGTTCAGCAGTCTTATTACGGTACGATTTCCGAAGGCTACCAACCCGAAACTTTTATGGGAAATGTCTGGTCATATAATCCTGTTCAGGGCGGAAATCAATATAATGACAGCAGTAAAATTGTTGATTTAAGAGTAACCGAGAATTCACTCTATATCAAATGCAGACCCCTTGACTGGGCAAAAGCAAAAGAGCACATAACCCCTTCATATATGGAAGCAACCTATGAATTTGTCGGCAATTCAGTTCACGCAATGTGCAGATTTGTTGATTTTTCGGAATATAATAACACTCAGCCGCGTTCACAGGAACTGCCCGCATTCTATTGTATCGAACCTCTTAACAGCTTTGTTTATTATGCAGGCAACAATCCGTGGTCGGGCGAAGAACTGACTACGGTTGATAATCTTATTTTCTGGCCTGATGCGGGATATCCGACTTATTTTTCATCGGAAAACTGGGCCGCATTTATCGGAGAATTCAGCGACAGTTTCGGAATCGGTCTGTATGTTCCTGATGAAACAAGATTTCTGACAGGTGTCTATGAAAGAGGAACAGTCACTACAGCCGATCCGTCCGTTGAAGGTGCAACATCATATATCGCGGTCACAAAAGATATGCTGCTTAAAAATTACGATCCGTTCGAATATGAATTTTATATCACCACAGGAAATTCTTCCGAAATCCGCAACAACTTCAAAGCGATAAAATAAATTCAAGGAGTCACATTTATGTTTGAAACTTTATTTTCTGAACTTATAACCGACCTTTCGGAAAACGGAAGTCTGATAATCAGAATGATTACTGCAAGCCTTTGCGGCGTTTTCATCGGATTTGAAAGAAGCCGCAGACAGAAGGATGCAGGTATCAGAACGCATATGATTGTTGCTCTCGGAGCTGCTCTTGCGATGATTGTTTCCAAATACGGATTTTTTGATTTACTTGAATTCGAAGGACTCAGAGCCGATGCATCAAGAATTGCTTCAAACGTTATTACAGGTGTCGGTTTCCTCGGCGCAGGCGTTATTTTCGTCAAAGATGTTTCAATCAAGGGTCTCACAACAGCCGCAGGTATCTGGGCAACAGCAAGCGTAGGTCTTGCAATTGGCTCCGGAATGTATACTGTCGGTATAGGCGCAACTCTTCTTATGATTATATTCCAGCTTGTTTTTCACAAGTTCTTTTCAAGGCTTGAAAATACGGTCAATGAATTCACCGTTGTTATTAACGATAACCCCAACGCAGTCAAGAATTTCAGAAAAATGCTTGCCGAAAATAAACTTTATGTTGAAAAATGCAAGATGTCAAGAAATCCCGACTCAACCGTTATTCTCGATATCACAATCAAAAAAGCCCGCACAACTTCCATGGATGAAATTATGCTAATTGCCGAACAATGCGAAGATATTTTATCTGTTGAAATTTAAATTACTTCAAGTTTATTATGGAGGAATTTACTTTGAAAGCAGTGAAATATTTATGCTCATTTATCATCGTCGTATCGTTGATATTACCGATTATTTCAAATGCATTTTCAATAAATATTGACGGTATAATACCCGATGCCGAATGGGACAACGCCCACGCGCAGCTTATATCAGAAGGCGAAAGCAACAGCAGAATTAAATATGCAATAGTCAAAAACATAATAAAAGCTGAGGAAAATGCATTTTACCTCTGTTTTATGTTTATCGACCCTTTTCTTGAACCGGATAATACCGCTGCGGGGATTTCACTGACAGTTGAGAATTCCGATTCTTTCACCTTTGATATTTCTGATTCACTCTTTCACGAAGATGCCGCGGATTATTCATTCGACGGAGCAATCAAAGTTGATGAAAATAACGGTGCGACCTGCGAAGTCAGGATCGGTTACAAAAACGGATTGCCCCGCAACATATCTCTGGATGTACGTTTTATCGATTCATCGGGAGCATATTCAAATGAATATCCGATTTCTGTAATAAACAGTTTTTATTCTGAATCAACCGAACTTATCATTAACCAAACGGAAAATAATACTACGCGTCGTAAAACGACTGTTTATGAAGAAGACGAAAAGACAACCGATTACACATTAAAGAAACCGACAACGAAGCCCGAAAAGAAGAAAACAGAATTCTATATTCAGACTTCCCCGCCTTACAGTTACACGGGAAGAACAAAAGCAACGAAAAAGACAACGCTTGCAAAAACAACAACCAACCCCAAGACAACCAAAATAAAGGCTTCTTCCGTAAAACACAAAAATCAGATTATCGTTTCACAAGAATATTCAACCGCTGAAAATCCAACTTCATCAACACTTTCAGCTAGCGAATCTTCTGTTTTGGAAACAACGGAATCAATTTCTTCAGCTGTATTTGAAGCACCGTCATCCCTTTCGAAAGGAACGAAATACAAAATTATCATCGGTGTTTTGTCCGCAGTTTCATTTACCGCTGTTGCTGTCGCTTCAGCAATGAATAAAAAGCCGAAAAATAACCCGGATTCACAGTAATGTGTTTCCGGGTTTTCTGTATATTTTATCCGAAGATTACCAATAATAAAAACACAACAGAAAAAGGAGCGATATAATGGCAAATCTTACTTCAAAAGAGCTTTCAGCAATCGAGGACCAGCTCAATCAGGAACAGATTCTCATCAAGAAATTCAAAGCATACGCCCAGGCGGCAAGCGACCCCCAGATCAAGAATTCCTGCGAACAGATGGCAAATCAGCACAAGCAGCATTTTGACACTCTTATGGGTCATCTTTATTAATCGGAGGTAATAAAATGAACACAAATTCAAGCTTTACAGACAGAGAAATCATGGACGATATTTTAAGCTCGCAAAAGCATATTACCGACGGCTACAACACATTTTCAAACGAATGTGTCAACCCGCAGCTTCAGAGCGATATGCTTAACATTCTCAAGGAAGAGCACAATATACAGTTCACCGTTTTCAGCGAAATGCAGAAAAGGGGATGGTACAGCCCCGGTGCCGCCCAGGCACAGATGATCAACGAAACCAAAACAAAGTTTGAAGGAATCGCAACTCAGCTTTAATAATTAACGGATATCGGAAACGGTATCCGTAATTTTTTTGAAAATTTTATAAAAAAGGGTTGGAAATTTTTAATATATGCTTTATAATACAATTAATATGGGTTTATATGGAGTCAAATATATATCTAAAATAAACATAGGAGAAGCGTATGAATAAATATTCCGTTTCGCTCGAAAAAGTCGTAAGGGATCTTTCCTTTCAGGTTATTTATACACCGAAGGATATTTCGGAAATTCTCATTACCGCGCAGGATGTCAACAGACCGGGACTTATTCTTACCGGATTTGAAGATTATTTTGATCCCGAAAGAATACAGTTTATAGGTCTTACGGAGCTTGAATACTTCAAAAGTCTGACCAAAGAAGGTTTTCTTGAAAGTCTTGAGAGATTTTTTTCTAAAAAGCCCGTTGCAATTGTTGTGACACGCGGTCTCAAATGCGGCAACAGATTTCTAAGTTATGCCGAAAAATATGAAGTTCCCGTTCTCGCAACAACAGAATCAACCTCGGGCAGTATGTCTGCGACAATCTCATATCTCGGTGTTGAACTTGCGCAGAGAATCACCCGCCACGGTGTTCTTGTTGAAGTTTACGGCGAAGGCGTGCTTATTCTCGGCGACAGCGGAGTCGGTAAAAGCGAAACCGCTCTTGAGCTTATCAAAAGAGGTCACCGACTGATTGCCGATGATGCGGTTGAAATCAGAAGAGTTTCAAACAAAACTCTTGTCGGTTCAGCTCCCGATAACATCCGCCATTTCATCGAGCTTCGCGGTGTAGGCGTTCTCAACGCAAGACGACTTTTCGGTATGGGTGCAGTAAAGCTGACTGAAAAGGTCGATATGGTTATTCAGCTTGAGCAATGGGACAGCGAAAAGGTTTATGACCGCCTCGGTCTTGAAAACGAATATACGGAAATCCTCGGAATCAATGTTCCGATAACAACCGTTCCCGTCAGACCCGGACGAAACCTTTCAATCATCATCGAAGCTGCTGCTATGAATAACAGACAGAAAAAGATGGGATATAATGCGGCAAGAGAGCTTCTCCATGGCCTCGGTATGACGGATGACATCGTCCCCGAAAAGAAAGAACTTGAATTCTGGCACCATTTTTAATTAAAATAGGATAAATTTACTTTGGAGGTAATAAAATATGTACAGAATAGGCGTAGATCTCGGCGGAACAAACATCGCAGTCGGTGTTGTTAATGAAGAACTTAAGATTATCGGCAGAGGCAAGGTAAAGACCAAAGCTCCCAGACCCGCTGCAGAAATCTTCGACGATATCGCTCTTGCAGTTCAGCTCGCAGTCAAGGATGCCGGCATCTCAATGGACGATGTTAAATCCGTAGGTGTAGGCACACCCGGTTCAGTTAACAAAAGCAACGGTTATATCGAATTTTCAAACAACCTTGAATTCAATCAGGTTCCCGCAAAGGAAATGCTTGAAGAAAGAATCGGCAAGCCCATCTATCTTGAAAACGATGCAAACTGCGCAGCACTCGGCGAAGCAATCGCAGGTGTCGGCAAGGGTGTCGGCAACTTTGTTGCAGTAAC
>JAZRLY010000072.1:0-5618 GCA_045647065.1 Acutalibacteraceae bacterium
GATATTCCCGCAGACCGCATGTCACCCAGACTCCGTTTCAAAAAATCTCTTGATGAAATCCTTGAAACACCCTATAACAAGAATAATGTATACATTACTCTTGAGTCAAAAGTTTTCGGAATCGGTCTTGAGAGCTACACGGTCGGCTCTGCTGAATTCTGTTTGAGCTACTCAATTCAAAAAGGCATTGTTCCTCTTATGGATAACGGTCATTACCACCCGACAGAGCTTGTTTCGGATAAAATCCCCTCAATGCTTATTTTCAGCGATAAAATTGCCCTCCACATCACAAGAGGAGTGCGTTGGGACAGCGACCACGTTGTTCTTTTTGATGACGAAACAAAAGAAATTGCAAAGGAAATCGTCAGAAACGATGCGCTCGACAGAGTTTTCATCGCAACCGACTATTTCGATGCTTCAATCAACCGCATCAGCGCCTGGGTAACAGGTGTCAGAAATGTTCAGAAAGCTCTCCTTTTTGCTCTCCTTCAGCCTTCAGAGAAAATGCAGGCACTTCAGAATGAAGCAAACTTCACGGAGCTTATGATTCTCAGCGAAGAAATGAAAATGATGCCCCTCGGCGATATCTGGGCAGAGTTCCTCAGCAGACAAAACGTTGAAAATTGCTACTTAAACAGCATTAAAGAATATGAAGAAAAGGTATTGGTGAACAGAAAATGAAAAACATCTTTGAAGCACCCTTTGTGGTAGGAATGTGCAAGGCAACAGCTAATATGTACCGTATGGGCTGGGACGAAAGAAACGGCGGCAACATCAGCATGATGCTCGAAAACGACGAAGTTGCTGAATATCTTGATATCAATGCTCCCATCAGAACATTTGAAATGGGCTTTGATGCAAGCGTGCTTGTCGGCAAAATCTTTATCGTTACAGGCACAGGCAAATACTTCAAGAACGTTGAAGATGACCCCGAAAACAATCTCGGCATCATCAGAATTGCTGAAAACGGCACAACCGCAGAAGTTCTCTGGGGTTACAGTGACGGCGGCAGACCCACATCAGAGCTTCCCGCTCATCTTATGAGCCACATTTCAAGACTCTCAAAGAACCCTGAAAACAGAGTTATTATGCACAGCCATCCCACAAACACTCTTGCTATGACTTATGTACATGAGCTTTCCGAGAAGAAGTTCACTCATTCTCTCTGGGAGATGTGCACAGAGTGTATGGTTGTTTTCCCCGACGGCATCGGCGTTCTTCCCTGGATGGTATGCGGCACCAACGAAATCGGTATCGCAACAGCAGAGAAGATGAAGGAATTCCGCCTTGTTATCTGGGGTCAGCACGGCATCTACGGTTGCGGCAAGGACCTTGACGAAGCTTTCGGTCTTATCGAAACAGTCGAAAAAGCTGCTCAGCTTTATATGATGACCGCTCACCTTCCCAGAGTAAACACTATCACAGACCCCGACCTTGTTGAAATCGTTAAAGCTTTCAAGCTTGAAGATGTATACAGAAGAGATTTTCTTAATCTTTAATATTTAAAATAAATCGGAGGAATTAACAATGGCTAACAGATTTGTACTCAACGAAACATCATACCACGGCAAAGGCGCAATCGCCGCTATTGCTGACGAATTCAAAGCAAGAAGCTTCACAAAAGCTCTTGTTTGCTGTGACCCCGACCTCATCAAGTTCGGCGTTGCTGACAAGGTTTTCAATGTTCTCAAGGGCGCTGACATCGCTTACGATGTTTTCAGCACAATCCAGGCTAATCCCACAATTGAGAATGTTCAGGCTGGCGTTGACGCATTCAAGGCAAGCGGTGCAGACTGCATCATCGCTGTCGGCGGCGGTTCATCAATGGATACCGCAAAAGCAATAGGCATCATCATCGCTAACCCCGAATTTGCAGATGTACGTTCACTCGAGGGCGTAGCTCCCACAAAGAACAAGTGCATTCCCATCATCGCTGTTCCCACAACAGCAGGTACTGCAGCTGAAGTTACAATCAACTACGTTATCACCGATGCACAGAACAACAGAAAGATGGTTTGCGTTGACGTTCACGACATCCCCGTTGTTGCAGTTTTTGACCCCGATATGATGTCAACAATGCCCGCAGGTCTTACCGCTGCAACAGGTATGGACGCTCTTACTCACGCTATCGAAGGCTACATCACCAAGGGTGCATGGGAGCTTAGCGATATGTTCCACATTAAGGCTATCGAAATCATCGCAAGAAGCCTCAGAGGCGCAGTTGCAAACACAGATGAAGGCAGAGAAGGAATGGCTCTCGGTCAGTACGTTGCAGGTATGGGCTTCTCAAACGTAGGTCTCGGCATTGTTCACTCAATGGCTCATCCTCTCGGTGCTCTTTATGATACACCTCACGGCGTTGCAAACGCTATCATCCTTCCCACAGTTATGGAATACAACGCTCCTGAAACAGGTGACAAATACAGAGATATCGCAAAGGCTATGGGCGTTGAAGGCACAGATGCTATGAGCATTGAAGAAGCTCGCAAGGCAGCAATCGACGCAGTTAAGCAGCTTTCAATCGATGTAGGCATTCCCGCTGACCTTAAGGAAATCGTTAAGGCTGAGGATATCCCCTTCCTCGCACAGTCCGCATTCGACGATGCTTGCAGACCCGGTAACCCCAGAGATACAAGCGTTGAAGAAATCACAGCTCTTTACAACTCACTTATCTAAGCATAAAAATCAACGAGGTCGTCGAAAGACGGCCTCGTTTTTGCATATAATTACATCACAAAAATGCAGAAAAACCCCTTATTCATAGTGCAAAACAACAAAATTTTGCAAGTTTTTAAAATAACACTTGCAAAATCTTTTCGTATAATATAGAATATACGGGATTGAATAATCGGATTCGGAGGTTTTTAAATGGAAATTCAGAATTTGTCCCGTGAGCAGCTTCAGGAAAGACTTGCTATGCTCACCGAAAAATATAATAAATACAAATCTCTCGGACTCGCACTTGATATGTCCAGAGGTAAACCCGGAGCAGAACAGCTTGAGCTTTCAAACGATATGCTTGACCCCGCTCTTCTCGGCAACTTCAAAGCTTCAAACGGTTTTGATGTCCGCAACTACGGTATCCTTGACGGCATCCCCGAATGCAAAAATCTTTTTGCTGAAATTTTCGGTGTACCAGCTGATAATGTTATCGTATTTGGTAATGCAAGCCTTACAATTATGTATGACTACATTGCACAGTGCATGATTTTCGGTGCAGGTGCAGAACCCTGGGCAGCACAGAATGGAATCAAATTCCTCTGCCCCGTTCCCGGTTATGACAGACATTTCGCAATTCTCGAGCAGTTCGGTATCGAAATGATTAATATTCCTTCAGATGAAAACGGCCCCGATATGGATATGATCGATGAGCTTGTGAAGGACGAAAAAGTTAAGGGCGTAATCTGTGTACCTATGTATTCGAACCCCTCGGGCATCACATATTCCGACGAAACAGTACGCCGCTTCGCAGCTCTCAAGCCTGCAGCAAAGGATTTCAGAGTTATCTGGGATAACGCATACTGCGTTCACCATGTTGAAAGCACTCACGATACACTTCTCAACATCTTTGATGCTGCAAAGGAATACGGCAGCGAGGATATGTTCATTGAAGTAACATCAACCTCAAAAATAACATTCCCCGGCGCAGGCATTTCAGCTCTTGCAGCTTCAGATGCAAATATCAAGGCTATCAAAGGCAGAATGACTGTTCAGACCATCGGATATGATAAGATCAATATGCTTCGTCATGCAGCATTCCTTAAGGATAAAGCAGGCGTTGATGCTCACATGCTTAAACACGCCGAAATTCTCAAGCCCAAGTTTGACGCTGTTCTTTCAGCATTTGAAAACGAACTTTCAGGCAAGGGTATCGCAAGTTGGACAGTTCCCAACGGTGGCTACTTCATCAGCCTTGATGTCTGCGAGGGCTGTGCCAAGAGAACCGTTGCTCTTTGCAAAGAAGCAGGTGTTACCCTGACAGGCGCAGGCGCAACCTATCCCTACGGCAAAGACCCCGAAGACAAAAACATCCGCATTGCCCCCACCTTCCCGTCAAGGGACGAACTCTGCAAAGCGGTTGAGATTCTTTGTCTCTGCGTCGAAATCGCCGCAGCAGAAAAGATTCTCGGTTAACAGAAGTTAACCTATTCCCATTTTTTCAAAGAAACTTTCGGAACTGATTCCGTGAGGTCTGTTATATCTGCCGAGTCTGAAAAGCCATTCAGACTCGGCTTTTTTTATTATATTTACCCGTTCTTCACAGGTAAGTGCCATTCTTATGCCGCATTCCGCAAGGATTTCTGCACTCTCGGTGCTGTAGCTTCCGAACGGATATGCAAAAGCAATGGGAGATTTACCCACATTTTCAATCATCTTCTCTTTCATTTTTGCCGCATCAGCCGATAAAAATTCACTGTATTGCTCAAAAGTTTCGCTGTATTTCTTTTTTGCTCCCGATCGTTCAGCTGTGTTCTTATGTAAATCGTAGGAATGACTCTGTATATCAACAATCACACCGTCGCACATTTCTTTGATCTCCGCCCAGTTCAGACACGAATAGTTCAGATTATGGTCATCAAGCTCTGTGTAACTGTCCGCAAGAGCACCGACGGCAAATCCAACCGCGTTAAAACCGTATTCTTTCAAAAGCGGAAGTGCATATGAATAAAGCGTTTCGCATCCGTCATCAAATGTAATCATTATTGCTTTTTCAGGCAAATCGTCTTTACCTTCAGAGAACGCAAGCAATTGATTCACCGATACCGTTTCATACCCGTTTCTTTTCAAAAACTGCAAATCTTTCTCGAACTGCTCAACAGTGAGAACATATTTGCCCGCTCTCGATTCTGATTTGGTCAGCTGATGATACATAACTATCGGTAGCTCTACACCATTCACGGCAGACAAAACGGAAACCGTTCTTATTGTCATCGCAGAAGCTATTCCAATCATTATCACCGCAAAAATAATCAGAATACGGAATTTCTTGATTTTGATTATCATCCGTCAACACCCCATTCATTCAATTATATTCATAAGGCTGTTGCAATATTTGTCGAGATGATTTATAATAACTGACAGATTCGTTAAAAGAATAGGAGAAGAAAAATGAAAAAGCTTACCAACGAACAGATTCTTGAACAGATAAAGGGCGGTCTTATCGTATCCTGCCAGGCTCTTTCAACAGAGCCGTTATATGACAGCTACATTATGAGCAAAATGGCTTATGCTGCATTCCTCGGCGGTGCCGTCGGAATAAGAGCAAATACTGTTGTTGACATTCTGGCTATCAGAGAAAGAGTTAACCTTCCGATCATAGGCATTATCAAAGAAGAATATTCCGACAGCGATGTTTACATCACGCCTACCATGAAAGAGGTTGATGCTCTTGTTGAAATCGGCTGCGATATCATTGCTGTTGATGCAACAAACAGATTAAGACCAAACGGCGTCACATTCAAAGAGTTTTTCAGTGAAGTAAGAGCAAAATATCCGAATCAACTCTTTATGGCTGACACATCTTGCTTTGAAGAGGGTAAGGTTGCCGAGGAACTTGGTTTTGATCTTATCGGTACAACAATGGCAGGTTACACACCTTACACTAAAGGCAGAACTCT
>JAZRLY010000073.1:0-56036 GCA_045647065.1 Acutalibacteraceae bacterium
TAAGGCTGGCTACACATTCGGCGGTTGGGCAACAACCAAGGGCGTAACTGATGCAGCTCAGGCTGTAACATTCCCCGTAACAATGCCTCTTAACGGCACAACATACTATGCTATCTGGACCGTTAATCAGTACACAATCAGCTTCGATACCCTCGGTGGTACTCCCGCAGTTGATTCCGTAACAGCTGATTACCTTTCAGACGTTGCTAAGCCCGCAACAATCCCCACCAAGACAGGTTACACCTTCGGCGGATGGTCAGAGGTTAACGGCGGAACAACAGCAGTTGCATTCCCGTATGAAATGCCTCTCGGCGGCACAACTCTTTACGCAATCTGGAACATCAATTCCTACACTGTAACATGGGATAACGAAGGCGCAACAACCGATGTTTCCTATGAATACAATGCAGTAATCAATCTTCCCGAAGAACCCACCAAGACAGGTTACACCTTCAAGGGTTGGAATGGTTACACAGAAGGCATGAAGATGCCCGCTGAAAACGTAACATTCACAGCAGTTTGGGAAGCAAACATGTATCCCGCAACATTCAATGCAAACGACGGTGCGTTTGCAAACGGCGATAAGTCAAAGACCATCGAAGTTGCATTTAATTCGGATATCGTATTCACAGAAGTTCCTGTAAGAGCAGGTTATGAGTTCAACGGCTGGACTCCTGCAGTAGGCAAGATGGATGATGTAAACGGCAAGACATTTGAAGCAACATGGCTTGCAGATTCTGACATTACCTACACAATCGAAACATACATTATGGATACAACCGGTGCATACGGTGAACCCTCAATCGAAAAGAAGGCAGGCACAACAGATGCTACCGTATCCGTAACTCCCGAAACAAAGACAGGCTTCACATTTGATGCTGAAAACAGCGTTCTCAGCGGTGTTGTAGCAGCAGATGGTTCAACTAAGCTTGTTGTTAAGTACATCCGTAATCAGTACACATTCACAACAAATGTTGACGGTGCGGAAAGCTCAACAGACTATTACTTTGAAGCAGCAGTTGCAGCTCCCACAGTTCCCGTTAAGGAAGGCTACACCTTCGCTAACTGGAATCCTGCAGTTCCCGCAACAATGCCTGCAGAAGATGTATCTGTAACAGCTCAGTGGACAATCAACACTCACGATGTTATCTACATGGTAGACGGCGTTGAGTACGAAAGAATAGCAGATGTTGAATATGCAACAACTGTTACTCCTATCACAGCTCCCACCAAGACAGGTTATACCTTCAGCGGTTGGGATAAGGCAGAAGCATTTGCAATGCCTGATGAAGATGTAGTAATCAGCGGTACATTCACTGCTAACAACTACACAATCACCTTCGATACAGACGGTGGCAATGAAATCGCTCCCATAACTCAGGCTTACGGTTCAGCTGTTAAAGCTCCCGCAGATCCCGAGAAGAGCGGCTATACATTCGCAGGCTGGTATGTAGGCGAAGATAAGGTTGTCGTTCCCGCAACAATGCCTTTAAACGGCATGGCTCTCAAAGCTAAGTGGACACCCAAGCAGTTTACAGTAACTTACTACACAGATGATACCAAGACTGCTGTTCATTCAACAGCAACAACAGGATACCTTGAGAACTACAATGTTCCCATTGATCCCACTAAGACAGGATACACCTTCGCAGGTTGGTACATCGCTGCCGGCGAATCTGCAAATCTTCCCGGTGCAGGTGAACTTACCGCAATGCCTCTCGACGGTGCTGAATATTATGCAGAGTGGACAATAAACGTTAATAACATCGTTTATCGTGCAGGTTCAGGTGCTACATTCCCCGATGATAACACCGCAGTTAAGAACTATCCCACAGAATTCGGCACAGCTCAGGCTGATTGGCAGAAGCCCGTAGATCCCGTTAAGCCCGGTTCAACATTCAACGGATGGAAGATGCCTGCAGATCAGACAATGCCTGACTCACAGATTACCATCACAGCTGATTGGATTGAAGAAACCTACGACGTAATCTTCAAGGATTCACTTTCTGATGAAGTTTATAATGAAGGTGCAACGGCATATAAGTACAACGAAGAAATCTTCATTCCTGAAGTTACCAAGGAAGGATATGAATTCCTTTACTGGGCAGATGCAGAAGGCAACGAAGTAGCTCCCATGACTTATATGGAAGATATCGGTGCTGACGGTGCATCAATCACCTACACAGCAAAATGGGAAGCAAATTCCTACGATGCAGTATTCTATGTAGACGGCGAAGTTTACGCAACAGTTCCCACACTCTTCAATGAAGATATCGTTGCTCCCGCAGATCCCGAAAAGACAGGTTACACCTTCGGTGGTTGGGAACCTGCAGTAGGTAAGATGGACAGCGTTGACGGTAAGACCTTCAATGCAATCTGGAATGCTAAGGGCGACACACCTTACACAGTAAGCATCTACACAATGGATACAGAAGGCAATTACGGCGAAGCTAAGGTTCTTGACTTCACAGCCGCAACAGCTTCAAAGGTATCCTATGCTCCCGAAGCTAAGGAAGGCTTCACAGTTGATGCAAGCAGCGTTCTTGAAGGTACAGTAGCAGCTGACGGTTCAACAAACCTCGTTGTTAAGTACATCCGTAACCAGTACACATTCAAGACTGTTGTTGACGGTACAGAAACATCATCAGCAACTTACTACTTCGAAGAAGCAGTTACAGCTCCCGAAACTCCCGTTAAGGAAGGTCACACCTTCAGCGGTTGGGATGGCGAAGTTCCTGCAACAATGCCTGCAAACAACGTAACCCTCAGCGGTACATTCACTGCTAACTCATATGAACTTATCTACATGGTAGACGGTTCAGTATATCAGAAGGAACCCGTTGTATTCGGTACTGAAGTAACAGTTATCGATGCACTCACCAAGGAAGGCTACACCTTCAGCGGTTGGGATGAGACAGGCACATTCAACATGCCCGCACATGATGTTATCATCTCCGGTTCATGGGCAATCAACAAGTACGATGTTATCTACTATGTAGACGGCGTTGAGTATGACAGAGTTGAAGATGTTGCATACGGTACTCCCGTAACAGTTCTTGCTCCTCTCACCAAGACAGGTTATACCTTCAGCGGTTGGGATAAGGCAGACTTCACAATGCCCGATGCAGAAGTAGTTATCAATGGTACATGGACTGCAATCGACTACACAGTAACATGGGTAGACGGCATTGATACAACAGAAGATCAGGTTGATACCTACATCTACGAAGATGAAATCATTGCTCCCGCCGATCCTGAAAAGGCAGGTTACACATTCCTCGGCTGGAAGGATGCAGAAGGAAACACCTATGCAGCAGGTGCAACAATGCCCGCAGCAAACGTTGTTTACACTGCACAGTGGAAGGCAGACGATCACGTTGCTTACACCGTTAAGACATTCGTTATGAATTCAGACGGAGAAACATATGCTGAAACTGCAGAAACTCTTTACGGCACAGCTGATGAAACTGCAACAGCAGCAACACCTGCTAAAGAAGGCTTCACCTTCAACGCTGAAAAGAGCGTAATCAGCGGTACAATCGCAGGTGACGGTTCACTCGTTCTTGAAGTTTACTACGACAGAAACAAGATTACTGTTGACGTAAACGGAGAAGAAGACAAATACTTCTATGATGACGTAATCGAAGAGCCTGAAACTCCCGTTGATCCCAACGGCGGTACATTCGAAGGCTGGGAAGATGAAGACGGCGAACCCGTTGATTTCCCCTACAATGTTCCCGACGAAGACGATAAGGAAATCACCATCACTCCCGTATATCATTACACAGTAGTTTATATGGCAGACGATGCCGAAGTTCTTAAGATTAAGGACAGAGCAAACACCGCTTACACTGTTCCCGATGCTTCAAAGGCAGGTTACACCTTCACAGGCTGGACTCTTGACGGTGCAGACGCAGGTCTCACAGTAGGTTCAGAGGCTAAGATTCCCGTAGGCGGCGCAACTTACGTTGCAGCATGGACTGCAAACGAAGGCATTGTTTACACAGTCAAGACATTCGTTATGAATTCAGACGGAGAAACATATGCTGAAACTGCAGAAACTCTTTACGGCACAGCAGGCGAAACTGCAACAGCAGCAACACCTGATAAGGTAGGCTTCACCTTCAACGCAGAGAAGAGCGTAATCAGCGGCACAATCGCAGGTGACGGCTCACTTGTTCTCGAAGTTTACTACGACAGAAACAAGATTACTGTTGACGTAAACGGCGAAGAAGACAAATACTTCTATGATGACGTAATCGAAGAGCCTGAAATTCCCGTTGATCCCAACGGCGGTACATTCGAAGGCTGGGAAGATGAAGACGGTGAACCCGTTGACTTCCCCTACAATGTTCCTGACGAAGAAGATAAGGACATCACCATCACTCCCGTATATCACTACACAGTAGTTTATAAGGCAGACGGTGCTGTAGTTCTTACAGTTAAGGACAGAGCAGGTACTGCACTTGAAGCTCCCGAAGCTCCCGCTAAGGAAGGCTACAGATTCATTATGTGGGCAGATGCAAATGGCAAGACACCTGCAGACTACGGTACAATGCCCGCAGGAAATCTTGAATTTACAGCTGTTTATGAAACAAGCTCATATCAGGTTTACTACTGGGTCAACGGTTCACTCGTTGCTCACAAGTCAGCTGAATTCGGCGAAGTTATCGTAACAGGTATTGATTCAGAAGCAAAGAAGGTAAATCTTGTTAACTACAAGACTCCCGATGGTTATGAATTCGACGGCTGGTACACAGATGAAGGTTACACAACCAAGCTTGCAGACGGCGCAACAGTTGGTGCATCGATTGTTAACCTCTATGGTAAGGAAACAGAAGGAACTTACGATGCTATCTTTATGGTAGACGATGAAGTTTATGCAACTGTTCCCACAGTATTTGAGACTGCAATCAAACTTCCCGAAGAGCCCACTAAGGAAGGCTGGACCTTCACAGGTTGGACACCTGATGCAACAATCATGGACAGAGAAGGCATGACCTTTGAAGCAACATGGGTTGTAACAGACGGCGCATACACAGCAACTTACTATGTAGACGGCAAAGTTCACGAAGAATATGCACTTGCAATCGGCGATGACCTCGATGTTCCTGCAGATCCCTTCAAGAAGGGCTACGAGTTCATGGGTTGGGCAACAACAGAAGATGCAACAGCAGCAGATGTAGTTGATCTCACCGGTGCAAAGATGCCCGCTGAAAATGTTGTTTACTACGCAGTATTCGAACTCAGAAGCGCTACTGTTGAATTCTATATCAACAAGGCTCTCGATGTATCACCCTATAAGTCAGATGAAACAGAACTTTATGAAAAATCTGATGTTATGGTTGGCGATATCATCAAAATGCCCGCAGATCCCACCAACATCGATGCTAAGTACTACACCTTCATTGGTTGGACAGATGTTGAAGGCAGCGACGAAGTTAAGTACACAGCAGAGTCAGCAATCGAAATGGTTGCAGAAGGCATTACACTCTACGCAGTTTATGACAGAGTAGACGTTAAGCTTCTTCCCATGGATGGCTCAGCAACTGTTATCGAAAGAGACGGCGATACGGAGAGCATTGCTGAAGGCACTGTAACAAACGAAGCTTACGATACAGAAGGCTACACCGATGAATACTTCGATGAAACATGGTTCATCTACGGTCTTGAAGAAGGTGTTCGTGAAGAAGATCTCCGTGACTACTTCCTTACAGTTCAGGGTGATGGTAGAATCGAAATCACTCCGCTGAAGGGTCGTCGAGTAGGTACAGGTTCATTGGTTGAAGTTTATGACAATGTTACCGGTAAAAGAGTAGAAAGATTCCGCGTCATCATCTTTGGTGATGTTGACGGTAGCGGTACCATCACAAGCACCGACTCCAATATGGTAGTTGTAGAAGTTAATGAAGGTATCTGGTCTGACTACGAAAGAGTAGAATATATGTTCAGAGCAGCTAACCTCGGTGGCGGTAGATCAATCAATGCTACAGACAGTAATAAGATGAAGGCGGCTGTTTTAGGTAACGCAGAAATCGACCAGGTAACAGGTCGTTGCTAAAGAATTTTTAGATATTAAAGTCTAAATAAATTCCACACAGGGAGGGTTTCTCTCCCTGTGTGGAGATAGTTATAAAATGGTTTATATAATATGCAGTGGGGGACGATGCAGGCATCGTGCTTGGCAAAAAGTTTTTACACATGTATATATGGGCGGTGTCGGCATCGTCTCCTACAAAATCGTTTTATAATTTTGATCCGTAAATACGGCAATTAGACTGATTGTTTTGCAGTCAGTTTGTGCGAATAGAAATTCCTTAAATTAAGGGAGGAAAATGCATGAAAAATATCAAAAGGTCGGTTTCGATTTTTCTTGCTGTTCTGATGATATTCAGTTCTTTCTCCATGCTTGCAACTACTGCCAGTGCGGCAGCAGATTTCAACTGGTCGAGTAACACTGTTTTCTACAGAATGCAGAGAAACGACGATGGTTTTATTATCGACGCATCCGGTAATGTAATCGCCGACGAAAATGACGTTCTCAACGCAGGGGCGGTCCCCGTGTGGATTCCTGCTGAAGGACGAGTTGCAAAAGGAGAAAAAGTTAAGGCAAGAGTTTTTCTGACAACAGACTTCAATCTCTGTGCTTCAAGTTTCTTCTTCTTCTATCCAACAAACTTCTTAAAGCTCAATCTTGATAAAAACAACGGTGGCCACGTTGAAACAAGCCGTGGTTACGAAATCGCGTTCAACAATGAAGCTGGCTCGTTAATCAGCAAACAGGGCTATGGTAGTGAATTTGTTACCGGAACTGAAGTCGGAACCAGTAACAAGTGCGCTACAATGGTAAGATACGGATATCTCAAGGAGTCAGATTTAGACACAAACGGCTGGATATTCTGTAACATGGACGAAGGTGCATCACCCCCGATCGTTCTTGATGGTTCAGAATGGCTCATGGAATTCAACTTTATTGTTGAAACAGATGCTGTAGACAGCAACGGAGACCCCGCTTGGGGCGATGCAGGTCAGCTCTATCTTCATCCCAACCTTATCGCAGATGAGGAAGAGTGGAGAAAGGCAACAATTCTTTCTGCAGACCCCAATGCAGAAGATTTCGGTTGCGAAGACTACGTTTCAGATTACGTTCCCGTAGGCACATTTGCACACACACTTAATGATGCTGATGATGAAAGCTCCGTTAAGTTTACAACCACAACAATCACATTCGATGCTAACGGCGGTCAGTTTACTGATGACGGTTCATCAATAAAGACTGTTACAGGCGATATTGCTCCCACAGTTTCACTTGGCAGCAATGTTCCTGCAAATCCCTCTATTGATGGCGGCGACTTCCTTGGTTGGGTTAAGGCAGATGTTGAAAAACCCACAGAGGATGATATTGTAGATCTCGCAAGCATTAAATATGCTCACAGCGAAACAACTTACAAGGCTTTTTACAGACTTGAAAACAGCGTGAAAATCGTTATCAACTACACAGATGCTAAGACAGGCGAAGCAAAGACAGTTGATAAGATTGTAGCTTCAAAGACAGGCTACACAGTTAAGCTCGTTGAAACCGTTCCTGCAATAGAGGATCAGGAACCTAACACAACTTATGTTGCATTTGATGCTCTTACTGCAGTTGAGCATTATAAGTTTGACGAAGCAAATTCAACCGAACGTGAAATAAAAGTTGCTGAAGACGGTAGCTCCGTAATGAACGTTTATTACATGCCCGATGACTACACAGCAACATTCAATCCCGATAACGGTGATGCTGAAATAACAGAAACAAAGGCTTACTGGTCAGAAATCACTGCTCCTGCAGCTCCTCTTAAGAGCGGCATGAAGTTCACAGGCTGGAAGCTTGAAGGCGGCGATGAAGTTATCGCAGCAGGTGCTAAGTTCAACCTTGCAGGTAATGTTTCATACAAAGCTCAGTATGAGTCAGCAGAAACAACCGTTGCTGTTAAAGTTAAGTATAACGATCTTGCAGACGGCGGCGCAGAAAAAATTGTTGACGCAGGAACTGTTAACACAATCGCAGGCTATACCGTTGCTCTTGTTGAAGCAGAAGGCGCGGATGAAAAGACATCATACTTCCTCATCTCTGACCTTCCCGAAATCGCTCACTATGAGTATGATGCAGCTAACACAACAACAACCGTAACAGCAGCTGATGACGGCAGCACAGTACTTACAGTTGCTTATAAGCCCGTTAAGTACACAGCAACCTTCAAAGGCGCTGAAACATTCGCAGATGTTGATTACTTCACCGAAATCATTGCTCCTGCAGGTCCCGCATCAGCAGGTCAGACTTTCACAGGCTGGAAACTCGTTGATACAGATACAGTTATCGCAGCAGGTGATAAGTTCAACATCGATGCAAATGTAACTTACGAACCCGTTTATAACGATATTTACTACAACACAACTCTCAGCTTCAATGGCGTTGAAGATGAAGATTATCCCGCAGAAGCAGTAGTTCCCACAATCGACAGCGGTAAGATGGGTGATGAAATTGTTCTCGCTGATCCCGCTCCCGTAACAGGTTGGGAATTCCTCGGTTGGGATGCTCCCGTTGGTGCAGTTGAAAAGGACGGTAAGTACTACTACGGTACAACAGATGTTACAGTAACAGGTAACTGGGAACACACTGTATACACAATTACTTACTGGCTTGACAAGGCACAGACATTTGAGTATGCAACTCAGGAATATTTCTACGGCGATCCCGTTGTTCTTCCCGAAGAACCCTTCCCCGAGGATATGCCCGCAGGTAAGGAATTCGTTGAATGGGATACAGATCTCGTATCAATGCCCGCAGAAAATGTTGATGTTTTTGCATCAACCAATGATATTGAGTACACAGTTACTCTTACATTCCCCGCTGAAACCGGACTTGATTCTGTACATCTCGATGAAGAAATGGTATTCCATTACGGAGACAAGATCACAGAAGATGTTCTTGCAGATTACGAAGAAATCGAAGGATTTACATTCAATTTCTGGAAGGTAGCAGGTAAGGAAATCAGCGTTCCCTACACAGTAACACGTAATGTTGTTCTTGTTGCAGATGTAACAGTCAACAAGCATTCTGTTTACTTCTGGGAAGATGCAGATGATTACGATGCATTTATGGCAGGAGATGAAACAGTAAAACCCTACTCACTCCAGACTGATGTTGCATACGAAGAGCCCATCGTTGTTCCCGTTGATCCCACAAGAGAAGGTTATAAATTCAAAGGATGGGATACTGAACCCTCACTTATGGAAGACGATGATATGCACTTCTACGGTATCTGGGAAGTTGAATCCTACACCGTATTCTGGGATGTTGACGGTTCGGTAGTTGAGCATAAATATGCATACGGCGAAAAGCTTGCTATTCCTGAAGTAAACAAACCCGGCTACTCATTCAAGGGTTGGTCAGGTCTCGCAGAAGGCGTAACAACAATGCCCGATATCGGTAACACCGGTGACGAAATCACCTACACTGCAGTACTGGAAGCTAATTCCTACGATGCAGTATTCTATGTAGACGGCGAAGTTTACGCAACAGTTCCCACACTCTTCAATGAAGACATCGTTGCTCCCGCAGCTCCCTCAAAGGACGGCTACGACTTCGGCGGTTGGACTCCCGCAGTCGGCAAGATGGACAGCGTTGACGGTAAGGAATTCGTTGCAATCTGGAATGCAAAGGGCGACACACCCTACACAGTAAGCATTTACACAATGGATACAGAAGGTAACTACGGTGCAGCTGAAGTTCTCAACTTCACAGCAGCAACAGATGCTCCCGTATCCTATACACCTGATGCAAAGACAGGATTCACTGTTGCTGAAGACAGTGTTCTTGAAGGCACAGTAGCTGCTAATGGCTCAACAAACCTCGTTGTTAATTACAGCCGTAATCAGTACACATTCAAGACAGTTGTTGACGGAACAGAAACATCATCAACAACTTACTACTATGATGCAGCAGTTGCAGCTCCCGCAACACCCGTTAAGGAAGGTCATACCTTCAGCGGTTGGGATGCAGCAGTTCCTGCAAAGATGCCCGCAAATAATGTAACTCTCAGCGGTACATTCAGCAAGGCTCAGTTCGACCTTATTTATATCGTTGACGGCAAGCAGCACAGCGCTGCAAAGGTTACATTCGGCGAAACCGTTACAGTTATTGCCCCTCTTACCAAGGAAGGCTACACCTTCAGCGGTTGGGATAAGACAGGCACATTCAATATGCCTGCTGAAACAGTAACAATCAGCGGTACATTCGCAATCAACAGCTATAAGGTTATCTATAAGGTAGACGGCAATGTTGTTCACGAAGCAACAGCTGAATACAACTCAAAGGTTGACCTTTATGACTACACACCTGAAGTAGGCTACACATTCAGCGGTTGGGATAAGGAAGACGGCTTCACAATGCCCGCTTCTGAAGTAATCGTTAACGGTACAACTTCACTCATCACAGTAACAATCACTTATGAGTTCAGAGGTGATGTTCCTGCTGACTATCCCGAACCCGCACCCGTAACCGCAACATACGGTGAAAGCATCAACAAGTATAATATTTACGACGGCGACGATCTTGTTACCGGATATGTTTCAACACTTATAGGAGCTAGAGGCTCGGTTTACGACGAAGCAACCCACCAAGAGTATGTAGGTACTGACGATATCACCATTATCTATCAGTGGAACAGAGTTTCCGTACGTATAACAACAACTTACACAGGTGATGTTCCTGAAGGTTATGAATCAACCGAAGATTGGTCAAAGAGTTATAATGACACCTTCACACTCACAACTCCCGCTGAAGAAGGATACACCTTCAATGGCTGGACAGTTGAAGGTGCAGCAGAATACGATGCAGCAACAGGTACCGTAAAAGTTGGTACTGCTGCCATCACAATCACCGGTGCTTGGGAAATCAACAAGCACGACGTTATCTACATGGTAGACGGCGTTGAATATGCAAGAGTTGAAGATGTTGCTTACGGCACACCCGTAACAGTTCTCGATGACCTCGTTGAAGCAGGTAAGACATTCAGCGGTTGGGATAAGACAGACTTCACAATGCCCGACGAAGATGTTATCATCAACGGTTCATGGACAATCAACAACTTCACAGTAACTTACTACACCGATAAGGCTATGACCGAAGTTAAGTTCACCTACACAGGTGCTCTCGGTGCAGAATACAATGTTCCTGCAATCGAAAAAGAAGGTCATGAATTCCTCGGCTGGCTCAATGCAGACGGTTCAGAAGCTAACCTTCCCGCTGCAGGCGAAAAAGTAACAGTTCCTCTCAACGGCGCAGTTTACTACGCTGATTGGAAGGTAAACGAATACGAGCTCGTTTATAATGCAGGCGCAGGTAAGTTTGCTGACGGCAAGAACACTGCAACATTCTCAACAGCATACGGCACAGCTCAGGCTGATTGGGAAGTTCCCGCAGATCCCACAAGACCCGGTTATACATTCGGCGGTTGGAACATCAGCGAAGATGCAACAATGCCCGCAAACAAGAATGTAATTACAGCTATCTGGAATGCAATCGATTACACAGTAACATGGATTGACGGCGATGCAGAAGTAGTTGACAACTACATCTACGGCGAAGAAATCCTTGCTCCCGAAGTAGAAAAAGAAGGCTACACCTTCATGGGCTGGCTTGAAGCTGACGGCGAAACATACTTCGCAGAAGGCGATGTAATGGGCGAAAAGAGCCTTGTTTACACAGCTCAGTGGGAAGGCAACGAAGGCATCGAGTACACAGTTTACAGATACTTCGAAAACGTTGAAAAGACCGGCTGGATGGAAGGCGCAGAAGCTGAAGCTCTCACAGGCAAGGCAGCTGCAACAGTTCTCACCGGAAAGGCTGGCGAAATCGCTTCCGTAGAAACCGCTGATGAAAAAGTTAACGGATTCTACATCGACGGCGAAAACAGCACATTCTCAGCTGAAATCGCAGGCGACGGTTCAACAGTTCTTGTTATTTACTACTACAGAGAAACTGTCAGCGTAACAGTTAAGGATCCCTCAGGCGAAACCTACATTGATGATGAATTCACCTACGGTGAAGAAATCACAATTAATAATCCTGAGAAGGAAGGTTTCACATTCGTTGAGTGGCAGGATGACGAAGGCAACAAGGTTACCTTCCCGATAACTGCTCCCGCAGACGATGTTGTTATCAAACCTATCTGGAAGGCAAACACTTACTCAATCACCTTTGTTGATGATAACGGCGAAGTTATTGAAGCAGCTAAGGAAGTTGAATTCGGCAGCACAATCGTTGCTCCCGCTGATCCCGAAAAGGATGGCTACAAGTTTGCTTACTGGCGTGATAAGGAAACAAAGGCAGTTATGCCCGCAACAATGCCCGCTAAGGATGTAACTTATGAAGCATTCTACACAGCAGGCGAGCACACAACATACTTCATTGAAGTTTACATGATGGATACCAACGGTGACTACACAATGGCTTCACAGACCGTTGCAACAGGCACAACAGGCGATCCCATCAGCATCACTCCGGGTAATGTTGAAGGATGCACATATGATGCAAGCCTTAGCGTTCTTACCGGCATCATTACAGCTGACGGCAAGGCAACCCTTAAGGTTTACTACGCACGAGGCTTCTACGATGTAACATTCAAGTCAGGTGAAGGCGTATTCGCAGACGATGCAACAGTTGTAGGTCCCACCAAGGTTTACTTCGGTGCAGCAATTCCCGTTCCCGCAGAGCCCACAAGAGAAGGCTATGACTTCGCAGGTTGGGATGCAGAAGTTCCCGCAACAATGCCTGCTGAAGACCTTACCTTCACAGCAACCTGGACAGCAGCAGAATACACCATCACTTATATCATTAATGACAAGAAAGAAGTTAAGACATATAAGTTCGGTGATGCTGTTGAAACACCCGCAGATCCTTCAATCGCAGGCATGACCTTCACAGGTTGGGATACAGAAATTCCTGCAACAATGCCCGCAAAGGATCTTATCATCATCGCTGTATTCGAAATCTCCGTATATGAGGTTAAGTATATGGTTGACGGTGTTGTATTCCAGCAGTATGCAGTAGCTCACGGTGACGAAATCCCCGTTCCCACAGAGAATCCCACCAAGACATTCTACAACTTCATCAGCTGGACAGAAATTCCCGCAACAATGCCCGCTCAGGACATTGAAATCAATGCAATTTTCGAAAGAGTTCCTGTTAAACTCGTTCCCATGGAAGGTTCAACAACCGTTATTGACGATGAAACAACGGCAATCTATGGTCTTGACCTTTACATGACTGAGGATATTCTCCGTGAAAGCTATCTCAAGGTTGAAGGCGACGGTTACTTCACCGTAGCACCTTCACAGAAGACCGCTTGCGGTACCGGTACTGTTATTGAGCTTTACGATAACGCAACAGGTGAGCTTCGCGAAACTTACACAATCGTTATCTTCGGCGATGTCAACGGCGACTCAAAGATCAATAACAACGACTATTCATTGGCTAAGGCAGAAGCTGACTGGGTAACATCCTGGTCAATTCCCGGCGATGAAACTTACGATTTCTACAAGACAATGGCTGCTGACTTTGCTCCCGATGGAGAAATCTCCACTAAGGAAGCTGCAAGTATCAACAGATACATCCTTGGCGCAGTAGATATCGACCAGACAAACGGTAATATTATCCAAGTATTCTAAGAATGCATCATCTAACCTGAATTATCCTGCGGGGGAAACCCCGCAGGATATGGAAAGATAAATCCGGTTAATGAGCGGAGGGTGCAATCCGCTCAAAAGCCTGCTTTGAGCAGGCAATAAATAAGGAGGATCTCTTTATGAAATTAACAAAAAGGTTAGTTGCTGTTGCGTTAGCGATCCTTATGATATTCGGTTCGGTTTCAGTGGCCATGACTGCAAGCGCTGCGGATGGCACAACACTCGGAATCACAACCAAAATCCTCAGAAACGTTAACGGAGTTTGGACAGAAACCGAAAAAGTAAAAGCTGGTGAAAATGTAAAGTTGGGTGTTTATCTTGACACTGATTTTTACGCAGGCGACGGTAACATTTTATTGTATTACAATAACCAGTTTTTTGAGCCGACTGTAGGTACAGGTGAGCAGAAGCTCACACTTGGCAGCACTTATGCTGGCTCAACATACAATATAAGCGGTAATTATTATATCGGTTTAGGTTCGCGCGCAGCGACAGTAAGCCAGAGAATGGAAGCAAACGGCAAAGTTGACTCGGCTTACACATCAACACATGATCCCATCTATATCAGCTATTCATATGCAGGCGGCGTTTATACCCAGAAATTTGACGGAAGCAAAATCTTCTGTGAAATTCCTCTTAAGGTTAAGGCTGCTCCTGTTGCAGAGGGCTATGTTGAAGCCGTTGAAGAAACAACAGGTACACCCGATGATGGTCGAGGTGCTATCAATGTTACCAAGGGCGGCGCAACAGTTTACCCCGATAATGCAGATGATATCTGGGCTTGGGAAGCAACTCTTGATTATAAAAAAGAGCCCGTAACCCTTTTCGCAAACTGTACATCAGTAACCTTCGATGCCAACTCAGGTAAGTTTGAAGTTGCTGTTGCTTCAGGTACAAAATATGTAACTGAACTTTATTCGGAAGGTGAAGCAGGCGAGGGTATTGAAAATCTTATCGCTAAAGACTCAAGCGATAAGGCATACACTCTTCCCTCAATCGTTGATCCCGTCAGAGACGGTTACAGTTTTGCAGGCTGGAAGGTTGAAGGCACAGACGATTCAACCGCATCAAAAGTAAATCTTTATCCCGCTGCAGATACCAAATATGTTGCTGTATGGGAAAAAGAAGAAAATGAAGGCGATAAACTCGGCTTCAGAACAGAAATTTACAGACTCGACGAAAACGGCGAGTGGGTTTACACCGAAAAAGTAATGCCCGGCGAAAAAGTCAAGGCAAGACTTTTCATTGAAACAGATTATAACGCCGGTGACGGTCAGGTTCTTCTGTTCTATGACGGCGACTTCTTTGAGGATGAGTATGTAGAAAACGTAATCTACGACCCTTCATTCAACGACAGTCCGACAAGTATGCCCGGTGCATATAATATCGAAGGTACAATTGCTAAGCCATCATATAAGGCACCTGCAATCCAGAGACTTATCAACTACGGATATTTCGATGCTAAATACCTTAATGAACATCCCGCCTTTGTTGTTACTTATAAGTTCCCCAGCGGTGATCCTTGTCAGGTGTTGAGCGGCGACGAATGGTTTGTAGAATTTGATCTTAAGGTTAAGGATTCAGAAAAACTTGCTGACACAGTCGGTGACTTCTATATCCTTGAAAATACTATCTGTGACACAGATCTTAACGGCGGTTACCGCGCATTCATTGATATCTCAAGAGAGAAAAACAATTCAGATGCAATGAGCGCAGAATCCATGATTCTGTGGGATGCGGATGTTACACTCGAAAGCAATCCCGTAAGCATCTACAACACAATCAGATTTGATGCTAACGGCGGTGAATTCGATGCAGAAAACACCGAAACATACACAATCGACGGCACAGTAGGTGCAGCCGTTGATTATTCAACAATCCCCGCAGTTTCAAGAGAAGGCTACACATTTATGGGCTGGATTGACGCTGCAGACGATACTCCCACTCTTGAGGAAGCTAAGTCCGCAGATGCTCTTGAAGCAACAATGACTCACAATTCAATCATTGAAGGTTCCGATCCTGCAGCTGCTATCATCTATAATGCATTCTGGGTAAGCAATGTTAACATAACATTTGCTAACATCAACCCCGAAACAGGTGCAGTTGAAGAAATTGAAACAGTCAATGTAACTTCGGGCGATCCCTTTGAAGCTCCCGAAACACCTTCGGTTGATGGCTACCGTTTCATCGGTTGGACATCAGATTATAAGGATGGCAAGATCGGCGGCATCACAGGTCTTCCCGATAATTATCCTTCTGTAAGCACAACATACTATGCAGTTTACAGCTCACTCCAGTACCACGTAAACTACTATGTGCTTGATGCAGATATCGAAAATCCCACAATGGATGATTTCAAGCTTGTTGCTCAGTCGAAGACCGAGTATGGTACTGCAATCGCTGCAACACCTCACGGCTACACAGCCCCTGAAGGTTACGCTATTTCGGTAGCATACAGCGAGGTTCTTTACGGTGAAGAAATCCTCTTCATCGAGGCAGGTAAGTTCGTTGCAGGAACAACAATGCCCGCAAACGAATATAACCTCTACTTCCTTATTGAAAGAGCAGAATTTGACGCAATCTTCGATGCAAACGAAGGCGCTTGGGCAGACGGCGAAACCACCAAGACAGTTCCCGCTGTTTATGATGAAGCAATCGCAGTTCCCGAAAATCCCAGCCGTGAAGGCTATGAATTCATCGGTTGGCAGCCCGACGTAACCATCATGGACGAAGAAGGCAAGATATTCGAGGCTCAGTGGGTTCCCGATATCTTCACCGCAACCTATCATATCGACAGCGAAAGCTATGTATACGATATGGAATTCGGCGCAGAGTTTGAATATCCCGACGATCCCGATGATAAGGTAGGCTATAAGTTCCTCGGTTGGGCAGAAGAAGAAGGTTCAACAACTGTTGTTGAGCAGCTTCCCGCAACAATGCCTGCAAAGAATCTTGACTACTACGCAGTATACGAAGTAATTGAGTATACAATCACATTCGCTAACACCGGCGACACAGCAATGGATGCAATCACTCTTCCTTACGGAACAGAGATTGGCGAAATTGCTGAACCCACAAAGACAGGCTACACATTTGCAGGTTGGGACTGGACTAAGGCAGAGGACAGCTCCGCTGTTGACGCTCCTGTAACAATGCCCGCATATGACACAGTAGCAACTGCTGAGTGGACTATCAACCAGTACACAGTAACATGGATTGTTGACGGCAACGAAACAGTTGTTTCCTATGATTACCTTGCTCCTGTTGATAAGGCAGAAGATCCCACCAAGACAGGTTATAGCTTCACAGGCTGGACTCCCGCATTCCCTGAAGAAGGTCTTGTAATGCCTGCAGAGGATCTTACTTACACAGCAGTATTCACCGCTAACACCTACGATGCAGTATTCAACACCGTAGCTGAAGGCGAAACTCACGACGGTGCATTTGCAGAGGGCAAAACTTCACTTGCTGTTCCCACAGTATTCGGCGAAGAAATCGTTGCTCCCGCAGAAGTTCCCGTAAGAACAGGTTACACATTTGCAGGTTGGGATCCCATCGTCGGCACAATGGACGAAGAGGGCAAGACATACACAGCAGTATGGACTCCCAATGCAAACACAGAATATAAGGTTGAGTTCTGGTCAATGGACACAGCAGGTGACTATAAGCTTAAGGAAACTCAGACTTATACAGGCACATCCGATTCAATTATCACAATTGCTGTAGCAGCTCCCTATAATTACTCAATTAATGCTGACCTCAGCACATATGATGATGGCGTAACAATCAAACCCGACGGCACAACAGTTGTTACTGTTTACTTTGAACTTGATGAGTTCGTAATCACATTCGTCGGTAACGAAGGTACAGTTAACGGTGAAACAGAAGTTTCAAGTGAACTCCGTTACGGTGCACAGGTAGCAGTTCCCGCAGCTGAAAGAGAAGGCTACACATTCAAGGGCTGGTTTGATGCAGCTGAAGGCGGCAACGCTCTCGATGTAAATCTCACAGCAGTTGAAACAGTAACTTACTATGCACAGTGGGAAATCAATCAGTACACAATCACCTTCGATACAGTAGGCGGTACTGAAATTCCTGCTAAGACTCAGAATTACGGCACAGCAGTTGAAGCTCCCGCAGCTCCCAAAAAGCTTGGTCACACCTTCGCAGGTTGGGATGTAGCAGTTCCCGCAACAATGCCCGCAGAAGATATGACCATCACAGCTCAGTGGACTGTTAACAGCTATGATGCAATCTTCAATGCAGGTGAAGGTGAATTTGAAGGCGAATATAACGTAACAACAGTAGAAGGCATAGTATTCGGCGAAGAAATCACAGCTCCCACTCCGAATCCCAAAAGAGAAGGCTATGACTTCCTCGGTTGGTCAACAGACGGCACAACAGTTCTTACTCCCGTAGGCATCATGGATGACGAAGGCAAGGAATTCCTCGCTGTTTGGGAAATCAACCAGTATACAATCACATTCGCTGAAACCGGCGACACAGTAATCGCTCCCATCACTCAGGATTATGCAACAGCAGTTACTGCTCCCGCTGATCCCGTTAAGGAAGGTTACACATTCGCAGGTTGGGATGTAGCAGTTCCCGCAACAATGCCCGCTGAAGACATCACAATCACTGCAAAGTGGGATGTAAATCAGTATGATGCAACATTCGATGCAGGCGAAGATGCTGTATTCGAATCAACAGGTGAAACAACTGCAACTTATCCCGTAGATTACAACACAGATGTCACCACTCCTGATGAAGAACCCACCAAGACCGGTTATACCTTCGCAGGCTGGAAGGACGAAGACGGCAACATCATCCCCGCAGGCTCAAATGCAGGCAAGATGGATGCTGACGGCGAAACCTTCACCGCTGAATGGACGCCCAACGAAGATACAGAGTATACAGTAATTGTCAAGAATGTTGAAACAAATGCTGTACTCAATGAAGTTGTCAAGACAGGTACAACCGATAACGCTATTGAAGTTGTTGAATCCATTCCCGATCCCGCTGCAGACAAGACAGATTATGTTCTCCTTGAAGAAGTAGCTGTCAAGGGCTATCATCTTTATGAAAATGCAGCTAACGATCTTACAGGAAAGACCGTTTCTCCCGATGGATCAACAGTTGTAACCCTTTACTATGCTGTAAATGAGTATACAGTTGTTTACGATGCAAACGGTGGTGCTTATGCAGATGGAACCGATAAGATTTCAAAGGTTCTTCCTTACAATGCATCAACAGTAGATAATGCTCCCATCGCTCCCACCAAGGAAGGTAACACTTTCAACGGCTGGCAGGGTAACCCCAAGGTTCCTGAAAACGGAACAACAATGTATGCAAGCTGGATTCTCAACCAGTACACAATCACTTGGGATGTTAACGGCGATGCAGCTGAAGGCACATCAATTGAAACTTATGATTACACAGGTGTTATCACCAAGAAGGTAGCTGAAACAAGAGAAGGCTACAAGTTTGTTGAATGGGTAGACGAGAATGGCGCAGCAATCACCATTCCCGATAATATGCCCGCTAAGAACCTCACTATCATCGCTAAGTACGAGGTAGAGAGCTTCACAATCAACTTCAACACAGACGGTGGTTCAGCAATTGCTCCCATCACTCAGAATTACGGCACTGCAGTCAAGGCTCCCGCAGAACCCACCAAGGAAGGCTACACCTTCAATGGTTGGTCACCCGAGCTTCCTGCAACAATGCCCGACCTCGGTGAAACAGGCGCATCAACAGAAGTTACCGCTCAGTGGACAAAGAATAACTACAATGTTACTTACTTTGTAAAGAACCCCGCAACAGGTGCTTTTGATGAAATTACAACAGCAACAGTTGCTTATGATGATCCCATCTCAACAGTATTTGCTTATACAGCTCCCACAGGTTATACCCTTGTTGCTGTAGCTTATACTGACACAGGTCTCACTGCTCCTCTTGCAAGCGGCGCAAAGATGCCTGCTAACGACGTTAACCTTTACTATGACGTAATTGCAAACGAATACAATGCAATATTCGATGCAAACGGCGGCGCATGGGATAACGGCGACACATCAAAGATCGTTGTAACTGCTTACAACGAAGCTATTAAGGCTCCCGTTGCTCCTTCACTTGAAGGCAACGAGTTTGCAGGTTGGACTCCCGCAGTTGACACAATGAACGAAGAAGGTAAGACCTTCGTAGCTAAGTGGACTCCCAAGACCTACACTGCAACTTATAAGGCAAACGGCGGCGTATGGGGCGAAGGCGACGCAATCGAAACAACTCAGGTATTTGAAGTTGTTTACGGTGCAGCAGTAACAGCTCCTGCAGCTGATCCCACAAGAGTTGGTTATACCTTCAAGGGTTGGGATAAGGCAGCTCCCGCAACAATGCCTGCTGAAGACCTCGTCTTCACAGCTAAGTGGGAAATCAACAAGCACACAATCACCTTCAAGGATGGCGACAAGACTGTCGGCACCGTAACAGGTGACTACGGCACAGCTGTAGCAGCTCCCGCAGATCCCACTAAGGAAGGCTATACCTTCACAGGTTGGGATAAGAACGTTCCTGACACAATGCCCGATGCAGATGTAACAATCAACGCAACATGGGAAGTTAATAAGTATGATGTAATCTGGAATGTTGACGGCGTAACAACAATTGTTAAGGATGTTCCTTACGGCGAAACAATCAAAAAGGCGGCTGATCCCGAAAAGATAGGTTACACCTTCACAGGTTGGACCGGTTACACAGACGGTATGACGATGCCTGCTAGAGATGCTGAATTCTTCGCAGCATTTGAAGCTAAGGAATACACAGTAACATTCGATGCTAACCAGGGTGCATGGGATAATGGCGACACAACAAGAACAGTTACCGCTAAATACGGCGAACCTCTTGAGGCTCCCGTAGCTCCCGGCAGAACAGGTTACACATTCCAGACATGGTCACCCTCAGTTCCCACAACAATGCCTGCTGAAAACGCAACATATAAGGCAATTTGGACTACCGCAGGTAAGGTTGACTATACAGTAGAAACCTACTATATGAATGCTGAAGGCACATATGCCGGTGTTACTCCCGTTGTAACAGGCGGTACAGCAACAATCGATGCATATGTTAAGATCGCTGTTGATGAAGCTCCCGAAGGCTTCAAATATGACGCTGCAGCTGCTAACTACATCGAAGGCGTTGTAGCAGGCGACGGTTCAACAATATTCAAGGTTTACTACGCAAGAAACACTTATACAATCAAGTTCGTTGGTAATGAAGGCACAATCAACGGTAACCCCGAACAGAGTGCAACATATTACCACGGCACAGCAGTTGTTGCTCCCACAGCAGTAAGAACCGGTTATGATTTCATCGGCTGGTCAACAACAGCAGACGGCGATGTAGTTGCAGTTGAAGCAACAGCTCTTGCAGATGCAACTTACTACGCACAGTGGGATGAAGCAACTTATACCGCAACCTTCAAGGCTCTTCCCGGCGCATTTGCAGACGGCGAAACAACAGTAACCGTTGATTATGCTTACGGCGATGTAATTGAAAAGGCAGCAACACCCGTACGCGAAGGCTATAACTTCGTTGAATGGGCAGGTTACAAAGACGGCATGACAATGGATGCTGACGATGTAACATTCACAGCTGTATGGGCTCCCAAGTCATACAACGCAGTATTCTATACTGACGATACAATGGCAACAGTTCATGAAACAAAGACTGCTAACTACACAGAAAACTACAATGTAGCAACCGATCCCACAAAGGCTGGTTACACATTCGATGATTGGTATGATGCAGCAACCAATAAGCCCGCAGGTCTTCCCGAAGCAGGCGGTATCGTGACTATGCCTCTCGGCGGTGCTGAATACTACGCAACATGGACTGTAAATGAGTACAATCTCGTTTACCGTGCAAACGGCGGTGAATTCGAAGACGGTTCAGCTAATAAGACATATCCCGTTGCATTCGGAACACTTAAGGCTGATATGCCCGTTCCCGCAGAACCCACAAGAGAAGGTTACAGCTTCAACGGCTACAGCCCCGCAGTTCCCGAATCAATGCCTGCAAATCAGGTTAACCTTGTTGCACAGTGGACTCCCAACGAATATGAAGTAACCTTCGATGCTGGTGACGGCGTGTTCACTCAGGGTACTGAAGACACTTCAGATGACGTTCCCACATTCACTGATAAGGTTATCTATGAAGAGCAGCCCGTATATGTTCCCGATGAAGAACCCGTAAGAGACGGTTATGAATTCGGCGGTTGGACAGACGGCGAAAACACCTACTATCCCGGCGAAGAAATCCCGATGGCAGCAGGGGATATAACTCTCGAAGCTATCTGGAACGCTAAGGAAGATACAGCTTACACAGTTAACCACATCTATATGGATGTAAACGGCACTTATGACGATGCAGAAGTTGATATCGAAAACCTTACAGCAGAAACAGATTCAACTGTAACTGCAACTAAGAAGGATAAGGATAACTTCACATTTGATGCAGAAGCATCAACAGTTGAAGGTACCGTTACAGCAGACGGCGCTCTTGTTCTTGAACTCTACTATGTTCGTGAAAAGAACACATTCACAACATATGATGAAACAGGCAGTGCTGTAAGCACAGAAGAAGTTTACTTCGATGCTCCTCTCAACGTTGAAGAACCCACCAAGGAAGGTTACACCTTCGCAGGTTGGACAGACGCTGAAGGCAATCCTGTAACTGTTCCCGCAACAATGCCCGGCGAAAAGCTTGACATTTACGAGAGCTGGACAGTTAACAGCTATGATGTAACATTCGATGCTAATACCGGCGCATTTGCAGACGGCGATGTAATCAAGACCGTTGCAACAGCTTACGGTACAGCAATCAAGGCTCCCGCAGATGAACTTGTTAAGGCAGGTCACACATTCAAGGGCTGGTTCGATGCTAAGGAAAACGGCTACTCCGTTGATACTTACACATCAATGCCCGAACTCGCAGAAGGCGAAACCATCACCTTCTATGCAAGATGGGAAGCTAACAAGAATGATTACAGAATCGAGATTTATGAAATGAATCCCGATGGCACAATGCCCACAGAACCCACTTCAATGGTAATCAACAATGCTCTTGTAGGTGAAACCGTTGAAGCTAACGTAACCGTTCCCGCAGGTTTCACACTTGATGCAGCAAACAGCGTTCTTGAAGGCGTTGTTCCTGAAGAGGGCAAGCTTGTACTTAAGGTAGTTCTCACAAGAGCTCCTCATAAGTTCACAGCTATCGTTGACGGTGTGGCACTTGTTGATGGCGTAGAGTATTACTTCGACGAAACAGTCAAGGCAATCGATACTCCCGTTAAGGACGGCTACACATTCGCAGGTTGGACCGAAACAGCTCCCGGCGGTATAATTGAAGACGGCGCAGTTGCTGATGCAAAATATCCCGCAAGAATGCCTAACAACGATGTTACAATCTACGGTGTATGGTCAACCAACAGCTACAATGCAATCTTCAATGCAGGCGACGGTACATTCGAAAGCACCGGCCTTGCAACTGAAACAGTTCCCGTAGTATTCGGTGAAACAATCACAGTTCCCACAGAAGTTCCCGTTCAGGAAGGCTTTGAATTCGGCGGTTGGGAAGCTGAAGACGGCACTGTATATCAGCCCGGCGAAGAAATTGCAGATGCAATGACAAGCGCAGGCGCAACATTCGAAGCAGTTTGGAACAAGTCAAACTTTACAGTAACCTTCTATGGCTATGAGGCACTCGCAGAGTCACCCTACAAGTCAGAAAATGCTACAAAGATTCTTGGCTCCGAGACATATGCTTACAATGCAGCCATTGAGTTCCCCGCAGCTCCCGAGAACATTGATGATCAGTATTACACCTTCATAGGCTGGTCAGATGTTGAAGGCGGCGTTGTGCTTTCCGATGCAGAGCTTTACAACCAGAAGATGCCCGCTGAGGATATCGCATACTATGCAGTTTACGAACGCGTTAAGGTTATGCTTATCCCCAACGATGATGCAGAATACTGGGCAACCAGCGGCAATGATTGCACAACTGTTATCGACAGAACAGGCGATAACTGGTATGTATACGGTCTCCATATTGACCTTCTTGTTGACGCAGGTAAGTGGCTTGAAAACGACATCGACACTTATGTTGATGTAAGCGGTGACGGTTACTACGAAGTTACCGATTTCAAGGCTAAGGATGGTGTTGTTGGTACAGGTACCGTAATCAACGTATATGACAATGTAACAGGTGAACTTGTTGAAACCTTTACAATCATCATTTACGGTGATATCAACGGTGACGGTAACATCACAAAGAATGATGCATCACTTGCACTTGCAGAAGCAGACGGTACAACCAACTGGTCAAAGAGATATCATGAGGATTACACACATTACAAGGCAAAGGCAGCAGCTGTTAACGGCAGCGGTATATTCAACGATGCTGACCCGAGACTTCTTGATTACTATGCAGCAATGCTCATCGATATCGATCAGGTTGCAGGTTGCGTAACAGATCCTGTATTTTAAGTTTAATACCTAAAAAATGCCCTCGGCGAAAGCTGGGGGCATTTTGATTGTTGCGTCATCAAAGTTAAAAAGCAACCCGTTTCGAGATAATCTCTAACGGATTGCTTTTCTCTTTTTTATTAATCTTCAAGGATTGCTCTTTTGTATTTTTCGAGCATTCTGTGGGCGATTTCAACCGTGTTACCTTCTGTAGGTGCATCTGGGTTTACGGTCGAAAGCCATTTCTTTTCAAATTCAGCATAGTTTTTATAGAATTGATTTCCTCTGTAAATGTTTCTTTCGCAGTGTTGTTTTCTTGTGGTGGTTGAGAATTTTCCTCTTCTGGGGAATTCATATGCAAGTCTTTCAAAGAAACTCTGCCAGCGTTTGACATAGTAAGTTTTGATAAGGCCGCCCCATTCCTTCCACGCATAGTCATAGTTTACCGAGTTACCGAAAGGACCCCAAACCGTGACTTGTGCAAGGAGATTGAGTTCAAAATTCTGTGCATCTTTTTCAGTAAAAGCAAGTTCTTTTGCTTCCTTCAGGTGCTCGTGGAGTGTGAGTTCGGGACGGGTCTGAAGAAGTTCATCAAGCTCCTCACAAATTTTAAGGAACGCGTTTGAAGAGCGTTCAAAAATGCTGACATCTTTGTTGTAGAATCCATACATAACTTTATCGTAAAGATTTGCAACATAATTGCTCATAACCTGACGAACAAAATCGCAGGCGTCATAAGCATAACCGTCTTTAACAGCGTTTTCCGCGCTCAGAAGAAGCTCTGCAGCTTTGAAAAGTTTTTTGTTATCATAACGAAGTTCACGCACATCATTCGGTGCGGTATGGCGGAGTTCGGTTGCCGGCCTTGCACAGATAACCGATCCGGTTTCTCTGCCGGTACAGTTTTCGCTGTAACAGGTTTCAGCAAGAATCCTCATTGCATCAACAAGACATTTTTCCTTGCTGCCGTAACGGCGGTATGCATAGTCGCGAAGCCATTCGTCGAGATTGATTGACGATTCTTCGGTGAGCATCTGAAATGCAAGGTCATAGTAAAGCGGATTTTGGAAAATACCTTCCGGGAAAAGTCCCGTACCGCTGCAGTTGTCGCATTCAAGTGATGCAAATGCATTGTCGGCAAGAGCCTTCAAGCTACCGTGAAGTGTGTTTCTGTCGCCGAAATTATGAATGTTGCCGAGAATAAATTCGTATCCCCAGAAATTGTCGGTTTCTTTATATTTGTTACCGTCGATATCGAGAATGAGAAGTCTTTCTTTAGGCACGGATTTGACTATCTGCTCTTTGAGAGACCAGCTTTGCATAACCCATACGGAATCTTTATCGAACTCTTTATACATTGTATCGATTGCACGGCCGACTTTCCAGAGATAGTCTCTTGTTTTGATTGAAGGAACATTTTCGTGGAACGGATCGCAGGCGTAGTAATGATATGCTCCAAAAAGCTGACGCTGTTTTTCGAGCAAAGCAGTTCCGAATTTTTTGAAAACGGGATCAGTCGGGTCAAGCTGATATGTAATCGGAAAATTACACCAGGACGGAACCATACGGATGCGTACTTTCTTGAAAAGCTTCGTGATTGTTGCGGGAACAGTGCCTGCAAAACCCTGCTGAATCGGCGTCATACCGAGTTCAACTTCGCGTTCAATAATCTTTTTGCCGAGTTCGAGTCGGCTTTCAATATACTTAACATCGGTAAGGCTGAAAAATCCAGTTATGTTGGTCATCAGCTGCCACGGCCAGAAGCCGGGGCCCGATAAAAACGAAAGGGCACCTGTTTCGCTGTAAGTGAAATCTCTGAGTGTGTAATACCAGACAGCTTCACTTCCAACAACCGAAAGAGGCATATTTATGCCGTTCATTGCCATGAAATCTATTTCTTTTTCCCAATCTTCCCATTTCCAGAAAGCAAAAGAATAACCGAGAGTGCAGTAATTCATAAAAGCGCGCTTTTTCTGGGGGATAACCTTGGTTATTTTTTCTTCAAAAAGAGGAGCGGAAGAAACCGAAATTTCTTTATTTCCGCAATGGGAAAGATTGACTCCGCAGTATTTTTTCAGATATGCATAGTATGCCATTGCCTGGCTGATTTTGCAGTCACCGCAAAGAACGATTTTTCCGTTTTCGCAAAACAGTTCATAAGTGTTTTTGCCGTCAACGCTTTCAATGCAGCGAAGTTCAAACATATCTGCAATTTCAGGGGTGTTTCTTAAAATAAGGTTTTTCATTACAGTCTCCCGATAAAAAATGATTATACAACTGTTATTATACAGTAAAATACTTTTTCAGGCAAGTTTTTTTATTAATTAACAGAATGTTTATTACTATTTTCTTCAGATATGCTAAAATGTATTTGCAAAGATGTTCAAAGGAAAATAAAATCATAAAAATTTTCATAAAAATGTTAAATAATGCTTTACACTAGGCTATAAATAAAATATAATATAAATAATTATAATATTTAAAGGCGGTACTTGAAATGCAACCTGTTTATAAGCGAATTCTTCTGAAACTCAGCGGTGAAGTTCTTGCAGGAGAGAAGGGTCACGGCTTTGATTTTGAAACCATTAACTCAATCTGCAAATCTGTAAGCGAGCTTACAAAGCTCGGAGTTGAAGTCGGTCTTGTTGTAGGCGGCGGTAACTTTTGGAGAGGTCGCTCCGGCGGCAGTATGGACAGAACCCGTGCGGACCATATCGGTATGCTTGCAACAGTAATGAATTCTCTTGCTCTTGCGGATACTCTTGAGCAGCACGGAGTAACGGTCAGAGTGCAGAGCGCAATCGAAATGCATCAGATTGCGGAAACATACATCAGAAACAAGGCTGTTCGCCATCTTGAAAAGGGCAGACTTGTTATCTTCGCAAGCGGAACGGGCAATCCGTTCTTCTCAACAGATACCTGTGCAGCTCTCAGAGCGGCAGAAATCAAAGCGGATATCATCTTCAAGGCAACAAATGTTGACGGCGTTTACGATAAAGACCCCAACAAATATGATGACGCAGTCAAGTATGATGTTGTAACTCACAGCGAGGTTCTTGAAAAAGACCTCAAGGTTATGGATTCAACGGCAGCATCACTTTGCCGTGACAATAATATTCCTATCCTCGTTTTCAACCTCGAAAACCCGGAAAATATCATCAAAGCAGTTCTCGGTGAAAACATCGGAACAATAGTCAAGGAGGGCTAAAATATGCAGACAGTATTTGCAATGGCAGAAGAAAAAATGGGCAAGACCCTGAGCGCACTTAAGAATGAATATTTATCAATGAGAGCAGGAAGAGCAAACACTTCGGTTCTCGATAAAATCAGAGTTGACTATTACGGCACCCCCACACCCATCAATCAGATGGCAGCTGTTGCTGTCGCTGAGGCAAGAATCCTCACAATCCAGCCTTGGGACACATCAACTCTCCACACAATTGAAAAGGCAATTCAGGCTTCCGATATCGGCATCAATCCTCAGAACGACGGCAGAATCATCCGCCTTGTTTTCCCCCAGATCACAGAGGAACGCCGTAAGGAACTTTGCAAGGAAGCAAAGAAGATGGCTGAAGATTCAAAGGTTTCGGTCCGTTCAACAAGACGCGACTGCATCGATAAGGTAAAGAAGATGGAAAGGGCATCCGAAATCACAGAGGATGATCTTAAGCATGCAGAAAAGAAACTTCAGGATATCACCGATAAGTACATCAAGGATATCGAAAAGCTTGCAGAAGACAAAGAAAAGGATATCATGGAAATCTGACCTGATTGACATAGAGGGCGGTTACGGCTGCCCTCTGTACATCCGATTTAATCAGCAGCTTCAGAAGGAGACGGAAGTAAATGACGAAAGAACAGCTTTCAGAAATCATATTGCCCCGCCATATAGGAATTATTATGGACGGCAACGGCAGATGGGCAAAGCAGAGAGGACTCAGAAGAAGTGAGGGACATAAGGAAGGCGCAAAGGTTTTCAGAGCAATCTGTGACTATGCTGCCGAAATCGGCATCGAGTGCCTGACTTTTTATGCTTTCTCAACCGAAAACTGGAAACGCCCTGCCGATGAAGTTGAGGCAATAATGAATCTTTTCAGAGACTATCTTTTTGAAGCGCAGGAAAGAGAAGAAGAAAACGATGCAAAGGGTATGCGGATCCGATATATTGGTGACAGAAAAGCGTTACCCGAAGATATAATCAATCTTATCAGTCAGCTTGAAGCACATTCGGCTGAAAAAAATCACATTACCGTTAATCTTGCGGTTAATTATGGCGGCAGAGATGAAATCCTTCATTCCGTAAAAGAAATCGCAAAGAAGGTTGCAGCGGGGGATTTGACTCCCGAGGAAATAACTTTGAAAGATATAGACGAAAATCTCTACACTGCGGGTCAGCCAGACCCCGATCTGATTATCAGACCGAGCGGAGAATACCGTCTTTCCAATTTCCTTATCTGGCAGGCAGCTTATTCCGAATTCTGGTTTTCGGATATACTCTGGCCTGATTTCACACCAGACGACCTGGATAAGGCAATTATAGATTACAGCAAAAGAAACAGACGCTTCGGCGGAGTTTGATTTCGACAGGAGGCGGTTGAAAAAAACATATTAATCAAATAAAAAATGAATTGAGAGTGAAAAAATGAAAGTAAGAATAATAACAGGTGTAACCTGTGCATTGATAGTAATAATGTTGCTTGTGTTCACAGGCCTTGGTTATCAGGGCGTTATGAGTATTCCTATGGGTGCTATTGCGGCGATAGCGGCATACGAAGTAATGCGTGTTTCAAAATGTAAAAACAAAGTGCTGACAGCTGTTTCAATGATAGCGGCGGCAATCGGACCTGCGTATGTGGACTTCGGTTTGCAGAAGTATAATCCTGTTCCGTTTTCTGCAATAATCATAATCTATGTTATTGCGCTGCTGATAATAATGCTTAAATTTTACGATACAACCAAATTTGAGCATGTTGCATTGGCTTTGTTTGCGTCGTTGATTATTCCGGGTGCACTCGGCACATTCTTTAAAGTAAGAGATCTTTGTGTTGAATACCCCGATCTTTTCCAGCGTTCACACTGTGTATTCCTTATTCTCAGTGCAATGTACAGCGCATGGATGAGCGACACATGGGCATATTTCGTCGGAAGTAAATTCGGAAAACATAAGCTTGCGCCCAAAATCAGCCCCAAAAAGTCTGTTGAAGGTGCAATCGGCGGTGTTGTCGGCAACGCTCTTTTCTGTGTGGTATCATACTTGATATGCGATTACACTTGTTTCCGCAACGAAACACTCAACATCTGGATGATTCTTGCAGGTTCAATAATTCTTACAGTTCTCGGTATGTGCGGAGATCTTTCGGCATCAGTTATCAAGAGAAACTTCGGCGAAAAGGATTTCGGAAATCTTTTCCCGGGTCACGGCGGTGTTCTTGACAGAATCGACAGCTTCCTTGTAACAATGCCCGCGCTTTATGTAATGATTGAAATCGGTCTTGCAATTGCAGGCAGATAATTTAAAGGTGATTTAAAATGACCAAAACCCTTGCCGTTCTCGGCTCAACAGGATCAATAGGGGTTCAGGCTCTTGAGGTAGCGGAGCTTATGGGCTTTGAAGTTCAGGCCCTCACCGCGAATTCAAGAACCGATATAATTGAGGAACAAATCAGAAAATTTGCTCCCCGCATTGCAGCGGTTGCGGATGAAAAAGCGGCGGCGGATTTAAAAATCAGAGTTGCTGACACCTCAACAAAAATTCTTGCGGGCAAGCAGGGCGTTGAGGAATGTGCGCGTTGCGGCGCTGATACCGTGCTTAACAGCATTGTTGGTATTGCAGGCCTTGCACCGACTCTTGCAGCGATAGATGCAGGCAGCAATATTGCTCTTGCAAACAAGGAAACACTTGTTGCAGGCGGTAAAATCGTGCTTGATGCGGCGAAAAAGAACGGTGTTTCAATTCTGCCTGTTGACAGTGAGCATTCTGCAATCTTCCAGTCACTTCAGGGATGCCAAAGCGATAAGCAGATAAAAAGAATCATTTTAACTGCATCGGGCGGACCTTTCTTCGGCAAAAAGAAGGAAGAACTTGAAACCGTTACTATCGAGCAGGCGCTCAATCATCCCAATTGGAGCATGGGTGCAAAAATAACCATCGACTCTGCTACAATGATGAACAAAGGACTTGAACTTATCGAAGCGGCGTGGCTTTTTGGTATGAAAGCGGCGGATATCGATATTCTTGTTCACCGTCAAAGCATAGTTCATTCGCTTGTTGAGTATATTGACAATTCGGTTATCGCTCAGCTCGGAGTGCCCGATATGAGAATTCCGATTCAGTATGCGTTGACTTATCCCGACAGATTTGTAAGTCCCGTCAGACAGCTCGATCTTGCTCAGGCGGCAACGCTTACATTTGAAAAACCCGATTACGAAACCTTTGCCTGCATAAACTTATGTAGAAAGGCTTTTGAAATGGGCGGACTTTATCCCGCAGCGGTTAATGCCGCAAACGAAAAGGCAAACGAGCTTTTCAGAAGCGGAAAAATCAGATTCCTCGATATCCCCAAAGCTGTTGAAGCGGCTTTCGATTACACGGCAGATGTTTCGGATTATACTCTTGAGCAGGTTTTCGAAACCGACAGTCTCATCCGCTCCGAAACGGAAAGGTTATTTATATGAACGCAATCCCTCTTTTTTCCCTGGCAACTTTATGGGGAAAAGCGTGGCCGATTCTGATTGCCATTCTTTTCTTCGGTCTTATTGTTATGTTCCACGAACTCGGTCACTTCATTTTTGCAAAGCTTTTCGGGGTTCAGGTTAATGAGTTCTCGATGGGCATGGGTCCTGCTCTTTTTAAACGAAAAAAAGGCGAAACAAAATATTCGCTCCGACTTTTTCCTATCGGCGGTTTCGTCAGTATGGAAGGTGAGGATGAGGACAGCGAAAACGAACGTGCATTTTGCAACAAACCTGTATGGCAGAGATTTATCATTGTTGCCGCGGGCGGTGTTGTCAATCTTATAATGGGTGTGATAATCGTTGCGGTTATGCTTTGTATGACCGACCTTATCGGAACTCCCGAGATTCATTCGTTCCACGAAACTGCAGTCAGCAATCAGCAGCTGCAGGTTGATGATAAAATTAAAGAAATCAACGGAAGAAAAGTTTTTTCCGAATATGATATCGGATTCCTTATGTCAAGAGATGATGACGGGGTTTTTGACTTCGTTGTTGAAAGAAACGGCGAAAAGGTGAATCTTGATGCCGTTGAATTCAAAACAGAAAACAGAAATGGTCAGTTTACCATAGTTTATGATTTCATAATAAAAGGCGTTGAGCCCGGCTTTGTTTCTGTTGCAAAAAATGCAGTTCTTGAGTCGGTTTCAATTGCGAGAGTTGTATGGGTAAGCCTTCTCGACCTTGTGACGGGCAGATACGGTCTGAGCGACCTTTCAGGACCCATCGGTACGGTTACGATTATTGCGGATGTTGCCCAGAATGCGGCGGCAAAGCAGATTGATTGGTCACAGCTTCTGATGATTATGGCGCTCATCGCAATTAACATCGGTCTGTTCAATCTTCTTCCGCTTCCCGCACTTGACGGCGGCAGACTTTTCTTTATGGCAATTGAATTCATTTTCAGAAAACCCATTCCGAGAAAATACGAAGGATGGGTTCACGCGGTAGGTCTTGTTCTCCTTTTGTTGCTGATGGTTGTTATCTCATTCAGCGATGTAATGAGACTTATAAAAGGTTAGGTGTAAGTTATGTTAAGACGCAACAGCAAGCGCGTTAGAGTCGGCAATATTTTCATCGGCGGAGATTCTCCGATAACCGTTCAGTCTATGCTTAATAAGCCTGCTTCGGATATTGAAGGCAGTGTCACTCAGGCGGTTGCGCTTGAAAAAGCAGGTTGTGAAATCATCCGTGCAGCTGTACCTGATATGGCGGCGGTAAAGCTGATTGAAAAGCTCAAAGAAAACTTAACAGTGCCCGTTGTTGCGGATATCCATTTTGATTACCGTCTTGCGCTTGCAAGCCTTGATGCAGGTGTTGATAAAATCCGTATCAATCCGGGCAACATCGGCTCTATGGACAGAGTGAAGGCTGTTGCGGATGCGTGCAAGGCAAAGAATGTTCCCATACGCATCGGCGTAAATTCGGGTTCGCTCGAAAAAGAACTGCTCGCAAAATACGGCTCGCCTTGCCCCGAGGCACTTGCAGAAAGTGCGCTTGGTCATGTGGCGCTTCTTGAGCAGTGCGATTTTGATGATATCGTTATTTCGATAAAATCATCAAATGTTCCGACTATGATTGAATCATACAGACTTGTTGCTGAAAAATGTGATTATCCTCTTCACCTCGGCGTAACCGAAGCGGGTACTCACGATATGGCTCTTATCAAATCATCCGTCGGCATCGGTTCGCTTCTTCTTGACGGCATCGGCGATACTATCCGTGTTTCTATGACTGACGACCCCGTTAACGAGGTTTCGGCGGCTGTGGGAATTCTCAAATCCTGCGGTATAAGAAGCGGCGGAGTGGATATTGTTGCGTGCCCTACCTGCGGAAGAACAAAAATCGACCTTATCGGACTTGCAAAGGAAGTTGAGTCAAGGCTTTCAGGATGCAAGAAAAACATAAAGGTTGCTGTTATGGGATGTGCGGTCAACGGACCCGGAGAAGCCCGAGAAGCAGATATCGGCATCGCAGGCGGTGACGGCTGTGCACTTATTTTCAAAAAGGGCGAAATAGTATGCAAGGTCCCCGAAAACGAGGCGGTTAATACTCTTATTTCAGAAATAGATAAATTATAAAATATCACGGGCAGAGCAATCTGCCCTATTTTAAACGAAAGGATTAAAATGCAGGAAAACAACATTTTAAACTTTATAGGCGATTATATAAATGCGGGGCTGCGTGAAATTTTTTCGGGCGGTCTTGTTGAGCGTATATCGCTTGATGAGGAAACATTGAAACTGAGCATTACTGCTCGGTTTGACAGATATATCGAGGATAACTTTATTTTCAATGCTCAGAACGAAATTAAATCGGCACTCGGAATCAACAAGGTGGTTATAACTCCGCTTTATCATCAGAGTGCTTTTTCGGATAAATGCATTCCTCAGCTTGTCAGAGCAATAAAAGAAAATATTGCTGCGGCAAACGGTTTTCTTGAGAATGCAAAAATCACCGTAAATGATAATACAATCGAAATCTTTGTTTACAACGGCGCTGATATTCTTCTCGAATCGGGCGCAAAAGATTTTGTTGCAAGATATTTGAAAGATACTTTCGGATTGATTGTTTCGGTTGAAATCACGGGAGAGGCGAGTGCAAAGCTTGATTCACCCGAATATGTTCAGATGCAGGCAGACGGTATCAAAATCGAAGTGCCGGTTGAAGAAGATTTAAGCAAACCCAAAGAAGCAAAGCAGGAATATGACGATTTGCCCATATCCTTAACAAATGCAAAGGTTATTTACGGCAGCAAAATCAAGTCAAAGCCCGTGCCTCTCAACGGCATTTCAATCGAGGACGGCAATGTTACCGTATGGGGCAAGGTTTTTTCGCTTGATATGCGTGATACCAAGGACGGTAAGCGCAAGATTATCAATTTCAACATCACCGACAAGACAAGCTCTTATACAGTCAAAATTTTTGAGGCTGTGCAGAATTGCGAACAGCTTGTTGCGGGGCTTGCAAACGGCAAAGTAATTATGCTCAGAGGTCACGTTGAGTATGACGACTATATCAAGACCTACTGTATAAAGGCAAACTCGATTATGATTATCGAAGAAATTCCCATTAAAGATACCGCCGAAGAAAAACGAGTTGAACTTCATATGCATACCAACATGTCTGCAATGGACGGTATGACTGCTGCTTCAAAGCTTGTTGCGAGAGCGGCGAAGTGGGGTCACAAGGCTGTGGCGATAACCGACCATGGTGTTGTTCAGGCATACCCAGAAGCTGCTGCTGCGGCAAAGGAAAACGGAATCAAAGTCATTTACGGTATGGAAGGTTATTTCGTTGACGACTCCGTTAAAATCGTAACGGGTGACAAGGACATGTCCCTTGATGGTACATTCATTGTTTTCGATGTTGAAACAACGGGTCTGCGTACGGATAAGGTGCGCCTTACCGAAATCGGCGCAGTCAAATATGTTGACGGTGCAGAAAGAGCAAGATTCCAGACTTTCGTCAATCCCGAAATGCCTATTCCATCAAAGATAACTGACCTTACGGGAATAACAAACGCAATGGTTGCAAACGCTCCCAAAGAGGCAGAAGCCGTTAAGAAATTCTTTGAATTCTGCGGTGACGGAGTTCTTGTTGCTCACAATGCAACCTTTGATACCGACGTTATAAAACATACCTGCCGAAGAAACGGCATTGAATATAATTATACTCATATTGATACCCTTGTTATGGCGCAGAGCCTGATTGAGGGAATCAAGAATTATAAGCTTGATTCACTTCAGAAGTATTTCAAACTTCCTGCGTTCGACCACCACAGAGCAGACGAGGATGCAGGTGCGCTTGCAGGTATTTTTGAAAAACTTCTTGAACTTTGCAGGGAAAAGGACATTGAAAATGTCAACGAAATCAACGAAAAAATTCCCGTGAATGTAAAGAGACTGCCGACGTATCATATTATTCTTCTTGCAAAAAACAAGGTAGGTCTCAAGCATCTTTACCAGCTTATTTCAAAATCAAATCTTGAATATTATTACCGCCATCCGAGAATTCCCAAGAGCGAGCTTATGGCTCACAGGGAAGGTCTTATCGTCGGAAGTGCCTGCGAAGCGGGTCAGCTTTATCAGGCGATATTTATGGGCAGACAGGAAGACAAGCTCATTGAGATGGCAAGTATGTATGACTATCTTGAAATTCAGCCCAACGGCAACAATGCCTTTATGATTCGTGAGGGAATGGTTGATTCCGAGGAAGAACTCAACGAAATCAGCAGACGCATTATTCATCTTGCCGATAAGGTTAATATTCCCGTTGTTGCAACGGGTGACGTTCACTTCATGGAAGAGAGCGACAGCGTTTTCAGAGAGATTCTTATGGCGGGTCAGGGATTCAAGGACGCCTCCGAGCAGGCACCGCTTTACTTGAGAACAACTCAGGATATGCTCAGCCAGTTTGAATATCTCGGCGAGGATACCGCTTATGAGGTCGTTGTCAAAAATCCCAACCTCATTGCCGACATGTGCGAAGAAATAAAGCCTATTCCAGACGGCACATATCCTCCCAAAATCGAAGGCTCCGATGAAGAGCTCCGCCGTATCTGCTACGAGCGAATGGAGGATTATTACGGCTCTCCGCTTCCTGAATATATCAAGGAAAGACTTGATAAAGAGCTTGAATCCATTATCAAAAACGGATTCGCCGTTCTTTATATTATTGCGCAGAAGCTTGTGTGGAACTCAATGGAAAACGGCTATTATGTCGGCTCCAGAGGTTCGGTTGGCTCATCGTTTGTTGCTTTTGCGGCAGGTATTTCCGAGGTTAATCCTCTTGTACCGCACTATATCTGTGAAAGTTGTAAGCACAGTGAATTCTTCTATAAGGGCGAATATGGCTCGGGTTATGATATGCCTCCGAAGGATTGTCCCGTCTGCGGAAAGCCGTTGTACCGCGACGGTCACGACATTCCGTTTGAAACATTCCTTGGTTTTTACGGCGACAAACAGCCTGATATCGACCTTAACTTCTCGGGTGAATATCAGTTTTATGCCCACCGATATACCGAAGAGCTTTTTGGAAAAACCCATGTTTTCAAAGCGGGTACAATCGGTACTCTTGCGGATAAAACTGCATTCGGTTTTGTTAAAAAATGGGCAGAGGAAAAAGGTGTATTCCTTTCAAGAGCAGAGGAAGAAAGACTTGTTCAGGGATGCGTCGGCGTTAAAAGAACAACCGGTCAGCATCCGGGAGGTATGGTTGTTGTGCCTGCGGATATGGATGCCGAGGATTTCACTCCCATTCAGCATCCAGCCGATGATGCGGACTCAATCCACAGAACAACTCATTTCGATTTCCATTCACTCCACGACACGATTCTCAAGCTTGATAATCTTGGCCACGATGTTCCTACACTTTATAAACATCTCGAGGATTTGACCGGCATATGCGTTATGGATGTTGATATATGTGACCCGAAGCTCTACGAGCTGTTGACAACTCCGGAGCCTCTCGGCGTAACTGCAGAGGATATCGACTGCGAAACAGGAACCCTTTCGCTTCCTGAACTTGGTACTCCGTTTGTTCGTCAGATGCTTATGGAATCTCAGCCGAAGAATTTCTCGGATATGCTCCAGATTTCGGGTCTTTCACACGGCACCGACGTTTGGATTGGTAACGCTCAAGACCTTATCAAAAACGGTACCTGCACGATTTCAGAGGTTATCGGTACCCGTGACAATATTATGGTTTACCTTATCAACAAGGGTGTTGAAAAAGGTATGGCGTTCAAAATAATGGAAATTGTCCGTAAGGGTAAGGCAACAAAGCTCCTTACAGACGAACACAAGCAGGCGATGATAGATAACGGTGTTCCGCAGTGGTATCTTGATTCGTGTATGAAAATCAAATATATGTTCCCGAAGGCTCATGCGGCGGCATATGTTAGTGCGGCGATGCGTCTTGCGTGGTACAAGCTCTATAAACCCGTTGAATATTATGCAACCTTTATGACCGTCCGAGGTGAAGATATCGACACCGCCGCTGTTCTTGCGGGCAGGGGAGCGGTCAAAAAGAAAATGGACGAAATCAAGCAGAAAATGCTGATGAAAACCGCAACGGCAAAGGAAGAAGGCACATTCACATCCTTGCAGGTTATCAATGAAATGATGGCGCGAGGTGTTGAAATTCTTCCGATTGATATTTATAAATCCACTGCAAACCGTTATATTATTGAGGACGGAAAGATAAGGCTTCCCTTCTCCGCAATTGCGGGTTGCGGCGGCAGAGCGGCTGAAGGACTTGAAGCGGCGCGTAACGACGGCGGCGGAGATTTCCTTTCAATTGAGGATTTCCAGCTTCGTTCGGGTGCTTCAAAAACCATTATCGCGGCTCTTGAAGAGGGTGGCGCATTTGAGTCGCTTCCGAAATCAACCCAGCTCAGCTTCTTTTAAAACCTAAACAGGAGTTTATTATGAAAAAGGCTAAAATACCTCTGCGTCAGAGGACGTGGTACAAGCTTGATAATGCGGCAAAGGTTTTTCCGGGGCAGGACAGCTCGTCGTGGTCGAATGTTTACAGATTTTCGGCCACGCTGACCGAAAATGTTGACCCCGCTTTGCTTGAAAAAGCGCTTGAAATAACACTCAAGCGTTTCCCGACCTTTGATGTCAGAATGCGTAACGGTCTTTTCTGGCACTATTTCGAAAAAAATCCTTACGGAATTCCTCCTGTTATGGAGGATATTGCAAACCCTTGTACCCGATTCAAAATGAAGGAAAACAGAGGGTATCTTTTCAAGGTCTACTATTATGAAAAGCGACTTTCGGTTGAGTTTTACCATTCGTTGACTGATGGTTACGGTGCATCAAGATTTTTTATGACTCTTGTTGCGGTATATCTCCGTCTTACAGGTAAGGATATACCAAGCGGAGAAAGTGTTTTTGATGTAAATGAAAAGCCGCGTCCCGAAGAATCGGAGGATTCATATTCAAAGGTCTGCAATTCCAAGGCCAAAGCAAAAAGACTTCAGAAATTCACATATCGCTTCAAAGGCAAAAGGTTGCCCAAGCACGTTGTCAATGTCACAACAGGCTACATGCCTGTTTCGGCGATAAAAGAAAAGGCGGCGGAGCACGGAGTAACCGTAACCGAATATCTTGCGGCGGTTTTGCTCTGGGTTATGTATAATATGCAGAAGCAGGAGAAAAAGAATAAAGAAAAGCATGTCGGAATTCAGATTCCCGTCAATGCAAGAGGATTTTTCGGCAGCGAAACCCTCCGTAACTTTATGCTTTGCTATTCATTCCAGATTGACCCGAAAATGGGTGAATACACTTTCCCAGAAATCGTGAAACAGCTTTCGCTTTACCTTCGTTTTATTAACAACGAAAAGGAATTGCAAGCGATGATGAACGGAAACATGGGAATCGAAAGAAACCCGCTGATGAAAATTATTCCGTCATTTGTCAAGGACTTCGGCGTGAATGTTGTTTATAAAATCGCAGGAGAAAAGGCTACAAGCTGTCTTATTTCCAATGTCGGTATAATTAAAACGCCCAAGGAGATGGAACAATATATAGAGAAACTCGTTCTCGTTATGGGGCCTGCGATGGTTAACGGCGCAAGATGCGGCTCGCTCTCTTATAAGGGCACTCTTGCTTTCAGTATTTCCAATATTTATGTAAGCACAAAAATCCAGAAGGAGTTTTTCACTACGCTTGTCAAATTCGGTATTCCCGTTAAAATAGAAAGCAATAAAAATGCAATTATGGGAGGTGACAGCTGATGTCATACTGTGTTAACTGCGGAGTTGAGCTTGAAAAAGGGAGCCCATCGTGCCCCTTATGCGATACGCCTGTTATTAATCCGAAAGAATTGAAAACCAAAGATGAAAAACCGGTTTATCCCGAAAATATCATCATACCTAAATCCCTCAGCAAAAAATACTGGGTTTTTGTTTTTTCTCTTGTTTTACTGATTCCCAATCTTGTGCTGATAATTCTGAATGCTCTGATATTTGACAGCGGAGTTGTCAAATATATTGTCGGAGGATTTGTGGTTGCGTGGATATGGTTCCTTTTTCCGCTTTTGTGGAAAAAACCGATTCCCGTTATTCTCCTTGCGATTGACGCGCTTGCGCTTTTGACCTATCTGGATATGTATAAAATTTACGGTGACGACAACGGCTGGTTCACTTCGATTGTGCTTCCTGTTGTTATTACGCTTTGGGCGATATGTAACCTGTTCATATTTTGGCTTAAAAAGCCGAGAAGCAAAGCTTTGATTTCAATTGCTGTTCTCGGTGCGGTCAGCGTAATGTCATTTGTGATTGAAATATGTATGAATATGTTCTATATCGGTAAACTTCAGGTTGTTGTTTCGGTTGTACTGACAGCATGCTGTGTATCCTTGATGATACTGTTTATCTTTATAGAAAAGAGCAGACGCTTCAAAGCGTGGACGGAACGCAAATTCTTTATGTGATAATGAAAGGAAGAACGATAATGAAGAAAAAGTCTCTTGCGTCTTATGCAGTACTCGGTGCGGCAGGTGCTGCAGCTGTTGCAACGGCAATCAAAGCGGCAAAGTTTGTTCCCGAAAAGAGAGAATTGCCTCCTCTTAATGAAGAAAATGTTGATGCAGAGAGATGTCTGGAACATCTTTCAAAGGCAATCTCGATCCCCACAATCAGCTATCCCGATAAAGAAAATATAGACTTCACACAGTTTGAGGCTTTCCACGCTTTTCTCGAAGAAGCATTTCCTCTTATCCACAAGAATCTTAAAAAAGAGGTTATTCAGGAGGCAAGTCTTATCTATCATTGGAAAGGCACAAGAGATGACCTTGAACCAATCGCGCTTCTCGCTCATCAGGATGTAGTTCCTATTTCGGAAGGCACAGAGCAGGATTGGACTTACGCTCCCTTCAGCGGTCACAATGACGGTGAGTTCATCTGGGGCAGAGGTGCTCTCGATATGAAAAATCACCTTATCGGTGTTATGGATGCTGTTGAAACTCTTCTTGAAGAAGGTTTTCAGCCCGAAAGAGATGTTTATCTTCTTTTCGGTCAGGACGAAGAAGTTGTTGCTTCGGAGGATGGCGGCGCAAAGAATATAATGCGTACCCTCAAGGAAAGAGGGATTCATCTTGACAGTGTTCTTGACGAAGGCGGTGCAATCATTCCCGTTGATGTCAAAGGCATTCTCAATAATAAAGAGCTTATCGGTATAGGCATTGCTGAAAAGGGTTACACCGATATTGAAATCACCGTCAACGCAAAGGGCGGTCATTCCTCACAGCCTCCCGTTCATTCGGGTCTCGGTGAGCTTGCAAATGTTATCAGAGACCTTGAAAACAATCAGTTCAAGGCAGAGCTTATGCCTTTTGTCAAGGATTTGTTTTCCAACATCGGCAGAAACTGCACTTACCCCGCAAGACTTCTCACTTGCAATCTTGACTATCTTCAGCCTGTTCTCAAATTCGGTATGACAAAGATTCCTGTTGCAGCTTGTCTTGTCAGAACAACAACTGCGGTAACTATGGCTCAGGGCAGCCCTGCGGCAAATGTTCTTCCGCAGAAAGCGAGCGTTATCGTCAACTTCAGACAGATGCCCGGTGTGACCGTTGAGGATGTTGTCAACCATATCCGTAAAGTTTGCCGTAATAAGGATATCGAAATTAAAGTTCTCAAGGCAAAAGAAGCTTCAAAGTTTTCGCCTACAGATTCGAGAGCATTCAAAATCATCGAAGAACTCTGTATGCAGGAAAATAAAAACAGCATCGTTGCACCGTATCTTGTTATGGGCGGTACAGATGCTTGCTACTATGAACCCATCTGCGAAAATATTTACCGTTATGCACCCTATAAGGTTAGTGTTGCACTTCTTAGATGCACCCACGGAACAAACGAAAGAATCCCCGTTGATGCGGTTGCTCCCGGAGTTGCATTCTTCAAGAGATATATCAGAAGGGCATCGGCTGAATAATATGAATATTCTTATTGCGCCCGACAGTTTCAAAGGTACGCTCAGCGCGCAGGAAGTCTGCGACATTATCGGGCAGGCATTTACGGATAATCTGAATAATGTAAAAATAACAAAGCTCCCCGCTGCCGACGGCGGCGAGGGGCTTTGCAGTTGTTTACATAAAATCTGCGGCGGTGAAATGAAAGCATCACGGGTGTCCGGTGTTTTTGGTAAAAAGATGACTGCAGAGTACCTTATGCTCAGCGATAAAACTGCGGTTATAGAGATGGCATCATGTGCAGGGCTGCCGCTTGCGGGGGATAAGAAAGACCCCGAAAGGGCAACAACCTACGGTGTCGGAGAGCTTATTCTTGACGCAAAGAAAAACGGTGCTGAAAAGATATTGCTCGGTCTCGGCGGAAGCGCAACAAACGACTGCGGTTTCGGAATGGCAAGTGCACTCGGATGGAAATTCATCGGTAAAAACAGAGAAGAGTTTATCCCGACGGGAGCAACGATGATTGATGTTGAAAGAATTGTAAAAGCATCCGACATAATTGATATACCCGTTACGGCGGCGTGTGATGTTGATAATCCGCTTTACGGTGAAAACGGTGCTGCTTATGTTTTTGCGCCCCAAAAGGGTGCGGATTCAGCGACGGTAAAACAGCTGGATGACGGTCTGCGTTATGCTGCTGAAATAATAAAAAGAGATTTATATGTTGATGTTTCCGAAATGAGCGGCGCGGGTGCGGCAGGCGGAATGGGTGCAGGAGCGGTTGCATTTCTGAATGCGGAACTTAAAAGAGGAATTGATATTCTTCTTGACACAGCTGATTTCGATTCAAAAGTCGCTGAAGCCGACCTGATAATTACAGGTGAGGGCAGGCTTGATTTTCAGAGTGTCAACGGAAAGGTTATTTCGGGAGTTGCAAACAGAGCTTGCGCACTCGGTAAAAAGGTAATCGCAATCTGCGGAAGCAAAGGCGAAGGAGCGGAGAAAATCAAAAATTCAGGTGTGTCCGAGCTTTATTTTTCGTGTGAGAAAGATATACCTTTTGACGAGATAATCAAAACCTGCAGAGACGATTTGTATAACGTTGCTGTCAAAGCGGCTAAAAATATCTAAAAACAAAAAACGGCAGACAAGTCAATGATTTGTCTGCCGTTTTTATAACCTTATTTTATTTCGATAACTTTATAATCCTGTGCCTCAACTGCGTTCTTGAGAATTTCGTCTGCAAGAGGTGCATTGAGTGTAACAACTGCGCTGTCATTTTCGTGGCTGACCTCTGCAATCTCAACTTCCGGGATTGCTTCAAGTGTTTTCTTGACTCTTGCCTCGCAGTGTCCGCACATCATACCTTCAATTTTCATTGTCTTTGTCATCGGTTTATTCTCCTTTACTTTGTTGTTTGTTTTTTGCTTGCTCATATTGTTGTGAATTTTAAACAGATTCAGTCGGAGTGCATTTGAAACGACGCAGAAGCTTGAAAGACTCATTGCCGCCGCACCAAACATCGGATTCAGTTCCCAACCGAAAATCGGAATGAACAGACCTGCCGCAAGCGGGATTCCGATGATATTATACATAAATGCAAAGAAAAGATTCTGGTGAATGTTGCGGAGTGTCGCACGGCTGAGTCTGATTGCAGCCGTCACATCACTTAATCGGTTTTTCATGAGCACGATATCGGCTGCATCAATCGCAATGTCAGTGCCTGCTCCGATTGCAATACCGATATCCGCACGGGTGAGTGACGGTGCATCATTGATTCCGTCGCCGACCATTGCAACCTTGCCTTGTTTCATAAGATTCTGAATCACGGCATCTTTTTCATCGGGTAAAACATCGGCGATTATCTCGTCAATGCCCGAAAGCTTACCTACTGCTTTGGCGGTTTTTTCATTGTCGCCTGTGAGCATCACAACGCGTATGCCCATATTTTTAAGCTGTCTTATCGCTTCAGTACTGTCGTCTCTGACGGTATCTGCAACGGCGATGATTCCGATTACTTTGCCGTCTTTTGCGAAAAGCAGGGGAGTTTTGCCTTCATCTGAAAGTCGGTTTATTTTTTCTTTTATTTCATTGCTTATTCCAGCTGACTTTTCAATAAATTTAAGATTTCCGCCGCATATTTCTGTTTCTCCGAGTTTCGCACGGAGTCCATTGCCGGGATAAACTTCAAAATTAACTGTTTCATCGGGCGCAACACCCGTTTTTTCTGCTTTATCAATAATTGCTTTTGCGAGCGGATGTTCGCTTTTGATTTCAAGTGAATATGCAATCCGTAGAAGCTCTGCTTCATTTATGACCAACGGAATAATATCTGTCACAACAGGAGCACCGTTTGTTATTGTGCCTGTTTTATCAAGGGCAACGATGCTTATTTTGCCTGCCGTTTCAAGTGACGAGGCGTTTTTGAAAAGTATCCCTTTTTTTGCACCGACTCCGCTGCCGACCATTATTGCAACAGGAGTTGCAAGACCGAGTGCACACGGGCAGCTTATGACCAGTACCGATATTCCTCTTGCCAGCGCAAAGCCGATGTTTTCTCCCGCAATCAGCCATCCGATGATTGTTATAACTGCAACCGTGACAACAGCAGGCACGAAAATTCCTGAAACCTTGTCTGCCGCTTTAGCAATGGGCGCTTTTGAGGCAGCGGCATCGCTGACGGTTCTGATTATCTGCGAAAGCGTTGTATCTTCACCAACTCTGACTGCTTCACACACAATATATCCTGAGAGGTTAATTGTTGCGGCAGAAACCGAATCGCCTTTGGTTTTGTCAATCGGTATGCTTTCGCCGGTCAATGCTGATTCGTCTATCGCACTTTCGCCGCTGATAACAATTCCGTCAACGGGAATTGATTCACCGGGTCTGACTGCAAAAATATCCCCCTTTTTCACCTTGGAAACAGGTAAAATTATTTCCTTTTCTTCTCGGATAATGGTAGCTGTATCAGGTGCAAGACTCAATAGCCCTTTGAGTGCATCGGTCGTTTTGCCTTTTGAGCGAGCTTCGAGCATTTTGCCCACAGTTATCAGAGTCAGTATCATTGCGGCCGATTCGAAATATAATCCGTGCATCTGCTCCATAGCTGCAGCATTGCTTTCTTCTGAAGTCATTCTAAAAAGAACATAAACACTCCATGCGAAAGAAACACCGGACCCAAGTGCCACCAGAGTATCCATATTAGGTGCTCCGTGAAGCAGACTTCTGAATCCGTTTATAAAAAATTTTTGATTGATTACAATTATAATGACTGTCAGCAAAAGCTGAAGTAAGCCGACAGCGATCGGGTTTGTTTCAAAAAAGGCAGGAAGCGGGAGGCCGAACATCATATGTCCCATTGAAAAATACATAAGAACAGCCAGAAAGCCGAGCGAAGCGACAAGTCTTTTTTTCAAAAGAGGAGTATTTTTATCTTCAAGTATATCAGATTTCGTTTCTTTGTTTCTTTCTGAATTGTTGTTTGATTTCAGAGATGCAGAATAACCGGATTTTTCAACAGCAGCAATTATTTCGGCGGGTGTTGCCGTTCCGTCAACGCTCATTGAGTTGGTCAGAAGGCTTACCGTGCAAGAGATGACTCCGTTCACATTCGTAACTGCTTTTTCAACTCTTGCGCTGCATGCCGCACAACTCATCCCCGTAACATTATACTGTTCCATTTCTTCGCCTGCCTCATCACTTATATTATGAGTTTTAATTATATACTTATATGATGTGTATGTCAAATTTGAAAACAAAAAGCAAAGAGTTCCGCAGATTATCTCCGCAGAACTCTTTGCTTAGCTATATATCCGAACGAATACTGGAGTGTATTTTAATGCATCCTTATTATATCACATACTTTTTTATTTGTCATTAGTTTTTTTGAGATTTTTGAAATTTTTTTATTTTTTCTTTTCATTATTGTTTTATTTCAGGGAAAAATAAGCGCCGCGAGAAAATATTTTACGGCTTTTTTATCCGCGTTTAATTGATTTTGAACGGCACAAATTAATACTGCTTCGCAAACGCGGAGCAAAAACAAAACACGGAGGTGAAGAATGAAGCGTTTTTTGAAAGCTCTGAGTGTTTTTCTATTTGTGCTGTGTATTCCGGTTTTTTTGGTGGTTATTTACGGCATCGCAGAGCTTCCCAATGAAATAAGCATTGGCGAAAGTGAAACGGTTAATCTCGGAATGTTTTATTCCGAAGAAAAAAGAGAACCCGTAAAATCCGCATCAACGGCGTGGGGAAAAACCGAATATGATTCTAAAATAATGGCGCTCAAGGTTGTTCCGGTCAAAGATATAAAGGTTAATGTAACCAAAAGGAGATTCGTTTCTCCGGGTGGTGATGTTTTCGGAATAAAACTTTATACAAAAGGCGTTATTGTTGTAAGTATAGATTCGGTATCAACCGAATCCGGTACGGAAGACCCCGCTGTATCCGCGGGAATCAAGTGCGGTGATATAATAACTACAATCAATTCCGAAGCGGCAATGAGCTCACAGCAGATGACAGATGCAGTTGAGAATTCAGGCGGAAAGCCTCTGCATCTTCGGGTTGACAGAAACGGGGAGATAATAGAGATTGATCTTACTCCCGTTATGTCCGTCAACGGAAAATATAAAGCGGGTCTTTGGGTGAGAGACAGCTCGGCAGGAATCGGCACGGTTACGTTTTATGATGATTCATCAGGCTATTTTGCAGGTCTTGGTCACGGCGTTTGCGACATTGATACAGGTAAAATAATGCCTTTGAATAACGGTGAAGCGGTCAGGGCTAAAGTCAACGGCTTCTATAAAAGCAGTGCAGGTAACCCGGGTGAACTTTGCGGAGTTTTTTCCGATATTGCCCTGGGCAGCCTTCGTGTTAACCATGAGATGGGGGTTTACGGCAGACTTTTACAGCCCTCGGGTAAAAAGCTTATGCCTGTCGCACTCGAAAGCGAAATACGGCTCGGAAAAGCACAGATGATAACAACAATTGATGACAGCGGACCACAGTATTATGATATCGAAATAACCAAGATTTATCCGTCGTCGGATTTATCTGTCAGAAATATGATAATACAGGTAACTGATCCGGTGTTGCTTGAAAAAACGGGTGGTATTGTTCAGGGGATGAGCGGAAGCCCCATTGTTCAGAATTCTATGCTCGTGGGTGCAGTAACCCATGTATTTGTTAACTCTCCCGATAAGGGATATGCAATCTTTTCACAGAGAATGCTTGATACAATGGATGCGGTGAAAAGCTCGGAAATGGCAAAAGCGTCTTGAACAGAGTGGCATCCTGTCACAAATTGCGATAAAAACTGTAAAAAATTCCCAGTAAATTATTGACAGATTTGACAAAATATGGTAACATCTCCGTGAACTAAACAAAACGGAGGTAAAAACCATGAGAAAATTGTTGAGAGCTATGATAACCGAGGACGGGAGCGAAACGCTTCACGAGCTTGCAGGAATCCTGCGCACAAACGGATTCGAAGTAACAACCGTAATTAAGGACGGAACACAGATAGTTGAGAAGTTCAGAGACGGAGAAAGACCCGATGTTCTGCTTATGGACGGCTTTATGCCTAAGCTTGATGCTTTGGGAGTTCTTCGCGAAATTGAGTCGATGTACCTTGAAAAAAGGCCGATGGTAATGGTGCTTTCGAGTACTGATAACCAACGTTTTGAGAGCGAGATTCTCAGAAGCGGTGCGGATTATTATTTCCTGAAACCTTACAGTCCCAAGATGCTTGCTGAACGTATAATTCAGTTTTCGAGCATCCATAATTCCTGCGCCAACCAAAGCGGCGTAAAGGATCTGGAGGTTGTGGTGTCGCAGATAATGCATCAGATAGGCGTACCCGCTCATATCAGGGGATATCAGTATCTCAGGGAGGCAATTATTCTCTCGATTAACAATAGCGAAATGATAAGTTCCGTCACAAAGATTCTCTATCCGACGGTTGCAAAGCACTTCAAAACAACCCCGTCAAGAGTTGAACGAGCCATCAGGCACGCAATTGAGGTTGCGTGGGACAGAGGCGACGTTGATGTGCTCAGTTCCTACTTCGGTTATACGATTCAGAACGAGCGCGGCAAACCCACAAACAGCGAGTTTATTGCAATGATAAGCGATAATCTCAAGCTGCAGATGAAAACTGTATAAAAAAAGGCGGCAGGGAGCAAAAGCTCTCTGCCGTTTTTATCGAAAATTACAGAAGCGAAAGGAAAAATGTTTTGAGTATAGGTGAAAGGTTGAATGCCGCTGTGGGCACTTCAAACATACTGTCGCTGACGCTGAACGATATATCGTCAAAATATGTGTACTGAACAGAGCCTGTTGATGAATCAGTAACGACAAGCATTTTGAGGTCGTCGCCGACATAGTAGAATTTGCTGGTCACAAACTCTCTGTCATCATATTCTTCAACATAATATTTTGTGCCGTCAACGGTTTCTTCATAGCTTTTGAGATATCTTGTGAGTGTCTGCGTGAGGTTTGCAGCGCTAAGCACCATTGCCCACACATTTGCACCTTTGAGAGGATTTGTGTCCATTTTTACATAGAAAAACGGAAGAGTGGGAAGAAATCCGTAAATGCCATCATCAGCAGCAACAATTCTTGCTTTGATGAAGCCTGCGCTATATTCGTAGCACACGTTGTTACCTTTAACCGCGATTGTATTGGTGATTGTTGCAGGCATCACTCCGAAAAGCTTTGTTTCGCCCGCGCGCATAGTTACGGAAACCTCGTTTGCGGTTTCAAGTCTGTCAAGAAGTGCATCGGTTTTGGGCGTTGCAGCAAAGGCATTCACCGAAAAAACAGACATAACAAGAATAATTGATGCGATTAAAACGCTGAGAGTCTTTTTCATTGATATGACCTCCTTTTTGAATATTTTAACATATCCGGAATAAGATTTCAATATCCGAGAAGCTCGCATATCACCGAATTCGAAACCAGAAAACCTTCAACGGTCAATGCGATATTTTTATCTGTGACTTTAATAATTCCGTGTTTTTCCAATTCTTTGGATTTTAAAATAACATTTTCAGGCACGGGATTGCCGAAACGCTTTTGAAAATTCTCAAAAATCAAGCCTTCAGAAAGGCGGAGAGCAAGCATAATGTATTCTTCTTCGTCACCGCCGAAGCCGTCGTCAACGGGAGAATTTCCGCTTGTAAAGCCGTCGATGCTCCGCTCGTAATAAAATCTTTTTCTGTCGACAAATGAATGTGCCGATGCACCGAGTCCGAGATATTCTTCGCACCGCCAATATTTCAGATTGTGCTTGCTTTCAAATCCCGGATGTGAGAAATTCGAGATTTCATACTGGTGAAGTCCTGCCTTCTCAAGTTCTTTAACAGCAAACAAATACAAATCACAGGTTGCATCCTCGTCGGGCAGACGGAGTGAGTCTTTTATTTTATAGAAAGGAGTTCTATCCTCAATTTTGAGGATATATGCGCTGACGTGCTTCGCACCCGAATTCTTGCAGAATTCAATTGATTTTTTCAGGCTTTCCTCTGTCTGATTTGGGATTCCGAGCATAAGGTCGAGCGAAATATTATTGATTTCCGCTGACATTGCCCTCGCAATTGCACGCTCAACATCGTCACATCCGCCGCGTCTGCCGAGAGCTTTTCTTTCGGTATCGTCTGCACTTTGCAGACCCATTGAAATGCGGTTGATTCCGCTTTTTGCAACAACAGAAAAATCAAATTCTGAATTGACCGCGCCTGTATCTGACGGATTGCATTCGAGCGTTGATTCGCAATCGGGAGTACGGTTTATGTGAGACATAATCCTTGCGATATTATCCGAGCCGATAAGCGACGGTGTGCCTCCGCCGAAATAGACGGTGTCGTAAATACCGCCCGATTCGTCAAGCTTTCTGCAAAGGGTATCAACATATTTTTCAACCGTTTCGCTTTTCGGAGTGACGGAATAAAAATCGCAGTAAGGGCATTTGCCGTTGCAAAAGGGGATGTGAATATATAAACCAATGGGATTCATATTACCACCTTAAAAGTAATGGGCGACCTGTGTGGCCGCCCGTTATTGTTTTTAATCGTTGTCATCAAGCTTGAGGACTGCCATGAATGCTTCCTGAGGAACTTCAACAGTACCGAAGTGACGCATTCTCTTCTTGCCTTCCTTCTGCTTTTCAAGGAGCTTTTTCTTTCGTGTGATGTCACCGTCGTAGCACTTTGCAAGAACATCCTTACGCATAGCTTTAACGGTTTCGCGAGCAATAATTTTGCCGCCGATGCCGATCTGAATGGGTATTTCAGACATCTGACGGGGAATGTGTGCCTTGAGTCTTTCGGCAATCTTTCTTGCCTTTGAATATGCCTTTTCGGAGTGGATGATGAATGAAAGGGCGTCAACGATATCACCGTTAAGAAGAACATCGAGCTTAACGAGGTTTGACTTGCGGTAATCTGTGATTTCGTAGTCAAATGAAGCATAGCCTCTTGTTCTTGATTTAAGCGAATCAAAGAAATCGTAGATGATTTCGTTCAACGGAAGCTCATAATGAATGTCAACTCGGTCAGGAGTGATGTAGTCCATATTCTTGAATATTCCGCGTCTGTCCTGACACAAATCCATGATGGCGCCGACATATTCAGACGGAGCGTAGATGTGAGCATCGGTGAAGGGTTCTTCGCAGGATGCGATGGTTGCGGGGTCGGGATAATGAGTTGGATTGTCGATTTCAACCATCGAGCCGTCTGTGAGATTGATTTTGTAAACAACGCTGGGAATTGTTGTTACAAGGTCAAGGTCATATTCTCTCTCGAGTCTTTCCTGAATGATTTCAAGGTGAAGCAGACCGAGGAAACCGCAGCGGAAGCCGAATCCGAGCGCTCCCGATGTTTCGGGTTCATATGTCAGTGCGGCATCGTTGAGCTGGAGTTTTTCGAGTGCATCGCGGAGATTTTCATAGTCTGCACCGTCAGCGGGGTACACACCGCAGTAAACCATAGGATTAACTTTTCTGTAACCGGGAAGCGGCTCTGCGGCAGGGTTTTCAACCGTTGTTACCGTATCGCCCACTCGTGCATCACCAACTGTTTTGATTGATGCGGTGATATAGCCTACCTCACCTGCAGTGAGTTCCTTGCAGGGCTCGGGAATGGTTGCTCTCATATATCCGGTTTCAACAACCGTGAATTCTGCGCCGGTTGCCATCATTCTCATTGTGTCGCCGGGCTTGATTTTTCCTTCCTTGACTCTTACATAAACGATAACACCCTTGTAGCTGTCGTAAACGGAGTCGAAGATAAGCGCGCGGAGCGGCAAATCGTCGTTTGCTTCAGGCGCAGGAACATCCTTGACGATGCGCTCGAGCACCTGCTCGATATTTAAACCTGTTTTTGCCGAAACTCTCGGAGCCTCGGAACAGTCAAGACCGATAACATCTTCAACCTCTGCGGCAACTCTGTCGGGATCTGCCGAAGGAAGGTATTTTGTTGATAACGGGAACGAGTTCAAGGTCATGGTCAAGAGCGAGATATGTGTTCGCGAGAGTCTGCGCTTCAACGCCCTGAGATGCGTCAATGATAAGCACCGCGCCTTCGCAAGCAGCAAGAGAGCGCGATACCTCGTAGTTGAAGTCAACATGACCCGGAGTGTCGATGAGGTTGAGAACATATTCCTCGCCGTCCTCGGCAAGGTAGTTAAGCTTGACTGCGTGAGCTTTGATAGTAATGCCTCTTTCTCTCTCGAGGTCCATTTTGTCAAGAAGCTGAGCTGTCATATCGCGCAGAGCAACAGACTTTGTTTTTTCGAGAAGTCTGTCAGCGAGGGTTGACTTGCCGTGGTCTATATGCGCAATAATACAAAAATTTCTGATTTTATCTTTTGAAACTGCCAATGTGTTTTCTCCTTGTCGGAATAATTTATGTAGCTTTAGATGTTTGCTATTTCTTCGAGTTTTCTGTCAACACCCGATTGACCAATCCACATATCTTCCCAACGGTGTCCCGCGATCGCTTCAATGCGTTTCTTGTCGCCTGCGGAAATTTCGCATGTGCCTGTTTCGTGCTTCTGAGCAATGACAGACTGGATGATTTCGTGGTCACGCTTCTTCATCTTGAATCTGAAGATGAGAATGAGAGATGTGATTGCGAATATTGTGGGAAGCCAGCTTACAAGAAGTCTCAGGCCAAATTCTGTCTGGCCGCTGAGAGCCGCATATTCGATTTTGTCGAGATTGGTTGTGTCATATCCGATAACCTGAAGGAAAATCCCGAGGAAACCGGTAACAAAGCTGTTGATTGTTTTTCTAACAAAGGAATAGAAAGTTGTGATAACGCCTTCGCGTCTTCTGCCGGTGATAAGTTCGTCAACATCGGTAACGTCGGGCTGAATGTTGCTGATAACGAAACCGGGACCCGAGAAACCGAAGTTGTAGAGAATTGTTGCAACATAAAGGATGAATACTGGTGATTTGGGGGTAACAAAGCCGTTGAGAAGCAGACCGATTATCATCATAGGTGCCATTACGATTCCGCACATACGCTTATCCATATAGCGGGTGAGGAAATAGTTGAAGGGACCGCCGGCAATTTCAGCTGCGCCGCCAACGGTGTTGAGCATACTGAAATGGCTGTATCTGTTGGCAATACTTCTGATATAGAACTGGTCTGCATAGCTGTAGAAGCTTTTTGAAAAACCGTAGAAAAGATTAATGAGGAAATACTGTCTGAAAGCTTTGTTTCTGAAAACCTGAATATATTCTTTGAGGAAATATTTATAATCTATGGGAGGGTTTTTGAGACCGAGCGAGCTCTTTTCTTTTGTTGAGAAGAAAGTAACAAGGGGCGCCCAACAGAAATAAACAACAAAGATAATGCCGCACATAAGATATTTGGGTCTGTCAGCGGGGGTGGGGTTAACCATATTTGTGCCGCCGAGAACTACACTCATAAAAATGAACGACGGGAACATACCAAACATATTGAAAATATATTCAACTATTTTATATTGAGTTCTCTCAAAATATCTCGGTGCAACCGACGGGAGCATTGCAACGTGTGGGATATTTATCATCGTGTAGCCTGCGCTGTAGATAAGCGAAGCCATAAGATAGTAAACAAAAAGTGCGGTTGTGTTGCCGGTTCCCGAAATTCCGAACGAATACCACTTCATAAAGTAACCGATTAAAAGCACGGGAAGACCTGCGATGAGCCATACCCTGTGTTTACCGAAGCGGGATTTTGTTCTGTCGGTTATGAAGCCCATGGCAAGGTCGGTTATTGCGTCGATAACACCGCCGATGGTGCTGATGATACCGGACATACCGGTGCTCATTCCTTCAACAAAATTAAGGAATTGTTGGTGATACATACCGAGAGGGTTTGTGACACCGCCGGTTGTTATGCAGGCAACGTTATAACCGACAATCGGTCTGAGATATTCCCAGGTATTGCCTTCGATACCTACGGCATCTTTAATTTTATTACCGAGTCCCAAGGATATTCCTCCTTCTATAAAAATATAAATATACCAATATATAATAGCAAAAATTCTTGATGAGGTCAAGTATAAAAAATCCCGAAAGCGCAAAGCTTCCGGGATCTTATCTTATAAGTTTGTTATAATTTCAACACACTTGTCAATGCCGATTTTGCTGCTGTTGAGGCAGATATCGTAATGCTCGGGATCTCCCCAGGTCATTTCGGTGTAGTGCTCATAGTATGCGGCGCGCTTTTTATCTCTTTCTTTGATTCTCTTTTCGGGAGATTCATCGTTTTCACCGTAAATTTTTACGATTCTTTCTGCTCTCGATTTCTTGTCGGCATAAATGAAAATTTTAACAACATTGTCTTTTTCGCGGAGAATATAGTCTGCACATCTGCCGACAATTACGCAAGGACCTTTTTCGGCAAGTCCCTCGATAACCTTTTTCTGTGCGTGCCATATTATATCATCTTTGGACATATTGCTGTAAAGATTGTAGAGGGTGAATATGGTTGACATTTTGCCCGTTGCGGAAAGATGCTCGCCCTTTTTTGCAATCTCTTCTTTAAGGAGGCCGCTTTTGATTGCAACTTCGTCGATGATTTCGCTGTCATAGCAGGGGATTGAAAGCTTTTCGGCAACTTTTTTTGCAATGGTTCTGCCTCCGCTTCCGAATTCGCGTCCGATAGTTATTATTTTGTTGTTCATAAATTCAGCCCCTTTTTGTTGTTTATTTTTCCTCGTCCTTCAAATGTTCCTTAAGAATATATATGGGTCGGTTTTTGACCTGAACATACATTTTTGAAAGATATTCTCCTATGATACCGAGGCAGAAAAGAAGAAGTCCGCCGATAAGCAGGAGAAGAACGACGATGGTTGCATATCCCGGCACATCTATTCCGAATGCAAGTTTCTGAATGACGACGATGATCAGATAAAGAATTGAGCATACGGAAGAGAAAATTCCGATAAATGTTGCGAATTTAAGCGGTGCGGTAGAGAATGCAAAAATTCCTTCAAGTGCGTATTTGAACAGTTTACTGAAACTCCACTTTGATTCTCCGCTTTCGCGGGCGGCAACTTCGTATGGAATGTATTTTGTATTGAAGCCGACATAGCTGAAAAGACCTTTTGAGAATCTGTGGAATTCAGACATCTGAATAATAGCATCAACCATAACTCTTTTCATCAGTCTGAAGTCTGATGCACCATTAACAAAATCAACGTCGGATATTTTATTAATTAATTTATAGAATCCCGATTTGAATGCCGAAAGAACGGCGGATTCTTTTCTGCTTTGCTGATATGCGGCAACGCAGTCAAGTTCTTCGTCGGAATTAAGCACATCAAGCATTTCAAGAACAACCTCGGGTCTTTGCTGAAGGTCGGCATCAATTATGCACACGATGTCACCTTCGGCTTTGGAAAGACCTGCATACATAGCTGCCTCTTTGCCGAAGTTTCGGCTGAAGGTCAGCACCTGAATGTTGCTTTCATTATGATGATTATTATAAAGCTTCTTTAATTTCTGATAGGTTTTATCCTTGCTGCCGTCGTTGACAAAAACAAATTCATAGTCATTGACTTTGCCTTCAAAGACTTTGTTGACTTCACTGAAGAATTTTTCAACATTGCCTTCTTCGTTGTAGCAGGGGACAACCAACGATAGTTTCATATTTTTCACCTCTCACTCTCATTATTATACATTCAATAGTTTGATAAAGAGTGAACATTAAAATAAATTTTTAATAAATAAATTTTATCATCCATATTAAATAAAGTCAATATGCCGTCAACCTAAAATATTTGTGAGTGTTTTACGATTTAACAAAGTGTTAACAATTAAATTGTTGACAAAATCTTCTTGTTGGGGTATAGTAATATCAGAAATTAGCACTCTTGCTTTTTGAGTGCTAAAATTAGCACTCGCAGAAAGAAGGTGTGGAGGATGGCTGAATTAAGCGAACGCAAAAAGCTGATATTATCTGCCGTTGTTGAGCAGTATATCAAATCGGGTGAGCCTGTCGGCTCAAAAGAGCTTATCGCTTTGACGGGCATGTCTGTTTCCTCCGCAACCGTGCGTAATGAGATGAGCGAACTTTCTGCTATGGGTTATCTTGAGCAGCCGCACACCTCGGCGGGCAGAGTGCCTTCTCAAAAAGGCTACAGATATTATGTAGATAACCTTATGAAAGACAGAGAAATCGATGAGCTTAACCGAAGAATGATTGAAGCGGGAGTTTCTTCTGCTGCGGGCGATCCTGAAAGACTTATCGCTCAGGCCGGCGAGGTGCTTGCAGAGCTTACGAAATGTGCCTGTGTTTCAACGGCGCCCGGAGGCGATGCGGTTATAATCCGCAAGATTGAGCTTGTTCCGGTCGGTATTCACTCGGCGATGCTTGTTCTTTTGACGTCAAACGGAATTCTCAAGAGCAGACTTTGCAGGCTTGATTGCGAGCTTACCGCAAAAATTCTCGAAGAATTCTATAATATAGTTGATTCCTGCATAATCGGCAAACCCGCATCTGATATAAGTGTTGTTTCAATGCAGACGGCTGCCGCTTCGGTTGACAGCGACCCGTTTGCGATGCTTCCGCTTATGGCGGCGGTTTGCGAGCTTGCAAGAAGCATGGAGGATTCAAGGATAATCCTCGGTGGCAGTTCGAATCTGTTTTCGCATAAGGACTATGGCGTGGGCGCAATTGAGCTTTTTGAATTTCTCAATAAGCGCGAGCCTCTGTCGGCAGTCATCAGCGGAATAAAAGAGCCTCTCGATGTCATCATCGGCAAAGAAAATCTTTACCGCCAGCTTGAAAATTCAAGCGTTATAGTGGCAAAATATTCCGTAGGAGGCAGAGATTCGGGTTCGATCGGTCTTATTGGTCCGACCCGTATGGACTATGAAAGCATTATTCCCAGCGTGAAATATCTTACCGATATCGTCGGCAGAATGATTACTCAGGCGATAGAGGAATAGAAAGGATACAGTATGAAGAAAGAAAAAAAGACTCCCGAAACAACCGAAGAAGTCAAAGATACTGCGGAGGAAGTAAAGGAAGAGACAGCGGAAGAAAAGCTCAGAAAAGAGCTTGACGAAAAGAATGACCAATTCTTAAGACTCTATGCGGAATACGATAATTTCCGTAAGCGTTCGCAAAAAGAAAAGCAGGATATTTATTCGTCATCAAAGGCTGACGTTATAAAGGAATTGCTTCCTGTTCTGGATAATTTTGACAGAGCGGCAAACAATACCGAATGCGGTTTTGAGGACTACAAAAAAGGCATCGAGCTTATTTTTAATCAGTTCGACGAAATTCTTAAAAAGACGGGTGTTGAAAGCTACGGTGAAAGAGGAGATGCGTTCGACCCCAACATTCACAACGCGGTTATGACAGTTGAGGATGATGAACTCGGCGAAAATGTTATTGCCGAGGTGTTCACAAAAGGCTATAAGCTTGGCGACAAAATCATCAGAGATGCAGTCGTCAAAGTTGCAAATTCATAAATTAAGTTTATATTTTTTCATTTATTTATAGGAGGAATTTTATTATGGCAAAGATTATCGGTATCGACTTAGGTACAACAAACTCATGCGTAGCAGTTATTGAGGGTGGCGAACCCGTAGTTATCGCAAACGCAGAAGGCGCAAGAACAACACCTTCTGTTGTA
>JAZRLY010000074.1:0-18099 GCA_045647065.1 Acutalibacteraceae bacterium
AACGACATGGCTACGATCCGACTTGTAGGTCTTTCGGGCGGTGAAAAGCAGAGACTTTCAATTGCCCGAGCCGTTCTTAAAAATCCCGGCGTTCTCATTTTTGACGAAGCCACCTCTGCCGTTGACTCCGAAACGGAAAAACTTATTCAGGACGCAATCGACCGCCTGATAAGAGGCAGAACAACTCTTATGATTGCCCACCGCCTTTCAACTCTCAGAAAGGCAAACAAAATAATTGTTGTTGATAAGGGCAATATCATTGAATTCGGCTCACCCGAAGAGCTTATGGCTCTTAAGGGCAAATACTACAAGCTCATTCAGATTCAGTCGATGAGTGAGCAGGTTGCCGCTGAAAAAGCAGCAGAAAACTTTGAATAAGGAGGGTTTGATATGGCAAGAAATTTTATTGACGGAACCGAAATCCGCATAACCGTTAAAGACAAAATCTTCTGTGACGTTGAGTTCTTCACGGGAGAAAAATTCACAGACCTTGAGCCGAGGAGACTATTCCCAGTCAGTGGTCTGAGCGAATACATAACATTTCTCGACAGCGAGGGTGAAGAGAAATTCATTCTCCGCAAGCTGGATAATATGGAGACATCGCAGAGAGAACTTCTGCTTGGTTGCCTTGAGGAATATTACAGAATTCCCAAGATAACAAGGCTCATCAGCCGAAGCGAAAAGCACAGAATCTGGCTCTGGAATGTTGAAACTGACAGAGGTAACTACACCTTCGAGATTATCAACCACATTCAGTCCATGAAGATGTTCTACGACAAGCGCATACTCATCAAAGACGGTAACGACAACCGCTATGAAATCCCGAACATCTATGAGCTTGACAAACGCAGTCAGAAGCTGATTTTACCCGATATGTAATGAAAGGAAAATAATGATATGAAACTTATTCTTGCCATAGTAAATAATGACGACAGTGCGGTTGTTTCCGCAACTCTTACAAGAGAGAATTACAGCGTAACAAAGCTCTCAACAACGGGCGGATTCCTTATGATAGGCAACACAACCCTGCTTATCGGCGCTGAGGATGACCGCGTTGCAAGAGCAAAGGAAATCATCAACGAATATTCGAGAACAAGAAACAAGGTTGCAATGACAACCGATTCTCTCGGCAGAGGACTTCAGAAGGACAGCCTTGAAGAAGAAATTACCGTTGGCGGTGCAACGGTATTCGTACTTAATGTTGAAAGTATGGATAAATATTGATTTTTTAATAAAATTCAGTCAGGGCGGGATGCCAACATCCCGCCGTTAATTTTAAAGGAGTAGCTATGAAAAAATTAGTAAGTATATTACTTACCGTTTCGCTTGTGTTTTCCTTTTGCATCTTTGCATCTGCAGAAGATAACGAATTGAAATTCGGTGCGGACGGCAAATTTACTGTGCTTCAGATAAGCGACCCGCAGGATGACCATTATCCTGCATACGACCTTGTCAATTTCATTAAGCTGGCAATTGAGCAGACCAAACCCGACCTGATTGTTTTTACGGGTGATATCGTTGAGGATAGCCGTGCAGGTGATATCGGCATTGATGGTCAGAGCTTCAGAGAAGGTGTTGAGGTCGATGGCGATTATTATCAGACGGTTATGAATGTAACCGCAGCCTGCGAAGCCGTTTTTGCCGAGGCGGAGGAGAAGGGAATTCCATTTGCAGTTTGTCAGGGTAACAATGACTACGGCAGCGGTGTAACAAACGAAGATTGGTTCAAAATCTACAACAGCTATGAAAACAGTATTACTGTTGACGAAAGTGATGATGCCGACGGCAGAATCGATTTCAACCTTGAAATCAAGGGCGGCAACGGCGAAACCGTGTTTAATATCTGGATGATGGACACAAAATCAGGTTCCGTTACGGATGAACAGCTTGAATGGTACAAAGCTGAAAGCGCAGCGCTCAAAGCCGAAAACGGAGGTCAGCCCGTGCCCTCAATTCTTTTTCAGCATGTTCCCACAAGCGACCCCGGTTTCCTTTTTGAAGAGTGCAAGGCAACCGACGAGGGTGCAAGACTTGTTGAGGGAAAATTCCTGCGCCTTAACAAAGAAGTTGCAAACGGGTATAATGCAAGCGCATTCACCATTCCAGAGGATACAAGCGCACAGTTCAAGGCTTGGAAAGAATGCGGTGATGTTCTCGGCGCATATTTCGGCCATTGGCACACCGAAGGTTTTACCGGCACATACGACGGCATTGAGCTCGGTATGACATATGGATGCGAGTTTGCTAAAACAGGCCCTTACGGCATCAGAGTGTTTACAATTTATGAAGATGACGCAAAGAATTTCGATAATGAAATCTACACTTATGAAGGCGGAGTAAGAAACGGCGACGCTCGTTTTGAACTTCAGACCGATGAACCCTATGCGGTTTATGAAAATGATTTCGAAGCTTTCTTTGCGGGAATAAAGAATGTTTTCATTGTTTTCGCACTTCAGATAAAGAGTATGTTCGCATAAAAGATAAAAAGAGAACGGAGCGGTTCAATAACGAACCGCTCCGTGTTTTTTATTTTGTTCTTATAATGGGTCTTGCGAGAATGCCGACATTGCGGAGTGTATATTCATAGCTCCAGTTTTCTTCATCGGAACGCCATGCTCCGGGGCCGTGCCACGAATGCTTGACATCGGTCAGATGAACGGGGCCGAAAGCATTATAACGGTTGCCGAAGAGGGTGATGTCAATCTTGTGTGCGCCCGCGGGGAGTCCGTCAACTTCAAGGATATATGGCGGATAAACTATTTTGCCTTTGTTTTCGCCGTCAACGGAAACGCTGATGAGCGTTCCTCTGTATTGGGTTGCGTCAATCTGAATGTTTTCGCCTTCAGCTTCAAGGTGATAAGTGATATTGCCGCCGTAGAAGGGAAGTTTTTGTGTTGTGATTGAGCCGAAACCGAGTTTTTCGGGAAGAGAAGTGATAACCTTTTCTCTGCCTGCAAGGCTTACGCCGAAATCACCGAGAAGATAGCACCATTCGGTATTTGTGCGCTTGCCGAAGGGGAGGGTAACTTCAAGAATATTATCGCCCTTTCTGATTTCGGGGATGGGTACTGTCTTGATATCCTTATCCGTATACCAGCCTGTGATGTTGATTGCAACATCCTCACCGTTAAATCTGATTTTTGAATTTTCAGCATCCTCGAGAGCAATCTCTGCACCGCTGTAAGCGATATTACTCTTGATATTGAATCTGAGAGTTACATAATGCTCGATTGTTTCAGGGTCAAGTACCCAGGGTTGTGCAACATTGCCGCCTCTTTCGACAAATCCGAGCATCTTTCTGCAAACGTTGTCAAGGCGGAGAATTTCTTCCTCTGCCATGAATTCACCGCCGTCAAGGGCAAATTCCGCCGTGTCGAGAAGCATAACATTACGCTCCGAAAGGGTGTAAGGCACGAGAGCGGGCATTGCGGTTGCATCTGCAAGAGAATATTCCTTTGCTGCGGCAGGCTGAGTTTGTGCTTTGCCTTCGTCAAGTCTGAGGAGAAGGCTGTCATATTCGAACATTGTCTTTGAAATAACTGTGTTTCCGCCTGTGTATTCGCAAGCAACGGGAGAAATATCACCGCTGATTGTGTCATAAATATAGGGTGTAAGCTCGCCCTTAACGGTTATGCGGAGATGATGTTCGCGCACACAGTCTTTGTTATAAGGTTCGGCGCAACGGCTGATAAAGAGCCATTTGCTGTTGCCGTCACGGCGGAGCTGATAGATAAATCCATCCGAAAGTCTGCCGTTTGCATAACGGAGAGTAACCTCTCTGTTTTCGTCAAGAGCTTCGAGAATCTTTGCTCTGTCGAAAGAAACAACGGTTGACTTTTCGTAAAGAGCCTTGCCCTTATCCGAAGGAACGCCATCGATGAGTGAGGGAGCGTTGCCAAGGAAGATGAGCTTTCCGCCGGCATTTCTGAATGCTTCAAGGCGTTCGAGAGTTGTTGAACGAAGTGTTTCGCAATCGGGAACTATGATTGCATCATATTCCATCTCACCGACCTTGAGAGGTGCGGTTGCATTTTCGCAAAGAGAGGGGAAGAGGGATTCGCTGATGTAGTTGAAATCTATGCTGCCCTTGAGAAGCCAATCGGCAAGATTTTCAAACTTCTCGTCCATATTTTCGCGGATAAGAGCTGTTTTGTCATTGGGACCCCAATGAAGCCAGAAGCTTTCAACGGGATGGATAACGCCGACCTTGACAACAGGCTTACCTCTTGTCATTGCGGTGTTAACTCTCGCAAAGTGATCTTCAAGATATGAGAATTCTTCCCACCAGGGTGACTGATAGTGGATTGATGCGGGATAATCTCGTTTTGCTTCGCCACCCATTGCATACCAGGAAAGGTGGGGTACTCTTATTGTAACGCCGAGGCAAGCCTGCCAGTCGCCGTGGAGCTTATATCCTCTGAAATCATAGTCCCAACCCGTAACGCCGTAAAGCTCCGAAAGCATACCTTCTCTGCCAAACTGATGAACGGCAGACTGAGCCTGTTTTGCGGTTGTGAACTCAAAGCTTGCGCAGAGCATATCAATGCCGGGAAGGTCAAAGCCTCTGTAAGAGCGCATTGCTTCGCCGAGTGCGGCGGTCTGGCTGTGGAGCGAGGGCTCTTCCATCATATGACCGGTAAGAGCGATTCCGTTTTCTCGGCACCATTCACCGCAAACATCTGCAAATGCTTCGGAGAAACGCTCGGAAATATGGTCGTGATAGTGATATCTTACGGTTGAAACCTTGCCTTCTGGAAGCTCCCAGAAAATTTCGGGAAGAGCATCAAGAATGTTTTCTCCGTACTGAGCATTATATGTATCTGCAAAATCATCCGTCCAAGGCATAAGGATATCCTCTTTATCGGTTGAGTTTGCGAGAACCTTTTTACGGGTGAACTGAGGCTCGTCGGTGAAGATTGCAGGCACAACATTGCCGAAATGATTTCCGATAACCTCTTTGTATCTCTCGTGTGTTACCTCAACGAAACGTTTGACTGCCTTGGGATTGAGAGTGTCAAGATATGTCTGGTTATTGTACCAGGGCGATGCAGCGTGAATCTTTATGTAGGCATACCATTTTGTGCCTTCTGCTTCATCATTTTCGCTGATGAGTTTATAACTTTTAAGGTATCCGTTTTCATCAAGAATAACATCGTAGCAAGCGATGAGCCAGCCTTTGCCCGATCTGCTGCCTTCCGCTCTTGAGTCGATGTATTCGGCTTCTTCATCGGTGCTTTCGCAGGGTTCTGTTGTCATAAGAAGACAGCGCGCTCTGTATTCCTCGTCTTTTGTAACAAGTCCGCCTGCCGCACCTGAGGGCCATCTGTCCTCGTCATAAAGCCAGGCGAGCATATGCTCTTTGTCCGCTTTTTCGCAGCAGCATTTGATGAGCGACATAAATTCGTCTGAAAGGTAGTGGGTTGACATACCGGTACGCACGTGCATATGGAAGCCGCCCAAACCCATTTTTTTGAATATCTCTATCTGGCGGCAAAGCTCCTCTGCTTTGAGGTCGCTGTTCCACGCCCAGAAAGGTGTGCCTCTGTATTCGCTGGTCGGATTTTTGAAAAGTTCTTCCGAAAGGGAAACTGCCGAATTCTTCTTATAAAGCATATTATTCCTCCTCAGGATGTTTCCAGAGCGGCTTGTCCTCGCTCGGTGTGTTCCAATTTATATAATTGTTTCTTTCTGCGTGATACCATTCAAGCTCAAACATCTTTGCACTGTCATCAATCGGAACATAGAGCTGATTTCTGTAAAAATAAGGTTCCCCTTGCATTTCAACTGTTCCGAGGTCTGTTTTTACAAACTTATTGCCGACAGTGAATGATGCTCTGTGACCGTAAGCTTCAATATAAAGAGTGTCTTTTGTCTTTTCGATTTTACCGCCGATAAATTGCATAAGAATTCCGAACGGTGCGTACCATATGCCATCTTTTTTTTCGGCATAGAATTCTCTTGAAATCAGTTCAAGCATCTGACCTTTGAATGCCATTTTAGTCCAATCATAGGTCGGAGCGAGGGCATAGGGTGTGATTAAATCCTTCGTTTTATCAATGGTGAACACGTCGATTATTCTGCCGTCGGCAAGATATGCGGTTGCGGTAAGAACGTCGCCGTCGATCTCAACAAGGGTATATGAACCCATACGGATTTCCTGCGGATAGAATGCGGAATGCCAGATTTTGTGGGCATTTGAATGGTAGATATTACCGCCGCCGTTGCCGACTATGTAATGCACCGTACCCTCCGACGGTTTGTCAAACATTTCGTCATTCTTTATCGGGAATGTTCTTGCAAATGAATGCTCGTGACCCGCAAAAAGAATATCGAGTCTGCCGTCTTCAATCGGTTTTCTCAGCCAGGGATAGCCGTCGTTGTTCTGGCCCTCAGGCATAACAGGATAAATCGGGAAGTGATATGCACCGAGTTTCCAGGTCTTTTTGCTGTTTTGCAGGTCGTCATATGCCCAGTTTTCAACAACATCGGGTGCGTTGATGCCGAGGACAAGGAAATGTGTGTTGCCGTAGTCGAAAGAGTAGTTTTCGGTTGTATAACCCTCGGGGCCGTTCTGCGGATACGAGTTTTCAAACTGAAAATCAAAGAAATCCGCGTGTTCAAGGTAGAATTTACCCGTCGGCTCGGGGAAATATGTTATGTAACCTCTGTTGTCGTGGTTGCCCGTTGTCATCATATAAGGATAGCTTTCGATAATACCCTTAAGGCCCTCAAACATTCCGTTCCACTGTAAATCGTTCTGACCGTTATCGCAGTTGTCGCCGGCGGTAAAGATGAATTTGCATTCGGGATGTCTTGCGAGCGCTACTTTGAGCATACTGCCGACCATACTGTAATCGGGAAGATGACAAGGGTCACCCTTCTGATGGTCGGTGATTATAATGAAGCTGAATTTATCTGTGTTTTCAGCTTCGGTTTCAAAACTGAATTCTTCACTTCTGAAATCATCCGAGCCAGCGGTGTAGATGTATTTTGTGCCGGGGGTAAGGCCGCTGAGTTTTACCGAATGATAGTTGCTTATATCGATATCAGTTTCCTTGTATCGGACGGTGCTTTTGGCTTTTGTCCAATCGCAATCGCACTCTTTGCGGTAAAGAACATATCCCGAATCAACATCTGCACTTGTGCGCCAGGACACAGCCATTTCGGTTTTTGCATCGCCGCAGAAAGAGAGCATTATGTGGTCGGGGGAGGAGGATGAGCCTCTTTCGGGCTTATAAAAATTGCCTTTTTCGTCAATCATAAATGAACGCTCCAAAAAGTATAATAATCAAAATAATTTTAGTTATTTCATACAGATTTGTCAACAAAAAAACAACCTTTTTTAACCAAAATTCAATATTTTCTTGATTTTTAATATTATTTAATATATAATATAAAATACGATAAATTCACCCGGGGGGTCAATATGAAAAAAATCGTAAAATTATTAAGCTTGATTCTTGCAATGCTGCTTTGCTTATGCGGGTTGACCGTTTCTGCTTTTGCTGCAGGCGAGAGTGCGCTTACAATTAATGTTTATGACGGATTTGCGGTTGTTTCCGCTTGCCGTCAGAATGCATCGGGCGTTATTGATATTCCTGCAACTTACGGCGGAGTTCCCGTAACCCAAATAGGCAACGGAGCTTTTTCGGATTGCAACGCCGTAACCCAGGTCAATATTCCTGCTTCGGTAACAAAGGTTGGTAACAATGCTTTCGGCAGTTGTACCGCACTTAAAAAAGTTGATTTTGCAGGTTCTGTCTGCACTCTCGGCGAATCGGTATTTGCTCACTGCAGTGCACTGACGGATATTTCTCTTCCTTCATCGCTTAAAGTCATTCCCGAAAATGCGTTTTATGATTGCGGCGCCCTTGTTTCAATCGATATTCCCGATACGGTTGAAACCATTGATAAGGAAGCTTTCAAAATATGCGCATCTGTCAAGATTTTTGATATTCCCGCATCGGTCACCTACATCGGAAAGAATGCTTTCATCGGCTGCGCAAGCGCAACGGCATATAATGTTGCAAGCGGTAACACGGTTTATTCATCAGCAGACGGAGTTCTTTACGGACCTTACAGTTCTTCTGTTTCAGACAGAACTCTCATTCAGTATCCGGCAGCAAAAAAATCCGCAAGCTACACTGTTCAGTCGGGCACTCTTATTATCGGTGACAGCGCATTCGGCGGTAACACAAGCATTGCTTCGGTTGTTCTTCCCAACGGACTCAAGAGAATCGACAATTATGCGTTCAATGAATGTAAATCACTTGCATCTGTCAATATTCCTTCAACCGTAACAAGAATCGGCTCCGTTGCTTTCGGCAACTGTGCGGCTCTGAAAAACATAACAATTCCCGCATCGGTAACCGATTTCAAAGGCGCATTTTATATGTCGGGTCTTAAAACGGTTACTCTTGCCAACGGAATCAAGGCGGTTTCCGAAAAGGCATTTGAGAAATGCAGAAGTCTTGAAACCGTGAATCTTCCCGAAAGCGTTGAGAAGATTGAACTCGGCGCATTCGACGGATGTGAAAATCTCGGTGATATTGAAATTCCCGAAACCGTAACATCGATCGGCACTCAGGCGTTTTCAAACTGCCCCAAAGTAAAGTTGATTGTTTTTGAAGATTCGTATGCTCATACATATGCAAAAAACAATAAAATCAACTATGAATTAAAATCGGACAGCACAGAGCCGACTGACCCGCCCTCAACAGAAAAAACAATAGTTTCGGTTTCCGTTGAAAAGCTTCCTTTTAAAACAAGCTACAACTATAAGGATGCAATTGACACATCAGGTCTTGAACTTGAGGTCGTTTATTCCGACGGAAGCAGAAAAATCGTTAAAGAAGGCTACAGCGTCAGCCCCGCAACCTGCACTGAAAGAGGAAATCAGACAGTAACGGTTACTTATCAGGGTAAAACAGCTGAATACAATGTCACCGTTTCATTTGCATGGTGGCAGTGGATAATCTGGTTTATCGCGTTCGGCTTCCTTTGGTATTAATGCAGGATTTTAAAACGAAAAATGCATAAACTATTGCATTATTATTCGTTTTAGGTTATACTTAACAAGCAAACTGAATCACAGATGTCTGAATTATTCAGAATCGGGGTTCGAAATAACAGGAGGTTAACAAAAATGAAGAAAAAGTTATCAATCGTTCTTGCTCTCATCCTTGCTTTTGCAATGATTCTTTGCACAGCTTGCGGTGGCGGCGAAACAACAACAGACAACGAAAACAAAGGCGGAGACCTTTCAACAATCAGCATTAATGTAGGCACAGGCGGTTCAACCGGTACATACTATGGTTTCTGCAATGTTATCTCTTCTCTTCTTAAAGAAAAGACCGGTGCAAACCTTATGATTCAGTCATCAGGTGCATCAAAGGCTAACATCCTCGACGTTGACGACGGCATCGTTGATATGGCTATCGTTCAGAACGACGTTATGGACTATGCATACAACGGCACATCACTCTTCTCAGATGTAGGCGCTATCGACAGCTTCTCAACTCTCGGTGCAGCATACGCAGAAGTTTGCCAGATCGTTGCAAAGGCTGATTCAGGCATCAAGACTGTTGCAGACCTCAAGGGCAAGAAGGTTTCAGTAGGCGACAGCGGCAGCGGTGTTGAATTCAACGCTCAGCAGATTCTCGGTGCATATGATATCACATTCGAAGATATCGACAAGCAGAACCTTAGCTTCCAGGCATCAGCTGCTGCTCTTAAGGACGGAAAGATTGGTGCTTTCTTCTGCACAGCAGGCGCACCCACAGTTGCTATCACAGACCTTGCAACAACAACAGGTATCGTTCTTGTTGAAATCGATGCAGAGCATCTTGCAAAGCTTCAGGCTGACTACGGCTTCTATGCAGCATACACAGTTCCCGCAGGCACATACACAGGCATCGATGCTGACGCAACAACAGTTGCTGTTAAGGCTACTTTCATCGTAAGCAACGATCTTGATGAAGAAACAGTATATCAGCTTACAAAGGCTATCTACGAAAACAAGGACGAATATTCACACGAAAAGGCTTCCGAAATGAGCCTTGAATATGCAGTTTCAAGCATCTCGGTTCCCTTCCATCCCGGTGCAGAAAGATACTTTAAAGAGGTTGGCGCTATCAGCTGATGAGCTGCAGGCATTCTGCTGACTTCAAAAAAAGGTTAATCGCAGCAGCCGTTTTAATGATGTTCATTACAGCGGCTGCTTTTGCTGTAAATATGCTTTCGGCTGAGTATTTTGTTATGTATGATTCGGATACCGGGAAAAGATATATAACAGAAAAGGCCGATGACGGACTTATGTTTTCCGTGGAGTTTGTTCATTCTGTGAATCAGACTCCCGTCAAAGATACTTACATAATTGAAAACGGTGAAATCCGTGCGTATTCAACAACCTACCGTTCTTTCGGCGCAGGAGTTCAGACTGCGCTTGAAGGCAACCAGAAAATGAGCTATGATGACGATGGCAACATGGTCATCACGGGCTTTGATATAACCTACGACCCTTTGAGATATATCGTCGGAACGGTTTCCGACCATATTCTCACCTTTGGCGGTGAGGAAATAAGTCTCAGGAATCTTTGCGGCAGAAACGCAAAGGTGGTTTTTGAGATTTGTACCGCTGCAGAAATTCTGACGAAAGGAATGTGATTAATGTCAGATGTAAACACAAAGCCCATCGGTATGCAGGCCGATGAGGACGAAGCTATTGACGTAGATAAACTTATGGCGGAGTTTGACAAAGAGTCGAACACGCGTCAGTTTTCAGGTATATTTGAGAAAATCATCAAAATTGCTATGGTTTTGTTTTCTCTCTATGTTATGTTCGACGGCTGGACCGGAACAATGGAGGAAAGACAGAAGATGGCTTGGTTTATAGGCATAATCGTTTTTATTGCCTATATTATTTACCCTGTAAGTAAGAAAGAAAAGAAAAGACTCAACCATGTGCCTTTTTATGACTATATACTTGCGGTTGTCGGTGCGGGTTCATTCTTTTATTATGCAATAAATTGCCAGGCAATTGTTGACAAGGCTTCAAGAATTTCGGAGCTTGATATTGCAATTGCAATTATCGGTACAATTCTTCTTTTCGAAGCGTGCCGAAGAGTTGTCGGTCTTCCGATTGTATGTGTTTCGGCGGCATTCATTGCCTATGCATTCATCGTTGTTGACCGTAACCCCTTGAGAGTTATCATGTATAAGCTTTTCTACACAACGGAAGGCATTGCAGGCACTCCTCTTAATGTTTGTGCATCGTTTATTGTTCTTTTCATTATTTTTGCATCGTTCCTTGAGCAGTCGGGTATCGGCGCATTCTTTGTTGACCTTGCAAACTCAATTGCAGGCAAGGCAACAGGCGGTCCCGCAAAGGTTGCCGTTATCTCGAGTGCGATGGAAGGTATGTATTCGGGTTCATCTGTTGCAAACACAGTCGGCAGCGGCTCGGTTACAATTCCCACAATGAAGCGTTGCGGCTACAAACCCGAATTTGCGGCGGCTGTTGAAGCGGCGGCATCAACCGGCGGTCAGATTATGCCCCCGATTATGGGTGCAGCGGCATTCCTTATGACGGAATATACCGGCCTTCCCTATTCGCAGATTGCAATTGCGGCAATTCTTCCCGCTGTTCTTTATTTCACCGGCATCTTTATGATGATTCACTTTGAAGCAAAGAAGCTTGGTCTTAAGGGTCTCCCTGCTGAAGCAATTCCGAATTTCTTCAAGCTTCTGTTTACAAAGGGTTATCTTCTTCTTCCTGTTGCGGCACTTGTTATCGCAATGAATTCATTCTCACCCGCAAAGTCGGCTATCATTGCAATCCTTGTTGCAATCGGTGTCAAGTTTATCGAAGGTGTAATCAAATCAATTGCACATAAGAAATTTGAATTTGAGTTCAAGCTCTATATTCAGTCACTTGCAAACGGCACAAAGAACGCAATCGGTGTTGCTCTTGCTTGCGCGGTTGCAGGATGTATTTCAGCTATGGTACAGCAGACCGGTCTTGCAAATGTGCTTTCAGCGCTCGTTCAGTCTGCGGCAGGAATTCACCCCATCTTTGCTCTTGCGCTTACAATGCTTATGTGTATCGTGCTTGGTATGGGTGTTCCTACAACGGCTAACTACGTTATTATGGCGTCGATGGTTGCTCCTATTCTTATGAGAAGCCTGAGCATTCCCGTTCTTGCGGCACATATGTTTGTGTTCTATTTCGGTATTGTTGCAGATATTACTCCGCCCGTTGCACTTGCAGCTTACGCGGGCTCGGCAATAGCAAAGTCGAATCCGATGAAAACGGGTGTTACGGCAACCCGCCTTGCAATCACTGCATTCATCGTTCCTTATATCTTCGCTTTCAGCCCCGAAATGCTCATAGTCGGCTCTGACAAGCCCTGGTATGATATCGTTCTTCTTGTTGTAACAGCTCTTTGCGGTATTTATATTATTTCCGCAGGTATGGAAGGCTACATGTTCAAGAAGATGCCCGTATGGGAAAGACTTATGGCACTCGCGGGCGGTCTGCTTATGATTATTCCCGGATGGCAGACTGACATCGCAGGCATTGCACTGATGGCTCTTGTTATTGTTCTCCAGAAAATCGGAGAGAAAAAAGATAAAAACAAAACATCCGCCAAAGCGGCATAAACAAAAACCTCCGAGGTTCAGACCTCGGAGGTTTTTAATTTATCCAGGAATTCTTTATCTTTTTTTGTAAGTTCCGCTTTTTCAAGCATATCTGGTCTGCGTTCGAGAGTGCGTTTAAGACTCTGCTCACGCTGCCATTTTTCTATGTTGGCGTGATGACCCGAAATCAAAACATCGGGAACTTTTTCGCCGTGCCATTCATAGGGTCTTGTGTACTGCGGATGCTCAAGAAGCCCCGAATAGTGGCTCTCAAGAGTGAAAGCATCCTCATTCGCAAGAACTCCGGGCAGCATTCTCGAAATGCTGTCGGCAAGGATAAGGGCCGGAAGTTCGCCGCCTGTCAGAACATAATCGCCGATTGAAATTTCTTCGTCAACGATTTCGTCGATAACGCGCTGGTCAATGCCTTCATAGTGACCGCATAGAAGAGCGACATTATCGAGCTGTGAAAGCTCCTTTACGCGCTCCTGATTGAGCACCTTGCCCTGGGGTGAAAGGTAAATAAGATGCGGCTTTGCGCCGATTTTTTCGCAGAGAGCAGTGTAGCAGTCGTAAATCGGTTGAGTCTGCATTATCATGCCCGTGCCGCCGCCGTAGGGTGCATCATCAACTCTGTTGTGTTTATCGAGAGTGTAATCTCTGATATTGTGACAGTTAATTTCAACGCATCCGTTGGCTCTTGCCCTGCCGATAATGCTTTCGCCGAGCACGCTTTCACACATTTCCGGGAAAAGGGTTAAAATATCAATCCTCATCGTCAAAAATACCTTTCAGCGGTCTTATAACAACACGGTTTGCCGCAACATCGGTTTCAATCACAACATCGGGAATCGACGGAATGAGATATTCCCTGCCGTTTTCTCCCTTGATGTGCCACACGTCATTTGCACCCGTTGCGCTCACATCGGAAAGAGTTCCGTAAATCTTTTCGGGATCATCCGCATCATAAACGGTGCATCCGATAAGCTCTGCGATGAAATATGTTCCCTCGGGAAGCTTTGCATCGCTGCGCTTCATATAAAGAATCTTTCCTCTCATCCTTTGAGCTGCTTCAACGGTATCTATACCCGAAACCGATAACAAAACAATATTGCCGTGCGGTCTTGCAGATTTAATCTGCGCCGCACAGCTTCCATTGCTGTCGTAGTATAGAGTTTTAAATTTGCATACAAAATCGGGCGAGTCGCACCACGGATTCACACGCATTTCGCCGCGTATGCCGTGGGTGCCGACTATTTCTCCGATTTCAAGAAAATTCTTAATCAATTTCTACAACTACCCTTGCATTCTGACGGGTTGCTGCCGCACGCATAACGGTACGGATAGCCTTGGCGATTCTGCCCTGCTTGCCGATAACTCTGCCCATATCCTCTTCACCGACGTGGAGGTGATAGACGATAGTGCCGTCTTCAGCAGGCTCGTCAACGGTAACTGTTACCGCTGCGGGATCGTCAACAAGACCCTGTGCAATGCTGACAAGTAAATCTTTCATTGGGTTACCTCGTTCTTTATTCCTTAAGGATTAAAGAACGCCTTCCTTCTTAAGGATAGCCTTAACAGTGTCTGTGGGCTGTGCGCCGTTTGCAATCCACTGCTTTGCCTTTTCAGCGTCTACCTTAACTTCTGTGGGAGTAGCAACGGGGTTGTATGTGCCGATTTCTTCGATGAATCTGCCGTCACGGGGATATCTTGAATCTGCAACAACGATACGATAGAAAGGTGCCTTCTTTGCGCCCATACGGCGAAGTCTGATTTTTACTGCCATGATAAATTCCTCCAAAAAATATTATGTGAATTTAATTAATATATAATGTATCAGCGTTTTGCTGGATTACATTCCGAACTGTGAGGGGTCGAAGCCCTGAGGCATTCTGAATTTTTGCTTTCTGCGGCGTTTACCGCCCTTTTTGCCGCCCAACTGCTTGAACATTTTCTGCATCTGCCTGAACTGAGCGAGGAGTCTGTTGACCTCTTCAATCGGTTGACCGCAGCCTGCGGCAATTCTCTTTTTACGAGAGGGGTTGATTATGTCGGGGTTAGCGCGTTCCTGTGCTGTCATCGAATAGATGATAGCCTTCATTCTGTCGAACTTGCGCTCATCAACTTCGATATCCTTTGCTTTGTTGCCGATTCCGGGAATCATTGCAAGGATGTCCTGAAGCGAGCCCATTTTGCGAATCTGGTCAAACTGATCAAGCAAATCGTTGAGGTCGAATTTGTTCTGCATAAGCTTTTTCTCAAGCTCTTCTGCCTTCTTTTCATCGATTGCCATTTCAGCTTTTTCGATAAGCGAAAGAACGTCGCCCATGCCGAGGATTCTTGAAGCCATTCTGTCGGGGTGGAAAGCATCGAGGTTTTCAAGCTTTTCGCCTGTACCGACAAACTTGATGGGCTTGCCCGTTACGGCTCTTGCCGAAAGAGCGGCACCGCCTCGGGTATCACCGTCAAGCTTTGTGAGAATCAAGCCGTCGATTCCGAGCGCTTCATCAAACGATGTTGCAACGTTTACGGCGTCCTGACCTGTCATAGCGTCAACTACAAGAAGAATCTCGTGGGGCTCCGCTTCGGCTTTGACAGCCTTAAGCTCATTCATAAGCTCTTCATCTATATGGAGACGGCCTGCTGTGTCGAGAATAACATAGTCATGACCGTGATCCTTTGAGTAAGCGATTGCTTCCTTTGCAATCTTAACGGGGTCACTTTGACCCATTTCAAAAACCGGTGCGCCGACCTGCTCACCGACAACCTGAAGCTGCTTGATAGCAGCGGGACGGTAAATGTCACACGCAACAAGAAGGGGACGGTGGTTTTCGTTTTTGAGTTTGAGAGCAAGTTTTGCACAGTGGGTTGTTTTACCTGAACCCTGCAGACCGCACATAAGGATAACTGTCGGCGGATGGCTTGCATATGCAAGGCGGCTCTGGGTTCCGCCCATAAGACTCACAAGCTCCTCCTTAACGATTTTGATAACCATCTGTGAAGGAGTGAGGCTTTCCATAACCTTTTCGCCGATGGCTTTTTCGGTTACGGTGTTTGTGAAATCCTTGGCAACTTTATAGTTAACGTCAGCTTCAAGCAGAGCCATACGCACTTCACGCATCGCACTGCGTACGTCTGATTCGGTAAGGCTGCCCTTGCTGCGCAAATTTTTAAACGCAGATTCGAGTCTGTCTGAAAGACCTTCAAATGCCAATTGTTTCACCTCTTATATATAATGTAATAAATATGTAATCTCAGCTTTCGAGAAGCGCCATCGCAGCGGCTTTGATGCGAACACTGCAATCGTTGATTTCTTTTGAAAGGCTGTGACGCAGATTGTATTCGGAAATCTGATTGGAGCATTCAATTATTTCGTCAAGGCTGCGCTTCATATCTTCAAAACGCTTTGCAACTCCCAGGCGGTTTTCCATTTCCTGGAGCTGGGTTTCAGCGCGCTTGATTGCATCGCGCACACCCTGGCGGGTTATGCCTTCGTTTTCTGCAATTTCGGAGAGCGAAAGGTCGTCGTTATAGTAGTATTCCAAAAAATCACGTTGCTTGGCGGTGAGCATTTCACCGTAGAAATCTATCAGCACTGCCATCTCATAATTCTTTGCCACTTCTGACCCTCCTTTCTCTCAAAATCACTTGTTTTTTATCATCAAGGCAAAAAAGAAGAACCTCCGACGCAAACAGCGTCTGAGAATTCTAACGCCGAAAAAGCTGACCTGTAAAGCAAATCCGCTTTACAGGTCGTTATTATACTAAATATTAAAGCATATGTCAAGTGTTAATTTTGACCGAAATTCACGACTTTTTCACCTTTTTCTCACTTTTTATCCAAAAAGATGTGAAAAAAACCATGGATTGTGGAAAAAATCGGCTCAAAGCACAAGATGTATCCACTTTTTCACATTCGCAAAGTGGAAAACTTTTTTACACGCATCCGGTGTTTAGTTTTTGTAAAGGCGTACCACTTTACAGGATTACTTCAAAATAACAATTGTAACGCCGTCTTCACCTTCGCCGTAAACACCGAGTCTGCTCGATTTGACATAGGGAGAAGCTTTGAGATAACGGGTGACTGCGCTTCGGAGTGCGCCCGTGCCTTTGCCGTGGACAATCGTAAACTCATTAAGCCCCGTACGAAGCCCCATATCGATGAATCTGTCAAGCTCAATCAGGCAGTCGTCAACAGTCATACCTCTCAGGTCAAGCCTTGTTGAAGCAGCCATATTGAGTCTGCTGTCTCCCTGAAGCCTTGCAGTGGATTTTGTATCTTTTTTCTTGGGCGCATTTTCGCAGAGTTTGAGGTTTGAGAGTTTGACTCTTGTTTTAATCGAGCCGGCCTGCACTTCAACATTACCGTTTTTATCGGCAGGCGAAAGCACCTTCGCCGTTTTTGCAATATCACGGATAATAACCGTGTCGCCTGCAACGAGCGGACGGGGAAGCACATAATCCTTGTCGTCATCCTCGATTCCGATAATCGGGTCGGCGGCAGAGTCGATGGATTCGATACCTTTTTTAACGAGCGATTTTGCGCGTCTTGCAAGTTCTGCGGCATCTTTTGTTTTTTGCTGCTCTTTTTTGAGCTTATCGAGCTCCTGCATAAGCGCATATGCTTCACGCTTTGCCTGATCAACAACCTTGAGAGCCTGTGACCTTGCCTTTTCAAGCTCTTTTTCACGGAGTGCGGCGATTTCTTCCTTCAGTTTTTCAGCATCGGCTTTTTCTTTGTCAGCCTTGTCCGAAAGCTGCTTTGCGCGTCCGTATTCATCTTCCATGCGGCGGCGGGTTTCTTCAAGCTTGTCAACAACATTTTCGAATGCCTTGTTTTCGCTTGAAACAAGCTCTGCCGCTCTGTTGATAACAGACATATCAAGCCCGAGTTTTTCACTGATTGCGAGTGCGTTTGATTTGCCGGGCACACCGATAAGAAGTCGGTAAGTCGGGCGGAGAGTTGCAACATCAAATTCACAGCATCCGTTTTCAACTCTCGGAGTTTCAAGCGCGTATGCTTTCAGTTCTGCATAATGGGTTGTTGCGGCGATTTTTGCCCCTTTGAAATGAAGTGATTCAAGAATTGCTATTGCAAGCGCCGCACCCTCAACGGGGTCCGTACCTGAACCAAGCTCGTCGAAAAGAACAAGCGAATTCCCGCTCATTGTAGAAAGAACATTAACGATCCCCTTCATATGTGACGAAAAGGTTGAAAGTGACTGCTCTATGCTCTGTTCATCACCGATCTCGGCGAAGATGTCATCAAACACGCACACCACAGAATCCTCGTCTGCGGGAATGTGAAGTCCCGACTGAGCCATGGCTGAAAGAAGTCCCGTAGTCTTCAGTGTAACAGTCTTGCCGCCGGTATTGGGTCCGGTGATCACAAGCATAGTATAATCACCGCCGAGAGTTACTGTAATGGGCACGACGGTTTTGGGATCAAGAAGCGGATGA
>JAZRLY010000075.1:0-14032 GCA_045647065.1 Acutalibacteraceae bacterium
AGATTGGGGAGTATGGGAACCGTATTTAATCTACGAGGAAGAAACGGGCAGACTTTTCTGTTTCTATTCAGACGATTCCGACCCCGAGCATTCGCAGAAGCTTGTTTATAAATACACAACCGACCTTGTTAATTGGAGCGAGAAGTTTGAATGGGTTGCCTGTTGCGATTCTACACTCAGACCGGGTATGGTTTCGGTTACAAAAATGGGCAACGGCGAATATTTAATGGTTTATGAGATGGTCGGTATTTTTATGAATCCGATTTATTGCAAGAGAACGACTTCTCTTGATAATTGGGGCGACGTTTCGGATTACGGCAAGATAGTTTCTGCAGGCGGCAAAACTTTCGGCTCTTCTCCGTGCGTTGCGTGGTCACCCGTCGGCGGTGAATGCGGAACACTTATTGTTACAGGCAAACATTCCGTCAGAGGAGAAAGCGACACGGGTGCGGATATGTTCATCAGTTTTGATTACGGGAAAACCTTTGCACCGATTGATAATCCCATTCCGTATCAGACTGATGATCCTTACATAAAATGCGGTTACAGTCCGTCGCTCTTTTTCTCGGAGGACGGAACAACTCTTTACTACGTCAACAATCCTCCGTGTTATGAATCAACCTACAAAATAACGGTTGCAAAAATCAGAATTTCGGAGTGAATCAAAAGTGGTTGTAAGATTAAATCTTACAACCACTTTTTACTTTATAAAATTTGTTTTGATTTTATTTTCCGGAATATCGCGCAGCTCATATTTTTCGTCTGTATGACCAAGAATGATTGCGCAGCAGGGAACCATTCCTTCGGGGAGATTGAGTTCTTTCAGAAGCTCCTCGTTATCATTGAGGAATCTGACTGCACCCCATATGTGGCAGGAGCCTATGCCGAGTTCAGTGGCGGCGATTGCCATATTCTGAACAAGAATTGCAGCATTCGAGAAATTCACGTTAACGCTCTTGAGGTCGGTTGAGGGGATAAGCGATGAAACAAGAATAACAGTCGGTGCGCCGTAAAAAGGTCTGTGACCGCTTTCGCTTTCGCAGTAATCTTCCCATTTTTTCAGATAGTCACGGTTGCTGATGACCGTCAGATTAAGAGTGTCAAAAAGTGCTCTGCCGACGGGTGATGCATAAGCTGCTTTGAGAATCTGTCCCAGTTCGGATTCGGTTATGTTTTCGCCGTTATATGCACGGATTGATCTTCTGCTGAAAAGGTTATCAAATGTGTTCATTGCTCGTTCTCCTTCGTGTTATGTACCGAAAATTATAATTCCGTTGAAAACCGATGTCAAAAATCGCCTGCAGTTTGATCTGCAGGCGGCAAATGTTTTATCAAAGTTTTGAAAAACCGTGGCTGTTGATGAGCGCATCAAGCTTTTTGCCCTCTTTGCAAAGCGGACATTCGTGAGCGGAGATTGAAAAATATCCGGGAAGGTCATTAGGGTTGAATACGGAATTGACAGTGTAGCCGTCGCATATATTTGCGGTTGCGAAAATTGATGCAACGCCGACAATTTCACCGCCGTAATATTTAACGGCTTCCATTGCCGCTTTAACGGTTCCGCCTGTTGCAACCGAAACTGCAAGAACGAGAACATGCTTGCCTTTTATCATGGGCACGATATTATCTCTGAACATAAGCTGTGAGCTGCTTGTGGTTTCAGGGGTTACAACATAAACAGTCTGGTGGGCATTTATGTTCATCCAGTTGTTTTTAGTCAGTTCTTCTGCAAGGCAGGTACCGATAACTTCCGTGCCGTCGAGACAGAGTATGGTATCAACAATTTTTACCTTATAGTTACTGTTGCTGCAAAGTTCCTGTGCAACTGCTTTGGCTTCTGAAAGACGGGATTTCTGTGCGGCAACATCAATATAGTAGTTGCTGTGAGCGTGGTTGGTTGCAAAGTGACCTTTTGCAACGCGCAGATAAAGATTGCTTTTCTTGTTTTTTATTTTACTGATACTTGTTGTAGGCATAAAAATCCTCCTTGAGTCCTGTAGGGTATAAAATATTGTATAACATTTATATCGAAAATGCAAGAAAAAAATTACAACAACCTAAAAAAACTATGCAAAATCACCATATAAATGACATTCCTGATGTCGGGACGCTGATTTCTGCCAGATCGGATGTAATTACGCCGCCTGCAGTTTCTTCGCCCATACAGTTCACTGTTCTGAATTTTTTACCGTCTGCCCCTTTGATGATGAGCGTCTTGTGCATTGACGCATTTACGGCAACGGATTCATCGGCGGCTATTCTGATAATGGGGTTGGTGAATGCTGTTATAACTTCTTTGTTGCCGAGCACGGAACGGGCAGTGCTGTAGTTGGATTCGGGGTTGTCGGCGGTCAGTTTGCCGTCAAGAAGAACGCTTTTCCATTCTTTCCAGAATGAAACATAATATTTCAGCATTTTATAATGTGATTCGGAAATCTTATCAACACGTACCGAAACCTGCGGCACGCCGTAAAGAATGCTTGCAAACTGAAGTGCGGCGTTTTCAACTGTGTCCTCCGGATTCCACATTATCATATCTGAATGAACGGCTGTTTTGCCCGAAGTCATACGGAGATTTATTATTCCGATGCGGTTTTTGAGAATGTCGCACGGGCAGTCGCCGACACGGAGCATATTACCGTATTTACGGATTGAAGGGCCGACATAAGATTGGCGGAATTCAATCATAATATCGGGATTTATTGCGGTAAGCGATGCTCGGATTTCTGTCATAAGTGCGTGAATCGCATCTTCAAGCGACGGATAATCGCGTTTGCTGTCGGGTTCGAGTGACTTGCCTTTAAGAATAAATGAGTCAATAAAGTCGAGTTTCAGACCGTCGAGATTCCATTCTTTAACGGCTTTTTCATATATGCCCACAAGATATTCGCGGACTTTTTTGTATCTCGGGTCAAGTCCGAAGAATGTTTTGTCGTCGCCCGAGCCTTCAAGGAACATGCCTTCAAACTCCTTGAATTTTTCAGTATAAACGCCCATAAACGGAACGGAATACCAAAGGATAACCTTCATTCCGATGTTGTGAATTTCTTTTACAAGCGATGCCATATCACCCATCTTTTTGGGCGCAACCTGCCAGTCGCCGCAGTAGGCATAGCCGCGGTTGTTGTCGTCGGTCTGCCAGCCGTCATCTATGATAACGGTTTCAAGACCGATTTCGCGCGAAGCTCTGCATTCCTTGAGAATTTCTTCTCTGTCAAGCATCTGATGGAAGCTGTACCAGAGCGAATCCATCGGCATTCTTGCGCTTTCGGGCACATATGCGGACTTGTAACCGCAATCGGTTTCCCACCATTCCGTGGTGTCATAAACACTGTCATAATAAGGGATGCTACGCATATCAAGGCGTACTGTTGCGGTGTAATTGACGGTCGGAGAAGTTGGCTTTGTGAAAAACTCGATTTCGCAGGCGAGTGTCGCATCTTCTTCGCGAAGTCCCGTACGGATGCTTATGGGGGTGTCGACATCTGAAACGGCAATGCAGAGTTTGTTGATACCGTCTTTTGATATGAGTGACTGGACGGGCATCCACGAAGCAAGGCGTGATTGTACGGCAAGTTTTCCCCAATCAAAGGCAAGACCGTGAATGTCAAGAAGAGAAGGATTCCAGGTTGAGCAGCAGTCGCTTGCACTGAAATTCCAGCGGACAAAAAACGGTGATGGAATCTCGGGGGAGGATAGAGTCATATTAACGGTCAGGTAAAGAATATCGCCGATTTTGTTTTGGGTAAGATTGATTGCGGCGTTTTTGTTGCCGCCTGAAACTGTAAAATTCATAAATAAAAGTCCTTTCAAAAAAATATTGAAAAAAGTGACGGATTTACCTATAATATAAATTGAAACAACAACTTACGAAAGAAGGATTAAAATGTCAATTCTGAATTTAAATTCAGCGAATTTCAAAGAAAAAGTTATTGAAAACAGCGGAACCGTGCTTGTTGATTTTTATGCGGATTGGTGCGGTCCCTGCAAGATGCTTGCTCCTGTAATCAACGAGGTTGCATCAGAGCATAGCGAAATCACAGTTGGCAAGGTTAATGTTGACGAATCTCCCGAGCTTGCTCAGGCTTTCGGAATCGCAAGCATACCGACAATTATGGTTTTCAAAAACGGAACTGCTTCGGCTGTCAAGGTCGGTTATTGCACAAAAGATGCTATTCTCGGAATGATCTGACGATGAGGAATGTATTAATAATAATTACAGTTTTGTCGTTGCTGATTCTTTTGTTTGCTTTCGGATGCGGCAAAGCGGATGTTCCGCTGACATATGAGCAGATAACTCCCGCAGAAGCAAGAGCGTTGATGAATGAAAAACCGGACTGTGTTATTCTCGATGTGCGCACCGAAGAGGAATTTGCGAGCGGACATATTGAAAATGCAATTCTGATTCCCGATTATGAAATTGAAGCTAAAGCAGAATCTGTGATTCCCGATAAAGATCGTCTGATTCTTGTTTATTGCCGAAGCGGAAGAAGAAGCAAGCTGGCATCCGAAATTTTGGTAAATCTCGGATATGCCAATGTCAAAGAATTCGGCGGAATAATTGATTGGGAATACGAAACTGTAACGGATGATTCATTATAACACGGCGTGTGCAAAAAATCTATGTTATTTTGAAAAGTAAAGTGACGGAGGGATGTTATGGCATTCGATAAAGCGAAAGAGCATCTGAAAAAATACGGAATGGATGGCAGAGTGATGGAATTTGATGTTTCGTCGGCGACTGTCGGAGAAGCGGCAAAAGCCGTCGGCAGCAGTGAGGGTGAAATTGCGAAAACACTTTCGTTTATTGTTGATGAAACTCCGATTCTCATTGTTGTTGCAGGTGATTGTAAGATAGACAACGCAAAATACAAAGCATATTTCCATGCAAAAGCAAAGATGATTCCGTTCGAAAGCGTTGAGAATTTAATCGGTCACGCGGTCGGCGGAGTGTGTCCCTTCGGAATCAACGAGGGAGTTGAAGTCTATCTTGACGAATCGCTGAAAAGATTTGAGGTTGTTTATCCCGCCTGCGGAAGCTCAAACAGCGCAGTTAAACTGAATATCGGAGAGCTTGAAAAAACTTCGGAATTCAAATGTTGGATTGATGTTTGTAAGATGGTATAAAATTTAAAGACGGCTGAAATTTCAGCCGTCTTTTTTATGTTTTTAGTGCTGCTCTTACAGTTTTAACAAAAAGCCGTGAAAGAGATTGCAAATGCGTTGCAATATTTTCCTTTTTGTGATACAATTCGCGTCAGGAGGGATATTATGGGATTTAGGTTCAAAAAAAGCATAAAGCTTGCGCCGGGAGTAAAAATCAATCTTAACAAAAAGTCAACGGGTTTTACTTTTGGAGGAAAAGGTGTTCATTATACCGTTAACAGCAAAGGCAAGCGGACAACAAGTGTCGGAATACCGGGGACAGGACTCTCCTATAGCTCGACTAGTGACGGAAAATCATCAAAAAAGAAAGAATATTCTGAAAACAATTTCGTGAACGGAACAGAGGTTGTTGAGAATATGAAAAAGAAATCAAAGAAAAAAGGTTGCCTTCCCGCAATTGTTATTTCACTTGTTATTTTCGGAATTATCGGGTCGTGTGGCACAGATTCCGAAGAAACAGTCACAACAACAGAGAGTTCTGCAGTTGTTGAAGAACTTTTTTCAGAGGAAGTGACAACCGCGCCGTCAACAGTTCCCGCTATTGTCATTGTGTCAACAACCGATACGGAAACAACAACCAACGCAGCTACAACTGAAAAAGAAACAACAACCGCAAAAGCAACAACCACAAAAAAAGAAACCACTACCGAAAAGAAAACCACCACTAAAAAAGCTGAAACCACAAAGAAGGAGATAACTACCGAAGAGAAAACCACAAAGAAGGTTACAACCACCAAGAAAAAAGTTGTGACGACGAAAAAGTCGAGTTATGTTGCGACAGATTCGAGATATATCCTTAATACTGATTCAAAGAAGTTTCATTATCCGTCCTGTCATTCAGCTGCAAAGATAAGCACAGAAAATTATGCGGAGTTTAATGGTACGCGTGATGAAATTATGAAAAAAGGATATACTCCTTGCGGTAACTGTGATCCTTGATTTAAATTTCGAATAATATAGTGTAAGACGGCTTGGTTCTAAGCCGTCTTTTTTCGCTTTTTTTAAAAATTACATTTAATTCAACAATATTTCATTGCTATTGAAAAAAACTCGTGATATAATTAGAATGTATAAATTTGAAATTTTTTGTTCAGGAGGATTGAAATTATGAAAATGTCATTCCGCTGGTATGGCGAATCAGACCCTGTTTCACTTGAATATATTCGTCAGATTCCCAATATGAAAAGTATTGTCAGCGCAGTTTACGATGTTAAGCCCGGTGAGGTGTGGCCCGAAGAAAGTATTGCAAAAATGGCAAAGCAGTGCGAGGATAACGGTCTTGTTTTTGATGTTGTTGAATCGATTCCCGTCCACGAGGATATCAAGCTCGGCAGGGGAGAAGTCGATAAGCTTATCGAAGTTTACTGCGAAAACATACGCAGATGCGCAAAGTACGGCGTCAAGTGTGTAACATATAACTTTATGCCCGTTTTTGACTGGACACGCACCCAGCTCGACAAAAAAGCTCCCGACGGCTCAACAAGCCTTGTTATGTATTGGGAGCAGATGAAGGGGCTTGACCCCCTTAAGGATGATATTCATCTTCCCGGCTGGGATTCAAGCTAAACTCAGGATGAGGTCAGAGAGCTTATTAATGCTTACGGCGAAATCGGTGAAGAAGGACTCTGGGCAAACCTTGAAAGATTCCTCAAAAAGGTTATTCCCGTTGCAGAGGAATGCGGTGTGAGAATGGCGATTCATCCCGATGATCCCCCGTATCCCATCTTTGGTCTTCCCAGAATCATCACAAACGAAGCGAATCTCGACAGAATGCTTGCGATTGTTGACAGTCCCGCAAACAGCCTCTGCCTTTGCACGGGTTCGCTCGGTTGCGCCGCATCAAACGATGTTGTTGCTATGGTGCGCAAGTACAGCGCAGCGGACAGAATCGCATTTATGCATATGAGAAACATTCTTATTATGGAAGACGGAAGCTTTGAGGAAAGCGGCCATCTTTCGGGCTGCGGCAGCCTTGATATGTATGATATTACAAAGGCTCTCGTTGAAACGGGATTCGACGGCTATGTAAGACCCGACCACGGCAGAATGATTTGGGGCGAAACAGGAAAACCCGGCTACGGACTCTATGACCGTGCACTCGGTGCGGCATATATCAACGGACTTTTCGAAGCTTGCGAGAAGGCTTGTAAATAAGTGGAGGAATAAAAATGAACGCTATTTCAGAAAAAATAATGTCAATCGGCGTTGTGCCGGTAATCAAATTAAACAATCCCGAGAGAGATTCAGTTGCTCTTGCAAAGGCTCTTGTTGAAGGCGGAGTGCCCGTTGCAGAGGTTACTTTCCGTGCTGCAGGTGCGGCAACAGCAATTAAGCTTATGAGCGAAAACGTTCCCGAAATGCTTGTCGGTGCAGGTACTGTTCTTACAACCGCTCAGGTTGACGAAGCGATCGAAGCGGGAGCAAAGTTTATTGTAACTCCCGGTCTTGACGAAGAAATCGTCAAGTACTGCCAGTCGAAGAATGTTCCTATTTATGCGGGCTGCACTACTCCCACCGACTATCACACCGCTTACAGACTCGGTCTTGATGTGCTTAAATTCTTCCCCGCAGAGCAGAGCGGCGGCCTTGATAAGATCAAGGCAATGAGCGCTCCCTTCCCGATGTTCAAGGTTATGCCCACAGGCGGTATTTCTCTCAAGAATCTCGGTGAATACCTTGCTTGTCCCGTTATTGCGGCTTGCGGCGGCTCATATATGGTAACCGCAGACCTCATCGACAATCAGAAGTGGGATGAAATCATTGCACTTTGCAAGCAGTCGGTTGAAATCGTTAAGGAGGCAAGAGGATAATGGCAAGAGTAGTGACTTTCGGCGAAATTATGCTTCGCCTTGCACCCAACGGATATTACCGTTTCTTTCAGGATGACCAGCTTCAGGCTACCTTCGGCGGCGGCGAAGCAAATGTTTCCGTTTCGCTCGCAAACTTCGGTTTTGATTCGGCATTCGTAACAAAACTTCCCGCTCACGCAATCGGTCAGGCGGCTGTCAATTCGCTCCGTTACTTCGGCGTTGACACCTCAAAAATCGTGCGTGGCGGCGACAGAGTAGGCATTTATTTCCTTGAAAAGGGCGCATCGCAGAGAGGCAGTGTATGCATCTATGACAGAGCGCACTCTGCAATTCAGGAGTCATCTCCCGAAGATTTTGACTGGGATGCAATTTTTGAGGGCGCAGATTGGTTCCATTTCACGGGTATTACTCCCGCACTCGGAGCAAATCTTGTTGAAATCTGCAAGCAGGCTTGTATTGCGGCAAAAGCAAAGGGCGTCAAGATTTCGTGTGACCTTAATTACAGAGGCAAACTCTGGACAAGAGCAGAAGCAAGAGAGGCTATGAGTGAGCTTTGCAAGTATGTTGATGTTTGCATTTCAAACGAAGAGGATGCAAAGGATGTTTTCGGCATCGAAGCTGAAAACACCGATATTTATGGCGGCAAGCTCAATAAAGAGGGCTACAAGTCGGTCGCGAAACAGCTTGCTGACAAATTCGGATTCGAGAAGGTTGCAATTACTCTCAGAACATCGATTTCCGCAAGCGATAACGACTGGGCAGGTATGCTCTATGACGGCGAAAACTACTGCTTCTCAAAGGAATACCACCTTCATATCGTTGACAGAGTAGGAGGCGGCGACAGCTTTGGCGGCGGCCTTATCTATTCACTTCTCAGCGGCAAAAGCACTCAGGAAGCAATCGAATTTGCGGTTGCGGCTTCGGCTCTCAAGCATTCCGTTGAGGGCGACTTCAACAGAGTGAGCGTTGCAGAGGTTGAAAAGCTTGCAGGTGGCGACGGCTCGGGCAGAGTTCAGAGATAAAACACAATAAATTCAAACGGTTCGCATCGGATTCGTCCTTTGCGAACCGTTTTTTGCTGCGTGATTTGTTGAAATTAAACAAAATTACGGGTTCAAAATTTACACGCCATTATTTTATTTATTCTTGAAATAGTCAGATAAAACAGTATAATGGAGTTAAAAGGGTGCTTATTCCCAATATGTATATAAGGAGATTTAAAAAATGGCAGAAAAAGTTAAAATTGGTATAATCGGATGTGGCGGTATCGCAAACGGAAAGCATCTTCGTGCAATTTCAGGCATAGACTTCCTTGAACCCGTTGCATTCTGTGATATTATTGAAGAAAGAGCAATCGAAACTGCAAAGAAATACGGCGGCGAGAATGCAAAAATTTATACAGACTATAAAGAGCTCCTCAAGGACGAAAGCATTGTTGCTGTTCATGTTTGTACTCCCAACAAGTCCCACAGCTTTATTACCATCGACGCTCTCGAAGCAGGCAAGCATGTTCTCTGCGAAAAGCCTATGGCAAAGACCTATGCGGAAGCAAAAGCTATGTATGAAGCATCGGTAAGAACAGGCAAGGTTCTTTCAATCGGCTATCAGTCACGTTGGAGAGGCGATTCGCTCTATCTCAAAGAATGCTGCGAGAATGATGAATTCGGCGAAATCTACTATGCAAGAGCGCTCGCTCTCCGCAGAAGAGCCGTTCCCACTTGGGGCGTATTCCTTAACGAAGAAGAGCAGGGCGGCGGTCCGCTTATCGATATCGGCACTCACGCACTCGACCTCACCCTCTGGATGATGAATAACTACAAGCCCAAGATGGTTGTGGGCACAACATTCAAGAAGCTTGGTGACCAGAAGAGAACAGCTAATGCATGGGGCGACTGGGATCCCGAAAAGTATACAGTTGAAGATTCAGCATTCGGCTTTGTTGTTATGGAAAACGGTGCAACAATCAGCGTTGAATCCGCTTGGGCACTCAATATTGCAGATCCCTGCGAAGCTTCAACTCTTATCGCAGGCGTTAAGGGCGGCGCAGATATGCTCGGCGACGACCTTCGTATCAACTATGTAAAGAACGGCAGACAGGTTATCGAAACACCCAACTTCGATGCAGGCGGCGTTGCTTTCTATGACGGCGCAAGTGATAAACCCGAAGAGCTTGAATGCCGTGCGTTCTATGATGCAGTTCTCAACGGTGCAGAGCTTCGTACAAAGCCCGAGCAGGCTATGGTAGTTACTCAGATTCTTGAAGCTATCTATGAATCTGCAAAGACAGGCAAGCCTGTTTACATCAACAACGACTAAGGTGGAAATATAATGAAAATTGCAGTTCAGGTCTATTCGGTAAGAGACCATATAAATGATACCGAAACACTTCTCAAGGCTCTTGAAGAAATCAAGAAAATCGGCTATGACGGTGTTGAATTCGCAGGCTATTTCGGCACGGATGCCGCAACAATCAAAGCAAAGCTTGACGAGGTCGGACTCATTGCAGTCGGCGCACACATGGGTCTTGACGATTTCAAAGAAGATAAACTTGCTGAAACAATCGAATTTGTCAACACACTCGGCCTTAAGGCTGTTGGTGTAGGCGGTGCACCCCATTCAACAATGGAAGAAGCTGTCAACACGGGCGATGTGCTCGGTGCGGCTGAAAAATATGCACTCGAAAAATACGGTATCAGAGTTTATTATCACAACCATTGCGAGGAGTTCGTTGCTCTTGAAAACGGACTTTATCCCATCGATGTTATCGGCGACAGATGCTCACTCGAAATCGATACCTACTGGAGCTTCCACGCAGGTCAGGATAACTATAAGCTCTTGACCGAAAAGAAGGATAACATTGTTCTTGTTCATGTCAAGGACGGTATCGACGGCAAGCCCAAGGCTCTCGGCGAAGGCAACTGCGACATCCCCACAGTCATCAAGGCTGCAAAGGATATCGGTCTTGAATGGGTAATCGTTGAAAACGATGACCCCGTACCCACCGGATTTGAAGATGTTGCAAGAAGCATCAAATATATCAAAGGCATTATCTAAGGAGAAACACAATGAAACTCGGAGTATTCACAACCTTACTTTCAAATCTGTCTCTTGAAGAGGCACTCAAATATTTCAAATCACTCGGCATTGAGATGGTTGAAATCGGCTGCGGCGGTTATCCCGGCAACGCTCACGCAAATGCGGAAGAACTTCTCAATGACGATGCAAAACTTGAAGAGTTTAAGGCCCTTCTCAAAAAATACGATGTTGAAATCAGTGCGCTTTCCTGCCACGGCAATCCCGTACATCCCAACAAGGAAATTGCTGCAGATTACGACAAGACTATCAGAAACGCAATTCTTCTTGCGGAAAAGCTCGGTCTTCATCAGATTAACACTTTTTCGGGTTGCCCCGGTGACTGCGAAACCGCAAAATATCCCAACTGGGTAACCTGCCCCTGGCCCAACGATTTCGGCGAAATCCTTGAGTGGCAGTGGAACGAAGTTCTTATTCCCTATTGGAAAGACCTTGTTGAATTCGCAAAGGCTCACGGCGTTAACAAAATCGCTCTTGAGCTTCACCCCGGATTCTGTGTTTATAACACCGAAACCCTCCTTCGCCTCCGCGAAGCAGTAGGTCCCGAAATCGGTGCAAACTTTGACCCCAGCCATCTTATCTGGCAGGGAATGGATCCTGTTGCCTGCATCCGCAAGCTTGGCGATGCAATCTTCCATTTCCACGCAAAGGATACAAAGATTGATAAATATAACACGGCTGTCAACGGTGTGCTTGACAACAAGCCCTACGGTGATGAAATCAATCGTTCGTGGATATTCCGTACTATCGGCTACGGCAACGATAATGCATATTGGAAAGAGATTATCTCGAATCTCCGTATGGTCGGCTATGACTATGCAATCAGCATTGAGCACGAAGATTCACTTATGAGCCAGAATGAAGGCCTTTCAAAGGCGGTTTCATTCCTCAAGAATATCATCCTCACCGAATCCACAGGCGAAATGTGGTGGGTTTGATTTTTTGCCAATACTGCGTCAATATGTCTTGGCAAAAATATACTGTCAAACCTGTTTATGTAACGGCGGTTTGAACCCGTCCGAAAAGGAAGCGATACAATGATCAACAATAAAATTGGCTGTGCTGTTATCGGCTACGGCGGAATGGGCGGATGGCACGCCCGAAAAATAAAAGAGGAAATGGGCGAATATGCCGAAGTTGTCGGCGTTTTCGACATCAATCCCGACAGAAAAAATGTTGCCGACGAAAAAGGGTTTCACTTTTTTTCATCAAGAGAAGAACTTCTCTCCGATGAAAGAATTGACCTTGTAACAATTGCAACGCCCAACGATGTTCATAAGGAAATCGCAATTGATGCCATGCGTCACGGCAAGAATGTTATCAGTGAAAAACCCGTTACCCTTTGCAGTGTCGACCTCGAAGAAATGATAGCCTGCGCAAAAGAAACGGGCAAGCTTTTCACCGTTCATCAGAACAGACGCTGGGATGAGGATTATCTCACAATGAAGAAACTCCTTGATGAAAACACTCTCGGCAATGTTTTCAGAATCGAATCCCGTGTGCAGGGCTCGAGAGGTGTTCCGGGCGACTGGCGTAATCAGCCTCAGCACGGCGGCGGAATGGTTTTTGACTGGGGAATCCATCTTCTTGACCAAGCGCTTATGATGACTCTGCCCCGCAAGCTCAAAACCGTTTATGCAGAGCTTACCAACGTAACCAACGAAAATTGTGACGACGGCTTCCGTACAACTCTTATTTTTGACGACGGTCTTTCGTTCTATGTTGAGGTTACAACAAGCAACTTCATTGAACTTCCGCTCTGGTATATGCTCGGCGAAAACGGAACTGCGGTTGTTGATGACTGGCAGTGGAACGGAAAAATCGTTATGGTTTCCGATTGGGAAAACAGAGATGCTGTTCCCATCGTTGCGGGTGCAGGTATAACAAAAACCATGGCACCCAGAACAGACGACACGATTCAGACTTTCCCTCTTCCTGTTCAGAAAGCCGACTGGGGTGAGTATTACAAGAATATCTTTGCTTATCTCAGAGGCGAAGCGGATATTATCGTTACCCACGATCAACAGCGCAGACTTATGCGCCTTGTCGAAGCAATCTTCGAATCGGGCAAAACAAACAAAGTTATTGAATTTGAGGATATAATTTAAATTAAAAAGGTGTGTCTTTGCGGCACACCTTTTTAATTTTATTTATTGCCATATCCGTATATATATGGTAAAATAATATAAATACACTTTGGAGGTTACACTATGATAGTTAAAAATATTTTCGGAACAACCGCAGATGGCAGAGCGGTTGACTGCTATACTCTCAAAAATGCATCGGGAATGGCTGTTGATGTCATCACCTACGGCGCAACAATCAACAGCATCTATGCTGAGGATAAAAACGGCGTTTTTGCCGATGTTCTTGTCGGATTTGACAGTATCGACGGTCACGAAAACCATTCCGATTATGAGGGAATGACCGTCGGCAGATATGCAAATCGCATTGCAAACGGCAAATTCAGCATTGACGGCGTTGAATACGAAGTTGAAAAGAACGAAAGAGGCATCACCTGTCTTCACGGCGGTGCGGAGCTTTCGACAGCGGTCTGGAAAGCAATTATCATCGATGATAATTCGCTTGAAATGAATTACACAAGTCCCGACGGCGCAATGGGTTTCCCCGGTAAGGTTGATTTTAAAGTAACCTTCACTCTTCATGAGGACAATGCGCTTAAGATTGAATATTACGCAGTCAGCGACAAAAAGACTGTTATCAATATGACCAACCACGCTTATTTCAACCTTGCTGGCAAGGGTGATGTGCTCGGTCAGGAGCTTATGATTAATGCAGATGCATTCACTCCCATGGATGCAGACAGCATTCCCACGGGCGAAATCAGACCCGTTGAGAGTACTCCCTTTGATTTCAGAGAATTCAAGTCAATCGGCAGAGATATCGGCGAGGATTATGAGCAGCTTCATCTCGGCAGAGGCTATGACCACAACTTCTGCCTC
>JAZRLY010000076.1:0-14707 GCA_045647065.1 Acutalibacteraceae bacterium
GTTCAGCAGCAACAGCAAATGTCAGCACAGCAGCACGCTCAGCAGCTGATTGACGCACAGGCACAGGCAATGGCAAACGCAGTTGCAGCCGCCCCCGCAGCACCTGCAAACGGTTGGAAATGTGCTTGCGGAGCAACCGTAAGCGGCAACTTCTGCACGGAATGCGGTGCAAAGAAACCTGTCGAAGAAGGCTGGACTTGTGCTTGCGGTGCAGTAAACAAAGGCAAATTCTGCCCCAACTGCGGACAGAAGAAACCTGAGGGTGCACCTCTCTATCAATGTGACAAATGCGGATGGAAGCCTGATGACCCCAAGAATCCTCCCAAGTTCTGCCCCGAATGCGGTGACAAATTTGACGAGAGAGATGTTAAATAATCAATAAAAAGAAAAACAGTAAAAGCCTTTCCTTATAAAAACAGGAAAGGCTTTTCAAATTTAAAACAGAATATTTCAACCTGAATAAAAACAGTCTTCAATTATTTCAAGAATATGCCGTCTTTCAATGTTGTTCTTATTAAGAACATCGATAAACTCTTCTGCCGTTATATTATCGGTTGTGAAATCGAGAATGAATCCGCTTTCATCCGCAACTCCCCAAACCGATATCATCCCGTCCTCTGTTGAAATTTCCTTTTGTTCCGCTCTGTACATAATACGCCTCCAAAAGCGCCAAAAGTGACGCATCGCCACACATTATACACCTTTAAAGCTTGTTTTTCAATACAGTTTGGTAAAAAATGTAAAATTTGTAAATTCTAAACAACAATCTTAATTAATTTTAGTAAATATTGAATTAAAATTCGGCAATGATTTTCTTAAGAATTTCATCATCTGCAGGACAAAATTCATATTCGGGAATTTCATCAGGTGTTATGCACCTGATATCATTATGCTCCAGTTTCTGCGGAACACCGTCTTCTATCTCCGCATTAAAAAGAGTAAGGTGAATAGTTATATCGGGATATTCGTGGTCAACTTCCGTAAACACATCCCCTACCCTGACAGTTACACCGATCTCCTCACGGCATTCGCGGATAAGCGCCTCTTCAAGAGTTTCTCCCGCCTCAACCTTACCTCCGACAAACTCCCATTGGAATGCCCTCGTTTTTGACTCCGGTCTCTGAAAAATCATAAATTTATTATCTTTGCGAATCAACGCCGCTACTACTTGTGTCATCATTATGTCCTCACCTTTCATTTTATATTATTATCATACAAAATCCGCATAATTTCAATACCATTATTTCTTTTTGTTATATATATTACTATTGACGAAAAAGGGATTAATTGATATAATTTAGGATGAAATATTTGGAAGGAGTGATTCCAATGGCAAAGAGCATTCAGGATATCCTGAACATTATCAAAGAAAATGGCATTAAAATGGTTGACTTCAAGATGGTTGACATCAACGGTCAGTACCGTCATGTTACAATTCCCGCAGAGAACTTCTCGGAAGATACAATGAAGAGCGGCATCGGTTTCGATGCTTCAAACTACGGCTACGCTGTTGTTGAAAAGAGCGATATGGTGTTTATCCCTGACCCCGACACAGCAGTTATCGATCCCTTCTGTGACATTGCTACCCTCTCAATGACAGGTAACGCAATGATCATCGACACCCCCGAAAACCGACCTCTCGCTCAGTATCCCAGAAACATCATCAAGGCTGCTGTTGAATACATGAAGAAAAGCGGCGTTGCAGATGAAATGAAGATTCTTCCCGAGTTTGAGTTCTATCTTTTCGACGATGTCAGATGGAATGTTGAAGGCAGACACATCGGCGCTACAGTAGATGCAAGCCAGTCTTTCTGGAATTCAAACACTGACGGTCTCGGCGTTGTTGTACCCAAGCAGAAAAACTATCACATTGCAAAACCTTTTGATACCTCATATGAATGCCGCAGCGAAATGTGCATGCATATGAAGGATGCAGGTATCGACATCAACTATCATCATCCCGAAGTTGCAGCTTCTGGTCAGTATGAAATTGAGCCTCAGCTTGGTGAAGTTGTTCATATGGCAGACGCTTCAATGATGATTAAATATATCATCCACAATACAGCTCTCAAATATGGTAAGTCGGCAACATTTATGCCCAAGCCCATCTACGGCGAAGCAGGCAGCGGTATGCATGTTCATATGCTCCTTTTCAAGGACGGCGAGCCCGTATTCTCGGATGACAACGGTTATTCACATCTCAGCGAAACAGCTCACTATTTTATGGGCGGTCTTCTTAAGCACATCGGCGCTCTCTGTGCTATCACCAACCCCAGCACAAACTCATTCAAGAGACTTGTTCCCGGTTATGAAGCACCCGTAACAGTCGGCTATGCTACATCAAACAGAAGCGCGGTTATCCGTATCCCCGCTTATGCAAAGAGCCCCGACAAGAGAAGATTCGAGCTCCGTAACCCCGACGCAACCTGCAACCCCTACTTCTGCTACGCAGCTATCCTTATGGCAGGTCTTGACGGCGTTAAGAACAAGATTGATCCTCACGCAAACGGTTGGGGTCCCTACGATGTTAATCTCTATCATCTTCCCGAAGAAGAGAAGGCAAAGCTTCAGCAGCTTCCCACATCTCTTGAAGCATCGCTTGACGCTCTTGAAGCTGACCACGACTTCCTTACAGAAGGCGGCGTATTCCCCAAAGAGCTTATCGCTAACTTCATCAAGACAAAGCGTGCGGAATGCAGCCAGCTTTCAGCTATCCCCCATCCCGCAGAATTCGATAAGTACTACAATCTTTAATATCAACAACGCACCTTCCTTGCGGGGGGTGCGTTATTAAATTCGGAGTAATATATTATGAAAAACAAAGTTTGTATGATTGCCCACAGAGGCTACAGTTCAAAATATCCTGACAACACAGAAATCGCATTCATTAAGGCGGCAGAAAACGGTTCAGGCGGAGCTGAAACGGATGTAAGAATAACGAAAGACGGACTGCTTGTTGTCAACCACAACGATGAGGTTACTTTTGATGACGGAACAGAGCTTCTTGTTGCTGAAGCAACTTACGAAGAATTAACCTCAAAACCTTTGGAAAACGATGAATCCGATGACGTTGTTTATCTGTGCACTTTCAGACGCTACCTTGAAATAATGCGTGATAACAATATGATTTGCTTTGTTGAACTCAAGGGTGAATTCAGCGATGAAAAAGTCAAAGAGGTTTTTGACACTGTTTCAGAGGTCTACGACCTTTCAAAATGCATTATGCAGTCATTCGACTTCAACAATCTTATTAAAGCACGCGGAATGTTCCCTGATTTGCCGCTGATGCTCACCTACGGCTCTGATGAAGAGGGCTACAAACGCTGCTTCGACTACGGATTTTCTATTGATGCATATTACGGAATCATAACAAAAGAGATGATTAAGGAATTCCACGACAGAAATCTTGAAGTTGCACTCTGGACAGTAAACGATAAGGATGCTCTTGATTACTGTCTTTCGCTCGGCGTTGACTACATAGAATCCGATGTTTTTGGAGGAATCAATGCATAATTATTCATAAAACCTATTGCAATTTAAAAAACATAGGTGTAAAATGAATAGCAAATTTCAGCGTAAAGAAGTGTTAACCTATGAGTATGATTTTTGAAAGAAAGCTCCCCATTCCTAAAGATGTTAAGGAACAGTATCCCCTTTCCGACGACCTCGCAGAAATTGTCAGCGCAAGAGCAGACGAACTTAAAGATATTTTCACTGGCAAAAACGACAAGCTTGTGCTTGTTATCGGTCCGTGCTCGGCAGACAACGAGGATAGTGTTATCGATTACATATCTCGTCTGCGCACTGTTCAGGAAAAAGTAAATGATAAAATATTCATTATTCCCAGAATTTATACCAACAAACCCAGAACAACGGGTGACGGATATAAAGGTATGCTTCATCAGCCTGACCCCAACGAAAAACCCGATATGTATAAAGGAATCGTTGCAATCAGACAGCTTCATATGAGAGCCTTGAAGGAAACGGGCTTCTCCTGCGCAGATGAAATGCTATATCCCGAGAATTTCAGATATCTGAGCGATATCCTTGCATATGTTGCAATCGGCGCACGCTCGGTTGAAAACCAACAGCACAGACTTGTCGCAAGCGGTCTCGGCATCCCTGTCGGTATGAAGAATCCCACAAGCGGTGATATTTCTGTTATGATGAATTCTATCACTGCCGCACAGCATAAGCACACTTTCATCTACAGAGGCTGGGAAGTTCATTCCGAGGGCAATCCCTGCGCACATGCAATTCTCAGAGGTTATGTCAATAAGCACGGTCAGTCAATGCCCAACTATCATTATGAGGACCTTGTTCATCTTGCAGAAACCTATGCAAACAGCGGTCTTGAAAACCCGGGTGTCATCGTTGACACAAACCATGCAAACTCGGGCAAAAAATATCTTGAACAGATAAGAATTGCAAAAGAAGTTCTCCACAGCTGCCGCCACGATGCAGATATCAGAAAGCTCGTCAAAGGCTTTATGATTGAAAGCTACATTGAAGACGGCGCACAGGAAATCGGTGAATGCATCTACGGAAAGTCAATCACCGATCCCTGCCTCGGATGGGAGAAAACTGAAAAACTCATTTACGATATCGCAGACCTTCTTTAATCCCCCCTAAAAGTGCTTCAAAGGTCCAGCAGCGCATTACAATCACTGGCAGCCGCTCACGAGCGGCTGTTTATTTTTGCCTACTTTGTCTTGCTACCCGTAAACAGGTCTATTTACTCTTTCGTTGTAACTTGGCTGCTGCATAATCTTCTTCAAGCTGATTCCTTATGTATTCTGCTATTTGCTTTTTGTTTCGAACGACTGTATATACATAACACCCTCTGCACCAGAAACTTCCGGAACCGTACTTGTATTTCAGTAATCCGGCTGACAAACCATTACTATTATCCTTGGAGGTTTGGCTTTACTAAAGTCTTATTTCACCCCTCGGCTGTACCAGGGGTTATTTTCTCACCTATAGGCACCAAAACAATAGTCTCCCCGACTTAGTCGGAGAGACTGTTTCTATATATTAATTTTATCCGAGAGCAACCATACTGAAAACGAGGGCAAAAAGTGCAACGGTTTCACAAAGACCGACAACAGTAATATACTGCGAGAAGCCTTTGCCTGTTTCTGCAAGAGCACCTGCACCTGCAGCGCCCGCTTTACCCTGAACAACAGCCGAAACTGCCATTGCAACACCCGATGCGATTCCGAGGCCAAAAAGGAATGCGGGGTCTGCGTCCGATGAGCTCATCTGCTGCATAAGAAGGAAACCGTAGATGGTCTGTGTAAGCGGTGCACCTGCAAAAACAGTAAGAATGAACGGCGCGGCTTTATTGCTCATATAGCACTTTTTCCATGCACCGATTGATGCCTGACCCGCAATGCCGATACCGATTGCAGAGCCTGTTGCGGCAATACCCATTGCCAGAGCTGTTGCTAATAATCCAAAATTCATAATGATTCTCCTTAATTTTCAATTTGTTCTTCAAAAGGTTTGAATTTATGTCCGCTCCAGGACATATCAAGATGCGATGAGAATTCAAGAGTGTTGAGTCTGATTCCGTGAACGATAACAGACAGAACATTCAGAATCATATTAAGTCCGTGACCGAACACAAGAAGCACTATCGCAATTATCATAAACAAGAAGTTGCCGAGCAAGGGACCTGCAAGCTCATTGACGGTTGCGGATATTGCCGCACCCGCAAGACCGACTGCCCAGAGACGGATATATGAAACGATATCCGAAAAAACATTGACAACGCCCAGCAGAACCGAAACGATATTCTTAAGGCTTTCAAGAATTGATTTGACAATGTTTCCTTCATAATTTGAGAACACAAAACTCATAACAAAGCCTGCTATAACCATAACAAGTGCAACCGTGCCGACGGGAACCCCGCCTATTACAAGCCCGAAGCTGAAAACTTCGGCATTGACAACAAAGCTCAGCACCACATAAAAGATGCCGACAAGCTGCATTATTGAACCTATATCGCCGAGGATTTTGATTGATTTTCTGTTTCGCGAAGCAACCTTGATGTGTGCCACGGTGAGCTGAATAAGAGCCAGCGAGAAGCAGAATATCTGCAGATTCTGGGCGGTTGTAAGACCCGCTTCGCCGTTTGTCCAAAACGGATACCATATTCTATCGGCATAAACATTCGAGATAACGGGAATCGACAGTTTCTGAAGCCAGTCGGGCAGCTGTTCGGCTGAAAGACCGAACCAGGTGCAGGTCAGCGTTCCCCAGAGAATCGTTGACAGACCGAAAAGTCCGATAAGCAAAAATGCAGGGGAAACTTTCTTTTTTGATGCAACCGATTTTGCAATCAGCGCACCCGTAACTGCGGAAATAAGAAGTCCGTATCCGCCGTCACCAAAAATAATTCCGAAGAAAATGAGGATGAATCCCAGAAACCAGCCCGAAATGTCATATTCGAAATATCCTGGAACAGTTCCGAGAAAATCGGTCAGCGGATAAATAAGGCTGACAAATTTGTTATTCTTCAGCTTGGTGGGAACATTATCCTCTTCAGTCGGGTCTTCAACGAGGAGACCCCACGAATTTTCCTTGGCAGTTTTTTTGAGACATTCAAGATTTTCTTCTTCAACATAACCCGTGAAATATGAAACGGTCACTTCGCCTTTGCCTTCGGATGACAGACTTTCGTTTGCCATACCCGTTGCATAAACCTCAAATTCAATTTCTTTTTCGCAGGCCTTGATTGCCTTTTTCATACTGTCAGCACAGCCTGCAAAAGACGAAATCTTTTCATCAATCTCTTTGATGCGATCATTCAGGCTTTCAAGCTTTTGCCTGATTTCAGCCATTGAGATTGCGGGCGTTTCAAATCGGTATGCTTTTAATGAATCAACCGCCTCCGATTCTCCCTCAGTGCCCGATCTGATAAGCATGAATTTTACGGAAGTTTTTGTTTTCATGAGAGGCAGGGTTTTCACGCTTTCGCCAAGAGCGTCATATTCGGATTCGGGCATTTCGTAAAGAGAAATATCAACACCTTTTTCGGAAAGTGCACCAAGTTTTACGGGGTCAAAATCGCCCCAGTCCGAAATTCGGTCAAGCTCTGCAGCAAGAGTGATTTTTTCAGCTGAACAAAGCTTTTTTTCTTCCTCAAGAGCAACGATTTCCTTTGATATGTCTGTTGCTTGCGTAACATCAACGCTTTGAGCTTCTGCCTTTTTGTTTTTCTTCTCGGTTACGCTGAAAAGCGCACTTTCAAGAAGCGCTACTCTTTCTTTGAGTTCTTCAAGTCTTTTACCTGAACCTTCAACAGATTCGATATGAAGAATACCGAGTTTACGGAGTTTCTTCAGCGTTTCGGATTTTTTATCCCCCATAATTATGAGAGAAACTTTTTTCATAGGTACAATCATAACGAGTACACCTCCGTTCCGGAAGATGTTTCGTTACGGGCCGCTATTTTGCGCTTTGATATTTTTGAACGGACAACGGCGCTTACCTGCTGGTCCGCCATATAAATGGATATTTTTTTGATGTTTTCCTCTGTTTCGGGGATTTTGACCTTTTCAAACAGGTTGACTCTCTGTGAGGTTGCACGAAGCTCCTGCTCAAGAAGTCTGACCTGCTCATCCAACACTTCCGCTTCAAGGTCGAGTGACATGGCTTTTTCCATATGGTTTGCGGCAATGTCAACCCAGAGCGGAGTTTCGTATAAATCATAGTCTCCTCGGGAGAAATCCGCACCTTCATAGACAGGAATAGTGACGCCAGCGATGTTTCCCACACCCTTACGGATGTTTTTTACGGTGATTATTCCGTCGGGGAAGGCATCAGTTTCGCTGAAAACGGCAATCCAAGAGCCGAATCCTTTTTCAAGGTCTTTCCTCTCTTTTCTTACCGCTTCGGCTTTTGCTTCAATGGTGCGTATTTCAGCCTGAAGCTGCTGTTTTTTGAGTGTCAGAGTAGGCAAATATCTCCGATACATTTTGAGGGCATCCTTCTGTATCTTTAACTCGTTTTTAGTCAGTTTGATTTTTGCCACTTCAATCCTCCTTATCTGACAGGCCAGAACTCGTCTGTAAGGTCGGATTTTATACCGGTTTCATCCTTTTCAAAGCATTCCGAAAGGATTTTCCAACCGAGGTCAAGCGCTTCTTCGAGAGAAAGATTGACCGAAAGGTCCATAAGTCTGTTTTCGAAGAGCTGACCGTATTTAAGAAGCTTTTCATCCCAGCGTGTCATCGCAAAACCCATATTCTTCTTTTCGATTGTTTCTTTATACGAAGAATACATACGGATCATTGCATCCATAAGCGCGCGATGGTCTTTACGGGTTTTGCCATTGACATTCTGCTTGAGTCGCGAAAGCGAGCCAAAAGGTTCAATGCGACCTCCCTTGAGGTAATACTGACCCTCGGTGATGTAACCCGTGTTATCGGGAACGGGGTGAGTAACGTCATCGCCGGGCATCGTTGTAACCGCAAGAACGGTAACGGAACCCGAATCGGCAAAGTCAACAGCTTTTTCATAGCGCGATGCAAGCTGTGAATAAAGATCGCCGGGATATCCGCGGTTGGAGGGAACCTGTTCCTGAGTGATAGCGATTTCTTTCATTGCATCGGCAAAGTTGGTCATATCGGTTAGAAGCACCAGAACATCTTTGTTCTGCAATGCAAACTGTTCCGCAACAGCAAGCGCCATATCGGGAATCATCATGCATTCAACTGTCGGATCGGATGCCGTGTGAATGAACATAACGGTTTTGCTCAAAGCACCGCCGTTTGAAAGTTCTTCTTTAAAATAGAGAAAATCGTCATATTTAAGGCCCATACCACCGAGGACGATAACATCCGCTTCAGCCTGAAGGGCAATTCGTGCAAGAAGCTGGTTATAAGGTTCACCCGAAATCGAGAAAATCGGGAGTTTCTGCGAAACAACGAGAGTGTTGAACATATCAATCATAGGAATGTTTGTTCTCATCATACGGTTTGCAAGAATACGCTTTGTGGGGTTGACGGAAGGTCCGCCGATAGATTTCATATTATCAGTGAGTGCGGGACCCTTGTCTCTCGGTTCACCCGAGCCGTTGAAAATTCTGCCGAGAAGGTCTTCGCTGAATGAAACACGCATTTCGTGGCCAAGAAAACGGACCTCGTCGCCCGTTGAAACGCCCTGACCGCCGGCAAAAACCTGAAGCGAAACGAGATTGCCGTCAATTTTATTGACCTGCGCAAGAGATTTGCCGAAACGGGTGTTTATCTGCGCAAGTTCATTATATCGCACGCCCTCTGCTCTGACGGTAATAACATTGCCCGTGATGGATTCGATTCTGTTAAAAACTTTATTCATTCTCACTCACCACCCTTTAACAAAAGCTCTGCCTCACGACTTGCTTTTCCGCAGCCGTCGGCATACATTGCGTCGATTTCGCCTTCCGCCTTTGCGAAAGCATTGCTTTCAAATTCCGTGTAATTCCAGTCGATGAATTTCTGACGCATACGGTTAAAAAAGCTTCGTGCATCATCTTTATTGTCAAGTGAATATTCACTGCCGAGAACATATATAAGTTTATCGGTGACATATCTCTGACGCGCCGTGCCGCAGTTAGCATCGGTCAGGTCAAATGAGTTCTGCTGAAGATAAACGGCATCAAGCATTTCCGCTTTCAGATATACGATATAGTCCTCAAGGCTTGTGCCTTCTTCGCCGACAACCTTCATCATTGAACCGATTTCGTCTCCGTGAAGAAGAATATTTTTACAGAAAGCCGACTTTGCGGGATCTGTAACGGTCTTATATTTTGACCATGAAATAAGCGGGTCTATTGCGGGATATTTTCTTGCATCCGAGCGTTCACGGGAAAGACCGTGGAATGCTCCGACAACCTTGAGAGTTGCCTGCGTTACGGGTTCTTCGAAGTTACCGCCCGCGGGAGAAACCGTGCCGCCGATTGTAACCGAGCCTTTGCTTCCATCGGGCAAACGGACATAACCCGCTCTTTCATAGAATGCGGCAATGTAGGATTCAAGATATGCAGGGAATGCTTCTTCACCGGGAATTTCTTCAAGTCTGCCTGACATTTCACGAAGAGCCTGTGCCCAACGTGATGTTGAGTCAGCAAGGAGAAGAACATTAAGACCCATCTGACGATAATATTCAGCAAGAGTTACCGAGGTGTAAACCGAAGCTTCTCGGGAAGCAACAGGCATAGACGATGTATTACATATAATAATCGTGCGTTCCATAAGCGAACGGCCTGTTTTCGGGTCGGTAAGCTCGGGGAATTCGGTCAATGTTTCAACAACTTCACCTGCACGCTCACCGCAAGCTGCGATAATAACAATATCAACATCGGCATACTTCGAAGTTGTGTGCTGTAAAACTGTTTTGCCTGCGCCGAAGGGGCCGGGTGTGCAATAAGTTCCGCCCTTTGCAACCGGGAAGAATGAGTCGATAAGACGCACCTTTGTTTCCATTGTTTCAACGGGCGCAAGTCTTTCGCTGTAACACTTTACGGCTCTTTTAACGGGCCACTTGAACGACATTGAAACGGGAATTTCTCTGCCTCTTTCGTCTGCGAGAACGGCGACCGTTTCATTAACAGTGTATTCACCTTTATCTGCAATTGATTTCAGGGTGTAATTTCCGAGAAGATAGAAAGGAACAAAGATCTTATGTGTGAACGGTCCTTCGGGCACGGTGCCGATATATTCGCCCGCACGAAGAGTGTCGCCGATTTTTGCGGTTGGAGTGAATTCCCATTTCTTTTCGGCGTTGAGTCCGTCGGCATAAATTCCTCTTTCAAGGAACCAGCCTGCCTGCTCGGCTAAAACGGGCAGCGGATTCTGAAGTCCGTCATAAACCTGTCCTAGCAGACCAGGTCCAAGCTGGGTAGAAAGCATCTCACCCGTAAAATCAACATCGTCACCATATTTGATGCCGCCTGTCATTTCGTAAACCTGAATCTGTGCGATATCTCCGCGGATACGGATAACCTCGCTCTTGAGTTTTGTATTATCAACATTAACATAGCAGATTTCGTTCATCGAAACATCACCTTCAAACCTTACGGATACAAGGTTGCCGTTAATGCTTACTACCTTACCTTTGTTTTCGGTCATTGTGTAACCTCCGATCTGTCGCCATTCATAATGGAGTGATAGATATTTCTGTATGCGGTTTCTCCGCTTTCCGAATCAAACTGTCTTATACGCTCAAGGAGTTTCAGCTTCAGTCCGTAATAAAACACAAACTCTTCCGAAAAAGAATCCATCGGTCTGAGCGTTTCAAGAAAATCAAGACGGTATTTATTAAGGAACTTTTCCGCTTCCATGGGACTTTCAATTTCAACAGCTATTCGTGCTGCCTGCAGGAGTCCCGCAGGGAACGATTGAGTTTCCGCGTCAAAACGCTTATTCATTTTATCAGCACGAAGCTTTGCGAGTGCGAGACGCAGACCGCTCTCACCCTCATTCCATCTTTCAATCAATGCAGATGATGATTTTTCGGGTGTTCTGGGCGGAATAAGAGTTAAGCCCCCTAATTCGCTCTGCGCTTTTTTGCCGAGAAATCTCAGGCAAAGCTCCGTAAACCTCTCGGATGTTATGGGAAGAGGCACGTTTTCGTTAATTCCGTCAAGCGACGGTAACTGGGATATCAGATAATATTCAGCCATATTTATTCAGCCTCTTTCAGAAGAGCGGTAACCTTGGGGCTGAGATAATTTGAAAGCATATCGGTAACAGCCTCGGCGGAATAATCATAATAAACCGCACCGTTATTTACGGAAATGCGGAACCCACCGTCAAAATTATCGTTTGCCTTAAGGGTAATGCCGCCTGTTATTTTTTCTTTAAGCTCTGCAAGAAGTGCTTCTTCGAGCTTTGCAAGGTCACTGCTGTTAAGAATCACAGATATATCCTCTGCTTCGGGTTTAGCCGACCAGCTTTCAATGGCACTTACGATAAGTTTTACAAATGCATCCGATGAATAAATTTCGTTGACAGTGTCGCTGACAATCGCCTTAAGCTCTCTTGTAACGCTTTCTCTGAATGAGATAAGCAGATTACGGCCTGCCTGACGGATAGCATCTTCGCCCGATTTAACGGTCTTTGCATTTTCACTTTTTGCATCGGCGATAATCTTTTCTGCCTGAACCTGAGCATCGGATATGATTTTTTCGGCTTCAGCTTTTGCCGACGCAAGAATTGCTTCAGCCTGAGTTTCAGCCACATCAACACCGTCTTTCTTTATCTGCTCAATAAGCTCCTGAAGTTGAATTTCCATAGCGCAGTCTCCTTTTATAAAAAATCATATTTCCCTCTAAAAAACATAAAGGAACCAACATCCTCTGCAGACAGCTGGTTCCATAAAATCAATATTGTTTTTTCAATATTATATCATACTCTCCGTTTTTGTCAAGATTTCAAACCGTAAAAGACTCATCATATTTATGTAATAAAAAACATCTTTATATAATCTTTACAATCACACCGGATTTTGATATAATAATTTACACCAAAATGGATTTTCGTGAAAATTTCGATAATATCGCACTACTTTGTGACTGGGGAGGTAGCAAAAATGATTTATAAAAAAGTTGCAGCAATTATTCTTTGCTTATTGACAGGTATTATGTTTTCATCGTGCAAAAACAATAGTAACGAAACAATCGTCCCGGACACATCTGTATGCGCGCTCCAAGAAGAATCCGACTCCAAAAATATTGATAAAGATGTAACTGTTACCGAAAACGGAATTATTGAAGTTTCGACAGAATCTCTTGAAACTTACGCCGAACCAACCCAATCGGTTCCCGAAACGGATTCATCATCCAACCCATCGGATTGGTCAACTTCTGAAATAATTGAAGCATACAAAAAAGCTGCTGCAAAATCTCACAACTCAGTTAAATCCGAGCAAGCAATCACCATGAAGGATTTTTCAATAAACAACGGTCAGTATGAGAACGTCATAGATTTTGTTATGCCGATAATGTCAAAACTTCTCGCAAACAATTCAACCGAAAAAGACGGCATAACCGGCGGATACAAAAACCTCACAGAATCAGATGTTATCAGTGCTAAAGCTTATGCATCGGGTAATAATACTGTCATCGAGATAGTTATGAAAAATCAGACTGACGGTCCGCGTGCAGATGCACTCAGCGGTCCTGTCGGCCACGCAATAACCGCAGTCGGAGATATCGGTGTGGTAACCGATCAGATTAACGACCTCGGAATTGCAATACAGATTTCAGATAAAGACACAAAAATCCACTATACAAATGCCACGGTTAAAGTTCTCATCGACAAGGACGGCAACATCGTGAAAGGAACCTGGAAATACACCGTTGATATCAATCTCAACAACTACAAGGTAGGCAAATCGACGGTTGAAACAACATCGGTTGTTATGGATAATGTAATAACTGTTAATGGCGGATTCTGAAAAATCAAAAGTATCAAAGCCGGATGAGCAAAAATCATCCGGCTTATTAATTTACATTTATTTTGTATCAATAACAACTTGACATAGAGCGACATTTATTTTATTATATATAGTGGTTATTTATGTTAACACAAATATTGAGAAGGAAGTGTTTTCGATGAACAAACAGTACGAAGCCTTGTTTACCCCCTGGAAAATAGGCAACGTAGAAATCAAAAACAGAATAGTTATGTGTCCCATGGGCGGTACATCGCTTTTCGGTTGGTTTGAACTCGGTGGCTGTCACTTTGACAAGGAAGCTGCAAAGCTTTTCCTTGAAAGAGCAAACAACAACGTTGGTCTTATCATCCCCGGCATTGCTCCCCTTCGTGACACATTCTGGGGCAAATGGCTCTGGCAGAACCCCAAGATGTTTGAAGACCTCAAGGTATTTATGGACGAAATCCATAAGACCGGTGCAAAGCTTTTCGTTCAGCTCACAGCAGGTATGGGCCGTTCGTGGGCAATCACAGAGCTTGTTGCTCCTCTTCACAGAAACAAGTTCACACGCGCTCTTGTAAAGCCTATTCTTGACACTTCACACGAGCTTGCTTCACCCAGTCCTCAGCCTGCACGTTGGGCACCTGACATTATCTGCCCCGAAATGACAAAAGAGCAGATTCACGAAATCATTGAAGCATTTGCAAAGACCGCAAAGCTCTGCCGCGATGCAGGCGTTGACGGCGTTGAAGTTCACGCTGTTCACGAAGGTTATCTTCTTGACCAGTTCGCAATCGAATTCTTCAACAAGCGTACAGACGAATACGGTGGAAGCTTTGAAAACAGATACCGTTTCGCAGCTGAAGTTGTTAAGGCAATCAAAGAAGCTTGCGGCAACGATTATCCCGTATCACTCCGTTACTCGGTTGAATCAAAGCTGAAGGGCTTCTGCGAAGGCGCAATGCCCGGCGAAGACTATAAAGAAGTCGGCCGTGCTATGCCCGAATCCGAAAGAGCTGCAAAGTATCTTCAGGACGCAGGCTACGATATGCTTAACGCAGACAACGGTACATACGACTCCTGGTACTGGGCACATCCCCCGATGTATATGCCTGAAAACTGCAACCTTGAAGACGTAGCACACATTAAGAAGTTCGTAGATATTCCCGTTGTTTGTGCGGGTAGAATGGACGCTGAGGTTGGTGCGAAGGCAGTTGCCGATGGCAGAATTGATGCCGTTGGTATTGCTCGTCAGTTCCTCGTTGACTCCGAATGGATTACA
>JAZRLY010000077.1:0-45765 GCA_045647065.1 Acutalibacteraceae bacterium
AAAAAAGAAGTGTGCGCAATCTTAACAAGCTGATGAAATACGGCGAAAAAAACTGTGATGTTATCGTTCATTCAGGAGATCTTATTGATTTTATTTCAAAGCCTTGTGTTGAATTTGCAAGAGAGTTTCTGAAAAACGATAAACTTCTGTTTGTCGCAGGCAATCACGAATATTGTCGTTATGACGGTTCAAAAGAGGATATGGCACACCGCATAAAAAGCCTTGAAATAATGGGCGGCGAGCTTTGTGACGGTATGTTTTATAATTCGCATATTGTGGGCGGAGTGAATTTTGTCGGTATTGATGATTCGTTTCATCAGGCAGAATACGAACAGCTTGATTTTCTGAAAAAAGAAGTTGAAAAAGGTTATCCGGTTATACTTTTTATGCACGCTCCTTTATACGAAAACGAGCTATACAAGAAAAGCTATAAATTTTGGAACGGTGAAATCTGTGTTCTCGGTTCCGATACCATTGTTCATCCCGAGGTTGTCGGAGATATAGCAGAACCGGTAGAATCAACAAAAGCGTTTTATGAATATGTTATTGCCGAACCTCAAATTAAAGCAGTTCTTACGGGGCACCTGCATTTTTCATTTGAGAGCAGACTTTCCGGCGGTACAATGCAATATGTGACCAACCGCGGAGATAAGGGTAACGCAAGAGAAATAACAATAATATAAGCTAAAAAAATATATTAATCTGAATTTTGCAAATAACAATGCAATTTAATCGTTAATGAATTTTTATGATTTTTCTTGCAAAATTGTATTGGATTAATTGTTTTTTGAGGTGAATCAACTTTAAAACGATTTTCTTCTACAATCAACGCTTCCGATTTAGTGTTTCCCACAAGTATAACTTTCGGATGATTTCATAAGAATAACGGCTCACGATTTTTCGTGAGCCGTTATTTTTTCTGCAATCATTTTAAACACCGGTGCACAACTTACCGCACCCTCTCCGCCGTTTTCTTTGAGAATCGCTACTGCATACTTAGGGTTATCCGCAGGAAAATATCCCGCAAACCACGCATTGTATATTTCTTCTTCGTTTTGGAATTTACCCGTCTGCGCCGTTGCCGTTTTACCCGCAACGGAAACATAATCACTCTTTGCTCTGCTTCCGCTACCGCTTTCAACAACCGCTTCAAGAAAGCCCATTAGCTTTTTTGCTGTTTTATAACTTATTGTCTGTTTCTTTTCTCCGTAATGATAAATTCTTGTCATTTCACCGTTTTTATTGCAACTTCCCTCAACCAAATAAGGCTCAACATATATACCGCCTCTTGCTATTGTTGCCATTAAGGAACAAATCTGCAAAGGGGTCGCAAGAAGCGAACCCTGACCGAAAGAGATATTGGCAACCGACGCTTTTGAATCAAGCTCATCTGCCGACGGCAAAACACCTTTTGAAGATTCAATTCCGTCAGCAAGAGATGTTTTCTTTCCGAATCCGAATGATGATGCAGTATCAATAATATTTTTTGCACCCGTTTTCAATGCAAGCTCAATGAAATATGTGTTGCACGAATTTGCAACTGCACCTTTCATATCAAGCAAACCGTGACCGTCTCTCTTATGGCAGTGAAAAGTCACACCGTTATACACAACACTTCCCGTGCAGTTATACATAAAATTTTCATCGATTCCGCTTTCAAGCGCGGCAGCGGCAACAACAGGTTTAAAAACCGAGCCGACACTGAAAGGGAGCAATGCTCTGTTAATCAGCGGTGACCTTTCGTCATCAAGACATTCCGATATATCATATTGATTGAACAAAGGTCTGGATACACACGCTCTAATGGCGCCGCTTTCAATCTCCATAACAACAGCCGCAGCACAATCTGTCCCTGATGCATCGAGAACAGATTCAGTTATCCGCTGTATATCTTTATCAATTGTCAACACAACTCCGTTTTTCGGCACGGTATTCCCTTTGATTTCTATTCCTTCTCCAAGCATAACCCTGCCTTTGGCGTTTGTCGAGAAAACAAAGCTGACATTGCTTTTGTTTTCGGCAAGAAGAGAATTACAGGCTTTTTCAACTCCGCTTATCCCCTCGCCTTCCGAATTAAGATATCCGATAATATGGCACGCAGTATATGCATCGGAATAGCGTTTGGGTACCCTTGCGGTAATGATTTTTTCGGTTGAATCAATCGGGGAATCGATTTTTACCGCAACGGGATTTCCCCTTGACATTCTTTCCATAACAGATTCGAACACATCAGGCATCACCTTACCTTTCAGACTTGCAAGAGCCTCATTCGAAGGCTTTGCCGCGGCATAAAAATCATATTCCGAATTGGTCAACGGGCGCATTTTGCAGTCATAAACCGTACCCCTGAGAGTTGTAATATCAATTGTTTTCGAAGAAGATATCTGTGATACCTGTGCTGTTTTTAAGCATAAATCATAAATCCGTATCCCGTTTACCGAGAACAATACAATCAGAACAACAATAACAAAAACAACTCTTTTTTTCAAAAAAATCAGCTCCCTGCGATATTTTACCGCAAGGAGCAATTTTTAAACCTTATTTTGTTTCTTTTTTGAGGAAATGACAACACCCGATATTATCAGCATCGCACCCATAACACCCATAACCGTTATCGGCTCTTTGAGAAAAATACCGCCGGTCACGAGAGTTACGAAAGGATTGATATAGATGTAATTATTGGTAGTCACAACTCCGAGTCGAGAAACTGCTTTATTCCATAAAACATAGCATATTCCGCTTCCGATTACACCGAGAAAAAGAATACAGAACAGCATATCCGACCTTTTAAAAGCCTCAAACGGCATACGCTCACCCTGAATCAACGCTATCGGAATAGCGGTAACGAAGCCGTAAAACATAAGTTTGCGGGTAAGCATAACACTGTTGAACTTGTCAACGCAAGCGCGAAGAATAACCGAATAAACTGCCCACGAAAAAGCCGCACCGAGAGAAAGGGCATCGCCGACGGGATTAAGTTTAAGCACAAACTGACCGTTGAAAACAACAAGAATTACACCAGCAAAAGCAACAACAAATCCAAGCGCAGTATTTTTGCTGAACTTTTCTCCTTTAATGAAAAAGTGAGCAAGAATCGCGGTTATTATCGGTGCTCCTGCAACAATAATGCTTACATTTGAAGCGAGGGTATATTTCAATGCCGTGTTTTCGGTTATAAAATAGAGTGTACATCCGAAAATGCCCATTGCCAGAAACAGTAATTCGTCCTTGAATTCAGTTTTTTCTGTTTTCGGGCGTATCAACCAGAGAACAACATAAGCAATTGCAAAACGGCAAAGCATTATCTGAACAGGCGTGAATTCCGAAAGCAGCATTTTCGTTGTAATAAAAGTGCTTCCCCAGACAATAATCGTTACAAGTGCAAATATATGACCCGTTGCTTTTTTATCGGATAATTTCATATCAGACATTGAAACGGAAAAGAACAACGTCGCCGTCTTTCATAACATATTCCTTGCCTTCGCTTCTGACAAGGCCTTTTTCCTTTGCCGCAGCAATCGAACCGAGCTCAATAAGATCCTCATAAGCAATAACCTCTGCACGGATAAATCCGCGTTCGAAATCGCTATGAATCTTACCTGCCGCCTGGGGCGCCTTTGTGCCCTTGGTGATGGTCCAGGCTCTTACTTCGGGCTGACCTGCAGTAAGATAAGATATAAGACCAAGAAGAGCGTAGCTCTTTTTAACAAGAAGGTCCAGACCGCCCGACTCAACACCGAGCTCTTCAAGAAACATCTCTTTTTCGTCTTTTTCAAGCGACGCAATCTGCGCTTCAAGCTCTGCACAGATGGGAAGGACTTCGCTGCCCTCGCCCTCTGCGATTGCACAGACCTTCTTATAATGCATGTTGTTATCAAGTCCGCCCGCAAAATCAATTTCGCTCATATTACAAGCATAGATAACGGGTTTAGCGGTAAGAAGTGCAATTTCCGAAAGCCAGGCTTTTTCGTTTTCATCGCACTCAAGATTTCTCGCAGGAACATTATCTTCAAGGCTCTGCTGAAGCTTTTTGAGGAATTCAAGCTCTGAAGCAAGAGTTTTATCGCCCTTCATAGCTTTTGTTACTCTGTCTATTCTGCGCTCAACCATTTCGATATCCGAAAGGATAAGCTCGAGATTAATGGTTTCGATATCTCTTTCGGGGTCGATGGTTGCATCAACATGAACGATATCGTCATCTTCAAAGCAGCGTACAACATGGATAACCGCATCAACCTCACGGATATGTGAGAGGAATTTGTTACCAAGTCCCTCGCCTCTTGATGCACCTCTTACAAGGCCTGCAATATCAACAAATTCAATGAATGCGGGAGTAATTTTCACGGGATTATAAAGCTCTGCAAGCTTATCAAGTCTTTCATCGGGAACATTAACAACACCGACGTTGGGCTCAATTGTACAGAAAGCGTAGTTTGCTGACTGTGCACCTGCATTTGTTATAGCATTAAAAAGAGTACTTTTGCCTACATTGGGCAGACCAACTATGCCGAGTTTCATATATCTTCATTCTCCTTGATTTTTAGTTATTGCGTAATTATAACACATACTCACAATTTTAACAAGTAAATATATAAATTTATCTTTAAAAATTAAGGTGTTAATGTAATAAAATATTTTTATCTTCATCTTAACAAAAAGGCTCGCTGCTTTATGTATAATTTCATACAAACACAGCGCACATTGCTCATTGTCATTTTCATTTTTAAATAGTAAAATTCAAATATACAATTAAGAAAGGCGGAAACAAAAATGGCAAAAATCATTTCGGTGCCTCTGGCAATAATCATGAGCATTGTGTCTCTGTTTTTCCCCAGCAAAACTGAAATGCCTGATAAAACACAATGGGACACAAATTATCCCTATGTGTTCGTTCACGGTCTTATGGGTTGGGGAGAATACGATGCGCATTATAAAATTTTTCCTTATTGGGGAATGTTTGGCGGTGAGCTTCTCAGCAAAATCGAGAAAAACGGTTATGAATGCTACGGTGCATCGGTTTCCGGCACCGCAAGCGCCTGGGACAGAGCATGCGAACTTTATGCACAGCTTACCGGCAGCGTTGTAGACTACGGCGAGGCCCACAGTGAGCATTGTGGTCACGAAAGATACGGCAAGGATTTCACAGGAAAAGCCCTTGTTGAAAAATGGGATTCAGAAAATAAAATAAATCTTCTCGGTCATTCATTCGGCGGTGCAACTATCCGTGTTTTTGCAACACTTATGGCAAAAGGCAACGATGCAGAAATCGCCGCAACAGCTTCCGATGAGATTTCACCGCTTTTCACGGGTGGCAAAGCTGATTGGATTTATTCGCTCACTGCTCTTGCAGCACCCCACAACGGCACAACTGCTTACGGCCTTGAAAATTCAATGCCCGACAACACCGATACTGCCGCATATGATATGTTTATCGACCACGCATTGGAACTTAATGAATCAATGGTGACCAATGAAAATACATATTATTTCTCCATACCCTGCTCGGCAACAACCAAAAACAGCGACGGTACACACAGCGCTGACAAGAATAGAATGGAGCTTATGTTTCAAAGCAGTGCAAATGAAATAGGAATTCTTACGGGCACAACCGCAGGCGGATACGTTATTGATGAAAGCTGGCTTGAAAATGACGGACTTGTAAATACCGTTTCCGCTTCAGCTCCGTCAAGCGCGCCATCAACCGAGTTTAACGAAAACAATATCACAAAAGGCATTTGGAATATTATGCCGGTCTATCAGGGCGATCATATGTCGCTTCAAGGCGGATTTTTTAAAGTAAACACCGATGTTCTGCGACTTTACACCGAACATTTTGATATGATTAACCGTCTCGGTTAAACCGAGCAAACACAGCAAATCCCCGAAGTGCAATGCACTCCGGGGATTATTGTTTATAAAACAGTTGATAATATTATAAAATATATAGCAATGGTTATTAGCGCAATTACCACACTTGAAAATATTTAAAAAAATAACAGTTTACAACTGCAAATAATTTTAGTATTATATATTATGTATAAGTATAAAATGATGGCAGGTATTGCAAATGGAACAATCGCAATTTTTGCGTTCGGAAATGATTCTGGGTAAAGAATCAACCGAAAACTTCAAAAATAAAAATGTAATCCTTTTCGGGCTGGGCGGAGTCGGTTCATACACCGCTGAAGCACTGGCAAGGGCAGGCATCGGAAAACTCACAATTGTTGACAATGACTATGTATCCGTCACCAACATAAACCGTCAGCTTTGTGCACTTCATTCTACCGTCGGAAAGGCGAAGGTTGAGGTTATCAAAGAAAGAATTCTTGATATCAACCCTGATTGTGAGGTTACCGCACTTCAGAAATTCTACCTTCCCGAAAACTCCGATGAATTCTGCCTTTCAGAATATGATTACATCGCAGATGCAATCGACACCGTCAGCGCCAAAATTGACCTTGCAGTCAAATCGCAGGAACTTTCAATCCCAATGATTTCCTGTATGGGCACGGGCAACAAGCTTGACCCGACAAAATTCACTGTATCCGACATATTCAAAACAAGCGGATGCCCTTTGTGCAGGGTAATGCGTTCAGAGCTTCGCAAAAGAGGTGTAAAAAAGCTCTGCGTCGTATGGTCACCCGAAGAACCCGTAAAGCCTTTGATGACAGATGAAAATTCTGCAAAACGACAGACACCCGGAAGCCTGCCGTTTGTGCCCGGAGTTGCGGGAATGATAATGGCAGGAAAAATAATAACTGATTTAGGATGATTGACTAATGAAAAAAGCAGCAGCATTGATATTGATATTATCACTTGTATTCACGATTTTCTGCAGTTGTGACGGAAATAACACTCCGTCAAACGATCCGGTTATAGTTTCAAACATCGGAAACACAAAGGAAGCTACTCTGAAGCTTGCATATTCAAAAGCAGATATGCTCGATCCATACACAGCAACAATGACGGCAAATCTTCAGATTCTTTCTCTTGTTTATGACGGGCTTTATAAGCTCGACAAAAACTATGAGCCGATCCCTGTTATTGCACATAGTGCAATCATTGGAAATTCATCAATAAATGTCACATTGGGTTCTGCTGTTTTTTCGGACGGAAGTACCATCACCGCGCAGGATGTTGCCTATTCTTTTGAAAAGGCAAAATTTTCCCCGACATACAGCGAAAAACTTAAGAATTTCAGCGGTGCGAGCATTTCTGCCTCAAATATGATAATTTTCAACCTCGAAACCCCCGACCCTTATGCAGTATCCTGCCTTACATTCCCTATTGTAAAATACGGTTCAAGCGGAAATCTTCCGACAGGCTCAGGCAGATATATTCCCGAAATCTCGGGTGAAACAACCTATCTGGTTGTCAACAAAAACAGAAGCGGGTTTAATCCTGCTATTAAAACGATAATGCTTGTTCCCGTACGCGATGCCGCCTCAATAGAAACCAGCCTTGAAATCGGCAACACCGGATTTTATTATAACGACCTCAGTTCCGGAGTTTATTCAAGAATAAATGCCCAGACCGTTGATATGGGTATCAACAACTTTGTATATCTTGCTTTCAATTCCGAAAGCGAAGTTTTCTCAAATCCCCTGCTCCGACGCGCAGTCAACCTTGCAATCAACAAAAAAGAAATTGCATTGACCGCATTTCAGGGCCACGCAAGAGAAAGCTATTCCCCGTTCAACCCCGATTGGTATACGCTTGCATCAAAAGACCTTGTTATTCCCGTTGACATCCAGAAAGCTCTCGGACTGATTACGGAATCAGAAATCGACATTACAGAAAAAGAAATCTCCATTCTCGTCAATAAAGAAAACCAGTTCAAGCTCGAAACCGCAAATTTTATCCGCGATTATCTTACTCTGCTCGGATTTAATGTCAAGCTCAAAGATTATGAACTGCAGTATTATAAAGAAGCACTTGAGCTCGGTTCATATGACATGTATATCGGCGAGGTTCGCCTTTCGCCCAATATGGATTTGACAGCTCTTCTCGGTGGCGGAAATCTGAGCTACGGAATCGATGCGGAGAGTGCCGCCTGTTCAAGATATGCACAGCTTCTTGCGGGTGAATGCGAGTTAATGGACTTCATCAACACATTCAACGAAGATCTGCCGTTCATCCCCCTCTGCTACAGAAATGCCGCAGTTTCATACACAAACGAAATGCAGGGAGAATTCAACTGCTGTGACGGTGATGTTTTTTACGATATAGAAACCTGGAGTTTCAAATAATTCGGTTTATCCGCTGAAAAAATTGCCATAATATATTCAGACTTACGAAAGGACTGATATATTATGATAACTGCTGAAAATCTCAAGAATGCAATTATTTCCGCAGCCGAAAACATAAGCATACACGCAGACGAAGTCAACAACCTCAATGTTTTTCCTGTCCCCGACGGCGATACAGGAACAAATCTTGCACTGACTCTCAACGGATGTGCAAAGGCGATGGCGAATTGCCCTGAAGGCGGTGCGGGTGCCGTTGCAGATTATGCCGCAGGCGAGCTTTTGAGATGCGCAAGAGGCAATTCTGGCGTTATTTTCTCTCTTATCTTTAAAGGCTTTGCGCAAAGCACAGACGGACTTGATTATATTGATGCAAAATCTCTCGCAAAAGGTCTTGAAATGGGGTGCAACGAAGCATATGCCGCAATCGAGAAGCCGACGGAAGGTACGATACTTACCGTCATCCGCATTGCCGCAGCAAAAGCCGTAAGTGCCGCAAAAAAAGGGATGAGTGCATCAGAAACATTTGCAACCGCTGTTGAAGGCGCAAAAGCATCACTCAAATCAACCCCAAATCTTCTGCCGATACTGAAAAAGCACGGTGTTGTTGATGCAGGGGGTCAGGGACTTGTCTATATTATGGAAGGAATGTTATCATCCCCTTCCAAAGAAAAAATTACACTTATCAAGCCGCGCGAAACTTCCGTTATCAAACAGAATTTACAATTCACTTATTGCACCGAATTTCTTATAAATGATGTTAAAAATGCAGACTTGAACGGCTTGCAACGGTTTCTGTCAAACATCGGAGACTGCCCCGTTGCAGTCGGACATTCGGAAATAATCAAGGTTCATGTTCACACAAACCGCCCCGACAAAGTGCTTACAAAAGCTCTTGAAATCGGTGAATTATACGATATAAAAATAGACAATATGCGGATTCAGTCTGAACGAAAAAACATTTTCAGTTGCGGAATGATAAGCTTGTGCGCGGGAGAAGGCACCAGAAGGCTAATTGAAGAAAACAACGGAGTTACGGCTCTTGAATGTCCCGCAACAATGAATGCAAGTACGGGCGATATACTTGAGGCGATAAACACCTGCCCGAGCGAAAACGTTTTCATCTCTCCCAACAGCAAAAACACCGTTCTTGCCGCCAAGCGTGCGGCCGTGATGAGCAGCAAAAGAGTGTGGGTCAACAATGCAAAAACCATTCCCGAAGGCATTGCCGCCGCAAAAGCGTTCAATCCTGATTCACCGCCCGAAAAAAACTTTGCAGAAATGGAACGAACTGCATCTGAAGTTTTCAGCGGCGCAGTAACTTATGCCGCAAAAGACGGAAGCTTCAACGGCAAAAGTTTTTACAGAGGTCAGATTATCGGTCTTGAAAGTGATAATATCATTTCCGTCGGTGAATCTCCTGAAGCAACCGCAGCCAAAACAATTATGCACCTACTTGAAAAATCAGGCAAAAAAAGAGTTTCTCTTCTGTACGGCAAGGATACCGACGACTATAACGCAGAAAAAGTTGTCAATACCGTTCTTGCGCAGTGTGACAATATTGAAATCGATTATTACAAAGGCGGTCAGCCGCTCTATTATTATATTATTTCCGTGGAGTAAACTATGAATCTTAACGCAAACATCAAATATCTCAAGGGCGTGGGTGAAAAGCGCGCCGCAATGCTTGGAAAACTCGGCATTTTCACCCTTTGGGATTTGCTGACCTTTTATCCCCGTGTTTATGAGGATTGGAGCAAAATAATTCCCATAAAACACGCTCCCGTGAATGAAACTGTTTGCATCAGAGCAATTGCGGGTACGCCTTGCAAAGAGCACGTAATCCGCAAAGGAATGACCTTATACAAAACCGAAGTTACAGACGGTGAAAGTCTTCTTGATATAACTTTTTTCAACAATAAATATGCCGCGGCAAAAATCGAACAGGGCAAGGAATATCTCTTTTTCGGAAAAATAACGGGCAAAGGATATTATCGCCAGATGACTTCGCCCGAATTTGAAGAAGTCACTGACCAAAGTGGTTTGCGTCCGATTTATCCGCAGACAGCAGGGCTGAATTCCAGAGCAATAGAAAAGCTTATCAGAACAGCTTTTGATTCTTGCGATAAAATAGAGGATCCCATTCCCAAGGATATAAGAAATGCATATTGCCTTCTGAATCTTGAGGGTGCTCTTAAAAATATACACTTCCCCGAAAGTGAGGATATGCTTTCGGAAGCTCGCAGAAGGCTTATTTTTGAGGAGCTTTTCCTGCTTGAGCTTGGTATGATGCGGCTAAAAACAAAAAACAGGCGCTCGACCGCACTTTCGATGGAAAAAGACTATACTGAAGAATATTTTTCACTTCTGCCGTTTGAACTGACAGGTGCGCAGAAACGGGCGATAAAAGAAGCAACTGCGGATATGTCGGTCAATGTCCCGATGAACCGTCTGCTTCAGGGAGATGTCGGCTCGGGCAAAACAGCCGTAAGTGCAGCGCTGATTTACAATTGCACAAAAAACGGATATCAGAGTGCACTGATGGCACCCACCGAAGTTCTTGCGATGCAGCATTACAAAACCCTTGCAAAAATGTTTGAAAATACCGATATTAATATCTCTGTTCTTACCGGTTCAACACCCACGGCAGAAAAGAAAAAAATAAAAGCCGCCCTTAAAGACGGAAGTATTGATCTCATCGTCGGCACTCACGCGCTGATTCAGAAAGATGTTGAATTCAATAATCTTGCACTCGCAGTAACTGACGAACAGCACCGTTTCGGTGTAAATCAAAGAAGTTCTCTGTCTTCAAAAGGCAACAATCCACACACCCTTGTTATGTCCGCTACTCCGATTCCGAGAACTCTTGCTTTGATTATCTACGGCGATCTTGACCTGAGCATCCTCGATGAAATGCCCAAAGGCCGCCAGAAAATCGATACATTCCTTGTCAATTCAGAAATCCGTGAAAGAGCTTACGGATACATAAAAAAACATCTTTGCGACGGACTTCAAGGTTATATTGTCTGTCCGATGGTCGAGGATAATGAAGAATCAGAACTTACCGCCGCAACCAAGCTTCACAAAGATCTTTCTGACGGCTTTTTCAAGGGGTTCAGAGTTGGTCTGCTTCACGGTAAAATGAAACCCGCAGAAAAGCGTGAGGTTATGGAATCTTTCGCAAGCGGTGAAACCCAGCTCCTTGTTTCAACAACCGTCATTGAAGTTGGAATCGATGTACCCAATGCTGTTATTATGGTTATTGAAAATGCAGAAAGATTCGGTCTGTCTCAACTTCATCAGCTCAGAGGACGCATTGGCAGAGGCAGCCTTAAATCTTCCTGCATAATGATATCGGATGCACAAAATGAAGAAACCGTGCACAGACTCAAAACCCTTGCATCAACAACGGACGGATTCAGAATTGCCGACGAGGACCTGAAACTCCGAGGTCCGGGGGACTTTTTCGGCTCACGCCAACACGGTTTGCCCGAGATGAAAATTGCAAATATGATGACTGATGGCGAGGCTATAAGAGAAACTCACGCCGCAGCATCCGCTTTGCTTCAAAAAAACCCCGCCCTTGAGGGCGAGGAATATGATTTGCTCAGAAAAGCAGTCAACCGTCTTTTTTCAGGCGGCGTATCAATGAATTGAGGTTAAAACAGATTTTTTTATACTGTTAACTGTTTCTTTTTGAGCGGGAATGATTTTGTATTCGTTTGACCCGTTATCAACCATCGTTATTGGCAAATCAGGTACAAGCTCGTGGATTCTCGCAATAAACCCACTGCTTCCCTCTGCAGGGAAACCCGTAACAAGAGTTGAAGCATTATGTTTCTTCGTAGCAACGGCAACAACAAGAGCGGGACTGTCATTGAAAAATATGTTCATACTGGCATCAAACTTTTTGGCGCATTCAAAAAGATTTTCAAGTGCTCCGTTTTCATTGGCATTCATTCCGCTGCTCTGCCTGAAAACACTTATTACTTCAAGCGGCAGATTTTCTTCTTTTGCTATCCTTGCCCCTGCCTCAATCAATCTTGAGCAGGATTGCTGAGGGGTTACGCATACCATAATGCACGGCGGCTTGGTTTTCATTTAATTCATTCCTTTCGTTCGGTTTTATATTTTAAACACAAGTTGTATTCTCTTCTTTACTTCAATAATAACATCCATATGTTGACAAGTTGCGAAAAATAAATGTACGGTCTGTAAATTAGGAGGTTGCTATGAAAAACACTAAATTTTATCTTGGCGTTGACGGTGGCGGAAGCAAAACGACAGCTGTCGTTTTCAACGAAAATGGCGAATTCATCTGCAAATCCTGCGGAGAAAGCATAAATTACTATTCGGTAGGCATAGAAAACGCCAGAAAGGCTATGTCTGATATTATTGATTCTATGCCGCAAAAAAGCTTCGACTGTGCGGTAATCGGTATGTCTGCGCTCAACGAAAGAGCTACGGCTGAAGAAACCGAAAGATTCTGCGGCGGAATTATTGATAGCAAAAAAATAATAATGGATTCCGATTTATATGTTGCTCTTGAAGCAATGGATGAAAGCGGAGAATGTGCAGTTGTCATCAGCGGCACCGGGTCAATGGCACTTCACAGAAACGCAGACGGCATAATCCGCCACGCAGGTGGATGGGGATATATTCTCGGCGATGAAGGAAGCGGATATTCAATCGGACTTTCGGGAATCAAAGCCGCAATCAGATCATATGAAAATTGCAGTGAAAAATCTGCACTCACCGACGAATGTCTTAATTATTTCTCAACAGATAATATATATGATCTGATAGATTTATACTATGACAAAACGGTCAGCAGAAAAGTTACTGCCGCATTTGCAAAGAATGTTATCTCTCTTGCCGAAAGCGGCGATAAAATCGCTGAAAACATTATCAAAAGCGAAGCAAAGCTCCTCTCTGAAACGGTCATCTCTTTGCTTGACGAAGCAAAAAGAGATATACCCATCGGTCTTTGGGGCGGAATTTTTCAGCATAACAAGTATTTCTGCAACATCTTCACGAATCATCTCCGCAATCACGGTCTGTTTAATGTAAAGCTTATTAACTTTACACCCGAAGTCGGAGCAATCTTTGCGGGTATCAAATCTGAAGGCTCAGAAATCCTTGATATTGTTAAAAGAAATATTTCATCGACATACAAAGTGTAATGTGTGTAAAGCAAATCAACTTTACATCATTAAAACATTGAGGTTCATTAATGAAACATAAAAATCTTGCTCTAACCGCAATTACAGCTTCAATTCTATGTATTTTTGCGCCGATTTCTCTTCCCTTCGGAGCAATTCCGATTTCATTGGCAACATTCGCGGTATGCCTGATATCCGCTCTCATACCATATAAACAAAGTGTTGCCGCTGTTATAATTTATATTCTGCTCGGTGCGGCGGGGCTCCCCGTATTTTCGGGTTTCATCGGCGGATTCCAACAAATTGCAGGTATCACCGGTGGATTTATCCTTGGCTATATTCCCTGCGCCTTGATAACATCCGTTTTTATCGAAAAATTTGCAAATAAAAAATATACCTATCCGCTTTCAATGGCTATTGGTGTTTCTGTGTGTTATATTTTCGGCACAGTATGGTATTCTCTTCAAACAAACACAGGACTCCCCGCTTCAATCACGGTCTGCGTTTTGCCGTTTATTGCTGGTGATATAATCAAAATTTCCGCTGCTTCGGTAACGGGAATCATATTAAAAAAAAGATTAAAAAAATATATCTGATACAGGGGTGAATTTATGGAAATCATCAGAAAAGAATATTGGGTTCCATCAAAATCAGGTCTTGCCGATGTTTATGCAAGATGCTGGATGCCTTCAGACGGTGCAAAGGCAATTTTTCAGATTGTACACGGAATGGCTGAGCATGGTGAAAGATATGAAGATTTTGCCGCATATCTTTGCAAAAAGGGGTTCGCCGTTCTTGTCAATGACCACATCGGTCACGGCAAATCCGTAAAGAGCGATGATGACCTCGGTTATTTCGGCGAAAACGGAGGTTGGGACAGCTTTGTTGAGGATGAAAGAAGCCTTACCGAACTTATCGCTTCGGAGCTGCCGGGATTACCGATAATATTCTTCGGTCACAGTATGGGTTCGTTCATTGCCAGAGAATATACCCGCCGTTACAGCAAAGATAAACGAATCAAGGCTGCTGTTTTCTGCGGTACAAGCGGCAAAAATCCTGCTTCGGCAATCGCAATAAAATTGGCTGACGGTATCGCTAAAATAAAGGGCAGCCGTCATAGAAGCAAGTTTATTGATAAAATTGCTTTCGGTACCTATAACAATAAGATCGCCAACGCAAAAACATCATTTGACTGGCTCACAACTGACAGCAAAATTGTTGACAAATACATAGTGGATAAATACTGCGGTTATCTTTTCACTGCAACAGGATACAGAGACCTTTTCACAATTCTTGACCGCGTTTCAGGAAAAGACTGGTATAACAGCGTTTACAATAAAATTCCCATTCTTCTTGTTGCCGGTGAGGATGATCCTGTCGGTCTTTACGGAAAAGGCGTAAAACAAGTATACAATGACCTTAAACTTGCCGGCAAAGAAGATGTCACTATCAAACTTTACTCCGGAATGCGCCACGAAATTCTTAACGAAATCGAAAAAGAGCAGGTATATGAAGACATTGCCGCATGGTCAATCTCAAAGATGAAATAACAAAAACGGACTGCCTCGTAAGAAGCAGTCCGTTAATTTTATATTACCCGAAAATAATATATCCGTTGCTGAAACCAACCGTTGTGTTTGTCGATGACGAAGCACGGGTTGTGGTTGCTGAAGATGTTGCCGAGGTGGTGCTTGCCACTGTTGTTGAAGAAGAAATCGTTGTTGATGTTGCCGCGCTGCTTGTTGTTGCGTTGGGAACAGTTGTTGTTGCAGCCGCAGTTGTTGCAACTGTAGTTTCCCTTTGAGTTGTTGTTCTTGCGCGAGTGGTAGTTTCTCTTCTTGTTGTTGTGGTTCTCTTCTTGGTTGTGGTTGTTCTCTTTCGGGTGGTTGTTACACGCTTACGGGTTGTTGTGACGCGTCTGCGTGTGGTTGAAGTTGTTTCTTCCGTTGTTGATTCCTCTGTTGTTTCGCTCTCACTCGGTTCAAACGACCAGGTTGTGATGGGTCTGGTTGTGTAAGTGGGAGGAGAGTAAACGGGATATGTTGTTTCGTATGCATATGTTGTTGATGACAGCGATTCATCATCAGGTTCCTTATTTCCAAAAAGAGCTTTGAAAGTAAGCGCACCAACAAGAATAAGAATCAGAACAGCAATAACCGCACCGACTATCTTCATTATTTTCGCTTTATCAACCGGCTTTGAATATGCTCTTGCATCTGCATTTGCGTAAGGGGAAACAGCGTTTTCTTCGTCGGAAGTCTGATTGCTTGAACCGAAAGAATTACGGTATTCTTCCTCATAATCAGCATCCTTATCACCAACCATTGCCGTAGCGATAGGAACAAAAATTGCAGTTTCTTCGACATTCATAAAAGCTGCCATAACAGTGATGTTATCCTTACCGCCGACTTCAAGCGCTCTGCGAACAAGCTTGCTTGCAGCACCCTGAGCATTTTCTGCGGTTGAAAGAATGGCTGTTATTTCATCATCATTGAGCATATCGGTGAGACCGTCACTGCAAAGAAGAATGATATCCCCGTCTTCAACATCGTCAATAATGCTGATATTGGGCGAAATTCCGCCTTCTTCGGGGAATACACCGAGATGACGGGTCAGGCGCTTCGCATCAGGGATTCTGCCGATATCACCCATCGAAACCTCACCTGCATCAACAATTGTCTGTGCGTGAGTGTGGTCAAAGCTTATCTGCTCAAGAATGCCTTTTGAATAATGATAAACTCTTGTGTCACCGATATTGACACAGATAACGTTACCTTTGACTGCATAAATCGTTGCAAGAGTAGTGCCCATTCGCTTTCCTCTCGCATTAATTTCGGCGCATATACGGCTGTTGGCATCGTCAAGGCAGTTTGAAATTGCAAAGCTGAAATCTTCGCCGCTTTCATAAACATTTGCAGCGTGAGCCGCAATAGTTTCAACGGCAATACCTGATGCAAGCTCTCCGTAGCTTTCTCCACCCATACCGTCACAGACGGAAAGATGGAAAGGCTCGGTCATGCTTTGAACAAACGCGGAGCCTTTTTTAAGGTCTCCTGTAGACGTCATTCTGCCGTTTAAATCATAATTATCTTCATTTTCCTTGCGGATTCTGCCTGCATGAGTCACCGCGCAGACATTAGCTTTGAGCTTTTTCATTATATCACCTTTGTGATTCGCTATGCAGCAAATCGATTAAGTGTTTTTATTTAAGAATACCTTCTGACTTTGCCCAGTCATACCATACCTCGATTGAGCGGAGTCTTGCGGGTTTGAGATCGTGCGCACCTCTGGTGAACCATTTCATATTGATTCCCTGAAGACCGACAAGATACTTTGCGCTTGCGCAGAAACCTGAGTCAATGCAGTTATCAAGAGAAATGATGTGCTGATGAGTGATTCTTGCTGCTTCAAGGTCTCCCTTGGTGAATTCGTCCCACATCTTAACGAAAAGACCTGCGCCGCAGGAAGTGGGAGTTGCAATAACACCTCTTGCACCCTTGAGATATGCATCATAAAGGAAGGGAATGTTAGCCTGGAGAACATTTGAATCGCCCTGAACAGCAATCTTTGCCTCGATTTCAGGCATCTTACAGGTTGTGTCTTTAATACCCTTGAACTTGCCTGTCTGTGCAAGCTTGCCGTATGTAACGGAATCCATAAGATGAGGTCTGAGACCGGGGAATTCATAAAGAATAATGGGAAGTTCGGTGTGTGATGCAAGGTCAGTCATATATTCATACATATGGTCGGGCTTATCACACATACCCTTTGTTACGAAAACAAGACCCGAAACGCCCTGCTGCTCAAGCATCTTCATTTCTTCCACCTGAGCGTTGAACTCATTTTCAAGGTTAGCGGTTGCGAAAACGGGAACGCCGTCTGAATTCTTGACTGCAAGACCTGCGCACTTGATTCTTTCTTCAAGTGTAAGCTCGGTCATTTCAGAAGAACCGCAGACTGCAAAAAGATGCTGAGGTTTGAAAGCTGCCTGCCATGCAACATATTCCTCGTAGCACTTATAGTCGATTGTTCTGTCCCAATTAAAGGGAGTTAAAAGGAGTGAATAAACACCTGCAAATTCGTTATACTGTGACATAAAAAACACCTTCTTGTAAAATTTTGAACTTTGCCTATTCGTTAACATTATAACTTACATAATTATAAAAATCAATAGAAATAATGAATTTTAAAAAATGATTGACAATTATTTTAAATGCTATATACTAATCTCAATCAACATTAATAATTAAGGGAAAATAAAATGAGTTCAAATAAAGGTTTCTTTAAAAATATGCTTAGACTTGCATTGCCGATAGCAATGCAGCAGCTTCTTGTGTCGTGTGCTCAGCTTGTTGACACCGCAATGGTTACAAGACTCGGCAATGTTGTTGTTTCATCTGTCGGGGTTTCGTCAAGATGGATATTCCTAATGAATCTTTTCTATTTCGGAATTTCATCAGGCACGGCGGCAATGATAGCCCAGTTCTGGGGTGCAAAAGAAAAGGACAACATCAAAAAATCCTACGGTAACGCGCTGTTTTTCGGTCTTGGCGTTGCAATAATTTTCAGCTGCTGTATGTTCTTTATTCCGGAACTGATGATAAAGGTGTTTTCAAACGAGCAAGCGGTTATTGACACGGCTTCACAGTATATGAAAATCGTTGCATTTATGGGCATTTTCAGTGCATTCAACCAAATCACCTGTACTGCTCTCAGAGCAACAGAAAGGGTTAACCCTCCCCTTTTTACTTCGATTGCGGCCGTTGCGGTTAATACTGTTCTGAATTATATTCTCATCTACGGAAAATTAGGCATGCCCACAATGGGTATCCGCGGAGCAGCTCTGGCAACATTGATTTCGACAATCGTGCAGTCTGTTTTGCTTCTGATTGTTCTTCGTTCCTCAAAAGAAATATTCAACGACCCTATAAAGGATTTCTTCAAGCTGAATTCAAAATTCATAAAAAGATTTTCACTTGTCTGTCTTCCCGTTGTTTTCAATGAAGCAATGTGGGCAATAGGCACAAACATCTACTCAATGGTTTATGCAAGACAGGGAAGCGAAGCCTATGCAGGATACACTATTTTCAGTTCAATAGAACAGGTTGCTTTCGTTTTCTTTGTCGGTTTATGCCACGCCTGTTCGATTATGACGGGCAAAACCATAGGTGAAGGCAACGAAAACGGTGCATATAAGCTTGCAAAAAAATTTGTTATTATGACTCCGATAACAGGTATAATTACAGGAAGCGTTCTTGCTTTTGTGCGTGAACCTCTACTTTCACTCCTTAAAATTGAAACGCAGGGAGCATTCGACATTGCTTCAAGTCTCATTCTCCTCTACTGTCTGTGGCTTCCGATAAGAAATATTCCTTATACACTGATAGTCGGTACTTTCCGTGCGGGCGGTGACACAAAAGTCGGCATAATTTATGACTGTGTTTCACTTTATGCCCTGAGCGTTCCCGTTGTTGTTATACTCGGGCTTGTTGTGAAAGTCGATTTCGTATATCTTATTATGGCAATGTATCTTTGCGAAGATATCCCGAAAACGCTTATGAGCCTTCACCGTTTCAGAAGCAAAAAATGGATAAGAAACCTCACCGATAAATAACCACAAGCTCCGAAGTCTTCGTGACCTCGGAGCTTGTTTTTTAGTGAAACAGATTATAAACACACTCTGCAAACTGACGCAGGGATACTTTCACAAGAAAATTATAAAAAGATTCGGAAACTGAATTTTTGAAATCATCTTCAAAGTCCACAGTAACAAATCCGCCTTTATCTCTTGCAACGTTACCGTTACAGACCATAACATCAAAATCGGTTACGCAAAACGGATTGGCACTTCCTAATTCAATATAATAAATTTTTATTCTTGCAGCTTTTGCATATGTTTCGGGGAGATCTCCTCTGAAACTTACGGAAATCTTTTCATCGGGAGAAAGAAATCCGCTGTCCTCCAAATCGAAATCAAGCTTTACGCCGTTTGATTTGACCGCAAGAATTTTTATATAGTTTTCATCGGAAATATTCTTTATTTCAAGTGCAGAATCCTTAGCCGATAAATACCCTGTGGGGCTTTTATTGAACTGAGCATGAAGATTACAATAAGGGTTGTTTGAATATTCAAACTGCGGGAAAATTCGGCTTGAATGTACATCCTTTATTTCATCTGTAAATAAAAGCTTTGTGACAAGCGAGCGGGTGTATTCCTCATAATAATACTGGCCGTGATACTGACCGTCTATGAACCATGTATTTTCAGGCAGATAAGCACTTGTTGCATCAATCTGCATTGACGGCGAAATGTGGTTATGGCTCAAATCACGGCAACTTGTTCCCGCGCCGTCATAACCGTCGGCAAATCTCATTCCGAACGGTGCACACAAAGCACCACTCACCTTTTCTGCAGGAAGAATGACATCGCCGTTATATTCACCGCCCGCAACAAGCTCACTGCCTGTTGCACAAAGAATAGAAACAGAGCCTCCGTTTGATATTATCCGTTTGTATACCTCGGTGAATTTTGGCTTGATTTCATAATGAAGCAAATCGTTGTTGCTTATTATTTTTGCATTTGCAATCGGGTCAAGATAGTCATTTTTCAGATTTTCGTAAAGGTCAGTTGAACAAAGTGACCATATACTTCCCCAGCACAAAAGGGAATTGCGGAAACCGTCGGACGCGGCGGAAACAACGGCATTCAGCCTTTCAGTTTCGTCACCCTCAAAAAATCTTGCAAAATTACTTTCGCCGCCGAGAATCGTTTCAAAAAATTTTATTATATCCTCTGCGGGAAGATTAATTTTGCCTCTGAAAAGTCTGTCGGGAATATTCGTGCCGCCGATTGCAGGCACACTCATAACAACCTTTTCAACGGAATTATCACTTTCAAATAATGTTAAATAAGTCGAGGTTATAAGTCCTCCGAAACTGAGAGCAAAAATATTGACTTTTTCTGCATTGTTGTATTCTTTCACTTCGTTTATAAATTCACGAAGCTGATACGCAAGCGTCACGGCGTCCATACGCGAATCATACTGGAAGCAGTAAACACGGCTCGGGTCTGTCTGCTCCGAAAGATATCGGCAGAAATTCTTTTCGTAGAGTCTGTCCTCAAGTCCTTTTTCATACATATATTCAAGATTTGATGTCGCAGGGATATTCGGATAATGTAAAAGTTCATATTTGGAAGTCCCGTCAGAATTACAGCTGAACAAATCAAGAACTTCTTCGGCACATCCTCCGAGAACCTTTCCGAATTTCTCGTCATTTCCTATGGCAAATTGCGCAACCGCACCTGCGACAGTTGAAAATTCATCGCCAACAAGGTCAGCGGCATTTTCAAGCATAGCTTTCCAGATATTCGTTTCATCATCATTACCGTAATCAATATAAAGTTGCGAACAAAGGAAACCCGAAATAAGAATAACGGGATTGTCACTTTTCTTTTCAGATGCAAAGGTCGGAACAAAGCTGCACGAAATAATAATCAGCACGCAAAGAACTATACAGATAAATCTTTTCATATTGCCGCCTCCTTTTATCCGTGTTCATTATGTTTATATGATAACATATTCGAAACAGGGCCGCAACTTTTATAATGTTATTTTTACAATTAATTCAAATTTGATATTGAGTTCGAGACAGCTCAATGATATAATTATGCCAAACAATTCAACCGCAGGTGATTATATGAAAAATATATTTGAAAATATACCCATAATAAAGCGTGAATCTTCCGGCAGATATGACAGCGGTAACGGCAGAGAACTGATTGTGTTTGCAAACAGTTCAAAAGAAGAATACGAACTTCAGTGCAGTCTGCTTGAAAATTCGGGATTCACTCTTTTTTCCGAAAACAACATAAAAGATAACTGTTTCAGAACATACCGTTCGGATGTTGCGGCACATGTTTACTATTGCGAACACGAAAGAAAACTTAGAATCGTTGCAGACCCCAACCTTACTCCGTATAACACAAAGCCTGAAATCTGTGCCGACACGGCAAAAACCACTCTCTGGCAGTTCGAGGTTGATCATGCGCTGATTGACTGCGGAATGTGCTACATAATCAGATGCAAGGACGGAAGCTTTTTTGTTATTGACACCCCGCATATGTATTCGGTCAACGATGACAGAAGAATCGTTGAATTCTTAACAAAACAGAACGGAGGCAAAAAGCCCGTTGTTGCAGGCTGGTTCTTCTCGCACGGACACGACGACCACATCTGCAAGTTTATGGATATTCTCGATTTTCACCGTGACGAGATTGACATTGAGGCGGTATATTATAATTTCCCACCCGTTACTCACCGAGACAACGGCAACTGGGATGAATGCTGCAAATCCTGTATCACAAAATTCGAAAATAAAATCAAGGATCTCCGTGGCACAAAAGTCATCACCCTCCATGCGGGTCAGCATTTTTGCGTGCGCAATCTTGAATTTGATGTTCTCTGCACACACGAGGATGTTTTCCCCAATTCAATCGCTGACTTCAACAATTCATCAACATCGTTGATGATGACCGCAGAGGGCAGCAAAGTGCTTTTCCCCGGCGATTCATCAGCAGAAAGCGACAAGGTTATCATTCCGCGTTACGGCGATTTTCTTAAATGCGATGTTGTTCAGGTATCGCATCACGGTCATTCGGGCACATCTCCCGAATTCTACCGCCTTGCCGATGCAGAGTGTGCTCTTTTTGCAATAACACAGATAAAATTTGACGAAGAATTACCCCGTCAGGAATCGAACCGTGTTGCAATTGACATTTCAAAAGAATATCATATTGCATCAAACGGTACGGTTGAAATTCCCCTTCCCTATGTTTACGGGCAGACAAAAATATATCCCGATGAAACCTTTGAGGATTTCAACGGAATTTACAATCTCTGGAGCTATGAATACAGCGACGAAATGAAGCAGAAGCTTTACGAAGAATTTCTGGAGAGAAAAAACAGAAAATAACAAAAAGAGGGAGCTGATATTTCAGCTCCCCATTTTTATTTTCAGATAAATTCAAACGGATTGATTTCACCGTCAAAAGGCTTAATTGCAACTGCAAACTCAAACGGTTCAAATCCCCATTTACGCTCGGGTTCAAGCTCGTCGTAAATTCCGTGTCCGCTTCTTACATCGAACTTATAATCTGTATAAACGATTGTGTCCTCAAGAGGAACAAGCTCATCATTGTGCTTTGTTTCTTCAAGCATAAGCGGTGTGAAATGAGATGCGTTGAACTGGAATGCATTTTCGCTTACAGGTGCAAAAATCATACCTGCACCATCATCATTTTTAACAACACCGTATTTTGTGCCGAAATGAGAGCCGTTCTCAATCGGCCTGATATAAGGAACAAAATTCTCTGTAACGGTTGTTTCGAATTTGCCGTAACGGCAACCAAGATGGCGGTCTGCATATGTTTCTTCGGGACCTTTGCCGAAGTATTCCATGTTTTCGTAACCACCCTTGAGTGCAAAGCGGAATCCGAATCTGGGCAGACGCATATTCATATCGATTAGAAGCTGTCTGAATTCACCGCCGAAACCTATTTCGGCTCTGCCGTCAGAATAGAATTTATAGGTCATTTCACCGTTGAGGATAGGTACAACCGCAGGTCCGCCGATTGAAACGGGACAAGTGATTTTTACACAGTCTGCTTCGGTTGTGACGGTTGCAGAATAGGTTTTCTGAACCGCCGCCTGCATTGCCGCTGAGCGTCTGTCATCTGCATCACCAAGCTGATTATAGCCGTGTGACTTCCAGATTTCAATCTGTACGGGCTGCGCGAGCATCTCTTTTCCACCGTAAACAACGGATGAAATTCTGCCGTAAGGCTTATCAAATGTATAAACAATATTTCCGCAATTGATTTCAACGAATCTTCTGCCATCCTCAAACGAAGGTGCAGCAAGTACGGTCTTTTGCTTACTTGCTTCAACAGATAAATCGAACTGAAGGAAACCGACCTCATAGTCTGCACCGACCCATTTGCGTTCATTCTTTTCGTGGAATGTGAGAGTAAGATAGCAGCAATCGCTTACGGGAGCGCTATCAAAGAGCTTGAATTCCATTGCACTCTGAGGAGCAATATCAGTATCGTCAATTCTTCCGTTCATAACGGTTTCGCCGTTGACTTCAAGCTTCCATTCAATATAGAGGTCAGCGAGTGTTTCGAAGAATCTGCGGTTAAAGATGCTGACCTTACCGTCGGAATATTCACCCTCAAAAGGCTCATAGCCTTTCTTCATGTCAACAAAACCGGGTCTGAGCTTTCTGTCAGGGAAAACAACGCCGTCAATGCAGCAGACGCTGTTGTGGGGATAATCGCCGAAGTCACCGCCGTAACGGAATCCCTTACCATCATTTACTGCAACAGCATGGTCGGTAAGCTCCCAGAAGCATCCGCCCCAGACTGCAGGATATTTTCTGAAAACATCACAATGTGCGTGGATGTTACCCGTTGACATCGAGCAACAGAATTCACAGAAATAGAAGGGTTTCTTGGAATTCTTGTTTTCTGCATATTCAGCGGTATAATCAAGAGGAGCATACATTCTGCTTTCAACATCAGAAATGTCGCTGTAGTTTTCACCGATAGGAACAGCCTTGAATTCAAGATGTGCGTTTTCGTAATGAATAATCGCATCGGGGTCACGGTCTTTTATGTATTTACCCATCGCTCTGTGGTTTTTGCCGCATCCTGATTCGTTGCCGAGAGACCACATAATAACGCAAGCGTGGTTTTTATCGCGTTCAAAAAGACGCTCTGCTCTGTCAACATAAGCAGGCTCCCACTCATCTTCAATCGAGAGCTTTGACCAGCGCATCCAATCCCAGGTATCACGGTATTCAAAGCCCATACCGTGGGTTTCGATATCCGCTTCATCAACAACCATCAGACCGTATTCGTCGCAGAGTTCAAGGAATCTCGGGTCGTTGGGATAGTGAGAAGTACGGACGGTATTGCAGTTGCCCTGCTTGATGATATGGATATCACGAATCATATGCTCCATATCGCAGTAATAACCGGTTTCGGGGTTGGAATCGTGGCGGTTAACGCCATAAAGCTTTATCGGCTGATTGTTGACATAAGCAACATTGCCTCTGAATTCAATCTTCTTGAATCCCGTTTTAAACGGAATAATTTCACCGTTGCAATAAACAAGAACAGTATAAAGCTGAGGATTTTCGCTGTTCCAAAGAACAGGATTTTCGATTGTTGCATCAAGGTCCGCACCTTCAAAAGCAATCTTTCCGTCAGGAGAAATAACCTTGACATATGTTTCAGCTTCATCGCCGACCCACGAAAACTCTTTCATAAAGATATCGCCCGTCTGCATATCATCGGAAAGCTCGGATGCAATCCACATATCCATTGCGCAGTTTTCGGGTCTTTCGAGAATATAAACCTCTCTGAAAATACCCGAAAGGCGGAACATGTCCTGATCTTCAAGATAACTTCCGTCGCACCATTTGACAACAACAACATCAATTGTGTTTTCGCCGTCTGTAAGCTTATCGGTAATATCAACCTCTGTAGTGTTGTGGCTCACCTGGCTGTAAGCAGCAAATTCGCCGTTAACAAAAAGATAGAAGCATGATGATACACCCTCAAAATTGATGAAATAACGTTTGCCGTCTTTCTTTGAAAGATTGATTTTTCTGTTGTAATGACCTGCGGGATTTTCGTCGGGAACATAGGGCGGGTCAAGCGGGAAAGGATAGAAAAGATTGCTGTAAAGAGGAACATCATAGCCCTTGCCAAGAACGGTCTGCCAACAGCAGGGAACGGCAATCGCATCAGTGAAGCTTTCCTTAAGGAAATCATCGCCGATATCTTCAAATGAATTGTAGAATTTAAAATTCCATTCACCGCAAAGCGAATGATAGAACTCTGATTTTTCTCTGTCGCCGTTCAATGCAGCTTCTTCGCTGTGGTAAGGAATATAGTATGCTCTGGGTTTTTCGCAGCCGATGTGAAGGCTGCCCAAATCTTTATGGTATGACGGGATATTCATTTTTACCTCCTATGGAATAAAGAATATAATTATTTTATATCACATAACAATTGCTTTTTCAAGATTAAATATTGTTAAAAAACACAACAGAACGCATCTTGAAAAAGATTTTTGTTTAGATTATACTTTAAATATGTTTATTAAGGAGGTAATTCCGATGAAACTAAAAAGAATGCAATTGCTCGCATCATCAGCACTTTTTGCGGCAATAATATGTGTTGCAACTTTCATTGTCAAAATACCGTCACCCGCAACAAACGGATATTTCAATCTCGGTGACTGCTTTGTTATTCTGTCTGGACTGCTTTTTTCACCTGTTTACGGCACACTTGCCGCGGGTATTGGTTCAGCACTTGCGGACATTCTTTCGGGATACATTCAGTATGCACCCGCAACATTCATAATAAAAGCTCTTATGGCGCTTTCGGTTTACTTCGTTGCCAAGTCGTTCCGCGGCAAAAAGAATTTCGTTTCAAAGCTTTGCGCAGGCTTTGCTGCAGAAGCAATAATGGTGCTCGGATACTTCGGATATGAATCACTGATTCTCGGCTACAGACTTGCGGCAGCAGGCAGCATTTTCTCAAATGTTATGCAGGGTATCGTCGGCATCATCGCAGCACTGGCAGTATCATCTGCAATTGACAAAAGCAAAACACTTTCGGAATTTTTCAGAAAAGGATAAATTGATATGAACAATATTTACATTCAGTCCGCATCCGCGGCAGCAGAACTTGTTGAAAAGGCAGAACTTAAAAGCGGAGATGTTGCTGTTATCGGATGCTCAACAAGCGAGGTAATCGGCGAAAGAATCGGCACAAGCGGCACCCTTGATGTTGCAAAGGAAATCTTCGACGGGCTCAACAGCGTATTCGCCGAGAAAGGAATCTTTCTTGCCGCACAGTGTTGTGAGCATCTTAACAGAGCAATTATCATAGAAAAAGAAAAAGCAGACTCACTCGGACTCGAGCAAGTCTGTGTTGTCCCTCATCCCCGTGCAGGCGGTTCGTTTGCAACTGCGGCGTGGCAGACGATGAAAAAGGCCGTTGCTGTTGAGGAAATCAAGGCTGATGCAGGAATTGATATCGGAACAACTCTCATCGGAATGCATCTCAAAAAAGTTGCCGTTCCCCTCAGACTCGAAAACAACACCATCGGAGAAGCAAAGCTTTCCGCCGCAAAAACAAGACCGAAATATATCGGCGGAGAAAGAGCAAAATACGAATAAACAACAAAAAAGCGGAGTGCCGAAGCACTCCGCTTTAAATTTTATTTATCTGAAAGAATTTCCTTTGCGCTCGCGGCAAGACCTGCCAATCCCTGCAAATCACTGGGGATAATAAGCTTTGTAGCCTGACCGTCTGCGGCAGCCTCAAAAGCTTCAAGGCTCTTGATTGTGAGATATCCCTGACCGGGTGCAGCTTCATTGATAAGGCTGATTGCCTGTGCTCTCGCCTGCTCAACCTTGAGGATTGCTTCCGCCTCACCTTCGGCTTCGCGGATTTTGGCTTCCTTGATAGCTTCAGCAGCAAGAATCGCACTCTGCTTCTCTGCTTCTGCGGCAAGAATTTTACTTTCCTTCTGACCTTCGGCAACAAGAATCTTACTTGCCTTTTCACCTTCGGCGGTAAGGATAGCTTCACGGCGCTGACGCTCTGCCTTCATCTGCTTTTCCATCGCATCCTGAATTTCCTTGGGAGGAAGAATATTCTTAAGCTCAACCCTGTTGACCTTGATGCCCCAAGGGTCCGTTGCTTCATCAAGAATACCCCTGATTTTAGCATTGATGACATCTCTTGATGTGAGTGTGTGGTCAAGTTCCATTTCACCGATAATGTTTCTGAGCGTTGTTGCGGTCAGATTCTCAATAGCGGTAAGAGGTCTTTCAACACCGTAAGCAAAAAGCTTCGGGTCAGTAATCTGGAAAAATACAATTGTGTCAATCTGCATTGTTACATTATCTTTTGTGATAACGGGCTGGGGCGGGAAGTCAACAACCTGTTCCTTGAGCGAAACCTGCTTTGCAATTCTTTCAATGAACGGAATTTTAACATGAAGACCTGTCTGCCATGTCGCGCTGTATGTTCCGAGTCTTTCAATGACATATGCCTTTGACTGAGGAACAATTTTAATATTAAGAATAACTACTGCTATGATAACAAGTGCGAGAATGGTGAGAATAATAAATTCCATAATAAATCCTCCTGTATTAAATCTTTTATTTTGCCTTGACTATGAGTTTCACTCCGTCGATTTTTTCAACGGTGACTCTTTCATCCTTTTTAAAAGTTGTACCGTCAAGCGAACGAGCGGTCCAGACAACGCCGTTAACGTGAACCTGACCCTTGCCTTCAATATTGTCGATATCCTCAACGACAATGGCGGTCTGCCCTATGCATCGGTCAGCATTGGTAGGCTGAACCCTTGTTTTGGTCAGCTTACGCACAAGAGGACGTGTAGCAACCAGCGTAACTGCCGAAATCGCAACAAACACAATCCACTGAAGCCATACCTGCGCACCGAGAATTTCCGCAGCAATGGCAGCCGCCGCTCCTGCAGCAAACCAGATTGTGACCATCTGCGCCGTCACAGCTTCAACAACAAGCAGGACAACAAGCATCACAACCCAAAAAATCAACATATTAAATCCCATAAAGCACACCTCCTTTTACCGAATGATTCAAGTTTATTTTGCTTAATTTAATTTTATCACTTTTCTTCAGATTTTTCAATATTGCAGTAAATGAAATTTCTGATTTTACAATTTGTACATATTTAAAAAGTTATAAAACATTTTCAAAATTCAGTTTTTCTGCATTGAGAAGATTTTCAATTTGATTAATTGCTTCTATACACTTGATTTTGAATTCCTCGCGGTCCGAATGTTCAAGAAGCAGCGGAAGCGCGGTTATATTATCTTCAACATCATCCATACCCTCGTGCATAACAAGCGAATGCAGAATTCCTGATGATTTTTCCCATTGAATAAGAATTTCATCCGTCTTTTCGGCAAGTTCTTCTCCCGAACCCGTTTGTGCCGTATCAACAAGCTTATCAAGAGATGATAAAAGACCGTTCATTTCTGTTCTGAAAACATGCCCCGCCCACAACGAAATCATCACCGCCGTGCTCAACAATAAAGCCGCCGCAATAACTCTTTTCATTTACCGCTATCCTTTCCTGCTATATATGATATTCCGTTTTTATCGACGGTCATGATCATTATATTTTCAATCGGCATTTTGCTTGACAAAATAAGTTTATTTATTTTACTTATGTCAAACCCTGATTCAGCAAGCGTTTCTTCAACAAGTTTTCCGTCGCAGACAACCGCAAACGGCATTCCGCTGTCCTCCGGGAATAATCCGAGATCTTTCGCCGTTGAATTACAGCTTTCGGGTTTGAGCAAAACGCTGATTTTTCCGTTCGTTTCAAAAACAGCATAGGACACCTGAGAAATATCAAACACATCCTTCTGGCGGAGCAATGATATCAAATCATTCACTGTCATCCTCAGTTTTCCGAGTGCTTTCATATCTATTTCCCCGTCGCGGATAACAATCACGGGATGCCCCTGAATCAATGCACGCAAGCGGTTACTTTTAAGGCTGAGCGCAGAAGAAAAAATTTCATAAGCAACAAGCGCAAACAAAGCAACAACCGAATGAAGAATCGGCACACGGTTATCCTGCATCGGAATCGATGCGATTTCGGAGAGAAGAATCGTTATGACAAGCTCAGACGGCTGAAGCTCACCTATCTGGCGTTTACCCATAAGTCGCATAAGAAAAATTATTACCAGATAAAGCACCGTTGCCCTTATCAGCGTTACCGCCACAAAACCACCCCTTCCGTTTTATTATGGGTAATTATTGACTAAATATCAGTTTTATTGTATTATTGACACAAGGCGGTGATACTGTGAAATATTACCTCGGAATGGATATCGGCGGCACAAAATGCGCCGTTATTCTCAGCGAAAAAAACACGGTAAGCATAAAGGACAAAATCAGATTTGATACCAAAGCCGAAAGAGGATACAAAGAAATAATCGCTCAGCTTATTTCCTCTGCGCGTGAAATTCTTGACAGAAACGAAGTTGATGTTTCTGACGTGCTTGCATGCGGTGTAAGCTGCGGTGGTCCGCTTGACAGCGACAAAGGAATCATTATGTCCCCTCCCAATCTTTCGGACTGGGATAATGTTCCGCTTGCGGATATGATAACGGAAGCTCTCTCAATCCCTTGCAAAGTCAGAAACGATGCAGATGCGTGCGCACTTGCAGAATGGCAGTTCGGTGCCGGCAAAGGCACAAAAAATATGATTTTTCTCACATTCGGCACAGGTATGGGTGCGGGTCTTATCCTTGACGGAAAGCTCTATTCGGGCACCTGCGGCACCGCAGGCGAGGTCGGTCACATAAGGCTTGATGCCGACGGTCCCGCCGCATACGGAAAAGCTGGTTCATTTGAAGGATTCTGCAGCGGTGCAGGCATTGCTGTGATGGGCAAAAAAATGCTCTCAATTTATAACGGAGTAACCACAATCCCCCGTGACAACGTAACAGCAAAAACCATCGCCGAGGCGGCAGTTGCAGGCGATAAACTCGCAAATGCAATTTATCGCAGATGCGGAGAAAAGCTCGGTCTCGGAATTTCAATTCTTATTGATATTCTCAATCCCGAAAGAATCGTCATCGGCAGCATTTATCAGCGTTCGGGTTATCTTCTTGCTGATGCAATGAATGAAACCATAAAGAAAGAAGCACTTGCAATTTCTGCAGAATGCTGTACAATAGTCCCGGCAATGCTTGGTGACGAAATCGGAGATTTTGCCGCTATCGGAGTTGCCAAAGATTTCGCGGAGGCAAAAAAATGACAGACAAAATCTTTAATGAGCTTTTCGAAAGATATCCTTCTCTTGAAACCTGCAAAGAGGATATATTAAAATCATTTGAAATAATGGCATACTGTTTTGAAAGCGGCGGAAAGCTTCTCTGCTGCGGCAACGGCGGTTCAGCCGCCGACTGCGACCATTTTGCAGGAGAACTTTTGAAAGGCTTTCTCAAGAAAAGACCGCTTTCCGATAGCGAGAAAGAAAAATTCGGTGACAGATTCATTGCCGATAATCTCCAGAAAGGTCTGCCCGTAATATCGCTTTGCACTCATTCAGCACTTATGACTGCATTTTCAAACGATGCCGTGCCGTCGCTCGTTTTCGCACAGCAAGTTTATGCATATGCAAAAAGCGGCGATGTTCTGCTTTGCTTGAGCACATCGGGCAACTCGGAAAACATTGTTTATGCTGCTGAAGCGGCACTTGCGGCAGATATGAAAGTTATATCAATAACAGGAGAAAAAGAAAGCGCGCTTTCGAGATTCTCGGATGTGTGCATAAAACTTCCCGAAACCGAAACGTTCAAGGTTCAGGAACTGACATTGCCCGTATATCATTGCCTTGCGGCTATGATTGAGAATAAATTCTTTGATAAATAAGGAGAAAATTATTATGATTAACATACCCAGACCCGAGCATCCCAATCCGCAGTCTGAGCGCGCAAACTGGCTCAACCTTAACGGTGAATGGGATTTTGAATTCGACTTCGGTAACAGCAAATATGCTGCAGGCATCCTTGACAAAGCAGATTGGGAAAAGAAAATCATCGTCCCCTTCTGCCCCGAAAGCAAACTCTCGGGCATTGAATATACAGACTTCATTCCTGCCGTATGGTACAGAAGAAGCTTTGACATAACTGCAACTCAGCTTGAAGGCAGAGTTCTGCTTCATTTCGGCGCTGTTGACTATGAAACAAAGGTTTATGTCAACGGCAAGCTTGCAGGCACTCATATCGGCGGATACTGTTCGTTCACATTTGATATCACCGAATTTCTCTCCGAAGGTGAAAATACAGTTATTGTCAATGCCGTTGACGATGTAAGAAACAATCTCATCCCCAGAGGAAAGCAGTGTGAAGAACTGAAGTCCCGCGGATGTGACTACACAAGAACAACGGGCATCTGGCAGACTGTATGGCTTGAATTCGTACCCAAGACATACATCAAAAGCTTCAAGCTTTTCCCCGATTACATTAACGGCACACTTGCAATCACCGCCGTTGTTGAAGGCGAAGGCGAATTTGTTGCAGAAGCTTCATTCGGCGGCAAACCGATGGGCAGCTTTGAAAAAACCGCATCATCAACCGTTGCAGGTGAAATAGACCTTTCCGAAATCCATCTTTGGGAAGTCGGTTGCGGCAGACTTTATGACCTCACTCTCACATTCGGTGATGACGAAATCAAATCATATTTCGGACTCCGCAATGTAAAGCTTGACGACTATAAATTCCTCATCAACGGCAAATCTGTTTTCCAGAGACTTGTTCTTGACCAGGGATTCTATCCCGACGGAATTTACACCGCTCCGACAGAAGAAGACCTTGAAAACGACATCAGAATTTCAATGGCAGTCGGTTTCAACGGCGCAAGACTTCATCAGAAGGTTTTTGAACCCAGATTCCTTTATCATTGTGACAGACTCGGCTACATCGTCTGGGGCGAATACGGCAACTGGGGTCTTGACCACTCAAACCCCGCCGCACTCGGTGCAATGCTTCCCGAATGGTGCGAATGCGTTGAAAGAGACTTCAACCATCCCTCAATCATCGGCTGGTGCCCCTTCAATGAAACCTGGGATTTTGCAGGAAGACGCCAGAATGATAATGTAATCGCAACAATCTATAAAGTTACAAAGCATATGGATGAAACCCGCCCCTGCATTGACACAAGCGGTAACTTCCATACAATCACAGACATCTTTGATGTTCATGATTATGAGCAGGATTATCATATTTTCAAAGAAAACTATGACAAGCTTATGACAGAAGGAACTCTTTATGAGAGATTCCCCGACAGACAGATGTACAGCGGTAAGGGTTGTGCGTGGGTAAGCGAATACGGCGGACTTCAGTGGTCAAACGGCGACAGAGGCGACGCCTGGGGTTACGGCAACGCACCCAAGACAGAAGAAGAATTCATCGAGAGATATGCAGGTCTTACCGATGCGCTTCTCGACAACTACAGAATGTTCGGATTCTGCTACACCCAGCTTTACGATATCGAGCAGGAACAGAACGGTCTTTACTACTACGACAGAACGCCCAAGTTCGATACAGAAATATTCAAGAAAATCAACTCCCGCAAGGCGGCAATTGAAGATTGATAATAAGAAAGAGCTTCTTCACCGATTAAGTGAAGAAGCTCTTTTTAATTCACAATATTATTTTTACTGTCTTATAGATATTGTTTCCGTTTTGCAAAGTAATACTCATAGCGTTTTCATTCCATTCAACAGAATAATCCCCCGAACTTATTGCGCGAAAGCCATCATCAGTGCTGAAATTTTCTCTGTATGTAACAAGCAGCGGATTTACACGCTCATAAAAAACAACTCCGCCACCTAAAAGATAAGACCATTCTTCCGCAATAACCGTGTGAGCGCCGTCAGGTGAAATAAACTTATAATATTCACAGTCTTTGCTGACAGATGACAAAACCAAAGCAAAGCTGCAGATAACGCATATACACAGAAATCTTATAACCGAGTTTAAAATTATGCGTTTTTCAGTTTTGGACAAAATCGCTGTTATTGCTGAAACTAAAAGACAAACCGCCGCACAAACTGAAAAAACAACATTCAATATATCGCCGTCTATCGAACCTATAAGGAATCTGTAATCACTGCAACTTTCCGTGATAAATACGGTCAGTGCAAGCAAAATAAAAAATGCCGATAATATTCCAAACACAGTTTTAATTTTTTTCATTTTCATCACCTTGATTTAGTTTACCATAAAATACAGAGTGTGTTATTAACCGACTGTTAAATTTTTGTAAAATCAAAACATAATCCTTCCTTCAAGAAAGTTGTATGCTGTATATCGTTTCACCGCATATAATAAAAGGGGTGGTTTATGTGAGGTACAGACGCTTTTACCGTCGGAGAAACCCCGCGGTATTCATAATTATATGCACGGTTATCCTTTTTCTGATATCCGTTTTGCTGATTGATGCAAAGCTTCGGCCCTCGGTTTATGACCTTGCGGCTGTTGAGGCTTATGCGATCTCGACGGAACGGGTCAATTCTGCGGTTGAGAAAATCCTTTCACAATACGCTCCCGCATACTGTGAACTTGTGAGCATAAATTACGGCAACAGTAATATGATAACGGGAATTACAACCGACATAGTGAAGATGAATCTTTTCAAATCTCAAGTAACCAAAGCAATTGACAACGAATTCAATAAAATGAGCAAAACCGAAATTCCCGTTTCACTCGGCACAGCAAGCGGAGTCGTTCTTTTTTCGGGATTCGGTCCGCATATCAATATTGATGTGGGTTTTGCATCTTCAACAAAAACTGATTTTGATAATATTTTTGAAAGTGCGGGCATAAATCAGACACAGCACAGCGTGATGCTCAATGTCGAAACAACGGTTATGCTCAATCTCGCGGGCAGGCGGATTGAAAAAACGGTCGAAACATCTTTCTGTGTTGCGCAGACGGTTATTGTCGGCTCGGTGCCCGATGTTATGGTTGAATAAAAAATATTGATTTTACATATTTTAGTTGGTATAATATGTATATCAATAATAAGGAAGTAACGATATGCAGTTTGATAAAGCACAGCAGAGAGCAAAAGAGCTTCGCGATTTGCTCAATTATCACAGCCATAAATATTATGTCGAAGATGCCCCTGAAATCGGCGATTATGAATATGATATGCTCCAGCGTGAGCTTACAGAAATCGAAAAGGATTTTCCCGAGCTTATCACTCCCGACTCCCCCACTCAACGCGTCGGCGGAAGCGCGGAAGGAATGTTTGAACCTGTTGTTCACGCCGTTCCGCTCGAAAGCCTTCAGGATGCATTCAGCATCGACGAAGTGCGTGCATTTGACGACAGAGTGAGATCCGTTTTTGCTGATGCGGAATTTGTTGTTGAGCCTAAAATTGACGGTCTTTCCGTTGCTCTCGAATATGAAAACGGCGTTTTTGTAAGAGGTTCAACCAGAGGCGACGGCAATGTCGGTGAAGATGTCACTGCAAATTTGAGGACTGTCAATTCAATTCCTCTGCACCTCAAAAAAGATGTCACAATTGAAGTCCGAGGCGAGGTTTATATGCCCAAAAAAGTCTTTGCTGATCTTGTTGAAGAGCAGGAAGAAAACGGCGAAAAAACCTTTAAGAATCCCCGTAATGCAGCGGCAGGTTCATTAAGGCAGAAGAATCCCCGGATTACCGCAACAAGAAAGCTTGATATCTTTGTTTTCAACATTCAGCGTTATGACGGAAATGAGATAACGGGACATAAGCAGTCAATTGAATTTCTTAAAGAACTCGGTTTCAAGACTGTTCCTTTCTGCAATAAATTCAACGACATTGACGGCGTTATCGGAGAGCTTGAAAGAATAGGCGAAATGCGCTCCTCTCTCCCCTTTGACATTGACGGTGCGGTTATCAAAACTGATTCATTCGCACAGCGTACCGAAATCGGAAGCACTGCAAAATTCCCGAGATGGGCACTTGCATTCAAATATCCACCCGAAGAGAAGGAAACCACCCTCATTGATATTGAGGTTGCCGTTGGCAGAACGGGTGTGCTTACGCCGACCGCTATATTTGAACCCGTTCTTGTTGCAGGTTCAACCGTTTCAAGAGCGACTCTTCACAATCAGGATTTCATTGACGAAAAAGATATCAGACTCGGCGACAGAGTTGTTATCCGCAAGGCAGGCGACATCATTCCCGAGGTGATAAAAGTTATTGCTCACGCCGAAAACAGCGCGAAATATACACTCCCCGCGGTTTGTCCGTCTTGCGGTGCAAACGTTATCCGTGAAGAAGATGAAGCGGCGGTAAGATGTGTTAACCCCGAATGCCCCGCACAACTCCTTCGCAATCTCATCCATTTCTGTTCAAGGGACGCTATGGATATCGAGGGTATGGGTGATGCGGTGCTTGAAAAGCTCGTTGCAAACGGACTTTTGAGCAAAGCAAGTGAGATTTACACTCTCAAAAAAGAGGACTTTATGACTCTTGAGGGATTCAAGGACAAATCATCACAGAATCTCGTTGATGCAATCGAGAAATCGAAATCCAACGACCTTGCAAAGCTTGTGTTTGCACTCGGCATCCGTCACGTCGGTCAGAAAGCGGGCAAGATTCTTGCAGAGCATTTCGAAACGATGGAAAATATTATGAATGCAAGCCTTGAGGATATTGCATCAATCGAAGGATTCGGCGGAATTATGGCAAAGAGCGTTGCGGATTTCTTTGCACTTGAGCAATCAAAAAGAGAGATTGAAGCGCTCGCCGCATACGGTGTAAATATGGCATCGCAAAAAGAGAAAATTGACAACCGTTTTGAGGGTAAAACCTTTGTTCTGACAGGCACATTACCGACCTATTCACGAAACGAAGCAAGCGAAATCATCGAGAAATTCGGCGGTAAAACAGCTTCATCTGTTTCGAAAAAGACAAGCTATGTGCTTGCAGGCGAAGAAGCGGGAAGCAAGCTTGTGAAAGCTCAGACTCTCGGAGTTACGATTATAAGTGAAGCCGAATTCAACGAGATGATAAAATGAGATATTCCAAAAATCATTGCCGCATCGAAAAAATATCTGACGGAATTTTAATCGGGATTTCAGATTATGCCGTCAAAAAAACCTGCAAAAACTTTGAGATTTTTCTGTGTGACGAAGATGAATATATCCACGCAGGCGAAAGCATCGGAGAAATAATTTCGTGCGAATTTTTTGATATCATCTCCCCCGTCAACGGCACAGTTGTGAAGATTAATGAAGATGTGCTTGACAATCCGCAGATTCTTATTGATTCCAATCCGTGGCTTGTCAAAATGACCGATATCGCATTTACACATCCGCTGATGAGCGAAACTGAATATAATGTTTATTTGAATAATTTAAAATAATACTTGCAAAAAGAATATTCTTGTGATAGAATATTCGGGATATAAAAACGCAGAGATCGGGAGAGTAAGCATTTCCAATCACTCAGAGAATGTCCGTCATCGGCTGGAAGCGGACTGTGAAGAGGGCTTGCCGAAGTTCACCCGTTAGCGGCGAATCTGAAAGAGCAGTAGGATTTGACGGCTTATCCCCGTTACGGATATCAAAGCGCACGGCTTTTGCCGTGAACGCAGGGTGGTACCGCGGATTTTATTCGTCCCTCGTCATCTTTTGATGATGAGGGATTTTTATTTTGTAAAATATGAAAGGATTGATATAAAATGTTTGAAAAGCCCGCAGAATTAAAAAAGCTGTTTGAAGAAAAGATTGCAGGCGTTGCCGCAACAGCTGATGTTGAACAGCTCAGAATCGAATTCCTCGGCAAAAAAGGCTCTGTTGCCGCTCTTATGCAGGAGCTTCGCAACGTACCCAACGACCAAAAAAAAGAAGCAGGTCAGGCAATAAACGACACAAAGCAGTTTATTGAAGCTGCCATTGCATCCAAACTTGAAGAGCTCAGAAAGCTTGAAGAGCAGAAGATGATTGATGCTGCAGAAAGCTATGACGAATCAATGCCCACAGATGCAGACCTCGGCTCATACCATCCCATCACCCTTGTCAGCCGTGATGTTGAAAACATCTTCCTGAGCATGGGCTTTGCGGTTGAGGATTACTCCGAAATCACCGATGACTACAACTGCTTTGAGGCTCTCAACATCCCCAAGCACCACCCCGCAAGAGATATGCAGGATACCTATTATCTGAGCACTGGTCAGCTTCTCAAGACTCACACTTCAGCTGCTCAGAATACAATTCTCCGCAAGTATGCAAAGAATCTTGAAAACGGCAATCCCATCCGTGCAATCTTCCCCGGCAGATGCTTCAGAAACGAAAAGATTGACGCTTGCCACGAAAACACATTCTTGCAGATGGAAGGCATTATGGTTGATAAGGACATTTCAATCTCAAACCTTATCTACTTTATGAAAACAATGCTTTCGGAAGTTTTCCAGAAAGATATCACAGTCAGACTCCGCCCCGGTTTCTTCCCCTTCGTTGAACCCGGATTTGAGCTTGACATTCAGTGCACAATCTGTAAGGGTGCAGGCTGCCCCTCATGTAAGGATTCAGGCTGGCTCGAACTCTGCCCCTGCGGTATGATTCATCCCAATGTTCTTATTGCAGCAGGCATTGACCCCGAAAAATACACAGGCTTTGCTTTCGGTCTCGGTATGACACGTCTTGCAATGATGACATACGGCGTCAAGGATATCCGTGTATTCAACAGCGGAAGCCTCAAATCACTTTCACAGTTTGATGAAAAGCCTTTCACCAGACCCGAGAAATAATCAAGGAGGACATAAGAAATGTTTGTATCAATAAATTGGATTAAAGACTATGTTGACCTTGAAGGTCTGGACATAAAAAAGCTTATTGAAAGCTTCACCCTTGCAACCGCAGAGGTTGAAGACATCATCGAAAAGGGCGCAGACGTGCAGAATGTTGTTGTCGGCGAAATCCTTTCAATCGAAAATCATCCCAACTCAAAGAAGCTTCACCTTCTCAAGGTTGATGCGGGCGAAAAAATCTGCAACATCGTTTGCGGCGCACCCAACGTTGCAGTCGGTCAGAAGGTTGCTCTTGCACTTGCAGGCGGGAGAGTATGCGGCGGCGAAATCAAGATTGCAACAGTTGCAGGTTATGAATCCGAAGGTATGTGCTGCTCCGAAAAGGAACTTGGACTCAGCGACGATAATTCAGGCATCATGGAGCTTGACCCTTCACTCAAAAACGGCACAAACATCAAGGATATCTTCCCCATCGACGATATCATCTTTGAAGTTGACAACAAGTCACTCACAAACCGACCCGACCTCTGGGGTCACTACGGCATCGCAAGAGAACTTGCAGCTCTTGCAGACAGAGAACTCAAGCCTCTCGAGATGGGCGATCTTTCATATGACGGCGACGAAGCAGTTGACGTTGAAATCGGCAGAGAAGATCTTGTTTACAGATATTCCTGCATAAAAATGGACAATATAACAAAGAACAAGAGTCCTCTTGATATGAGAATCCGTCTTTTCTACTGCGGTATGAGAGGAATCAACCTTCTTGCTGACGTTACAAACTACATTATGCTTGAAATCGGTCAGCCTACCCATGCTTTTGCAGGTAACGCAATCGATAATATCGTAGTTACAACTCCCAAAGAAAAGACAAAGTTCACAACTCTTGACGGCATCGAAAGAGATATCGACGAAGAAACTCTTATGATCTGTAACGGCGACACACCCGTCGGCATCGCAGGCATCATGGGCGGTCTTGAATCCGAAATCGAAAACGATACAGGCTCCGTTGTGCTTGAATCCGCTAACTTTGACGGTGTAAGCATCAGAAAGTCATCTTCAAGACTCGGTCACAGAACAGATGCAAGCGCAAGATACGAAAAAATGCTCGACCCCGAACTCACAATGGATGCAGTCGGCAGATTCGTAAAGCTTGTCAAGGATATCGACAGCGGTGCAAGAGTTGCATCAAAGGTTACAGATAAGTATGTAAAGAAGTACCCTGAAATCACTCTTTCATTTGACAAAAAGTATGTTGACCGTTATACAGGCATCGACATCAGCGATGAACAGATTAACAAAACTCTCACCGCACTTGGCTTTGCCGTTAATTATAAAAACGCTGAATATACCGTTAAGGTTCCCACCTGGAGAGCAACAAAGGACGTTACAATCAAAGCCGACATCATCGAAGAAATCACAAGAATTTACGGCTACGACAACTTCGAAATCACAACCACAAACAGTCCTCTTAAGCCCGTTCCCAACGATTACGCACGTATGGAAGATAACGAAATCAAGGATATGCTCGTTAAGAAGTACGGCTTCCACGAGGTTCACTCATACGTTTGGTGCGACGGCAGAAAGTTCAAGAAGCTCGGCATCGAAGTTGAGGATAACGTTAAGGTTCTCAACATCGAAAACTCGGACAACGGTATTCTTCGCAACTCAATGCTTCCCACTCTCCTTTCGATGGCTCAGGAAAACAAAGATTTCGCTGATAAATACGGCATCTTTGAAATCGGCAGAGTTGTTGACGGCGTTAAGGCTGACGGCACAAGCAATGAAAGAAAGCATCTCGGCGTTGTTCTTTATGACAAGAGCGGCAACGAAAAGGCTGTTTATCTCAAGGCTGTTGAAATCATCAACTGCCTCATCGGCACAATCAAACAGAAGAAGGTTCAATATAACAAGATTGCTCCCGAGCACGCTTGGCAGCATCCCAAGAACACCGCGGAAATTCTCATCGACGGAAATAAGGTCGGCGTTCTTTGCGCAATGCATCCTGCAAACAGAGCAAAGCTCGATAAGACAGGTTGTGCTGTTTGCTTCGAAATCGATATGAACGATTTCAACTCAATTGATGCAAATGCAATCAAGTTCCGCGAGCCCAGCACCCAGCAGTCAACATGGTATGACCTTTCACTCGTTCTCGCAGAAGGCACAAAGTATTCCGATATCGCTGCTTGCTGGGAATCACTCAACATTGCAGAGCTTGACAGCGTTAAGGTTATTGACACTTACGAAAACGAAAACATCAAGAGCATCACAATCCGCCTTGTTTTCGCGTCAATGGAAAGAACTCTTGAAATGGAAGAAGTTCAGGGTTGGATTGACTCAATTCTTGCAAATCTCGAAAAAATCGGCGTTACTATCCGAGCATAATTTTTTCAGCTTTGTAAACAATAATCATTAATTTTTGAAAAAACCTTGTATTATTTAAAAATCTGTTATATAATGAACTGTAACGGAGGTGACCGAAATGACTGATAAAACGATTAAATTTTCAATCAAGGACGAAAACGAAGCAGAGATGAAGAAAAATCTTCTTGCAGTTTACGAGGCTTTGAACGAAAAGGGTTATAACTCAATCAGCCAGATTGTCGGCTATATCCTCTCCGAGGACCCGACTTATATAACTACACACAATAATGCACGCAGCCTCGTCAGAAGGCTTGACAGAGATGAACTTCTTCAGGCAATGGTAAAGTGCTATCTCGGAATCAAATAATCTTGAAGGAGCGAAACAATGGCTAAGAAAAAGTTTCTTATGTATAAAGGCAAGCCGCTTGTCAGAAGCGGAAAGACCATTTATTACGGCTATATGAGTGACCCCTATGTTGTTATCATGCAGATAACAAGCACCCGTGAAGTAAAGGGTGTTGAGGTTGCAGACAGAGTTGTAGTTCAGCTTGTCAACACCGATCCCGATGTAAGAATGAAGGATAAGATTGTTAAGAAAGCTGAGCGCAGAGGCCTTTACAGCGCAATGGATATCGGTTGTATCTGGCTCGAAAGAGAGCTCAAAGAAACTGCATAAAAAACTGCAGACGCGTCGTTATGATGCGTCTGCTTTTATTTTTTCTTATCTTATATCGATAAAATTTATTTTTTAAAAATATTGCAAATTACTGTTGAATTAATTTATATAAAATGTTACAATAAAATGAAAATTTATAATGAAAGGACAGTTCATTATGGAATACAAAATGATTCTCACTCCCGAAGAGCAGGATATACTTAACGGCTCCAAGGGTGAGGCAATGGCAAAGGTTATGAAAACCCTTGTTCTTTACGGCGAAGCATTTGGTGCAACAAAGATGGTTCCCGTCGAAAGCAAGATGGGTCACCTCGTTACAAGCTTCGGTCTTAAGGTTATGAAACCCGTTTATGACCTTATGGATCAGCTTATCGCAGGCGGCGCACTTTCACAGCAGAAATTCTCTGTTGACCCCAAGCCCCTCGATCCCAATGTTCCCGCAAACTTCCTCCAGAAGCTCATCTTCAACAAGTTCATGTACAGCATGCAGAACAGCTATGACGCTCAGCTTTCAAAGCTCGGTCTCATTGATGACAAGTCATACACCTGCACCTGCTATATGGACGAAGTAGGCAATGTTCCCAAGAAGGGCGAAGTTCTTTCGTGGGCAGAATCATCGGCTGTTGTTTATGCTAACTCCGTTCTCGGTGCACGCTGCAACAGAAACTCCGGTATCATCGTGCTTTTCGGTTCAATCGTAGGTAGAGTACCTTACTTCGGACTCGTTACTGACGAAGGCAGAAAGGCAACATGGATTGTTGAAGTTAAAACAACAAAGAAACCCGAAGCTCAGATTCTCGGTTCAGCAATCGGTATGAAGGTTATGGAAGACGTTCCCTTCATCAAGGGTCTTGACCAGTGGATCGGCACAGAGCTTGACGGCGACACAAAAGCATATCTCAAGGATTTCGGCGCAGCAACCGCATCAAACGGCGCTGTCGGTCTTTATCACATAGAAAACCTCACTCCCGAAGCTGTTGAATCAGGCGAAAGCCTTATCGCAGAGGGTGCACAGGTTTATGTTGTTGACGATGCTGAACTCGCAAAAGTTCAGGCTAACTACCCCGTAATGTGGAAAGATAAGAACGCAAAGCCCAAGCTCTGCTTCGTAGGTTGCCCCCATCTTTCACACGCACAGCTTATCGAATGGACCGATAACGTTGTTGCAGGTCTTAAGAAGAACGGTCTCAAGAAGGTTTCAATCCCCACCGTATTCACAGCTGCTCCCGCAGTTGTTGAAGCATTCAACAAGACTCCCTATGCTGCAAAGCTTAAGGAAACAGGCGTTATTCTCAGCTACATCTGTCCTCTGATGTATATGAACAACCCTCTTTGCAAGAAGATGCCCGTTATCACAAACTCCAATAAGCTCAGAACATACACAACCTCTCGCTACTACAGAAGCGAAGAGATTCTTGACATAATCACAAAGGAGGCAAAGTAAGATGAAACAGTTCAAAGGACGTCCCGTTGTTGCAGGTAAGTGCACAGCTACTGCTCTTGTTTCACACGGCGGTTTCAACACTCTCGCCTCTTTCCAGAACGCACTTCAGTTCGGCGACAAGGAAGCAAAGTGCGGCGACCAGAACAACGCTGACCTTTACAACAAGCCTATGGTAGGAACAGCTCTCTGCCTTCCCCAGACCATCGGTTCAACAACAGGCGGTATGGTTCTCTACTGCGCAAACGTTATGAAGAGAAACCCCAAATGTATGCTTTTCTCAGAGCACATTGACTCACTCGCTTGTGCAGGTGCAGTTCTTGCAGCTGTATGGACTGATGAACCCATGGTTACCATCGACTGCCTCGGTCAGGAATTCCTTGACTACGTTAAGGACGGAATGAAAATCACTGTTGCAGAAGACGGCACAGTAACCGTTGAATAATTAAAAGAAAATGAGGTGTCTCGCTTTTGCAAGACACCTCGTTATTTTTTATTCATGTGTAATCCAGAATTCACTGAACATAACGCCCATATATGGTTCGCTAAATTCAAGGTCAACGCATCCGTTTTCAATCATATTTTTCGGAATAACATAAGTTGCGGTTTCAAAGCCGGGTGCAAGCATCATACGGTCGAATTCTTCGTCCTTGTTGCCGCCGAATTGAGTTCCGCAGTAAACTTCCTGCCCGTTTGCGGTTATCTTATGTCCGCAGAGAGCGGGTATTTTTTTATCCGAATACGTTATTTTCAGTTTATAATCGCCGTCAAAATCAAGGCCACCGACCTTGCATTTAAATGTCAGATTGTCAAACACTTTGAACATTGCCGTCGGCATTGCGCCAGTGTTGACATTCGGTCTGTCGCCCTGGAAGTTCATATAAATCTCACCCGTCTGGGCAACGCCGCATTCTTCAAGTCCGTTAAGAGCAACAGAGAAATAATATTCATCAGCTCTGACCTTGTTGCGGTTTATGATTTTGTTCATATAATCCGCAGGGTTTGCAGAGTCTTTTGCGGCATCAAATCTACCGAGAAGCCATTTTCTGTCGGTTACGGGAAGGTCGATTGTTTCAAGCACAGCTCCCCTCTCCCAGTTATCCGCGCAGTAGTTATCGATATCGCTCTGCAAACCGATAAGCTCAAAGAGCTTTTGAGCAAGAGCAGAAATATCCTCTCTCTCTTTCTTGTAGGCATCGTCGAAATCGGTCAAAAGAATTTCTCTTGCGCCGTCAAGGTTGCCTGCTTTTATCTCTTTTTCCGCAAGTTTTATCAAATCAAGTTCAAAGAGTCGTCTGTGTCTTACAACCCAGTCGCACTTCGCACGCATAAGAAGCTGAAGATATCTCCAGTTTTCCGCAAGGAACGGATACTTCGCACCAAGCATCTCGAATGTTTCGAGAGTTCTGTCAATTGTCGGATTCTCTGCGGGGTCGCACTGCCAGTTAAGTTCAAGAGAAAGTATTCCGTCAGCAACTGCATCGGGGTCTGCTCCATAGAAGAATAACCTTGCATAGTCAAGCAGAGTTGTACGTAAATCACAGCCGGGAAAATAATCCATATCCGACCACACGGCCTTGTTGACGTCATCCGTAACACCTTCGGAATAGCTTACCGAACCGACAACATATCGGCGTGTAAGACGGTGAATCTGACGGTATTCGCGGGGTCTGGGATTGGTACATTCACGGCTAAGACCCGTAGTGAGTGCAAAATGCCAGTCATCTCTGTCAAAATGCACAGGATATTCACAGCGAACATTATGTGTAATATCGGGGTAAAGTCTTATGGGATATTTGGCGGGCAAACGGCGTCTGAGCGTATCAAGATCAAACGCGTGATTCGGGCCGTGAATAACGCCATCTATCTCGTCAGGAAGCTTATCCATTTCTTCGATAAAGGTTTCTCCCCAGGTCGGAATCGAATGGGGTTTCTGCGCAGACGGCCACATCTGAGCATTGGGATGGATCTTCTTGAGAGCTTTCGAAATCTCTCTGCACCTCAAAACAAATTCGTCCGCATCAAATTCACCGGGATCGCCTCCCGGAGGAAACACAACATTGAGTCTTGACAGGGTTTCATATATTTTTTCGCGTCTTTCAACCGCCTGCTCCACTGTTTCACCGTCATTATTGGGATGCCACAAAGAAACATCAAGATCGAATTCATCTGCCATTCTTGTTGCCTCAACAAGAAATTCTTCCTCATCGTATTTCATCAGGCGGTTTCTCTTGGAAACTCCCCTCTCATAAGGAATATGCTCAACAATATTCGACCCGAAAAACATCAGGTCAAGATAGCATCTGCGGTAGTCCTCATAGCTCCATGCATCATATGTATTCGGAGTAGTTCTGTAACCTATCTGATGGCCGCGGATTCGCTTGTCAGGATTATATTCACCAGATATATCTTCGGTCAGAACAGGTACACCGCACACAGGAACAACCTTACGCAAAAACATTCCAAATCCGTAAATAAACCCTCTTATTCCGCTTGCAAAAACGGTTACTGCATCTGCGCTGCAGTTGATTTTATAGCTGTCTTTTGAAAGTAAGTCGTCTGTTTCAAAAATAAAGTTTGCATTTTCTCTTATATCAACCAAAACGGGAGTTTCACCCGTTCTGATTTTTATTTCTTCGGAAAACAGTTCCGCCGCTTTTTCTGACTGCGAAGTTTCCGAGAATATTTTAAATTCTCTGTAATCAATCATTTCGGTTCTCCGTATTGTTAATTTCAATCAAATCCTGTTTTTTTAGCTCAGCTCTTGCGTTTCTGTGCTCCGCAAGTTCAATAAGCATACGCTCTTTTGTCTTACCGTGAACATTGAAAAGAAGAAGCGCAAGCCCGTAGCCGAATCTTGCAACTGCGGGTGCAAGGCAGAAGATTCCCCAGATGCCTTTAAGCACCTTCGGATCTTTGTGGGGAACAATGTTTCCGAAAACATCCTGTTGCGGAGTAAACTTAATCCAGTCAAATACCACACCCGAAAGAAGAGCATGCACGCTCGATGAAAGCTTGTTGACATAGCTCGAAACAGCGTTTACAATACCTTCATTGCGGATACCGTTCTGCCACTCAAGATAGTCATACATATCACCTTTGAGAAGAGGATCACAGACACCCATAATATGGTTGGGAAGTCCGCAAACAGTAAGTCCGACTGTAACAATAACAAAGTCAAGCCAATAGTTACCCGTCGGTTTATAGCCAATAAAATAAAGCAAAGTGTACGCAACGCCGCTGAAAACACCCGCTGATATCGCAGTTGTTCTGAGGCCAAACTTCTTGATTACGGAAGGTGCAACGGGTGTTATAACATAGTTGGGAATACCCGTAAAAAGACTGCAAAGCAGTCGGTTTGAAAGTCTGCCCGTGCAGTTAAGCCAGAAGAAATCTTCCGATGCACCGCCAACACCTTTGATTCCGCCAAAGAAGCTCGAAAGAAGCAAAGCCGCAAGCGGGCGGCAGGTTATAATTGACT
>JAZRLY010000078.1:0-3228 GCA_045647065.1 Acutalibacteraceae bacterium
GGTGTACGCGGATGAGCATAAACTGTCTAAGTATGTGATACGCCCGCAGTATGCGCGCTACGGTCGGGCCGCGCCGCTCAAGCGCAATCAGGCGATGGTGGATATGGCCGATGCCGTGCTGGTTATTTGGGATGGACAGTCCAAGGGCAGCAAGTTCACCGTGGCATATGCCCAAAAACAAAATAAACCTTTGTTTCTGATTCAGATTTAATTGCTAGACATTGCCAACACGTTTTTTCAAAAGCCGCCGCGGCGGCTTTTTCATTTGACAAACACGGATAATCTGCGAAAAAATTGCCAAATGTAGTTTTGTCAATGATGTGAGACTAAAAAATGAAAATAAAAGTAACGAGTTTAGTTAAACGATTTTGCAGTCGAAAGGAGGGGCGAAGCCCCGAGTGGAGACTGCAAAATCGGCGCGCGGTCAAGCGCGGGTGTTTTCAAGTTCTTTTTGCTTTAGGTTGGGGGATTTCCAGCCGAGCACAGCCATAGGAATATTATTTGAACGGCGCAAATAACGCTTCATCTGCTCTTGTAAATCAGAAAAAGAGTAGAACGACAGATGGTTGTAGAATCGCTCCTGATCGTTTCTGTGGCTTCTCTCGACCTTGCCATTGTGCCACGGTGTTCTCGGACGAATGAGCTTGTGCTCGATCTTGTAGCGATTACAGAATATGTCAAAAGGATGTACGCGCTTGGTTCTGACAAAGTGAGTAAATTCCGCACCGTTATCGGTTTGAATGATCTTGGGAGCATAGCCGAAAAAGGCGATGGCGCGCTTTACAAAATCTATAGTGGAGTAGCTGCTGTTTTCTTCGTATGCATAGATAAAACGCTTTCTTGAAGCCTCTTCAATCATCGTATATTGATAGAATTTCTGACCGTCCTTGCCGACATAACAGACCTTCGGAACGAATTTAACATCCATTTGCCACTTGACACCAATCATGGCGGGGGTGTCATAGGGTTTGTTGTGTAATGACTTTTTCTTTGTGGACTCTGTTTTTTTACGGAAACCCAGGCGCACAAATACACGGTACAAGGATCCGGGGTGACGGGAATATGCCTTATTCTCGCACAGCTTGCCGTAAAGCTCGCCCAAGGATATGTTGGGATTCCTTCTGTGGTAATCTCGGATCCATTTAAGCTCTTGCTCGGTATGCGCGTTGGGATGCGGCGAATGGGGACGGTGCGATTTGGGTACAAGGGACTCTTTAGTTCCGTCATACCGCTTATTCCATCGCATCAGCGAGGCTTTTGAGATCTTATACTTCCTGCAAACGTATGAAATATCCTTTGTTTGACGATAAAGTTGCACAGAATTTATTTTTGTTGTAATTTCATGTGGACAATAGCGTTTGTTTGTGGTATAATGTTTCATGAAGTGGTTGAGTCCTCTCTGTTGATTTGGGTTGTGGTGACTTTATTTTAACAGAACTCAATCACTTTTTCTATTCTTTTTTTATTTTCGGTCTCACATCTATTGTAACACCGTAAATTCTCAAAGTAAATGCAACAGTAGCAAAGCCCTTGCATTTACTATGAGAAATCGGTTGCAGTAAGTATGAGAAAAGGCCCAAAGGAAATAGAAAAACAACAAAAAATAGCGAAAAAGAGCATGACGAAAAAGCCTGAGGGGTAAATTTCTCAGACTAAATGCAACTGTGGTTGCGTTTACTATGAGAAGATTTTGTGCAGAAGCTTTGGAGATTGAATGACCTCATTCGAAGGGATAAATGAAATTCCTAAAGCAGATGCCAAAAACTCAGAGTGGTAAAAAGAAAACATATCGTAAGCGCTCTTTCCATTGAATTGTTTTCTTTTTACGGCGTTAACGTGAGAGAAGATAAGGTTAACCGTTTCTTGTGTGAAATCATCAAAAGAAGCACCTGTCTTAACAATATCTCTAAAAAGGGTATGATTTTTCTCAATCTCCGCTTTCTCATGAGGCGAACAAGGCTCACAGAAAAACATATGTGATTCTGCAATTCCGTCTGTATCATTTTCAAATGCAGAAACAATGCTAAACTCACCGCCGTTGTCAGTGAGCAACAGAGGCGCAATATCCCCAAAGTTAAAACCTAACGCCTTTAATTCCGATTTCAGAGCTTGAATTTTACTTGCCGTTTCTGCTGCTGTCTTGTTGTCAAGCAATAATCCAATCATAAAATCACTATGTACGAAATGAATCGTCAAGATTACTTTACCGCCAACTCTCCCGATGACTGTGTCAAGCTGAACCAATGGGACATCCGGGTTGTCTTCAACAAATGCAAGAAAATCGTTGAAAGTACGTCCTTCACGAGCCCATTTTGGTACGTAGTCGCTTTCTTTTGACTTTCTCGGCTTAAACTTAACAGCTCTGGGGAGATCCATCGGTGTAATAGAGTAATACCTCTTTTGAATATGACGATATACCGTTGCGGTGGATATAGGCAGATTGTTAGATTGAATGATATGGTAGATGTGCTGCCCGTTCTGTACGGCTTTGGAGATGATCCGTTCCGTTTCATAGAAGCTTTCCTTGTTCAGCGGTATTCCTGTCCGTGATTCTACGAGTACGGTGTCGTATTCTGCTTGGGCTTTTTTTGCAGTATACAATTGCCGTCTATAAGGGCAACTGCTACGGCTTTTCTTCTCGCAACCATTACACACAAACGGTGCTTTCAAAAGTTTGGGACATACCTCGTCTGTTCGTACAAACGAATTGGTATAAGGCTCCATATGGATTTTCACTTCTCTGGAGATCGTTGTTTGGCTTTTGCCTATCCGTTCTCCGATTGCCTTAAAGGTCATTCCTTTGCTTAGGCACTCTTGAATTTCGATTCTGTCATCGAGTGTCATATGCTTGTTTTTCTTTTCGTTATTTTTCATTGTCTGAGACCTCCTTTTCTCAGACTAAATTGTACCATAAAATCCTTCTCATACTAAATGCAACTCTAAATTGCACTGTTGCATTTACTTTGAGAATTTACTTGACATGAATATTCAGTGAAAAATTTTCCAAAGCGGTTTACAAGATGAAAAAAATGTGTTATAATAATATGAATGCAAATTTTTTCCCCAAAAAGAAGGATGGATTCTATGCAGATCATCAAAATGAAGGTTGGCGACACGCTGGAGCTCAAAAAGCCGCATCCCTGCGGCGAGAAGCGCTTCACCGTCATGCGCGTTGGCAGTGAGATCCGCATCGTCTGTGCGGGCTGCGGACGGGACATGGTGCTGGAC
>JAZRLY010000079.1:0-93523 GCA_045647065.1 Acutalibacteraceae bacterium
GAGTGCGCAGTTCTTAAGGTTATACTTTGTGGGATCGAACGAGTCGATGTCAGCGTAGAGTACGTAGAACGCGTACGTGTTCCAGAGTGTGCCGAGGAACTTACGCTGTCCTTCCATAACAGCACGGCCGCTGAATCTGGAGGGGAGCCACGGTGCGGAGTTGGTGTAGAAGTACCAACGGATAGCGTCAGCACCGTAGGTTTCAAGAGCATCGAACGGGTCGACAGCGTTACCCTTGGATTTGGACATCTTCTGTCCGTCCTCATCCTGAACAAGACCGAGAACGATTACGTTCTTATAAGGCGCCTTATCAAAGAGAAGAGTGGAAATAGCAAGAAGTGAATAGAACCAACCTCTTGTCTGGTCAACAGCCTCGGAGATGAATTCTGCGGGGAACTGCTGCTCGAAGAGGTCTTTATTTTCAAACGGATAATGATGCTGTGCGAAGGGCATTGCACCTGAATCGTACCAGCAGTCGATAACCTCGGGAACTCTCTTCATTTCGCCGCCGCACTTTTCACACTTGATTGTTACATCGTCAATGAACGGACGGTGAAGCTCAATATTTTCGGGGCAGTTGCTGCTCATTTCTTTGAGTTCAGCAATTGAACCGATTGAATGTCTGTGGCCGCATTCGCATTCCCAGATATTGAGGGGAGTACCCCAGTAACGGTTACGGCTGATACCCCAGTCCTGAATGTTTTCAAGCCAGTCGCCGAATCTGCCCTTACCGATGCTTTCGGGAATCCAGTTAACGGTGTTGTTATTCTTAACAAGATTATCCTTAACGGCTGTCATCTTGATGAACCAGGATTCTCTTGCGTAGTAGATGAGGGGGGTGTCGCATCTCCAGCAGAAGGGATAGTCGTGCTCAAACTTGGGAGCTGAGAAGAGCTTGCCTTCGCTGTCGAGGTCAACGAGAATTTTGGGGTCTGCATCCTTGACGAACATACCTGCATAGGGAGTTTCTTCGGTCATGTTACCCTTGCCGTCAACAAACTGAACGAAGGGAAGGTCATAGTTTCTGCCGACCTTTGCGTCGTCTTCACCGAATGCGGGAGCGATGTGAACAATACCTGTACCGTCGCTCATTGTGACATAATTGTCAACTGTAACGAAGTGAGCCTTTTTATTCTGCTTCTTTGCGGTTTCGCCTGCACAAGCGAAGAGAGGCTCGTATTCTTTGTATTCGAGGTCTGTGCCGACATAGGTTTCAAGGATTTCGTAAGCGGCAACGCCGTTTTCCTTGTCACCGAGCGAACCGAGAACGTTGTCAAGCAGAGCCTTTGCCATATAGTATGTGTATCCGTCAGCAGCCTTTACTTTGCAGTAAGTCTCTTCGGGGTTTACGCAGAGTGCGCAGTTTGAGGGGAGAGTCCAGGGAGTTGTTGTCCATGCAAGGAAATAAGCATCTTCGCCGATAACCTTGAAGCGGACTACTGCCGAGCGCTCTTTGACTGCCTTATATCCCTGAGCAACTTCGTGAGATGAAAGGGGAGTTCCGCATCTGGGGCAGTAGGGAACAATCTTGAAGCCTTTGTAAAGAAGACCCTTGTTCCAGATTTCCTTGAGTGACCACCAGATGGATTCAATGTAGCTGTCGTGGTAGGTAACATAGGGGTCGTCCATATCAGCCCAGAAACCGACGGTGCCCGAGAAATCTTCCCACATACCCTTGTATTTCCAAACGCTTTCCTTACATCTGCCGATGAAGGGTTCAAGACCGTAGTTTTCGATCTGTTCTTTGCCGTTGATGCCGAGCTCTTTTTCGATTTCAAGCTCAACGGGAAGACCGTGGGTATCCCAGCCTGCTTTTCTGGGAACCATATAGCCTTTCATTGTTCTGTATCTGGGAATCATATCCTTGATAACGCGGGTGAGAACGTGGCCGATATGCGGCTTGCCGTTAGCGGTAGGAGGACCGTCATAGAATGTATATGTCGGGCAACCCTTGCGCTCTTCGATGCTTTTTTCGAAAATCTGATTTTCTTTCCAGAAATCAAGCACAGCCTTTTCTCTGGTCACGAAATCAAAATTCGACGAAACTTTTTCGTACATTTTGCATTCCTCCGATTTATTTTGAAAATTCTTTAACAAAAATAAAAACCCTGACCCGAACGGGACAAGGCACAATTCAGAAACAAAACCCACATAACCCGATCTTTATGCTCCCGGTAACGGCGGGAATCCGTCAAAGCCTACTCAAAAATCATTTTTTCGGTTTGCGATTCGGGAGTGATATTCACCTTTGCGGCAAGGGCGGGTTCGCACTGTCTCCGCCTCACTTGGCTTGCGATTGCAAAAGCTACTGTCTCCGTCATAATCTTTACGGTCAAAATATTTATTTTCAATTTGTCAGTATATCACAATGTTCCGCGGTTGTCAACAATAATAAAGATTATAATATATCTTATATAATCTTGAAAAAAATCACAGATTATGGTATTATATCTGTAATTATGATTATAGTGGGTGATTATGTGAAAATTTTAAAATCCGTTCTGTTTTACTTCTGGCATTTCACATATGCGATTGTTCAGAATATTATGGGTCTTGTTATGCTTGCAATTTATAAATCAAAAGGTGCCGAGAGCGAATGGTATCATAATGCGTTGGTTACTTATATCGACAAAAAGAACTTCGGCGGTGTTTCGCTCGGAATGTTTATTTTTATCAATAAAAACCGTGAGGGCGACCGTCTTAATGACACAAAGATTCACGAATACGGTCACACCGTGCAGTCAATGATTCTTGGTCCTCTTTTCCTGTTTGTTATAGCGATTCCGTCTGTAATCTGGTGCAATCTTCCTTATTTTGTTAAAATGCGTAAGGAGAAGAATGTTACATATTACAGAGCTTACTGTGAAGGATGGTCAAATGTCTGCGGTGTCTGGGCAACAAAGGAGCGTTTTGTTACTCCCGAGCTTCTCAACAGAGGCAGATACGGTCAGCCGATGTATCCCAACAGAAACAAGAGAAAAGATATCAAGGGCAGAAGGAGAAACAAATAATGGAAAAGAAATATCTCAAAACGAGTGAAATAGCTTCGTTTGCAACCTCGGCTTTCGGCAGAAGTATGATATACACTCTGATGTCAACCTATCTGCTGATTTTTTACACGGATGCTGCGGGAATTCAGGCAACTCACGCAGGCTGGATTATCTTCGGCGCAAGAATTTTTGATGCCGCAAACGACCCCGTAATGGGCGTGATTGCCGACAGAACAAAAACCAAGTTCGGCAAGCTTCGTCCTTATCTTCTTTTTTCACCCTTCCTTATCATGGCTTCAACCATAGCGCTCTTTACGGTTCCTTCTTTTGAGAACTACAGTGCAAAGGTCGCATATGCCGCAATCACTTATATAATCTGGGGCATCTGCTTCACAATTCAGGATGTTCCGTTCTGGGGTATGAGTGCGGTGGTTACTCCTCTTGAAAACGAACGCAATAAGTTCCTTTCAATTGCGAGAATCGGCAGCACCATCGGCGGTATTCTTCCCACGGTTCTTATCCCCGTGCTCCGCACATCCTCGCTTGGTATTACAAAGGGTTATTTCGTCGGCGGTCTCATTTTCGGCGTTGTCGGTTCGATGATTTCTCTTCTTGCTTTCTTCGGCACAAAGGAAAAGGTCGAACAGCCTCCCAAGGATAAGGTCAGCGCAAAAGAGATTATTTCAGCTTACACACAGAACAAGCCTTTGCTTCTTCTCATTGCAGCAAGTGTTCTCGGTTCGGCAATGCTTATGGCACAGACCTCCGGTTCATATATCGCAACATATCTTATTCAGGATTCAGGCATCGTTCCTCACGGCTCGGTTCAGGTTGTTATGACTGTTGCTATCGGCGCGGGTATGATGATTGCAATGGTTGTTATGCCTATGCTTCGCAAAAAGCTCTCGCTCAAGCAGATTTATATCGGCTCTGCTCTTTTCGGTGCAGTTATTCATATGGTTCTCTATTTTATGGGATACAGCAATTTCTATGCACTCCTTGCTGTCCTTGCAATTGTCGGTCTGCCTCTGGGAATTTTCAACGTTATTACCTACGCAATGGTCGGTGACAGCGTTGACTATCTGGAATGGAAAACCGGCAGACGCTCTGAAGGCGCTTGTTTTGCATCGCAGACTTTTATCAGCAAGCTTACTGCAGGTATCTCAACTCTTATCACAAGCTTTGTGCTCGATGCTTATAACTATGTTGAACCCATCAAGGCGAAGAATGATTTCGGTGTAACAATCGAGCTTGCTCAGGCTCAGCCCGATGAAACCCTCAGAGGAATGTTTATAATGATAACAATCATTCCCGCAATAAGCCTTGTGCTTTGCGCAATTCCGATGTTCTTCAATGATTATACAGGCAAGAAGAAAGATAAAATCATCAAAGAACTTGCCGAACGCAGGGAGAATTCAAATGTCAATGGATAATGATTTCAATGCTTTTACCGACGGTGTTGAACCCGGCGGCCTTCGAAACACAACACAGATAAAAATTCTTATAACCTTTGTCATCAGTAAGCTCAACGACCCTGTCAGGAGCAGTATGATTACCGAAGCTCTGCAGCTTCATGGGCTCGCAAACTATTTTGAGGTTATTCAGGCTTTTGATGAACTTTTCGACAACGGTAATCTTTCTGAATCCGACGGATTTGTTTATCTCACTCCGAAGGGTGCTCTTTCAGTCAACGAGCTTTCAAAAGAGCTTCCGAGGTCGGTCAAGGAAACTGCTCTTGCGGATGTGATTTATCTTCAGCTTCTTGAAAAAAGAGAGCGAGAAAACACGGTTGAAATTCAGAAAACCGAAGGCGGATGTAACGTCACATTCAGAGTGGTTCATAAAGATGATATCCTTATGGAGCTTACTGTCTATGCCGCTGACCTTGAGCAGGCAGAGAAAATCAAGCGCAACTTTCTTAAAGACCCGTCGCACGTCTATGCGACAGTCGTAACTTCATTATTTGCAGGTGAATAAAAATGCTTGAAAACCTTAAACAAAAAGTATATGAGGCAAACCTCAAACTCGTTGAATATAAGCTGGTGCTTTTCACTTGGGGCAATGTTTCCGAAATCGACAGAGAAACAGGCCTTGTAGTCATAAAACCTTCGGGTGTCAGCTACGAAACTATGAAACCCGAGGATATGGTTGTTATGAATCTCGATGGTGAAAAGGTTGAAGGTGAGCTTAATCCCTCATCCGATACTCCCACCCATCTTGAGCTTTATCGCAGATTCCCCGAAATCGGCGGTGTTGCTCATACTCACTCAACTTTTGCTGTTTCGTTTGCTCAGGCGGCAAGCGACATTCCTTGCTACGGCACAACTCACGCAGACTTTGCTTTCGGAAGCGTACCTTGCACAAGAGACCTCACCAAAGAAGAAATCGAGGGCGAATACGAGCTTAATACAGGCAAGGTCATCGCCGAATGCTTTGGAACAAGAGAAATTGATTATAATGCCGTACCCGCTGTGCTTGTGCGTTCTCACGGTCCGTTTACCTGGGGAAAGGACGGCTATGACGCCGCAAAGAATTCGGCAATTCTCGAAGAGGTTGCAAAGATGTCGTATCTTAGCAGAACTCTTGATGCACAGCCCGCCAACGAGCATATTCTTAAGAAACACTATTACAGAAAACACGGTGCGAACGCATATTACGGTCAAAAATAATTGTTGACACAAACAGTGTTTGCGTATAGAATTAAAATATTAATGTAAGAGAAGGTGTGAATCTTATGGCAAAGTGTCCTAAGTGTAACCGTAAACTTCATATATGGAACGTTAAAGCGGAGTGCCCCGATTGCGGTGTCAATATCGCTAACTATGACTGGGAAAACAGACTTGAGCAGGATTCGATTCAGGCGGAGGCAGCATTCGCAAAGCTTCACGAAACGATGAGAAAATTCAAGTATTCGTTTGTCGGTACAAAGCTGAGAATTGCAAGAATTCCCATCAGCGTTCTTCCTCTTTTCTCGCTTCTTTTGCCTTTCGGCACGATGGCGGTTTCAATTCCGTTCTGCGATGAAAAGATAACAATCAATGCCGTAACAATGGTACTGAATCTTCTTAATTTTGACATTCTCGGCATTTTCAAGGCAACAGGCTCTGCGGTAATCGGTGATGCATCGCTCAGATTTATGCTTTCAATCGTCTTTGTACTTGTTGCAGCTCTTTCGCTGCTCGTTAGCCTCGGATTCCTTATGCTTAATTTCAAGAAGTTCAACAGTAAGGGTTTGTTTATGACAAATCTTGTTGCAAGCCTTTGCATGCTTGCGAGTGCTTTCTGTTTCTACGATTTTTCGGGTATGATTCAGGCAAGCACCCTTTCCGATGCAATTCAGTGCGGACCGAGCTGGGGAATTTTCGTCAGCGCCGCGATATATCTCGCATCTTCAATAACAAACCTCATTGTTTCCCTTCAGCCCGTCAATATTCCTCCCGAAGAAGAGAAGGCTGAAAAGGAAGAAAAAGAAACAGTAAATGCATAAAAAATTACCGACTGCAGTTTGATTACCGCAGTCGGTTTTGTTATTTATCCGAATTTTATTCCACTTAAACCGCGTATTTCTTTCATTGCTTTGCTGACCTGCACGGCTCTTTCACTGACCGTCTGATAATACGGGTCATCGGGATTTTTTGTGAAATTCTCAAAAGCCTGAGCCTCATATCCCATAAGCTTTTCTTTTATTACATCGCCGATAATTTCCGTTGCATTGCCTTTATTATCAATCAATTTCATATTTGTGAGTTTTGAGATTGATTCGATAACGATTGTTCCCTCATCGCCAAAAATCTGCGAACCGAGTCTGTCCTGACCGAGTTTCGAATAAGTGAGGTTTACAAGCTTATCATCATAAAGAAATGCCGCATTTCCGCTGCCGTCAGCGCCGCTTTTCATAAAGTGTGCGCAGGCGGGTATTTTTTCGGGAAGACCGAATAAATCGAGAGCGGGGTATACGCAGTAAATGCCCAGGTCCATAAGGCACCCCGTCGCAAGAGCGGGGTTGAAAATGTTGGGCAGAGTGCCTGCAAGATAGGCGGGATATTTCGACGAAAGCTGTGAAAAATCGAAGTGAACGCTTGTTATCCTGCCGATTTTCGCAACCGCATCCTTTAAAAGCTCCCTCGCAGGGTTGAACATATACATTATAGCTTCAATGTAGATAAGTCCGTTTTTCTTCGCGAGAGTTTGCAATTCTTCAAGTTCCTCGGGTTCAACAGTTATCGGCTTTTCACAGATGACGTGCTTTCCGTTTTCAAGCATCAGCTTTGACTGCTCAAAGTGCAGACGGTTCGGGCTTGCGATGTATACGGCGTCAAAATCGCCGTTTGCAAATTCGTTTATATCAGTAAAAACTTCGGGGATATCGTTTTCAGCTGCAAATTTGTTTCCGCTTTCGCTTGTTCTTGAATACACAGCGGAAAACTCTGCGTTGCAAAGCATTCTGGCGCCGTCGATGAACGATTTTGCAATCCAGCCCGTGCCTATAACTCCGTAGCGCATAGATTAAAGCTCCTTTGCCATAACGGTGCCGGTATTCTTGAATGCGCGGATGATTTTAAAACCGTTTTTCTTATAGAAATTAATTCCTTTTGTATTGCCCGAGCCGACGATGAGCATAATCGATTTGACACCCATATCATTTTTCATATGCTCAGTGAGAGTTGTAATCATTTTTGTGCCGTTGCCGTTGCCTCTGAAAGGCTCGTTGATATCGATGTGAAGATGTGCAGGGTATTTAAGTGAATAAACAGCATGTCCGAGAATTTCGGCGATTGCGTCCATATAATTTCTTATACCAGTTTTCTTTACCTTTGCAAGGTAAGGCTTCATGTTCTTGATGTATGTTTTGAAATCTCTTGCACCGAAAACGTATCCCTGAGCAACATCGTTTTCGTCAACGAGTACGAAAGCGTTTTCGGGTTCCTGCTCGCAGTAGTAGTCGCAGAATGTGAAGAGAATGAAATCTCTCATATTCGGGTCTGTTGCAGCGGATTTGGGTCCTGTGTTAATGCACACCTGACGCACATCCTCAAAATATTTGGGTTCGTAATTTTTTACTGTAACCATAATTATTCTCCTAAATTCACAATAAATTCTCTTTCGCCGCTGAACGGGATTTTTTCGTTGCCGTATTCAAAAACAGCGTTGATTCCATCATCGGCATAAGCCTTGATAACAGCCTTGCTGCCGTCTTTTTTGTATTCAACGCGGATAACACCGTTTTCAGTAGTGATATGACCCTTTGCTTCGTTCATACCGTCAACAAAACAAGGTGAAATAACAACATCTTTATATGCAACACTTCCCTTTGCCTGACGGATGCCAAGAAGATACATAAAGATATATTTTGTAACCGCGCCGAACATCGGATGGTTTCTTGAATCCTGACCGTTCCAGTTTTCCCATATGGTGGTTGCGCCGTTCTTCTTCATATTCCCGAACGAGACTTCCTTGTCATTTGAGAGCAAATCAAAAGCAAGCTGATTTTCGCCGACCTCAAAAAGATAACCGATAAGAGCTTCGGTGGCAAAAATGCCCGTATCAAACATTCCGAGATGCTTGTATTTATCAATCAGTCGGTTTTTACTGTCGTCATCGGCAAGACCTGCACTGAAAGCAAGAGCGGATGCACCCTGTGTGTTGCCGCAATAGTGATGGTTCCAGGGGTTATAATATGCGATTTTGAGTGAGTGTGAGCTTTTTTCGATTCGCTCTCTGAGGTGTTCTGTTTCGCTTGACTTGCCGAGAATTTCACCGACTTCAATCATCTGATTCATAAATCTGATATAAAGAGCGGTGTTTACGAATGCTTCGGGCAGACCCATGGGAGCGGGTGAACACCAGTCGCCAAGGCACCAGCCGTTTTCCTCTTCACGCCAGACAAGACCGTTTTCACTGCGGCTTTCAAGGTAATCGAGGAATTTAAGCATCTTCGGGAAGAATTCTTCAAGCAGAGCCTTGTCACCGTAAATTTTATAGAATTTATACGGCACTTCAATCATTGCACCGCCCCAACCTGCGGGACCGCCGCCACCGCCCATAAGAGGTGCGGTGTGAGGAACGTGGCCTGTTTTTTTGCACTGGCTGTCGGAAACATCATACAGCCATTTGCGGTAAAATTCGCGTGAATCAAGAAGCATCATTGCTGTTTCGGCGCAAAGCATACCGTCGCCCGTGTAGCCCAGACGCTCTCTGTGGGGGCAGTCGGAGGGAACGCCGCTGTGCATATTTGCAAGCTGGGTTCTGATGTATGCATCATAAAGCCAGTTGAGATTTTCGTTGTCGCTCTCAAACGATGAGGTCACGGGGCAATCGGAGTGAACAACGTCAACTCTTATCGGCTCAACATCGGCAGTAACTCTGAAATATCTGAAGCCGTGCCATGTGAAATGAGGAATATACTCGCGGTCGGTTCCGTCTGTAACAAACTGCTCCTCCTGATATCCTTCATCAAAATGAATGCCGAAATAATGTCTTTCGTCATAGATTTCTTCGGCATAATTTACTTTTATTGTTTTTCCTTTTTCGTTACATTTGAACACGGCATAACCGACGGTGTTTTCGCCTGCATCATAAAGCTTTGTTTCGCCCTCATCCTTAAGAAGCACGGGAGTAAGAGTTCTTGTTACTTTATCGGCAGGGGAGAACTGAATGAAGAATTCGCTTTCGGGAGCGGGAATAACAGTACTTTCGGCAAAGCCTTCTCCGTCAAAATTATTCATCATAAAATCATCGGGGTAAAGGGTGTAGTCGTGCTTTTCGCCGTGGTAAAGATTGTTGAATGTGATGAATCCCTTGTGTGAGAGGGTTGATTCGTCGCTGATAATGTTTCCGCTTTCTTTTTCAAGAATGAAGCAGAGTTTCGGTGTGCCGAAAACAACATCACCCTCTGCCATACGCACATTCTGGTTGTAATATCCGTTGCCGACCATAACCGCAAGGGTGTTTTCGCCGTCGCAGAGGTAATCGGTGACATCATATTTCATAGCATAAATTCTGAACGAAAACTCATCGTCAAGCGGAAAAACAAGCTTGTGAAGGTCTCTTTCGTTGTAACAGGTAGCATTGGGAACAAGCAAATCATCGCTGACCTTTTTGCCGTTGATGAAAAGCTTGAAATAACCGAGTCCGCAGATGACAATTTCCGCCTTTTCGCCCTTGACTGCATTGAATGTTTTTCTGAAAAGCGGAGCATCGCTTCCTGTGCATTCAATCCATTTTGCATTTTTGAAAATCTGTTCGTGTGTCACGGTTAAACCTCCATTTCTTCAAGCTCAGTGAGCCTGGAGTTCATTTTTTCCCACTCATCCATAATTTCAAGCTGTCTTTCTGTGAGCTCTTCGAGTTTTTGAGTGAGTTCAATTATTTTTTCATAGTCTGCCGCCGCTTCGGGAGAGGAAAGAATGCCGTTGATTTCCGCAATCTCGCCGTCAAGACGGTCAATTTCTTCTTCGGTTCGTTTGATTTTACCCTTGAGGCGATTCATCTCGCTGTCGCGTTCTTTGCGCAGCTTATATAAATTGACCTTGTTTTCGGCTTTCTTCGGCTTTTCCTTTGCCTGCGCAAGAGCAATTCCTGCATAAGCGTTATAGTCGCCGTCAAACTTTTCAAAGCCGTTTTCGTTCATTCTGTAAATCTTTGTTGAAAGTTTATTGATAAAATATCTGTCGTGTGAAACAGCGATAATCGTTCCGTCAAAATCCTCAAGAGCTGCTTCGAGCACTTCTCTTGACGGAATGTCAAGGTGGTTAGTCGGCTCGTCAAGGAGCAGTACATTTGCACCCGAAAGCATAAGTTTCAGCAGGCAGAGTTTCGCTTTTTCACCGCCGCTGAGGGTGTCGACATTCTTGAAAACATCGTCGCCTCTGAAAAGGAAAAGAGCAAGATAACTGCGTACGGTTGTTTCGGTAAACAGACGGTGCTCGTCCCAGATTTCATCAATAACGGTTTTACCGCCTCGCAGACTTTCAAGGCTCTGGTCGAAATAACCGATTTTTACATTTGAGCCGAAATTGAATGTGCCTTCATCAGCGGATTGCTGTTTTGTGAGAATGCGCAGAAGGGTTGTTTTGCCGCATCCGTTTGTACCCAGCACAAAAACGCGCTCATCTTTGAAAACCTCCATATCGGCATTCGCAAAAAGTCTTTTCAGACCGAATGATTTCGAAAGTCCGTTGACATTAAGTACATCGTTGCCCGTTTCGCATACGGGAGTGAATTTCATCCTCATTTTTGAAAGCGGAGGATCAGGAACAACAAGCTCCGCCTTCTTCTTTTCAAGCATTTTGCGTTTGCTTTCGGCGGTTATGAAATTGCGTTCTCTTGCGAAAGAACGTTGCTGTTCAATAATTCCTTCAATGCGCTTGATTTCTGCCAGCTGATTTTCGTACGCCCTGCGCTCGCTTTCAAGACGCTCTTCTTTGAGCTTCAGATATTCTGTATAATTGCCTTTTGAGCAATGACATTTACCGTGATAAAGTTCAACTGTTTTGTTGGTGATTCTGTCGAGAAAATAACGGTCGTGCGAAATGACGATTATTGTTCCTCTGAACGTTGAAAGATAGTTTTCAAGCCACTCCGTGCCCGCAATGTCGAGATGGTTGGTCGGCTCGTCAAGAAGAAGCAGATCCGAGCCGCTCAGAAGGAGCTTACACATACTCAGTTTTGATCTCTGACCGCCGCTGAGCTTGTCGCACGAAAGGTAAAAATCGGTTTCTTTAAATCCGAGACCGATCAGCGCCGAGCGGGTGCGGCTTCTGAATGTCAGACCTTCCTGCTCTTGAAAAGCTTCGTTGAGATGAGTCTGCCTTTCAATAAGCGCATCTCTGTCGCCCTCGTGATTATCTATCGCGGCGGCAATATCCTCAAGCTCTGCCTCCATCTGCATAAGCGGTTCGAAAACGCTGAGAGCTTCATCATAAACTGTTCTTACGGAGCCGTGGCAGGCGTGCTGTTCAAGATAGCCGACCTTAACATTTCTGCCGACGAATGCCCCGCCCTCGGTGGGGTCAATTTCGCCCGTTATGACCTTAAACAGCGTGGTTTTACCCGTTCCGTTTGCGCCGATGAGTCCAACGAATTCACCGGGATTGACGTCAAACGAAACATTTTCAAACAGCACCTTGCCGCCGAAATCAACTTTTAAATTCTGTACACTGACAACTGCCATTTTATATCCTTAAATTCTTGTTTCTATAATTTCGAATTTGCCCGAGATTTTATATTCACCTGCATTTGCGGGAATGAATATGCTGTCACCTTTTTTGAGAGCGAGTGTTTCGCCGCAAGCTTCAAGAGTGCCTTCGCCGTCCATAATGAGAAGCGAAACAAATGAATCTTCACCTGCATTGCCGCTTATTTCGCCGTCTATGTCGAGCTTCCAGACCTTAAAGAGGGGACAGTCCGCAAGGAGTCTGCGCTCATCGGTATCAAGAGCGGGATTTGAGAAATCGGGCTGTGAATATTTTTCGAGTTTTGTGACTGCTGCGCCGTCCTCAACGTGAAGCTCACGGGGCTTTCCGTCTGCGCCGACACGGTTGTAGTCATAAATTCTGTAAGTAGTGTTTGAGCTTTCCTGAACTTCTGCAAGAAGAATGCCTTTGCAGATTGCGTGGAGAGTACCCGAATCGATAAAGAAGAAGTCACCCTTCTTAACCTTTACGGTTTCAACATAGTCTGTGAGTGTGTTGTTTGCGATTGCGGCTTTGAATTCCTCGGGTGAAATCTTATCCTTGAAGCCAAGAATAAGACCCGCATCCTCTTCGCAGTCGATGATATACCAGCATTCGGTTTTGCTCTGACCCTTGCCTGTAAGTTCGCAGTATTCTTTTGTGGGATGTACCTGTACGGAAAGATTATCCATTGCATCAATGAATTTGATGAGAATGGGAAAATCTTCAAAATTCTCTGCGTTCTTGCCGCAAAGTACGGGATTTTCTTTTACAACATCGGCGAATGATTTGCCTGCAAATGAGCCGTTTGCAACGGTGCTTGCGCCCGCATCGTGGCACGAGAGCATCCAGCCTTCGGCGGCATTGTTTTTTTCGGTTTCAACGCCGTATTCGTCAATCAGTTTTCTGCCACCCCAGATGGTTTCAGAAACATAGGGGAGCAATTTTATGGGATATAAATTCATAATTCAGCCTCCTGAATGAGATTAATTAATATTATCTGTATTATTCTATCATATTTGTCCAACAATTTCCATAGAATATTTATCGGAGGACGAAAATTTATGGAAAAATATTTTAATAATGCAAAGATTTTTTATTATGAGAAGATAAGAAAACCCGTTAAACCCGTCTGCGATGTTACTCTTGACCAGATTCGTGACACCTCACAGCGACTTCAGAGCGCATACAGCCGATTCGAAAATGAGTGCAACGAAGACCTTCTGGATTCAATAATTTATGAAATCCAGTCGCTCAAAGCGCTTTACCGCTATCTTATCAAGCAGGCGAAGGAAAAGGGAATTGAGTGCGCCGAAATATCGGTATTCGGCAAGGAGGTAATCTGATGAATGCGCTTCTTATTGCGGCGGCAGTTATCAGCTCGGTCTGTGTTGCGTGGTGGGTGGTTAAAAGCGAGAAGGGTGCAACAAGCTTTTTCCTTTCCGCCGCACAAGGTATTGCAGCGCTTTTTGCCGTGAATCTGACGGGAATGATAACGGGAGTCACGATTGCCGTCAATTGGTATACGGTTATTTCTTACATAGTGCTTGGTCTGCCCGGAGTGATAGGCACTCTTGCGCTCAATTTTATAATGAAAATATAAAAAAGAGGCTTGAATTTCAAGCCGCTTAAATTATTTATTTTGAATTATTCGCCGCCACCGACTGAGCCGTCCCATGTGTCAACGGTCTTTGCTTTCATTTCTTCTTCGTCAAACCAGCGTGTGGTGACTGCCTTTGTTTCTGTGTAGAAACGGAAACCGTCCTTGCCGAGGCAGTGAAGGTCGCCGAAGAATGACTGCTTGTGACCTGTGAAGGGGAATACGCCGACGGGTACGGGGATACCAACGTTAACGCCGACCATACCGCCGTCTGTTCTCTTTGCGAATTCGCGTGCGTAGTAGCCGCTCTGAGTGAAGATAACCGAGCCGTTTGCGAAGGGGTTTGCGTTCATAACGGCAAGACCTTCTTCAAAATCCTTGACTCTTTTGATGCAGAGAACGGGTCCGAAGATTTCTCTCTGACCGACTGTCATATCTTCTGTTACGTGGTCAAAGATTGTGGGGCCAACATACAAGCCGTTTTCATAGCCGGGAACAACGGGATTTCTGCCGTCGAGAATAAGCTCTGCGCCTTCTTCGATGCCTTTTTCAATCCACTTGAGGATGGACTGTCTGTGAGCTTCGGTAACAACGGGACCGAGGGTTGATTCCTTATCATATGCGGGGCCGAGCTTAAGCTCTTTTGCGAATTTTACGAGATAGCCTACAAGCTCATCAGCAATGCTTTCCTGAGCAACGATAACGGGGAGAGCCATGCAGCGTTCGCCCGCGCAGCCGAATGAGGAGTTGATGATACCTCTTGCGCTTCTTTCGAGAGCGGCATCTTCAAGAACAAGACCGTGGTTCTTTGCTTCACAGAGAGCCTGAACTCTCTTGCCGTTAGCGGCAGCTCTTGAATAAATGTGAAGACCAACACTTGTTGAGCCGACGAAAGTGATACCCTTTACGTCGGGGTGGTCCATAAAGATTTCAGCTTCGTTTCTTGAACAGGTGACGATGTTGATAACGCCGTCGGGAAGACCTGCTTCCTGCCAGAGCTCTGCAAGTCTCATGCAGGTCATCGGAGTCATCGATGCAGCCTTGAGAACGATTGTGTTACCGCAGACGATGCAGAGAGGTGACATCCAGCCCATAGGAATCATACCGGGGAAGTTGAAGGGAACGATGCCTGCGAAAACGCCGACGGGTTCTCTGTAAAGAGTTGTATCGTAGCCTGTTGAAGTGTCTCTCATGCTTTCGCCCATGAGAAGTGAGGGCGCCGAGCAAGCAAGCTCAACGGGTTCCTTAACCTTGAGAATATCGCCCTTTGCTTCACTCCATACCTTGCCGTGCTCTCTTGCACAGATTTCGGTAAGCTCGTCCATGTGCTCTTCAAGAAGCTCACGGAATTTGAAAACAACCTGAACTCTTTTCATAACGGGTGTGTTCGACCATGTCTTGAACGCTTCCTTAGCGCAAGCGATAGCCTCGTTTACCTCGTCTTTTGTGCAGCAAGGGGTCTGTGCAATAACTTCGCCCGTGCTGGGATTAAAAACATCCATATATTTTTCGCAGGAAGAATCAAGCCATTTGCCTCCTGCAAAATACTGAAGCTTTTTAACTGCCATTTAAAAACACTCCTGTCAAAAATTTAATCACTTAATTTTATATCTTTTCAAAGAATATGTCAATAGCATTATGAGCACATAATACAGAACGCAGAGTACGGAACGAATAAGTTTTTTATGTTGTATTTTATGCTGAATAAGCAAATGATTTTTACGCACAATAAAAGCAGAAACGGAGTGATTTTATGGATATAACAGGTGGAGAATATGGCAGAATGGCGAAAAAAGCGTCGCCGCCGACAAACAAGGTAAAAAACGGAATTTTCGCATTTCTTATTGGCGGATTTGTCTGCGCACTCGGTGAAGGATTCGGTATTATTTATGAAAAAATCGGACTTGATGCGGACGAAGTGAAGCTGATGATACCCGTAACGCTGATTGTGATTGCCGCAATTCTGACGGCACTCGGAGTTTTTGATGATATTGCCATCTATGCGGGTGCGGGCACGATTGTACCCATAACGGGCTTTGCGAACTCGATTGTATCTCCTGCGATGGAATTCCAGAGCGAGGGCAGAATTCTCGGCACGGGCGCGCAGATGTTCAGAATAGCAGGTCCCGTGCTTGTCTATGGCACACTTGCAGCAGTTATTTACGGGATAATTTATTTTATATTGAACTAAAAACTCTTGAAAAATCCAACAATAGCATATATAATACCGTTAATATCCAATCAAGGAGAATCGGTATGAAAGAAAAGAATTTCAAACGCACGAAGCTTGCGTGCTACTCGGCATATTTCACTATGTCGTCAATTTTCAGCCTGCCGCCGCTGCTTTTTGCAACGCTGCAGGATATGTACGGAATTTCGTATACACTTCTCGGCACTCTCGTGTTGACGAATTTCTGCACACAGCTTACAATTGACCTCATTTTCACGGTGTTTACCAAATATTTCAACGTCAAAAAAGTGGTCAGGGTTATGCCGCTGATTACCTCTGCGGGTCTGCTTGTCTATGCTTTGTCGCCGACTCTTTTTCCGCAGAATACATATATAGGTCTGCTTATCGGAACGGTGCTTTTCTCGGTTTCGGCAGGTCTTTCGGAAGTGCTTCTCAGCCCCGTTATTGCCGCAATTCCGTCGGATAATCCGCAGAAGGATATGAGCCTTCTTCATTCGCTCTATGCCTTCGGTGTGTTCACAGTTGTTGTTGTCAGCACTCTGTTCCTCAGATTTTTCTCAGCGCAGAACTGGATGTATCTCACTCTTTTCTGGGCGTTTCTTCCGATTATCGCATCGGTTCTGTTTATGGTTTCACCGATGCCCGATATGGATGTTACCCAAAGTTCGGAGGGAACAAAAGGCACGGGCAGAAGAGCTTTTGCGCTTGCAATCTGCGTCGGTGCGATTTTCTTCGGAAGCTGCGCGGAAAACTCAATGTCCAACTGGGTTTCAACCTTTATGGAGAATGCCCTCCACGTTGATAAAACCCTCGGCGATGTTTTCGGAATGGCGATGTTTGCGATTCTTCTCGGCATTGCAAGAATCAGCTATGCAAAATTCGGTAAAAACATAATGAGAGTGCTTATGGGCGGTATGATAGGCGCAGTTATATGCTATGTTGTAGCAGGTCTTTCATCGAATGCAATCCTTGTTTTCCTTGCGTGCATTCTTACGGGATTTTTCACATCGATGCTCTGGCCGGGTTCGCTTATAATGATGGAAGAAAATCTTCCGGGTCTCGGAGTTGCCGCATATGCTCTTATGGCTGCGAGCGGTGACCTCGGTGCATCGGTTGCTCCCCAGCTTCTCGGAATCGTTGTCGACAAAGTTGCGGCAAGCGACTTCGCTGCTGATATCGGTGCAAAATTCAGCCTTGCCGCAGAGCAGGTTGGTCTCAAAGCGGGTATGCTTGTAACCGCTCTTTTCCCGATTCTCGGTGTTTGTGTGCTTATTGTCGCAATGAAATATTTTAAAAAACAGAATAAAAACTGATTTTAAGTGTGTGTCTTTCCGAGGCACACACTTTTTTATTGGGAATAATCTGTAATATTTTGAAGATAATATAAATGAATTGTTTATCAGAGGTGATTTTTGTGCCCGTAAGACAGGGAAAATATACTTTGTCGTTACCTTCCGCGCCCTCAATATCGGGATATGCGGCGGTTGTCGGCAAAAAAGAAGGAGAAGGTCCGCTCGGGCGGGAATTCGACTATATCTATGAAGACGCGATGGCGGGAGAAAAGTCGTGGGAAAAGGCGGAAAGCGTTATCCACAGAGATGCCGTTTCGCGTGCAATCGCTAAAGCGGGGATAACGCCGCAGGATGCGGATGTTATTTTTGCGGGAGATTTGCTCAATCAATGTATGGGCACGACTTTCGGTATCCGTGAACTCGGTATTCCGTTTGCGGGTCTTTACGGTGCGTGTTCAACAATGTCTCTTTCTCTTGCGGCGGCAGCTGTGTGTGTTGATGCCAGGATAGCCGAAACTGCCGTTGCGTCAACCTCATCGCATTTCTGCTCTGCGGAAAAGCAGTTCAGAATGCCGCTTGAATATGGTGGTCAGCGCACGCCGACCGCGCAGTGGACAGCAACAGCGGCAGGCGCGGCGGTGGTGACAAAAAACGAAGCCAAGGCGAGAATTGAGAAGATTATGATAGGCAGAATTCAGGATTACGGTATCAAAGACCCCAATAATATGGGGGCGGCAATGGCACCCGTTGATGTTAAACTTACACCATAGGGTAATTACGGAGCGAAGAGCAAAAGTAACCCTATAAAAAACGGCACACGGTTATCATACACAAACCACCGTGACGAAGGGAGGTGAAAAAACAATCTGATAAAATATTGATAAATCTTTAAATCCGCTGTATAATTAATTCATATCAAAAAGTAAAGAGGATACGGAAATGAAGAATTATTTCAGAAAAGCAGTTTCGGTTTTAATGGCGGTGCTGATACTTGTCAGTGTTGTGACGGTTTCATCTTTCGCAGAAGATGATGCTTTGAAATTCGGCACGGACGGTAAATTCAGAATAATGCACGTTACCGATACTCATCTTGAGCAGTCGAATCTCGAAGCAACGACCTGGGCAATCGGCGAAGCCTGCGACATTGAAAAGCCTGACATCGTTGTTATCACGGGTGACAATGTTCAGAATTACGATGACCCCGCCGAAACAAAGCTTCTCATCGACGGACTTATGAATGTTTTTGAGTCAAGGGATATTCCCGTTGCAGTCACTTTCGGCAACCACGATTCAGAAGAAGGCGCAATGTCCAGAGAAGAACTTATGGCTTACTATAATACATTCTCCTGCTCCGTTTCAGTCGATGACGGCGAAGCTCTTTCGGGTTGCGGTACATATAATCTCCCCGTAATGTCATCCGACGCATCAAAGGTTAAGTTCAATATCTGGGTGTTTGATTCAAACGATTATGACGAGAACGGTCATTACAGCTGCGTGCAGACAGACCAGATTGAATGGTACAAAGCAAAGTCAGATGAGCTTATGGCGGCAAACGGCGGCGAAAAGGTTTATTCGCTTGTATTCCAGCACATCATCGTGCCCGAAGTTTATGACGCACTCAAAAAGGCGGATTCCGAAAGCATTTTTACCGTTGAACACTTATACAGTGATGATGATTACACATTTGACCCCGAAGGCACAAACTACGGAATGCTTATTGAAACACCTTGCCCCGGATATGAAAATTACGGTCAGTTTGATGCAATGGTCGAAAAAGGCGATGTGCTTGCGATGTTCACGGGGCACGACCACACCAATGCATTCGGCGTAAGACACAAGGGCATCGATATTATCAATTCACTCAGCACCCGTTATGAAAACACCAGATTCTCAACCCAGTACGGATACCGAATGATTGAGGTTGACGAAAAAGATACTTCGGTTTACACAACACGCGTTGTTCATTGGTACGATGTTTTTGATACAGAATTTGCGTTTGCCGAAATAAAAAACGGTGATGACTTCGGTTTTAAAACAGCTCTCGAAATCTCATTCCTCGGCATTTTTCAGAAAATAATTGCCATCGGTTATGTGGCATTGGGAAGATTGATAACAGGAGATCAGATTTTATACGGTTGGTTATGATTATGAAATTTCGGAGATGATATAATGAAAAATAACAATAAATTAACAGTAGTTTTATTTGCAATATCTTTGGTTGTTGCGCTTTCTGTTGTGATTTGCGGTATGGCAATGACTGTTTCAGCAACTGACAGTGACAAGAATTATTACTATCTCGATTCCGTCAACGGTGACGATGCAAACAGCGGCACAGATATCGACAGTCCCGTAAAAACACTCAACGGTCTCAAAAATCTTGTTGTTAAACCCGGCACTCATTTTCTTTTCAAAAACGGCGGTGAATATGAGTGCGCCGCAACTCTTACCTGTAACGGCACAAAGGATAATCCGATAGTTATTTCGTCCTACGGCAAAGGTGAAAGAGCGATTCTTTACACCAACGAAAAAACAGAAGTGTTAAAGCTTTTCGACTGTTCTTATGTAACAGTATCCGATCTTCATATCAAAGCGCCCAACGGCGGCGGTATCTGGATTGATACATACAATCAGACCTCCGAGGGCATTGTTATTGACAATGTTTATTTCGAGGATATGCAGAATTATGAAGTCCACAGCCGTGACAATTTTTCAAACGGTGCTGCACTTGCGAGAGCGGCTGTTATGGTCAAGGGTTTGCCCGCAAAGTCGAGATATGCCGTCAATGACCTCACAATCCGCAACTGTGAAGTCTACAATTGTGCAAACGGATTTATGATCTGGGGTTCGTGGAATGACAGTCAGACACCCTGGTGCGAAGAAAAGGATATTGACCCCATCTATAACGAAGGTCTGCTTATAGAAAAATGCTATTTCCACGAGATGGATGCAGAGGCAGTCGTTGTCGGCATTTGCGAGGGTGCGCTTGTCACTCATTGCCGAGCAATCAATTGCTGTCAGGGCGGCGCGGAACTCAAAGAAGATGGCAGTGTTGAATATTTCACTGCGGCAATGTGGTTCTGGGGAAGCAGAAACAGCACCATTCAGTTCTGCGAAATAGCAGGTCAGAAAAATATCGGCGACGGTATGGCGGTTGACTTCGATTCTTACACCCACAACTGCACCTATCAGTATATTTACTCCCACGACAATGTACGTTTTATGTGCAACTGCCCCAATCACAGCGGCCATCACGGCAACACAGTCCGCTACTGCCTTTCGGTAAACGATAACAAGGCCCGTTCAACAACGGCAGTCGGTGCATCAGGAGAGCATAATTTCAGTTTTTATAACAACACCATTGTCAACTGCGGCGAATTCCAGTTCAAGAATCTTTTCAATTCCTATATCGCAAACAATATTATTGTTCCCATGAACGGTGCAACTTTTGCATATGACGTTGACCCGTCAAGAGGAAACGTGTTTGAAAATAACTGCTATTACAATGCAATGACTCCGTTTGTTGATATGGGTGCAATGAACACCGTACCCGGCTTCAGCGGCACAGATTATTCGGATGTCAACAGTTTCAGACTTTCAAAGGATTCTCCTCTTATCGGCGCAGGCTCGGTGATTGAGGGCGTCGAAAAGGATTTTTACGGCAACCCGATTCAGAGTAACAACATCGGATGCTACGGCGGCACGGGTACCGATGCGGAGTATAAGGGCGAAAACTTTATCGAGAAACTCTTCCGCACAATCCGCAACTTTTTTGAAACTCTCTGGCACGAAATATACGTTATCTTTGATTAATGAAATGCCCACGGTATCCGCCGTGGGCATTTTTATGTTGTTATATTGTATTTTTAAAAAGATTATGATAAAATAACACAGTATAAAAGTTTTTAACGAAACGGGTGCTTTTATGGAAAAGAAATCAAAGAAAAAAAGAATATTGGCTTTACTTCTGCTCATTCCGTTTGTCCTTGTAATCGGTACGGTTGCAGGTGTAGCTCTTCCTCTTATCATAAGCTATAATAACAATGCTTATGAAGAGGTTGATATTGTTGAAAGAACGGATGAATATGTTATGCCCGAAACTGACCCTCAGCCTGATGAATGGAAGGATGTTACTATCAGAGAAGAAGATCTGGGCAGAGATTTCACTGTTCCTCAAACTCTCGCCAACAGCGTGAACAAAGGCGGAAACGGCTCTGTGATAGATGACGGACTTGACAGAAACGCATCCTTCGGCAGAAACGAAAATGTAAAGAGTGTTTACGGCAAAACCCCGATTTATAAAGTAGAAAAGAAAGACCCCAACATTGAAAATATTCTTGTCCTCGGAACGGATTCAAGAGACGTTACCCGTGAAAGAGGCAGAAGCGACGCGATGATTATTGTGTCCTATAACAAAAAAACGGGCGCAATAAAGATGGTTTCCATTCTCCGTGACTCTCTTGTGCCTATCGAAGGCAGAGGCTGGAACAGAATCAATGCCGCCTATTCGTTTGATGGCGTAGGTCTTGCGGTCAATACTGTCAACCAGCTTTTTGACCTTGATATCCAGCGTTTCGTTGTTGTTGATTTCAATGGCGTAACCGATTTTATCGACAGAGCAGGCGGTATTACAATAAGCCTTACGCAGAAAGAAGTAGATTATCTTTCGAATTACAGTGGTGGTAAGGTGCATTATGAAGTCGGACCGAACAAATTCAACGGCGACAGAGCTCTTGTGTATATGAGAATCCGTAAAATTGACAGTGACTTCAAGCGTACTGCAAGACAGAGAAATGTTATCGAAACTCTCGCAAAAAAGATAGTTACCGAAAAGAGTCTTTCGGAGATATATGATCTGACCAACTTTGCATTCGGACTTGTAAAAACCAATATCAGCCTTTCCGAGCTTACCTCGGTTATCGGCAACATTGCAACAGATGCAATGAGAAGCGGACTGAATATCGATTCGCATCACGTGCCGTTCAGCGATGCATATACCTATAAGCGTTATAACGGAATGGCGATTGTTTCGTTTGACATCAATGACGCTGCAAGAAGAGTAAACAAGATAATTTACGGATAATTTATGTGAGGAATAATTATGTTAGCACAGAATGTTAATCTTAACGGGAAAACCGTACTCGTTACGGGAGCGGCGGGTTTCATCGGCTCAAACCTTGTAACAGAGCTTATGAAAACCGTTGAAGAAATAAAGATTGTCGGCATCGATAATATGAATGATTATTACGATGTTTCAATAAAGGAATACAGACTCGGTGAAATCGAAAAGCTTGCCGCCGAAAAAAACGGATGCGAATGGATTTTCATCAAAGGCAACATTGCCGACAGAGTGCTCATTGACGAATGTTTTGAAAAATACGGTTTTGATGTTGTTGTTAATCTCGCTGCACAGGCAGGTGTACGCTATTCGATCACAAATCCCGATGTCTATATTGAAAGCAACATTATCGGATTCTATAACATCCTCGAAGCTTGCCGTAATCATCCCGTTGAGCATCTTGTTTATGCTTCGTCATCATCGGTTTACGGCTCAAACAAGAAGATTCCCTACAGCACAGACGATAAGGTTGATAACCCCGTAAGCCTTTATGCGGCAACCAAAAAGAGCAACGAGCTTATGGCTCACTCTTATTCAAAGCTCTATAATATCCCTTCAACGGGACTTCGTTTCTTTACGGTTTACGGCCCTGCAGGCAGACCCGATATGGCTTATTTCGGATTTACCAACAAGCTCAGAGCAGGGGATAACATCCAGATTTTCAACTTCGGCAACTGCAAGAGAGATTTCACTTTTGTTGACGATATTGTTGAGGGTGTTAAGAGAGTTATGCAGTGCGCACCTGAAAAAGAAACAGGTGAAGACGGACTTCCTGTTCCTCCCTACAGAGTCTATAACATAGGCAACAACAGTCCCGAAAATCTTCTTGATTTCGTTGATATTCTTCAGCAGGAGCTTATCCGTGCGGAGGTTCTTCCTGCCGATTATGATTTTGAAGCTCACAAACAGCTTGTGCCTATGCAGGCAGGCGATGTGCCTGTAACATACGCCGACACATCCGCTCTCGAAAGGGATTTCGGCTTCAAACCTTCAACCTCATTGCGTGACGGACTGCGCAAATTTGCAGAGTGGTATAAAGAATTCTATATGTGAGGTAATCGATATGGAAAACAAAAAATATATTATAAAGCAGGGATATGTTGTCAGAGAAATTGCCGGAGAATTTATTGCTGTTCCGATTGATTCCTCTTGCAGTGCAAACATAATCATTCTCAATCCCGTCAGCAAATTCTTATGGGAAGAACTCAGAAGCGAAAAATCATTCGACGAGTTGCTCGATGCAATGCTTAAAAATTATACTGTTTCAAAAGAAGAAGCTGAAACAGATTTAAAAGATTTCCTTATGCAGTTAATTGAAAACGGTTTGGTAGAATAACAAAAGGCTTGTATGGATTGATGCCATACAAGCCTTTAATCAATTTTTGAAAGTTTAGGATTTTAAAACAACTTATGATTTATTTGAAAAACATAAATTATGGTTTACTCAAATATTTTTGTATAATCATAAGATTCAAGATAATCAAAATATTTATCAAGTTCAGCTTTCCATACAGCTTCTTCTTTTGAAATCAAACCATAATTTTCTTTTATGCGAGCAAGAATTTCTTTGTTGATGTGTGGACCGTAATGAAACGAATCAACATAGTTATCAAGATCACTGATCACATTCAGCATATCTGTATCTGTCCAGAAATATATGCTGACATTGTCAAATTGTGACATAAATCTGAATGTTTCTTCATAATTCTGTTTATATTCCGAAAAAAGACCTTCTTCAATTATGTCATACCAAAACAACACACTGAAAGGAGAGCAAAAGAATATAAATTCGGTGTTTTCCATTTTCTCAAAATATACTTTTAACAGATTGAGATTATCTTCCGTATAAAGGCATTTCTGATTGTGACCTTTTTTCTTATATGAATAAAAGTTTTTCAATGCCTTTTCTTTTCCGGGTTCGAGTTCCTCTTCGGGCCATATAAAGACTTTATCATAATCTTGAATAGTATTATCAATGTTGGTCTTAATTGTTTTGTATGTATAGTTTTTGGTTAATGTAAAATTAAACAAATATTCCACATCATTCAAATAATTATCATCATACAAATAAAATGGCAGGTGCGATTCGGATTTCGATTCTTCACTTGGTATCGTGAACATATAAGGATCCAGATCTATAAGGATTTTTTTAGGTTGCTCTTTTCTGTTTGCTAAAAGTTCAAATAAATGAACCCAATGAACAACATATGTGCCATCGCCTGTAAGCTTAATGGTTTTTCCGCCCAGTGCATCGTTCAGATCTGAAACCAGAAAATTTTCGGTAAGAGAATTTCCTACAACAGCATTATCAAAATCAAAATTTTTGGCAATTCCCGGATCCTGATAAGTTTCGCTTGCTATATACGGTTTTAACCCGAACCAGGGTTTGTGATATTGAAACAGAGGGTCTATAACAACATTGATTGTACCAACAACAAGTAATGCACACAGCAACAGAGATAGTGTTGCTGTTATTATTTTTTTACTGTTCATACTTCACCTCAGAAATTCCAATATAAAAAGGATGATTCTCCGCCAAAAGACATAATGCACCAGAACAATAACCCTGCAGTTATTATGGGGTGATACCATTTAACGCGGTAATTTTTCATTTGGCAGCTTGCATTTTTGGAAAACACAGATAAAACAAATGCGGCAACAAAGAACAGTAACCATGAATAAGTTTTTATATAATCACCTATTAAAGGTATAAACTTACTTAAAAGATATATACCGTCAATTTGCATAGACTTGAGATAATCGGGATTCAGTTCAATAAAATTAAAACTAAACAGTTCTTTGTAAAATTCAAAAGCCTGAGCTACCGAATCAGCTCTGAACATTGTCCAAGTGAGATTAAGGAAAACAAAAGTTACAATCCATAATACTGTTTTCAGGATTTTTGAATTGTTTTGAGAAAACAGTCCGGTTTTCTTATCAACAAGTCTTGTGATAACGGATGCTAAACCGTGAAAAATTCCCCAAAGGATAAATGTCCAGTTTGCTCCGTGCCATAGACCGCTGACACAGAACACAATGAAAATGTTAAGATATGTACGAACTGTTCCTTTTTTGTTACCGCCGAGAGGAATATAAATATAACGGGTAAAGAATCTGGTAAGAGTTATGTGCCAACGTTTCCAGAAATCAACGATTCCAATAGCTTTGTATGGTGAATCAAAATTTTGTGTGATCTCTATATTCATCATTTTGCCGATGCCCATTGCCATATCGCTGTAACCGCTGAAATCAAAATATATCTGGAAAGTATATGCTAACATAACGAAGATAGCATTGGTTGTTCCGAGATTTGATACATCTGTGAACGCACTGTCAACAACAAGTCCGAATGTATCGGCAATAATTACCTTTTTACCAAGACCCAGTGCAAAACCGTATAAACCGCAAGCAAAGTTGTCGGCATTGAATTTTTTCTTTGATTCGTCAGCAAATTGAGGAACCATCTCATCGTGAGTTACAATGGGGCCAGCAATAAGCTGAGGAAAGTATGTTACGAAAAGAGCATAGTCAAAGAATGAATATTTTGGTACATCTTTTTTGTAGCTGTCGATAATATATGAAAGCTGCTGAAATGTGAAGAAACTTATGCCTAACGGCAAAAGAAGGTTTAACATTGGAAGTGAACCCTTAAAAAGAAAATTTATATTAGCAGCAAAAAAATCAAAATATTTAAAAACAGCAAGACTGCCGAGATTAGCGGCTAAAGCAATGCAAAATACCGTTTTTCTTAAAATTGAAGAAGTGTTTTTTGATAACAGTATGTTGCTGAATATGTAATTCAAAAGTATGGAAGAGATGATTATCAGCAGATAAGTCCAATTGAAATATCCATAAAAGTAAAGCGATGCTACTGTTAAAAATATTTTTGAAGCATTATATTGCTTAAAACGATTCAATCCGAAATACCCTAAAATAACTATCGGAAAGAATAAAAAAACAAAAACATAAGAATTAAAAAGCATATTTTATCACCGATTACATAGTTTACAGAATGATTGGAATTTTAAATTAGACAATCTTTTTACAGGATAGATGTTTTATTAAAAATCTGAACAACGGTTCTGTTTATTTTAAAAAGGTTTTTAAAAAACGAAATGATCTTCTGCAAGAATCCTGATTTGACGGAAACTGTCTGCGAATCGGATAATTCGTTGCCGTTTTTATCCTTGATAACAGTTCCGTCGGCATCAACGAGTTTTACGGCTACTTCAACGCTTCCGCTTTGGGGCGAAATTTCAAATGTTTCACCTTCGCTGCTTCTTACTCCGTTAACATACCACCATACCAATGTGTTTTCGGGCTTGTAAAGGATATCTGCGGTAAGCCTGAGTGTTTCGCCGTAGTTGATTGTTTTAACATTGGGATTGTTTCTGATTTTCAGTTCGGGATTTTTGCTTATTCTTATTTCAACCGTGTCCGAATAATTACCGTCATTGCTTGTAACGGTGAGGATTGCAACGCCCTCTGAAACAGCGGTTATGATATTGCCGTTTATTGAAACACATTCATTGCTTGACGAAAGAGTGTATGTTTTGTCTGTTGCATCGGCAGGGGAGAATACGGGATTGATTTCAAAATCAGTACCTTCATAAAGAGCATAAAAATCATCTGCAAAGCTGATGGATTCGACGCGTTTTATAAGGTTGCCGAGCTTGAGTACGCCCCATCCGTAATATTCGTCCCAGCCCGCATCTCCGTAATCCTCTGCACACGATATAAGTGCTTCGCGTACCTGAACGGTGGTGCAGATCGGATTGATGAGGCGGAACATAGCCGCCGCCGCTGAAACAAAAGCTGTTGACATCGATGTGCCGTCCATAGAAGTTATTTCGCCCAAAGCGTTGTAACCTGCTATATCTTCACCCGGTGCAGCAAAATCAACTTGCTTGCCGTAGTTTGAAAAAGTTTCGGAAAATTCAAACTCCGAATTTATTGAAGTGACAGTCAGCGCGGAATCAATGTGTGCGGGGCAGATTTTATTTATATCTTTTTGTGTGTTACCCGCACATACTACAACCGTAACATTATTTTTTTCTGCGTAATCAATTGCCTCTTCAAGTGAACGGCAGTTATTAACTGTACTGAGACTTATATTGATAACATCTGCACCGTTATCAACGGCATAGATTATACCGTTGATAACATTTATCATAGAAGCGTTTTTTGAACCAAGTACTCTGACGGGCATAATTTTCACGGGCAAATCACGGGTGCAGTCAGCAATAATACTTGCAAGGAATGTTCCGTGACTTTTTGGACTCTCATCCTGAAAAGCGTCACCGTCATTTTCAAAGAAGTCGTAACCTTGTGTGAGTTTGTCTTTGAGAAAATCAATGTCTTCAATTCCGCTGTCGATTATTGCAACGGTAATTGTTTTGTCGGATGTCAACGGAGCAAGAAACTTCGAGTAGACATCCGCTTCAAGTGCTTCAACGCCCCATGACAAATAGTCGTCTGATTCTTCTGTATCTGCCGTGAGAATTTCACAATCACGCTCCGCATAAACAACATCCGGATTTTTATTCAGTTTTTCAAGGCAAGAGAGGAGCTTTTTCTCCGATGAAAACTGCAGAACAAATCTGCCGTCTTCGGAAAGAACACAGTCATCAGTATAAGGAAAGCTGATGTCAGATGTTTCAGAATGCAGTTTTCCTATAATTCTCAACATCGGTGATTCGTCCGAATCATTTTTTATGATTTCCGCGGTTTTTACAGCGAAATCCATATTGTCCGATACAGAAGTCGGGTTTTCTTCTGCAAAAGAAGCAAAACCCGAGCAGTTGAAAAGAATCAATAAAGCAAATAATAACGATAGTGCTTTTTTCATTTTGTCACCGTTTTATTGAATAAGTTAAGTCAGAGCCGAGCGGATATTACATCGGCAGATATTCTTCAAAAATCAGTTTTTTGATTTCATAGAGGTCGGGTACGAGGACTGCCATTCCTCTTATCATAGCATTTTTGTAAGTTCCTTCTGTGGGAACGATATAGCTTTTTATTTCAACATTCTGAAAAGACGAGGCAAAAGTGAGCGCAAGGGTCATTATCTCGTCGTCAGTCATATCGGTTGACATCAGCGGTAAAATCTCGCTGAAGAACATTGCAAGCTCGGCGAGTGAATATGTTTTGGCTTTTTCAAAAACAGCGCCCATAATTTTTCTCTGCCTTGCAGTTCTCTGAAAATCACTGTCAATCTTACGGATTCTTGCGTATGTGAGAGCTTGCTCGCCGTTGAGAGTGCAAACGCCTTTTGTTGCACCGTTGCCGACGATTTCGGCTTCTGCAGTAGAGAGTTCGATATCAACTCCGCCTACAGTATCTATTATCTTCTCAAACCCTTCAAAATCAGATTCAAGGCATCCGTCAACGGAAACCCCGAAGTTAAGTTCAAGCGTTTCTTTGAGAAGATCAAATCCGCCGTATGCGTATGCGGCATTCAGACGGTTATCCTCATAACCGGGAATCTGAACATAGAGGTCACGGAGAAATGAAATCATTGAGAGCTGATTGGTTTCGGGGTTGAAACTGCAGAGAATCATGGCATCGGAACGCTGCCTGCTCTCGCCCTCACGCTTATCCTGACCGATGAGCAGAATATTTATAAGTCCGTCATTATTCACGGCTTCAAACTCATCGCCGTTCCATTCGACATCTTCGGGTTCAAGAATGTTATCTGTATCCGCAACACTTTTTGTTGCCTGTGTTTCGTGAGAGGTGCTCTCGGTATTAAGTTCAGTCTTATCCGTAAAATGATTGATTGTAGGAATCGCAATTGCAATAACAGCCGCAACAATGACAATCACTCCGATTATTTTTAATGATTTTTTCATAGCGACACCGCTTTTGTTAAAAGTTATTTCTTCGCTTCACCAAAAAGTTTCAGCATTGCATATATATCGATTCTTTCTGATGCTTCCTTTGCGACTTTTTGAGGACGGATTTTCGGGCGTTTTCCGAAAATTGAGCGGATTATATATCTTCCGCCAAAGAAAATCCAACCGAACGGCAACAGAAACTTATATTTCTTTGCCGATTTCCAGTTTTTATAAACAATGTTGTTGGCAGAAATAAAAAACTGCCTGAACATAGAAACTTCATTTTCGTTTTTGCTTGAAATCAAAAGGCTTTCATGTGCTCTGTCAACGTTTTTCTGCCCGAAGTTACCGCCGATGATGATATCAATGAGGATATAATCAGCCAGCTTCTTATCGGTATTCTTTGCCCAACTCATACCCGGCAGACCGAGATATTTGCATGAAATAAATGTCATTGTTTTAGCAAAATCCCAGAGTCCGATATCTTTCAGTACTTTTTCAAACAATTCAAGGAACTTGTCCTCTCCGATTGCGTTGAGATAAACCGCCCAGTCACAGAGATGGCGAAGACCGAGTCCGTCCCCTGTCAGATGATGGCACATATGGAGAAGAATGATAAGTCCGTGATGAAATGTTGACGGCACGGTGATTTCACCAAGCTCTGTTCTGACGGTTTGAGAATTTTCGAGAATCCCCGAAAGATATTTTCTTACCTTCACACCTGCCTTGCCTTCGGGTATGCCTGACGGCTGGAAGTGCATTTCGCATCGGCAGTTTTTGCCAAGAAAAATGTCGTGAACATCGTTTCCTTTTTCTGCTGCCATATAGTTGTTATTTTTTAATGTTTCGGAGGCTTTTTCAAAATTATCCGTATCAATCAGAAAATCCACATCGCCCATTGAACGCATAAGAGGGTCGGGATAATAGAGTGCAGAGGCAAAGCCTTTGAGAATTGTGCAGGGGATACCTGCATTTTTCATTATACTGCAGATGCGGACATGCTCAAAATCAATCTTGGTGTTGTCAGCAAGTGTCTGATTGAGCTTTTTTCTTATATATCCGCAGTTTTCATTTTTGAGAATATGACTCTCCGAGTTGTTGAATGCCATCAGAGTAACCGCCTGAACATATGCTTCGCACCAGACCGCATTCAGGTTGTCCTCATTGAGGTCAACTTTGCGCCCTGCGTTAAAAAGATTGTTGGCAAGAATATCCAGCAAAATTTTTTCGTGTTCTCTTAATTTGGCATTCTTTATACCCATTTGTTTTACACCACTTCGAAGAATGTATCAGGTTTAGCGGGGTCAAACTGTTCGTTTGCCCACATAAGAGTTACAAGATTTTCCGTTTCGGAAAGATTGATGATATTGTGTGTGAATCCGGGGAGCATATGCACTGCTTCGGGTTTATCGCCCGAAACACGGAATTCAAGCACCTTGTCAGTGCCGATTTCTCTCTGCTGAATAAGTGCAGTGCCCGAAACAACAATGAAAAATTCCCACTTTGTGTTGTGCCAGTGCTGACCCTTGGTTATTGAGGGGTTACTGACATTCACCGAAAACTGACCGCAGTTTGCAGTTTTTAATATTTCGGTGAAACTGCCTCTTGCATCAGAATTCATTTTGAGTGGGATACTTACTTTCTCCTCAGGAAGATAGGAAAGGTATGTTGAATAGAGTTTTTTCGCAAATGAATTATACGGAATTTCGGGCATAACAAGAGTCTGACTCTGCGCCTTGAAACTATCAAGAAGTTCAAAAATTTCGCCGAGAGTTACTTTATGAGTAACGGAGAAAGCACAGAAATTACCGTTTCTTGTTTCTTTGCCCTCAAGAGCATTAAGCATTTCGTCAACAAAATCGTCGATGTAGAGAAGATCAAGCTCAACAGAAGGGTCATTGACGGTTATGGGCAAATCCTTGGCAATGTTGTTGCAGAATGTTGCAACGGCTGAATTGTAGTTGGGTCTGCACCATTTGCCGAAAAGGTTGGGCAGACGGTACACAAGAGCCTTTGCACCCGTTTCTTTTTCATAGTCGAAGAGCATATTTTCTGCTTCAAGCTTGCTTTTGCCGTATTCAGAGCCTGCAAATCTTCCTTCAAGAGTTGCCTGAACAGAAGATGAAAGCATAACGGGAGCCTTGTTACCGCAAGCTTTCAGTTCATCGAGAACAATGCCGAGAATGCCGAAGTTGCCCGAAAACTCGCTTGCTTCTTTGGGCCTGTTTATGCCCGCAAGGTGGAAAACAAAGTCCGCCTTTGAGCAGTATTCGTGAAGCTCTTCGGGTGTTGAATCAATATCATATTCAAAGATTTCGTCAATCTGAATTGACGGTCTTGTTTTGTTTTTGCCGTCTTTTATTGTGTAAAGGTTTGCAACGAGATTTCTGCCTGCAAAACCTTTAGCTCCTGTAATAAGAATGTTCATTAAAACTTTCTCCAAACCATTTTATTGACTATTCCTGTATAACTCTGAATGAGTCTTACGATTTTGTCGGAAACATTTTTGTCTGTGTAATCGGGAACGGGAATTGCAGAATCTTTATCGCATGCAAGCTCAACTGCGGTTTCAACCGCCTGAAGCAGACCGTTTTCGTCAATGCCTGCAAGCACAAAGCAACCCTTGTCCAGTGCTTCAGGACGCTCCGTTGATGTTCTTATGCAGATTGCGGGGAAGGGTCTGCCGATGCTCAGATAAAAACTGCTCTCTTCGGGAAGAGTACCGCTGTCTGAAACAACTGCAAACGCACCCATCTGCAAACGGTTATAGTCCGAGAATCCGAGAGGCTCGTGCATAATGATTCTCTTATCAAGCACGATATCGGAGTTTTCAAGTCTTTTTCTTGAACGGGGATGGCACGAATAGAGAATGGGCATATCGTATTTTTCTGCAAGTGCATTCAATGCATTGAACAGTGAGCGGAAGTTCTTTTCCGTATCGATATTTTCTTCTCTGTGTGCCGAAAGAAGAATATATTTTTTCTCCTTAAGACCGAGTTTCTGAAGAACATTGCTCCCCAGTATTTTGTCAATATTAGCATCAAGAACTTCTGCCATAGGCGAACCCGAAACATAGGTTCTCTCCTTGGGCAGACCGCATTCGGCAAGATATCTTCTTGCATGTTCGGAATATGCGATGTTGACATCGGAGATGATGTCAACGATTCTTCTGTTTGTTTCTTCGGGAAGACACTCATCTTTGCAACGGTTGCCAGCTTCCATATGGAAAATGGGGATGTGCAGACGCTTTGCACCGATAGCTGAAAGACAGCTGTTAGTGTCGCCGAGAATAAGAAGTGCATCGGGCTTGATTTCTTCCATAAGTTCGTAGGAAGAAGCAATTATGTTGCCGACAGTCTGTCCGAGATTATCGCCAACGCAGTTGAGATAAACATCGGGTACATCAAGATTTAAATCCTCAAAGAAAATACCGTTGAGAGTATAGTCATAATTCTGACCTGTATGACCAAGAATGCAGTCAAAATGTTTGCGGCATTTTTTGATGACCTCCGAAAGTCTGATGATTTCGGGTCTTGTGCCGACGATTATGAGAAGCTTCAGCTTGCCGTTATTTTTAAAATTCACATTGTATTTCATTATGAGTTGAACTCCTCAAGTCTTTCTCTGATATAGTCAAGTTCAAGAAGCTTTTCCTTAACTTCTTCAACATTCAGAAGCTTTGTATTACTGCTGTTGAATTCGGTAAGCTCTGCGCGCTTTACATCACCGTCGGAGAAATACTTGTCGTAGTTAAGGCTTCTGTTATCGGCGTGAACGCGGAAGAAGTCACCCATATCCTCTGCTTTTGCGCATTCCTCGTTGGTGAGAAGAGTCTCATACATCTTTTCTCCGTGACGGATACCGATGATTTTGATATCTTCTTTCTTACCGCCGAAAAGCTCGCAGACAGCTTCTGCCTGAGTCTGAATTGTGCAGGCAGGTGCTTTGCGCACGAAGATGTCACCGCTTTCGCATTCCTTGAATGCGAAGAGAACAAGGTCAACTGCTTCTTCAAGCGACATAATGAATCTTGTCATATCGGGGTTTGTGATTGTGATGGGCTGACCGTTTTTAATCTGGTCAATCCAGAGGGGAACAACCGAGCCACGGCTGCAGAGAACATTGCCGTAGCGTGTGCAGCAGATTTTAGTCTTTTCGGGATCAACGTTTCTTGCCTTTGCGGTGGCAACTCTTTCTTCAAGAGCCTTTGTGATACCCATTGCATTGATGGGATATGCAGCTTTGTCTGTTGAAAGGCAGATAACGGATTTAACCCCTGCATCAACAGCGGCAGTCAGCACATTGTCTGTGCCGATAACGTTGGTTTTAACAGCTTCCATGGGGAAGAATTCGCAGGAGGGAACCTGCTTGAGAGCTGCTGCGTGGAAAACATAATCAACGCCGACCATAGCACCGCGAAGAGAGTCGATGTTACGGACGTCACCGATGTAGAACTTTATTTTGTCTGCAACTTCGGGCATCTTTGCCTGGAATTCGTGACGCATATCATCCTGCTTTTTCTCATCACGGGAAAAAACACGGATTTCCTTTATGTCTGTTTTAAGAAAGCGGTTAAGCACGGCATTGCCGAATGAACCCGTACCGCCGGTTATAAGTAAGGTTTCACCTTTGAAATTATACATTGTTATTATCTCCCAATCAAAAGTATGTATAAGCTTTATTTTCGATTTCTATTAACTATTTCCCTATCCTTGTTTGTAATATCACTAAGCTCTTTTGAATGCGTAGGAGTTATATTCTTGGGCAATGATAGATAATCACCGTATTTTTGCGTAAGAACCCATTCATAATTTTTGGGTGCATTATAAATTGATTTTTCAAATATAACAGCATTTTCAGCAAGAGGATAATAATCATCATAGCAATATGCACCACAAAGCTTAATAAATCCTAACGACTGATCTGCGCCTAGAACAATATATTTACCGTTATTGTTGTAGTTGTGAGTTGAGATAAAATTTTTAATAATTTCTGTAATATTATCGTCAAAAGAAGGTTCAGCTTGTGGTTTAAAATAGTATTTTTGCTGGTATTTATTATCTTCAAAGTATTTTCTGAATTCGTTATGAATGAGCAAACTGAGTTTTTTGTGATTCTCAAAACTTTTTTCTATATCATTTTCATCATTTATACAATCATATGGAAAAATATCAACATAAAATAAATCAGAGTCTTTGAATTTCACCTTAGTGATAATATCGCTGCTGACAGGGCTTTTATTGGGGTTGTACATAAAATAATAGTGGATGGTCAGTTCATTGTTATTTTTCAAAATGTCCCATAATTTCCAATAATCATCACGCAACAAACCTATATCGATGTCATCATCCCACGGAATAAATCCGTGATGTCTTTCAGCTCCAAGCAGAGTTCCGCCATCCAGAAAAAATCTCAAATTGTTTTCGTGGCAGATTTCAGATAAGCGCTTTAAAATATAAGCGGATCCTTCTTGCAATATCCTTAAATCTCCGTCTGCTTTTGGCATATTCAAACATATGCGTTTTTTAGTTTCATTTATCGATTCCTCGGGAAGGTTTTGTGAACAGTAGAAAAGATATTCATTTTTTCTGTCCAAATCTGAAAGTCGGTTTTCAAGAATACTGATTTTTTCAGAAAGATCTTTTATTCGGATGTTAAGCATATTGGCAGATCTGTAAGAAGGTAATAACTTTTTTAGAAAGTTCATTTATTCAACCTCCAAAATTTTATTATCTTTGATGTTGATATATCCCCATGCTTTACTGTTCCAGATTATTTCAGATTCTTCCCTGATTTCAAAACACAACCCGGTGACACAGTCCACATCAACATTTTGTCCTACCTGATCTTTCAGAAAAAACACATAATTGGTTGTGTATGTTCCGGAAACAAAGTTTTTTAGGGGCAAACTGAATTTTGCTTGTCCTTTCTCACCTTTTCGACCTGAATAAAAATCGCCAAAAAAAGCTGTTGCTATAGGTTCGCGCGATGCATTTTTGATTTCAATCCTCAACCCTAAATTAGTAATATCTTTTTCGTTTGTCCATTTTATACATATATCAAGGTTGTCATTTGTGCGAAAAACATTATTGTTTTTATTAATAAATTCAGTGTAATCAGTTTTTATTGATGTATCTTTGAGCCAGTGTCGTCTTGGAATATCAGTATAATCAATTTTAATGTCACTGGTTGCTTCGTCATTCATATACAAGCTTATTGCCTTTTCAACATCTCCATCAAAAACTACTTTTCCATGGTCGAGAACAATGCATCTATTGCATAATGTACGTATTGTTTGCATATTGTGGCTTACATAAAGAATGGTTTTTCCTTCTTCTTCGGCAACCTTTCTCATACGATCAAGACATTTTCTTTGAAATGTCATATCACCAACAGCAAGAACCTCGTCCATAATCAGGATTTCAGAATTTAAATGTGATGCGACAGCAAAACCCAGTTTAACTTTCATACCGCTCGAATATCTTTTTACGGGAGTATCAATGAATTTTCCGATTTCAGAGAACTCGACAATTTCTTTGTATCTTTCATCAATTTCAGCTTTACTCATACCGAGAATTGTACCATTAAGATAGATGTTTTCTTTACCAGTCAATTCGTTATGGAAACCGGTGCCAACCTCAAGCATAGAGGTGATTCTTCCGTTAAGATATATGTTACCTTTTGAAGGAGCTGTAACTCTGCAAATAAGTTTAAGAACAGTTGATTTACCCGCTCCGTTATGACCGATAATACCGATTCTCTCACCTTTTTTAATAGAAAAACTTACATCATCCAAAGCCCGAAAAATTTCATTTTTTTTATGAGCTTTTTCTCCGATTTTCAGATTTGGATCTTCTTTTTTCATAAGGCGTGCGATTCGTGACTGAATTTCACCTTTAAGCGTACCGCCACCGATCGTTCCCAATTTGTACTCTTTAGAAACATTTTCAACTTTTAACATTAATTCATCCATAATTCTATCCCCATCAAACTGTATCGACAAAAGTTTTTTCGACTTTATTGAATATTAATGTACCTGCAATAACAACTGCAATTGTTATAATCCAACCGACACCATAGAAAAACCAATCTATTTCGCCGGTTCCTAACCAACCATATCTGAAAACATTGATAGCGGGGGTGACAGGATTAAGCATATAAAGATTATAGATAAGTTTATTGTTAACAATTGAACCTCTGCTGAACATATCATAAGCTACAGGGGACATATAACTCCACAAACTTACACCGAAACCAACAAGCATATGAAGGTCACGGTATTTGGTTGTCAATGACGAAATAATAATACCGAATCCCATTCCCAGTAAAGCAAGTTGAATCATTATTAACGGAGTCATAAATGCATATATATTAGGTGCTACCCCTGAATCTGTAACGACATAGTAAATCAAAAAGCAAATCATAAACAAAAATTGAATTATAAAAGAGATAAACTGAGAAATTGCACTTGATACAGGCATAACAAGTCGTGGGAAATACACTTTACTAAAAATACCTGCATTAGTTACAAATGTGTTAGCATTACCGTTTATAGAACCTGAAAACAATCCCCAAACTACATTACCGCTGAAATAAAATATAAAATTTGGAACACCTTGTGCACCTAAACCTGCAACACTACCAAAAAACACAGAATAAACAACCGTAGTGAAAAAGGGCTGTATAATTGCCCAGGCAGGGCCGAGAACCGTTTGTTTATATTTCGCGACGAATTCTCTTCTTACCCAAAGAAAAATCAGATCTTTACATTTTAGAAGTTCCTTGAGGTCAAAATTAACTTTGCTGTCAGCTTTGACTTCAGTTATCCATGTTTGGTTTTCCATAATATATCACCTGTTATAAATTTTATAAAACAATCTCATTCCTGTTATTCTGAAAAAAAGTTTAATAGGATTCATTTTTAGGTTTTTTGAGATTTCACAAAAAGAAAGTTTTTCAACAAATAGATAATAATAATCATAAATAGTTTGCCATTTTTTTATTTTTTTTAATTTACCATATTTTATTGATTGATAAATAAACAAACCGTATCCTTTGGGTGTTGAAATAAATTTTTGGTTACCTTGAGATGTCAGTCCATCTTCAAGATATTCACAAAAATAAATGACCTCATTAAAATAACGGAGTTTTAATCCAGCTGCACCTATCTCGTTCCAAACCACACTTTCCATAATGAATTTTTCATTATCAAATTCAGGAAAAGGGTATTTCTTGATTATGTCTGTATAGTAAACTTCAGATTTATCACCATATATTCCGTGTTTTTGTGTTTCCAGATAAGTGATATCAATGTAGTTACCATCAAAAGTTTTACCTACAAAATTATCGGAATCAACACCTTTTAATCCTGCAACACCTGAAAAAAGATACTTTTCCGATTTAGGAATACTGTCTTCATATTTTACTATGGTTTCCAATGAATTATCAGGCAAGAAGTCGTCTGAATCTACTATAAAAAAAAGATCACCCGATGCTATTTTGACACCACAATTTATGGCACGATGTTTACCGCCATTTTCAGTTTTTACATATTTTATAGGGAAGAATACTTTTTCTGACAGAATCTCAGAAAAAATTTGCTGTGTGTTATCACATGAGCCATCATCGACAACGACCCATTCAAAGTCTTTAAATGTTTGATTTTTTAAAGATTTAAAAAGCCTGGGAATTGTATATGCTCGGTTATATGTTGGTGTGAATACTGTTATTCTCAATTTTTTACTCCCCTATAATTTGATTTTCAGTCAAAAAGAGCAATTATCTCTTTTACAATTATTTCTTCATCAAAATCCATATATCTTTCTTGCGATTTGGTTTTTAATTTTTCAAGGATTTCTTTATTATCCAGTATGTTTTTAATCCCGTTGTAAACACCCACTGAACTGTTTTCGACCAAGATACCGAATTCTCCGTTGTTCAGAATCTCTGTCGGTCCTGTGCAAGCTGTACTCAAAACAGGAAGTCCGCAAGCCATTGCTTCAGGAATTACCAACGCAAAACCTTCTCTGTATGAAGTGAGAACAAACAAGTCTGCGTTTCTCATATATGGATAAGGGTTTGATTGCATACCGGTAAAGATAACATTGTCAAGATTGTTTTCTTTACAATATTTTTTCAATTCGTTTTCGTGTCTTCCTGAACCAACAATCCAAACATTAAAATCATACCCTTCTTCATTTAATCTTTTGGTTGCAGAAAGAAGTCTGTCCTGACGTTTATCAGGGATTAACCTGCCTACGGTAACAATTGTAAATTTTTCTTTTTTTATAGGGATTTCTTCGCAACTTTTTTCAGTTACTGTTTCAGCAGGAATCAAGTTGTATACGGTTTTAGTTTTTTCTTTCAAACCGATTACTTCATTGAAGCTTTGATTTGCCTTATCAGAAACACAAATAACATTATCCATTTTGCTGTAAGCTGTTTTAGCTTCTTCAAGGTTATTAAACCAACTTGTAATGGATTGGGGATTGCAGAGCTTAAAATCAGTATGTACCCATGCAAGTTTTTTTGATCTCTTGTTTGTTGACCCGCTTACGATTTTTATGGATGGACCTCTGTAAAAAGCTATTTCAACATCATATTTTTCTTTGCCTATATAATATTTGTAAAGATTTTTGGCTGAAGTCCTATGTTCCCAAACAGCCTTTTTATATTTGAAGAACCTTTTAATGTATGGTACTTTACGCAATATCGGAAATTCTTTGCGTGATTTATATATGTAATGTATTTGCTGATTTAATTCAGAAACCAAATCATTTCTTTCATCATAGCAAAGAATGGTAATGTCATAGCCTTTTTTGCATAGATTGTTTGCAATATTGACTAAAACTGTTTCCATACCACCACGTGCAAGCGATTCAGTAACAAATAATATCTTTTTTTTATTTGTGTTTTTCATAATATTCTTTAAATGTATATCCTTCGAAATTTCTGCTGATATGTTTAAACAACATATCTAAATTTTTATATAAGTTTTCTATTGATTCGTTATCTGCGAAAGAAGGGCTTCCGCCGGGCATAAACTCAGATGAGTGAAGCATAAACATCAGATAATCCGTATGATGTTCTTTGAAAATTTTATCGGTAAGATATAAAAGATCCTGAAAGTTTTCTTTTGTGTTTCTTGGTCTTAACCAAAGCGGACCATACCCCTTTTTTGCTTCACAAATTTTCTTAATACTTTTTCTTATGCCACAGTTTTTCAGTGATCTCATCCTATGATTTTCACGGATTGTAACAGGAATTTCAAGAATATTGGTGTTTTCGATAATGTACGGGGATTTTTTATATTCCGTGTAATCTGTTCCACCTGAGAGGGGACTTTGTCCTGCTGCTTTTGACCAATTAATCATAGGGGTCACAGAACAGTCAATTTTATAGTTATGACTGTCAAGAATTTTAAAATATTCAGAATCAGTTGCCCATCTTCCTGATCTGTGAGTAATAATATCCGTTTCAAAAGTGTTCTGAAGAAAATCTGTCAGAAAAGTTACTTTGCTGTTGATAATTTCCGTCGGATATTCAGTGATGAACGGAGCTCCTGCGGAAACATCGTTTCTGATTTCCAAATCGTAGTCGGGAGGGCTGTTCCAGGCGTGCAAGTGCATCCCGATTTCACATTTGTTTTCGAAGTTTTTTCTTTTGAAATACTCTGAAAAAAACGGATCACTTGCCATTTCATAATTTGTCAGAAATGTTGGTTTGAATCCGTATTTTTCGCAAAGTTCCTGAAATCGAGGAAGATATTTGGCGTTTTCTGTTGTTATTGGTTTACCGACAGACCATTTCCAGAGATTATCTCCTTCGGTGTCAATAGAAATAAGAAATTTTTTCATACAACACCTCACTGTGTGACTTTACGAATTTTAGAAAAATTCAAATTGTTTAACCATGTTTTATTTTAAGCAACAGTTTACCTAATTTAGTTTGAGCGAATTTGTTTATCAAAGGTCGGATTGTGTTTTTATTTATAAAGAACATTTTATAATCTAACAAAACTCTAAGACTGGATTTTCTAAAAAGCGATAAATATATCATACGATAATATTTATTAAGTTTATTATAATCTACAAATTTTAACGCATTCTTTACAGTTTCATTATTTATTATAGAATTAATATTTTTTACTTTATCCTTTAATGATATCGTTTTACTGTTACATTCATTTCTAATTCCGTTTTCGGCAAAAAAGAATGCACACAAATGCATTTGATTACTTAAATCTTGTTTTTTATAATTTTCCACATCCTCATACAACTTATCTATAAGAGGTGTGATGAGTTTCCAATAATTTTTAGTGTATCCTCTGGATAGAGAGTTGTTGTTGTTTATAGTTCTGTTATGATACAAATATTCGCTATTAAGCGATATATATTTTTTTGCATAAAGTGTGGTTTCAAAAGTAAGTTGCAAATCTTGACTTCTGCGGAATTTTCTTCCGAAAGAGATTTTATTATCCTTAATAAGAGCAGTTTTATAAAGTCTTAAACAGTTACTCCATCTAATAACGGAATTTGCCCCCTTTTCGTTTATTCCAGCAAGAGAGCGTGGTAAAATATATTTTTCTATTTCATTTCTGTTATATATGCCGTCCGGTAAATACATCTTGTCCTTATTACAATCATCAAAATAGCAGTTACAAAAAACGATGTCCCCATCATTTTCTTTAGCCACAGAATACATTCTTTCGTACATATTTAGCTCAAGCCAGTCATCGGAATCCACAAATCCTACATATTCACCATGAGCCATATCAATTCCGTCCTGACGGGCAGCGGCAAGACCTTCGTTTTCTTTTTTGAAATAAATTATTCTTTCGTCTTTTTCTGCATAGCTTTTACATATCTCCGAAGACCGGTCTGTAGATCCATCATCCACAAAAATAATTTCAATGTTTTTCAATGTTTGATTGATAATACTATCAAGACATTTTACAAGATATTTTTCTGCGTTATAAACAGGAACAATGATACTGACGGCGATATCGTTTTTCATGTTTTTTCATCCTCTATATGTCTATTTTTATAAGTCTCAAAAAGTTTATTCCAATATCTTATCGGAACATTCATTAGTATTTTCACAATTTTTATCGGATTGCGAGTTTTAGCTAACGCAAAGTAGGAGGTTTCAGCCCATCTGCGCCATAAAATCGTTTCTAATTTGTGGCCGTTATATGTTTTGTGAATTTTGTTTTGTGAAATAAGTTTTTTTATCCACTTTTTAAATTGCAAATCATATGATTTGCGTTCAAACATAAAATCTCTGTGTGTTTCTAAAATTTCATAATCACACGACATTTTTAGTGACTGCAACTGCTCCACAATAATTTGTGTTACTATATCTTTCTGAAGCTGTTGTTTTTCTGTTGATACCGCTTTGTTATGTATACGGTACTGAAGCAGAACATCATCCAAATTGTAACATGGTGCATATTTACTGCAATTCACCCACATTTTATAGTCTTGTGCCAAAAGATATTTTTCGTCATACTCAATATTGTGTTTTTTTAAAAGTGAGTGGTTGAACATTGCTGTAGGATGAGCGATATTTGGATAGTTTCCAAACAAAAGGTATATTCTGAATGTTTCGATATCAGGTATAGTACGACGGATTATTTTACCTTCTTTTTGTCCCCCAATAATTTTAATCGCTGTACCGCAAGCGATAAATTCCGGATTATGCGTTAAGAATTCGACCTGTTTTTCAAATCTTTGCGGCAAAGAAATGTCATCTGCGTCCATACGTGCAATAAACTCACCTTTTGCTGATTTAATTGCAATATTGAGTGACTTGGTAAGACCCATATTTTCTTTGTTTTTTATCAATTTAATTCGTTTGTCAGTGTATGATTCTATAACATTGACTGAATTGTCGGTAGAGCAGTCATCAACTATTATAAATTCAAAGTTTTTGTAAGTTTGATTAAGTATACTTTCGATTGAAGCTCTCAAATATGATTCATCAGTGTTATAATTACTCATTACTACTGAAATCAAGCTTTTTGTCATAGTGGTTTTTCTCCGTCGCTTTTAATAAAATTATTTTTAAATTTATCAATTATGATATTATTCCGCCTTCAAGTATTGTTTCCCATTTTTGTTTATATATAGTTTTATGATATTCATTGTTGAATTTATATGTTTGTTGAATTGAGCATTCAGAATTTAAATCATCAACAATTTTTGTTACAGCATCGGCGATTGCCTCTGAATTTATCGAAACCAAAGAGCCGAACTCGCCGTTATTTAAAACTTCTTTAGCTCCCATAGTTTGCGTACTTACAATAGTTTTGCCTAAAACAAGAGCTTCCAGTATTGCAAGGCCGAATGATTCTTCATATGTCGGATGAATAAAAATATCACAAGCCTTTATATAAGGATAAGGATTTTCTTTATAACCGGTAATAACAACATTTTCTGTAAGGTTATTCGTATGAATCAGCGATTCAATTTCGTTGCGCTGCGATCCGTCTCCCACAATATACCACTTGAATAGTATTCCTTTTTCTTTGAGTTTGGCTGCAGCTGAGATTACTAAATCTGCACCCTTTTCCTTATCAACACGAATTACAGATGTGATTATTACTCTTTTATCATCTGCAATGTGATCAATTGTATATTCATCAGCTAAATTTTCTATATTGTCTGAGTCAATAAAATTTTTTATTAAGCCTATTTTTTCTTTTTCCTGTGGAAAATTTTCTTTTAACATTTCTTGAACATTTTTTCCGACAGCAATAATATTATCGAAATCTTTAAAGTATTTATCTGATAAATCTCTGTGAAAATTAGGATCACTGCTATGAAAAAAAACATAATGTTTGTCAGCTCTTATATTTAACGCCATTTGGGTACACAAACCCATGGAATAAGAAATTGCAACATCTACACCTTGTTTAAAATATTTTTTTGCAGGATATTTTGCCTTTTCCTTGTGAATATATTCTTTTATTTTTTGTGAAAATTTTTCTATATTTTTTTCACTTTTGCAAATTTTCGCAAGCAATAATGCTGTATGCAATAAAATTGATACAGGTTTTCTAATATAATGAGATTTGTCAGTATCAATAATAACTTTTACTTTTTCAGGCAACGATTCAGATAAGGGGTTGTAATGACCATATGAATAAACCGTAATATTATACTTTGTTGTATCAACAACGCGCAAAGCTTCTAATAATGAGCGTTGTAATCCACCATGTTGAATAGATGGTATAATTATTACAATTTTTTTCATTTTATCCCTCCAGCAGAGTCTTCCATTGATTCTTGTATTTCTCAAATTCGTGTGAATAGTCGGCAGATTTGAGATTGCCGATTATGTCGGAATACAGTTTTTTATCATTTATAAGTTTGGCGATGCTTTCTGCAATTGATTCTGCATTTATATCGCAAACAACGCCGTTTTTGCCGTTTTCAACAAGCTTGCATCCGCCCACTGTTGCAGTTGTAATAACAGGCTTACCCAGTCTGTGTGCTTCAATAATAGTAACAGGCATCGCTTCTTCATATGACGGCTGAACATAGATATCGCAAGCAGCTATATAGGGATAAGGATTTTTTTGCATTCCTGTGAAAATGATGTTGTCCGAAAGATTATATTTCTCAACAAGGTTTGTGAGCTTTTCTTTTTCAGGACCATCACCGACAAAGTACCAAAGAAAATCAACACCGTTATTTTTGAGGATTTTTGCAGATTCAACAGCCATATCAAAACCTTTTACGGTAGAGAATCTTCCGCAGGAGCACAGAACCGTTTTACCTTCAGGTGTCTCAACGGATACATTTTTGCTTTGAGATACAATCAAATTTCTGTCTGTATAGTTTTCGACAATGGTGATTTTTGATTTGTGTTCGGGATACCATTGTTCCAAAAGTTCTTTTTGCTCTTCGTGAAGAGCGGCAATTCCATCAAAATCAGGCAAGATGGAATTATGCATATCGTGAAGTTCGTCAACACTGGTATGAAAAAAGATTATTTTTTTGTCCGCCATAACACATTTATCAACCAAAAGTGCGGTATATCCCTGAACATAAGCCATTGCGATATCGTATTTTTTGGATGAGAAATAGGTTTCTTGCTCATATCGCATTGTGTATTCAAGGATTTTATCCGAAAGCTTTCGTTCAAGAGATTCTGCTTTTTCTTTTCTACCGAGTATTTTATTCAGCAGTATTCCTGCCTGAAGCAGGATTGCATACGGCTTCCTGTAGTAGCGGTTGGTGTCGGTATTGACGATTACATTTATTCTTTTATCAATAAATTCAAGAAGGTCTGTGCGGTTTTTTCTCAGATAAAGAGTGACGTCATATTTATCGTAATCCAATGCCTTTGATGCGGAAACAAGAGTTTTCTGAACTCCGCCGATTGTAAGGTGGGGAATAACGATAATCAAGCTTTTCTTGTCCATTATTTTTCTCCGCTGATTTCTTTTGCAGGAACCCCTGCAATTATCGTGCCGGGAGATGTGAATGATTTTGTCACAACCGCACCTGCGCCGATAATGCAGTTATCCGCAATAACAACATCGCCGATGATAATTGCTCCAATCCCGATATCGACATTGTTTCCGATTTTCGGAATGGCATTTTTATTTCCTGTTTTTTTGTTGCCTACAACATTATTGCCGTGAAAAACACAGTTATCTCCGACATAGCCGTTGATAATAACATTTGGATGGCAAATTCGGATGTTTTTTTTGCAAGCGAAAGGATTAATTTCAACACCGAGTTTGAGCGAAAGTCTGTTTTTCTTGATATCAATCATTTTAATCTGCAGAGAAACGAGTTTTGAAATGATTGGATTTTTACAGTTATCGCGTTTGAAGCAAAGATATTCATATTTTCTGAGCCATTTAAAGAATTTGAACAAGTTGTTTTTGAACGGATTACGCAGTTTCTTTTCAAAACTCACCTTGTCTGAACCGAAACAAGCTTTTTTATCTTCTTCAATAAACGCTATTAATTCTTCTTTGGATTTTATTGTGTAAAGGTCGTTCATTTACAAAAGCTCCATCCATTTTTTTGCTGTGTTTTCGAGTGAAAGATTATTTCTGATTTGTGCGGCATTTTTTGAAAGATTGTCTGCAAAAGCTTTGTTGCATGCGATTTTTTTCATTGCTTCGCAAATCTCTTTTGCATTGCCCACTTCGGTGAGAATGCCGTTTTCATTGTTGTTTATAATTGCATTTGCACCGCCAATGGGGCAGTCAGTGCAGATAACGGGCATACCGATTGCCATTGCCTCGAGCATTGCATTTGACATACCCTCATAATCCGATGAATTTACATACATTGCATCGCGTATAACAAGTTCGTGAACCTGTGCACTGAACGGTATAAAGTCAATATATTCGGTGATGCCGAGTTTATCTGCGAGTGATTTTGTTTCATTGAGCGAAGCACGGTCATCATCGTTTTGAGGTTCACCGATGATTTTGAGTCTGTAATCGGTGAATTCTTTATGGAATTCCGCAAAAGCCTCAACGAGAACAGGGAGATTTTTCTGCCTTGAAACACGGCAGAAAGTGGTGACATATTTTCCCCTTTCGCCGTGATACGGTTCAGGAAGTTTATCGTTTATCGGGTTGAAGATAACGGTTCCCTTTTCAGAAATGTTATCGGGATAAGCCGATTTTGCATCGTTGGTCTGAAAAACGACTGTATCGGCACGCTGATAATATTTTTTTATAAAGTTGTAACCATAGCGTTTTTTCAGAAGTCTTTTTGCATCTCCTCTTTCGGAGATAACAACCTTGTTGGGCAGTCCTTTTGATGCAAGCAGAGTTATGGGAACTGAAGGCTGAAGAAAAGAGATAACTTTTGTTTCAGGTTCATTTTTTAGTTTTTCTCTTAACGCCTTTATTTCAGAATGATATTGAGAAAAAAACGAGAGATATGCAAAACAAGCAGGAACAGTCAAACCCGATATTTCAAAAGGTTTGCAGAGGAGTGATGAAAATAATTCCAACATTTTAAAAAACAAGCTGTTTTTTTTACAACTGCAGACAGAGGTTATCGGGATATCAGCGTTAAGATCACGGTTTATGCAGTTCTCTTTTTTTGATGATGTAAGTAAAAACTCGCAGTTATACCCGTTACGGCTGAATTCATTAAGAAGCAGGGCTGCAACTCTTTCTGCACCTCCGCCTTTCATAACAGGCATAACCATCAGAATTTTTTTCTTACTGCTCATTTTGTTCCTTTCATCAGTCTGCCGACTGTTTTTTCAAATATTTTATATACAAACCAGAACGCTTTACCGTAACAACGCATTTTCAACGATTGGTCATTAAATGCATTTTGGGATATAATTTCTTTTTTGATTTTTCTCAGTTCTTTTTTGCAAGTTTTTTTATCTGTACGGTTCAGTTTCTCATAAACATTGAAAACATTGAATGCACAGCGAACAACATATTCATACGGAATTTTTTTGTCAAAAGTCAGATTATCGGTGAATTCCGAATTGTATTTTAAAACAACTGTACAACTTATAAAGTGTTTTTTTGATTTTGACGATGTCATGATTGAGTTTTTACGGTATCTTCTGCTATAGAGTGCTTCTCTGCATTGTGAGACTTTTGTTGCTTTGCAAAAAAGCTGATAGGAGAATATCATGTCTTCATAAAGTGTATCCGGAACAAACGAAACATCGCTGTCAAGCAAAAACATTCTTCTAATAAAAAGAAGGGGTACAGCGCTGTGATATTCTTTGTTTAATATTAAACCGCAAAAAGCATCATAACCTGAAGTGGTGTTGTATTGATGCTTTCTTATATAGTTTTGTTTGACTGTAAAATCATCTGTATCCGCAAAAGAAACTGCGTCAAAGAAAACGATATCACTGTTGTTTTTTTCGGCAATATCAAAAAGTTTTTTTAGTGCGGTTTCGTCGATGTAATCATCACTGTCAAGGAAATAAATATATTTTCCTTTTGCCTCTGCAAGTCCTGTGTTTCTTGCAACCGAAAGTCCGCCGTTTTTCTGATGAATAACACAGATTCTTTCATCATCGCCTGCATATTCATCGCAGATATCTCCCGAAGAATCCGTTGAGCCGTCATCAACAAGAATAATTTCAAAATTCTGATATGTCTGTTTCAGAACACTGTCAACACATTCGCGAAGATATGTTTCAACATTATAAACAGGGATTATTACGCTTATGAGAGCCTGATTTTCCATTATCTCATCTCAATCTTTCTTTGATAACAATTAAAACAGTGGCAATGAATTTCTTCATTTCCGAAACAAATCCGTACGAATAATGCCTTTTCATGATTTTCTGAATTCTGCTGTCAATGTCAACATCGGTCAGAACCGGATTTTCAATTGCTTTTGATAAGTCTACACGCATTTTTTGTGCATCATCAGATTTGCTGTGTACTCCCGACTCATCGCAACCGATATTAGTGACATAAGAAAACCGCGGATAGACAGTAAGAAGATTGTTCTTCACAAGATGTGCACCGAATCTTACTGACCACGAGCTGCCGTTGCCTTTTGTCTGACGGTAGAGACGAATAAACCTGTCGCTTCCGTTTGAGTTGAGTCGGCGGATAAGTGCAGGAGATTTATAGAAATCATTTATATTTTTAAGTTCCCAGTCAATACCTTCCCAACGGTCTTTCCATGTTGCCCAGGTACAGCTACACGAACGGTATGTGGTCAAAACATCGTTTTTATAATCTGTTGGCAGTTTCAAATCAGGTGTGTAGCCTGAAAGACACCCGATTTTTTTGATATCTTTATAATAGTCAAGAGCTTTGTTGATATAACCGAGAAAATGTGGAGAAACTACGCAATCATCCTCAACAACAATAACTTTTCCGTATCTGTTGATTACCTCGGTAACGCCCGAAATAACCGATGCGGCAAGTCCTTTGTTAACGGGACTTTCGGTAACGCTAACGGACTTGAAATCGTTTGCATCCTTTATTGCCGCAACAGCGGCACGTACTTCGTTGACTTTATTTGCACCCGCTTCATTTTTTGCTCCGTCTGAGAAAATATAAAGCTCGGAGTCTTTTGCTTCCTTGCAGGCGGCAAGTGCATTATATGTTTCAATAAAATGGTCTGCACGGTTATATACGAATATTATAATCGGTGCGTAACTCATATTATTTCTCCTTCAGAATGTCTGTATATGCATCAATAAGCATTTGTGCATTTCTTTCTGCATCGTGGGTTATGAGAGCTTTTTTCTTACCCGCTTCGGAAAGGGAGAGAGCAAGCTCATCGTTATCGAAAATACGCTTTATATTCCATGCGAGAAGTTTGGGATCATCGTTTCTGTAGAAAAGAGCCTCTTTGCCGTCCTCTGCCATATCCGAAACACCGCCTACATAAGACGCAACGCAGGGTGTACCCACCATCATAGCCTCGCCAAGTGTGTTGGGGCTGTTTTCAATGGTTGAACATAAAACATATGCATTGACTTTCGAAAGTGTTTCTGCTACCTGATTTGCCTTGAGAGGACCCGTGAATTCAATGTGATCCTGTACACCGAGATCATAGATAAGCTTCTTGAGATAAGCGGCATACCCTTTTTTCAGGAAAGAACGCTTGTCGTTTTCCTGATAGGGCTTATATCCTGCAACATAAACCTTGACATCGGGATACTCTCTTATCAGATAGGGGAGAGCCATAACAACAAAGTGAACACCTTTGAGCGCGCTGTATCCGTTACCGACATAAATCGAGTGGCGTTCCATTTTGTCAATATCCCACTTTTCCTCATAGAAAGGTGCACGCAGAATACGGCTGCAGGGATAATATTTTGCATTGGGGTTTATTGCATAGGAATGTGCTCTGTCCCAGGTTGTTCTGCCGAGGATATAGTCGGCGTTTTCTATTATTTCCTTTTCGGATTTCATGCGGGGCTTATACCATTTTGTTTTACGAAGGTGCATAATCCAGCCTGCAAAAATTTCAGTCAGGGATTTTGAAAACATCATATCGTCAATCTGAAGCTGACCACATTGATAAGCATATTGACCGTTGAGGATTCCCTGAAGAGAAACAACCGCAGGTATGCTTCGTTTTTTTGCAGTTAATTGCATTGCTCTTGCATGAAGGAATTCGGTACCTTCGATATTGATTATATCGGGATTAAAGTCTGAAACTATATTTTCGCATTTTTCTTCAAGTTCAGTCAGAGATGTTGAAGATGTATAGTGTAAGCTGAAGTATGTTACACCGTCTATTGTTTCGCAGAATTCAAGTTTTTCTTCACATTTGCAGACTATGCCAAGCTCAATGTCATTGTTTTTGCTCAGCTGTTCCGCCATCGATTCAACCCACCCGCCGAGAACCTCGGAGGTTTTTCCGAGGTTAATCGAAACTGCGGAAGGTATTAAGTTCACTGTCCATAAAACTTTCATGTTTTTTTGCTCCAGTCCATTTGATAATATCTTCGAATAAAAGCGAGGAAACAATCATAACCATAAATGTGAATGAATAACTGAACGAATCAAGTATAGAGACGAACATCAGTGCTACAAGAGTGGCGTTTGCTGAAGATATGATAAAGTTATCATTAAATTTATGCTTGTAGTGGAGTGGCACATGATAAATCATCATTGCAAATGCATATCCGCCGAGCCAGCCATATTTTGATGTGATGTCCAGAAGAGCAGAATGTCCGCCACCATTTTCACGCCAGAGCGAACCTAAAATCGGATATTTGATCATGTCAACAAGGCTGTTTGAATATGCGTCTATTCTGACCTGAATGGAGTCACCGGTCACACCTGATTCGGAGGTGGAAACAAGGTCGTTGACTTTTTTTGCAACAGCCATGCCGTCAAATGTTTCAAGAATCCATTCTCTGAATGGTATAATATACAGTATAGCTGCCATAATTCCGATGAATGCAAGAATTGTAAGGATAAATGCAGGAATGATATTTTTACCTCTGTAGAAAAGAAGAAGAATCAGTCCGATTGCACTTGCGAAGAGCGCTATTGAATAACCCGCAAGCTCAATGACTCTTATATACGTGTAAGCCCATGCCACACCGATTGCAAAGAGAAGCTTACTGTTTTTAAATGCTTTAAATGTCCATGCAAGAATAAGAGGAGAAATACAAACCTGGGGATATATCAGGCTGTAACCGCCTATGCCTTGCTTAAGAAATTGATAGGTCGTTTCATCGTCACGAACAAGAAGTCTTGCGATTGTATGGTCTTCAATGAGTATACTGAATGTTTTATAATTCCAGATTGTCAGCAAAACAAGCACAATCGGAACGATTCCGGAAAGTTCGTCCCACTTGTCGTCGTAGAAATAACTCATCATGAAACAAATTACGAGCATTATCAATGCGATTTGTTTGATGAGTGCGGACAGATCATATTTTTCAAAATAAATAACAATCATAACCGCTATCAGGAATATTATTGCACCGACCTGCTCTTTTCCGAGCGTTATGGGGGTTTCTCTTATGAACCATATTATAACCCAGATGCCTGCACAGGCTAGTGCAATCAATCTGTATACCATATCAACCTGAAGGGGTGGGGATATAGTCCATGCAATCAGATATAATACGGCTATTTTCTGAATAAATCCGTATGAAAACCCTTGTTTGAGCATAGCTTCCCTCCTTCATAGTTTTTACGTTTTTATTTCAGCCAGGTTTCTGTTAACTGAATAAACGATTCATAGTGAAATGTATTGTTAAGGTTTTTTTGCTGTGTTTTGTTATCAATCTGATAAAGCATAGCTTCAGATATGTTTTCTGTTGTCATATCCTTAAGCAGAGTGCCTCTGCCGCTTTTTTTGATGTATTCACCGACATCGCTGACATCGGTTGTTATAATCGGCACACCGCAGGTGAAGCTTTCCGCAAATTTGGTCGGAAATCCTGCGTTGTTGCGCTTATCGGAGCGTCTGATGAATATATAACAGTCGCATCCGAGGATATATTTTATTGTTTCTTCGTGAGGAAGTCTTCCCATAAACGTGATTTTATTACGAACATTTTTGGGAATATAAAAATCGGGATAAATTTTGTTGAAATCTCTTTCCGTTATTCCGATTATACGCAGAAGAGTGTGCTTTTTATTTATAATACAGAATGCCTCAACAACTTTATCGAGGCTTTCTTTTTTGCCGTCGGGGATGCCCGCAAAGCAGAATTCAAAAACATCCTCGCTTAGTTCGGGAATCTGATGCCATATGTCGTCATTGATATCAACAAGTGGGGGGAGAATGAGCAGATTTTTATTGCTCTTATATTTCTTCTCCATCATACTGCTGATTGCAATCATACTGTCGGCAACCTTATGAGCAAAATTGCTTATGAGTATTTCATCAAATGCTTTGAAAATTCTCTTGGGGAGTGAACCGTCGGTGTCCTTTGTCCACTCGGTGCAGTCATAGCAGACCTCAATGTTTCTCTTCGAAAAAACTTTTTTTGCTTTCAAAAGAGTGAACATCGGCACATTGTAGAGAATGATTCTGCACACATTGTCATATTTTCCGATTAAGGATTCGATATGTTCGACGCTTATCATATGCTTCAGCCACTGCTTGGTTGATTTCGGATGAGCGTGCTCAAACATATCGTCACATCCTTCAACGGGTCTTAACCCGTCAAAAGAATCATCCGACGCACCTATAAAAACGGTTTCATATCCGAGCTTATCGAAAATTTTTCCGTTTGAAACGACTCTGTTTGCCGATGCACTTTTATCGGGCAGGGTGAATCCGCCGTAATAAATTATTGTACCTTTGCTCATAAATTTTCCTTGTACCACTCAATAGCAGCGGCAATTCCTTTTTCAAAGCTCCAATCGGGGTCATATCCGAGAAGCTCTTTTGCCTTGGAAATATCCGCATTGCTGTGTTTGATATCGCCTGCTCTGTCGGGTCCGAAATTAGGTTCAATATCAACACCGAGAGCTTTGGTAAGTCCGTAATAGATGTCGATAAGATATTCTCTGCCACCGTAAGCAATGTTGAATGCTTCGCCCGCAGCTTCGTGAGGAGCAAGGCAAGCCTTGAGATTTGCCTCGATAACATTTTCGATATATGTGAAGTCACGGCTCTGTTTTCCGTCACCGTTGATGGTGGGAGTTTCGCCGTTGATGAGCATCTTAATGAATTTGGGGATAACTGCGGCATATGCACCGTCGGGAGTCTGGCGTCTGCCGAAAACGTTGAAATAACGCATTCCGTAGGTGTCAAGACCGTAGTGCCTTGTATATTGCTTTGCCCATTCTTCATCGCATCTCTTTGTGAGTGCATAGGGGGAGAGAAGATTGCCTTCTCTGCCTTCTTTTTTGGGAAGATTGGGTTCATCGCCGTAAACGGATGACGATGAAGCATAAACGAATTTTTTGACATTGTTCTGTCTTGCGGCTTCAAGCATATTGAGAGTACCGCTTATATTGTTTGCACAGTAGAAAAGAGGCATTTCGATGCTTCTGGGAACACTTCCCCATGCAGCCTGGTTGAGAACATAATCAACGCCCTCACAAGCCTTCATGCACACATCAAAATCCTTAATGTCACCCTTGATGAATTCATAGTTGGGGTTTGAGAGGAACATATCAACATTTTTCTGCGAGCCTGTCGACAAATCATCAAGGCAACGGACTCTGTAGCCTATTTCGAGAATTGCTTCGCAGATATTTGAACCGATAAAACCTGCACCGCCCGTTACAAGGAAAAGTGAGTTTTCGGGGAAAACAAGATGTCTGTAACCCATTTATTAAAGCCTCCAGTACTGATAACCTGCTTCGGAATAAGTTTTTCTGTTGAGAACACCCTTGACATCAACGATAACCTTGCCTGAATTATCTCCGTTTGCGAACATAGCATCGATATCGCTCATTGAGAAGTTCATAAACTCTGTGTGACCTACCGCAATAATAACGGCATCCATATCTTTAACGGTATTGATATCAACGAATTCGATTCCGTAGTGCTGCTTGCCTTCTTCAGCATCTGCAACGGGATCTGCAACAACGGGAGTGATGCCATATTCGCCGAGTTCGTTCATAATATCAATTACTCGTGTGTTTCTTGTGTCGGGGCAGTTTTCTTTGAATGTGAAGCCGGGGATTGCAACCTTTGCGTCCTTTACATTTTTACCTGCGGCAATGAGCTTTTTGACAACGTTTTCGGCAACATATTTGCCCATATCATCGTTGATTCTTCTGCCTGCAAGGATAACCTGGCTGTGATAGCCGAGCTGTTCTGCTTTATATGTAAGATAGTAAGGGTCAACGCCTATGCAGTGTCCGCCGACAAGACCGGGGAAGAATTTGAGGAAATTCCATTTTGTGCCAGCGGCTTCAAGAACAGCTTTGGTGTCAATACCCATCTTATTGAAGATGATCGAAAGTTCGTTCATGAAAGCGATGTTGATATCTCTCTGGCTGTTTTCGATAACCTTTGCGGCTTCGGCAACCTTGATGCTTTCAGCACGGTGAACGCCAGCTTCAACAACAAGTTCATAAACTTTTGCAACGGTATCGAGAGTTTCTGCATCCATACCCGAAACGATTTTCACGATGGTTTCAAGTCTGTGAACTTTATCACCGGGATTGATTCTTTCGGGTGAATAACCGATTTTAAAATCGACACCGCACTTGAGACCCGATTCCTTTTCAAGAATGGGAACGCAGACATCCTCTGTTACACCGGGATAAACGGTTGATTCAAAAACAACGATTGAACCCTTTGTGAGGTTTCTGCCGAGGATACGGCTTGCGCCCTCAACGGGAGTAAGGTCGGGAGTGTGGTCATCGTTAACGGGAGTGGGAACTGCAACAATGTGGAACTTTGCTTCACGGAGCTTTGCTTCGTCGGAAGTGAATTCAACTGTTGTGTTCTTTATTGCATCGTCACCTACTTCGAGAGTGGGGTCAATACCGCTTTTGTAAAGTTCGATTTTCTTTGCATTAAGGTCATAACCGATAACATCAACCTTTTTTGCGAATGCAACCGCAATGGGCATACCGACATAGCCGAGACCTACAAGTGAGATTTTTTCTTCTTTTGCAACTATTTTTTCATAAAGATTTGTAAACATATTTTCCCTTCCTTATCTGCAAAGAGTGTTTATTTTTTCAAGATATGCTTTGATAACAATTTCACGCGAAAAATTTGATTTTATGTATTCTCTGCCCTTTTCGCCCATGGTTTTTCTTTTTTCATTGGGCAGAGCGAGAAATTTTTTTATTTGTGAGCAGAGAGCATCAACATCTCCGCCGTGATAGATGAATCCTGTTTCACCGTCGATAAATGTTTCCTGACATCCGGGATTATCCGTTGAAATAATCGGTCTGCCGCTTGATGCAGATTCAAGCAGAACATTGCTCATTCCTTCACCGTAGGTTGAGGGATGAATTGTTGCGTGCGAAGCGGTTACAAAGGGTTTTATGTCTTTCAGACTGCCTCTGTATTTTATAATATCCTTTTCTTCAAGCTCTGCAAGGATGTCTTTATAATGCATTTCGGTAGGCTCGATGAATCCGAGCATATTGAACTCGGTATTGGGATATTCGGCTTTGATTCTTTTGGCGGCTTCCATATAGTCGTCAACACCTTTGTCGTGCAGAATTCTGCCGATGTAGTTGAAAACAACTTTTTCACCGTCTTTTCCGTTTCCACCGTCGGGATATGGCTGAAGGGGATATCTGTCTGTGTTGACACCCGAGCCGGGAATGAGTCTGTGCTCACCTTTGACCATTCCGTTTTCCTCGGCAAGTTTCATGTTTGTTGAATTCTGGAACATAACACAAGCAGAACGTCTGAATGCGAATTTAAAGAGCGACATTATGAATTTTTGTTTGAGACCGCCTTCGTTAAGCACGCTTCCGAATCCCGTAACGTTGCTGATAACAGGGATTCCGAGCAGGAATGCGGCAAGTCCCGCATAGACATTGGGTTTTGCGGTGTATGTAAGCACAACCGACGGTTTGTTTTTTATGAAAAGACCGAGATAGTGAATGAAAAGCTTTGCATCAGCAACGATGTTTGTGCCTCGTCTGTCAATAACGGGGTCATCATAGCGGTATTCAAGGTGTGTCATCAGTTCAAACTTTTCACCGTAGGGGCACGAAATTAGCATTTCGTAGCCTGCATCAATTATTGCCTCGATAAGCTCTTTTCTGAAACAATAAATATCATCGTTATCGTTTGTAAGCAGAGCAACAAGAGGTTTGTTCGTTTTTTTCATTTTTATATCCTCATCATCTGAAAACCGCAAGAACGGTCAGAACCATAACTTTTATGTCGTCAATAAAACTGAAGCTGTTGATGGCGGCAAGGTTATATTTCATCTTGTCGGGGAGAACAACTTCAAGATATGTTTTTTCAACATCTTCCGCAGCATCGAGAAGCTCGTTTTCATCCTTATAATAGATACTTGCTTCCGAGGTGATACCTGCGGGGAGAAGAAGAGTTGCCATCATTTCGGGAGTGTATTTTGCAACGTATTTGGGCACTTCGGGGCGTGTACCGACGAAAGTCATTGTGCCTCTGAACACATCGATAAGCTGACTGAACTCGTCAAGCTTATATTTTCTGATGATTTTGCCCGTTTTTGTGATTCTTGAATCGCCACCGACTGTTAAAAGCGAGCCTTTATCCGCATCCGTTACCATTGAACGGAATTTGAAAATTTTAAACTCTTTACCGTACTGTGTGACTCTTGTCTGGCGATAGAAAACGGGGCCTTTTGAATCGAGCTTGATTGCTATTGCAAGAATGAGAAACAAGGGGGAAAGAAAAAGAAGCAAAAGGGAAGAAACCGTTATATCAAACAGTCTTTTCATAAAAAGGCTCAGTTTTCTTTTTTGCAGAATATCATAATATGCCCTGACTTCGGGTATCTGCATTTCTTTGGGAAGGTCTTCCCATTTTCGCAATATCATAAACAACTTCCTTAAATGTATTTTTTTACAATCTCTGCAAAGTTTTCGCAGACGGTTTTCACATCTTCGTCCGAAAGCTTTGTGTGCAGGGGAAGGGTAATTTCATTTTTGTAAAGGTTATATGCATTGGGGAAATCCGCTATATCAAATCCGAGATTTTTATAAGCAGTCATCATCGGCAGAGGCTTGTAATGCACGTTGCACGCAATTCCTCTTTCGGCCATTTCGGTTATAATGCTGTTTCGGGTTTCTTCTGATATGCCGGGAATTCTTGTTATGTAGAGATGACCCGAACCTAAATGATTTTTACCGTAGTGGTCAAGACGGATTATGCCGAGCGAATCACACATTTCATCGTATTTTCTGATAATTTCTTTTCTTCTTTCGAGAAGAGAAGGATATCTTTCAAGCTGTCTGAGTCCGATTGCAGCGGTGATGTCGGTCATATTGCATTTGTACCAGGGACCGACAATATCGTATTCCCACGCACCTGCCTTTGTTTTTGCAAGCGCGTCTTTTGACTGACCGTGTAAACTGTAAAGCATATACTGCTTGTAAAGTTCTTCATTGTCGATGCCGTCAATTGATTTCCAGGTTGCGGCACCGCCCTCTGCGGTGGTCAGATTCTTTACTGCGTGGAAAGAGAACGAGGTGAAATCCGCAATTTGTCCCGCGTTCTTTCCGTTTCTTGTTGCACCGAGTGCGTGAGCACAGTCGGCAACGACAGCGACTCTGCCCATAGCACGCTGAATGTCGTTGACGGGATTGAAATGATGCTTTTTATTTTCTACAGCGGCAAAAATTCTGTCATAGTCGCAGATGATACCTGCAAGGTCAACGGGAATAATTGCCTTGGTCTTTTCGTTTATTGCCGCTTCCATAAGGTCATAATCCATTTCAAACGAATCAGCTTTGCTGTCAACAAACACAACCTTTGCTCCGACATGGTAAACTGCGGATGCGGATGCTGTATAGGTGTATGCGGGCACGATAACTTCGTCACCCTCGCCGATTCCGAGTACGCGGAGATTAAGCTCAAGTGCCGCAGTTGCGGAGTTAAGGCAAACCGCTTTTTCCGTGCCGCAATATGATGCAATTCTGCGCTCAAATTCTTTTGTCCTCGGGCCTGTTGTTATCCATCCCGAGCGAAGCGCTTCGCAGACTTCGTTTATTTCTGCCTCCGTAATATCGGGAGGGCTGAAAGGTATGTTTACCATAACTTAAACCTCTTTTTCATTTTTCGGGTTTGTATGTGGGAACCATTTCTTTGACTTTTTCAGCTATGGTGCTGTTGTTTTCATAAGCCGCAACCATAAGCTCTTTAAGCTGTTTCTGGAATAAATCGATGTCGAACTGAATGGGATTGCCGATGTGAATAAGCTTGTTGGCAGTGGTTTTGAGTCCTTCTTCCGCCATCAACTTTTCTTCATAGAGCTTTTCACCCGGTCTTAATCCTGTGTATTCAATTCTGATATCGATATCGGGTTTGAGTCCCGAAAGCTTGATAAGATTTCGGGCAAGGGTATCGATTTTAACGGGTGAACCCATATCGAGCACAAAGATTTCGCCGCCTTTAGCATCTGCACCTGCAAGAAGTACAAGCGAAACCGCTTCGGGGATTGTCATAAAATAGCGGATGATTTCAGGGTGAGTAACGGTTACGGGACCGCCATTCTTAATCTGCTTTTTGAACAGAGGAACAACAGAGCCGTTGGAACCGAGCACGTTGCCGAATCTGACTGCAACGAACTCTGTTCTTACGTTTTCGGGAACAGAAACAGAACAGTTGTTTCCGTCATCTTCAAGGTGGGTAAACATTCTGGGAATTTCATTCTGACGGTTTTCCTTGATTTTCTGGTCAAATGACTGAACGACCATCTCGCAAAGTCTTTTGCTTGCACCCATAATGTTAGTGGGATTAACAGCTTTGTCTGTGCTGATGAGCACGAATCTGTCGCAGTTGTTGACCATTGCGGCGTAGGCGGTTTTATATGTACCGATAACATTGTTTTTGATTGCTTCGCAGGGACTGTCCTCCATCAGAGGCACGTGCTTGTGAGCAGCTGCGTGATAAACAATGTCGGGATGGAATTCCTTGAACAGACTATCGAGTCTTCTTGAGTCGCGTACCGAACCGATAAGCACTTCAAGATTCATTTGAGGGTATTTATCTCGAAGCTCCTGTTGGATAGCGTATGCGTTGTTTTCGTAGATATCAAAAATAATAAGTCTTTTGGGATTGTGAGCCGCAACCTGACGGCAAAGTTCGCTTCCGATTGATCCGCCGCCGCCCGTGACAAGGATAGTTTTGCCTTCAATGAGTTCATAAACCTCTTTCATATCGGTTCTGATGGGGTCTCTTCCGAGAAGATCCTCAACCGAAACGTCCTTAAGAGCGCTTGCGGTGATCCCGCTGTTGACAAACTGATAAAAATCAGGAAGAGTTTTTGTTTCGCATCCTGTTTCTTTACAGATTTCGATAATTTCTCTTATTGATTCTTTTGAAGCGCTGGGCATTGCGATATATATTCTGTCAACTTTATATTTTTCAACGCTTCCGAAGATATCTCCGCGTCCGCCGACAATCTGAACACCGTCGAAATATCTGTTTTGCTTATTGGGGTCATCATCGATAAGGCAAACAACTCGGTCTGTGTTTGTGCGTGTTTTTTGAATATTTTCAAGAAGCATTCTTCCTGCGTCGCCTGCGCCGATTATCATAACCTTGTGATATTTATGAGTTTCGGTATTTGTGCCGAAAACTTGGGGCAATGCAATGAAGATTCTGTAAGAAAATCTTGAAGCGAGAAGCAAAAGAACCTGGAAGCATGAACCCCAGAGGTAATAGGATATCGGCATCTTTCCGAAGATAACAGTTATAAGGATTATGTGAATTACCGAAGCGGCAATACTGCCCAATGCAGTTCTCATAAGTTCACGCAGACTTACATATTCCCAGATGCTGTGATACATACGGGCAAAGAAGAAAATAGCAAGGCTGATAACCGTATAGATGGGTATGAAATACACATACGGGTCAAGGAATTCAACGGGGATTTCCGTGAAAACACCGTCATATCTTATCCATAAAGCGATAAAATACGAAATGTTGATTACCATAACATCAAATGCCATAAGAAAGGCTGATTTGATATGCCAGGTTTCAATATGAAATTTTCTTTTACCCGAGTTGTTTTTCAAACCAATCAGATCCTTTTATTGTTTTGTTTCTTTTGATTTTTTGTGGCTTCTCTTTTTCTTGTGTTTGTGGTGATTTTCGCCATAGCCGTAACCATAGCCATAACCATAACCGTAACCGTACTTGCCATAGCCGTAGCCATACTTTCCGTATCCGTAGCCATAGCCGTAACCGTAGTAGCCGTATCCCGAGAAACCTTGAACTGTACCGTTTAATACACAGCCGAGAATTCGGATATCGGTAGCCATAAGGCTGTCGAGAGTGCTTTTAACTCTTGAAATTCTTACCGCATCCTGATAAGTCACGAAGATTGCGGCATCTGAATACTGCGCGATGAATAAAGCGTCGGAAATAAGTCCGCAGGGGGGAGTATCAACAAGGATATAATCATATGAATCCCTGAGACTTTCAAACATCTGCTTGATGTTGCCTGAGTTGAAATACCCGCTCTGCTCTTCTTCGGCAGGAGTCGGTACAAGAAGATGAAGCTTGTATTTTTCAAGATATGCTATTTTATAAAGATCGGTAACAGTTTCATATTCGATGTTTTCGGTATCGATTCCGAGAAGGGGGGCTATGCTCGGATGGCGGATATCCGCATCGACAAGAAGAATGTTTTTACTGTGGTCTGCAAGCGCGATTGCAAGGTTTGTCGCAATTGTTGTTTTGCCCTCTCCGGGAACGGAGCTTGTTGTCATAATAATCTTTTCATTTTCGTTAAGAGAAGAAACGAAAACATTTCTCAGCACACGGAAAGATTCAGGGAATCCGCTTCCGATATCGGGATTGGTGAAAAGAAGCGACTTATCACCGGGCATAGCTCGTTTCTTGAATGTGACCTGTGGGATAACCGCAAGGGAATCAAGATTGAGCTGATTTTTGATATCGGTCTTTGTTTTGACTGTTCTTCTTTGAATGATATAAATGAATATAAACAGCACTCCGAAGAAAACACCGACAATCGCGCCTTTGATGGCTTCGCTTAAATAGTTGACGGAGTTTGAAGGATGAGTTGCAACCATTGGTTGCTTCAGAATTTCGAACGTGATGTTACCGACAACGTATTTCGCAACTGACGGATAGTTTTCAAGAGCCGAAACCAGAACATCATATGTCAGCTGAGGGTCTCTACCTTTTGCGGTGAGGGTGAACATATTGGTGCCCGATACCGCCGAGGCGCTGACTCTTGCAGGCATCGCCGAAACGCCGAGGTCTTCGCACACCGCTTCAGTAAGAAGGTTACAGTTCAGAATGTAAGGGAATGTGGTTGAGAGAAGCGAAGCGGTGGTCGAGTCATAATAGAACGAATAAACCGAAACGCCGGTGATTGAGCCGACTGCATTCTGTGTGTTGACCGTGAGTGTTACGCTTGACTGATATTCCGGCACATAGTTGATTTTTCGGTTCAGTGCGCTGTATCCGCCGAAGAGCACGGCTGCAGCAACACAGACCCACCAGAATCTTTGAAGTGCTTTGATGATATCGTTCAGATAGACAGAAACGAAAACATCTTTTATATTTTCAGTTTTTTGGTTGTTTTTTGAGGTCTGATTCATATTCAAATCTTTCTTTCAATATGTTTTTAGGGGATTTGCTGTCAGTTTGTTTCTGCGGCGTTCTCCTCGGTTACGGCTTCTGAATTTTCGGCAACAGTCTGAACTGCTCCGTCATTTTCTTCAGGAAGAGGTTCAATATCATATTTCGGTGCGGGGTATTTTCCGTAGTGACCGTAATGTGAGTGCTTACCGTATCTGTATCCGCCGTAACGGTTGCTTTCGTCATTACCTGTGAAGCTGAACGGAAGAACATTCATATGAACGTCGTTGAGAATACAACCTGCAAGGTTTGAACTGATTTTACTGATTGTAGCAATCGAGTCGTTCAAAACATTAACGGGAACAGTGTCTGTTCTTACAATAAGAATGGTTTTATCAACCATGTTTATGATATCGGTAACGCCTGAATCAAGAGAAAGAGGTGCGGTATCAATAATAATGAAATCATATTCTGATTTGAGTTTCTCTATCAATTCTGAAATGCTGCCGTCTTCAATGAAATTGCGGTATTCGGAATCTGCTTTGGTGTTGACCGCAAGTGAAAGAGATGTTTTCTTGAATGTTCTGAAAGCAAAATCTTCATAAGCAACTTTTTTTGAAAGCAGGTCTGAAATTTCACCGTTTTCAATTGCTTCCTCACTGAAGATTTTGTAGAGAGCGGGTTTCTTGAAGTCGAGGTCAAGAAGAATAACTTTATTTCCTCTGTCGGCGAGAGAAACCGCGATGTTTGCTGAACAAGTTGATTTACCTTCGTTTTCCGCAACACTCGTAATTGCAAAAACTTTTTCATTCAGGCGGTTTTTGCTGTGCTCGAGCTTTGCGGCAATTTTATGGAAATTCTCGGTAAATCGCAAGCTTATGTATGCGTTACTGTGAATAAGCAGACCTTTTTTCTTTTTCTGTCTGACATCCTTGAAAGACATTCTTTTGTCTTCGTGAGCAATTGAGCCAATAAGTTTCGATTCGATTTTATCATCAAAATCACTTTCTTTTTTTACTGTGTTTCGCATAAGTGACAAAGCGATAATCAGCGCAAGAGACAGTGTGGCAAATGCAATAACAACCAAGCCGCGATCTGAATTTGAAATATAGTTTGACGGGCCGTTTGGTACGGTGGGGTTACTGATAACGGCAATGCCTGCGTTTTTGAAAATCTTATTTGAAACTTTGTGATGGGATTTTATTACCGCATTGAGAAGCTTATATGCTTTTTCGGGATGATCGGCGGTAACTTTAAGTTCAATGAAGTTTGTCTGATCAATAACTCTTGCGGAAACAGTGCCGTCGAATCTGTCTGTTTCAAGATATTCCGCAGCACACTCTTTAATCGTAGGCTCTGTAAAAACGTTTACAAGAACATTGGCTTTTTCGGTTGAGATTGTATATGTTGAGTATGATGCCGTAACAGAACCGCTGTTCAGAACAGTAAGAGTAGCTGTTGAAGTGTACATCGGCTCATAAGCGGCATGGGTAACAAGGAAAAAACCCATTGCACCGATAAGTGCACAAAGAATAACGACCCAGATGTTTTTGATTATGTCGTTAATCAGACTGTAGAATTCAATTGTGATTTTATTTTTTTTCATAGTCTATCATTCTCCAACAATAACGGTCAGAACACTGTGTCCTCTGACCCCGAGGCTATCCGTAACATAATAGTGAACATTGTATGTGCCGGGTTTATTGAAATCCACTTTGGATTCGACCGTTATCTGTTCTTTAAGGCTTAACTCCTGAAAATCAAGAGCATCAACAATATAGGATTTGAAATCTACCGTCTTACCTTTCTTGGTATAAACAAGATATTCCTTGAGTTCTATCTTGGGTGCGGAAAGAGGAATATCCTCAACAACAAGAGGGAGTTTTATTGTTGAGATATCTCCTTTGCTGTTTGTGACTGTAGCATCAAGAGAATATACGCCGGGAATGGAAGTGGAATAGTTTTCTGAAGTGACTACGATTTGGCTGGTTATATTGCCTTCCAGGCTGTCATGAGCAGTTATAAGTTCGCTGATATCAATATGTTCATAAAGCGAGAAACAAAGATTGCCGACAACCTTGAATTTGGGCGATTCATAACCCTTGTATTTTATCATTCTTGTTGCTTTTGCAACATTGTTATCGCTGTCACAGACGGCATAGATGACCTTGCACACACCTTTTTCGGTGAATCTGGAGATTGATTCGATTATGATTCTGTCGGTGAGATCTTTATCTTTTTCGTCATATGCGGTAACGCCTTTGAGAAGCTCCTCATCAGTTGCTTTGAGGCTGACCTCTATCATCTCTTCCTCAACTGTAATCTGAGGGATTGTTTTATCGGTGTTGATTTTTTCGCTTATAAATACCGCCGCTGAAGCGATTGATATAAACACAAACGCAATTACAACAATTACTTTAAATGCTTTCATATGTTCACCTTATAATCATTTGATTTTTTCGTTTTTGAGAACTTTTTCGGGATTGATGCTCAAAAGTAAATCTGCATATTGTACGGAATGGAGATCGCTGATGATTTCATGAACATCCGCAAGGTATGGAGTTCTCATATACGGGCTGTGCGCGTCGCTTGCGACAAAATCCGCAACTTCTCTTTTGATAAGTGCCTGCGCAACTGCGTAAGCATTGTCGCCGAATTTGTTTTTCAGACTTCCTTTATTCACCTGCAACAGACATCCCATCTTTTTGAGCATCAACGGAGCGGAGCCGTTTTCTGCAACAAAAGCATATCTTTCGGGATGAGCAACTATCGGTGTCAGACCCTCGGCAATCAGAATCTGCAGTTTGCGATAAACTGATTCCGAACGCTCTTTGAAACCGAATTCAACCAGAGGGTAGTCTGAGTTGCAGAGCGTGAGGAGTTTTTTCTTTTTTATCGGTTCAACCAGATCATCTGTTGCGAAAATTTCATGACCCGGATAAATATCAATAGGAATTCTTTGTTCTTTTATTTTGTCTTTGAGGTCTTTGAAGGTGTCAACATAAGCCTTGTCAAGATAGTTGAGCTGAACCTTCGGAATGTTGCTGTGTGGAGTGACGATTATAGCTTTTGTGCCTCCGCCTGCAGCAATGCGAGCCATGCGAAGCGACTCTTCAATATTATCTGCTCCGTCGTCAAAACCGGGCAGAATATGACAGTGAATATCAATCATGGCGCACCTCCACTACTACACAATTATACATTATATATATTACTATAACATAAGTATCAAAGTCAACATTTTATTATATATTTTTATTATTTTCCTTATTATATGACAATGTTATCCAAAGATAAAAAGCAAAGAAAAACGCCCGCACGGATTGACCGTACGGGCGTTGATTAAATTACATCAGGAGAAGAAAACCTGAACTCCGGATGAGAACTTGCAGTAGTCTTCGAAATCGAAGGGTTCTGAACAAGGCTCATATGAGCTGAATGCTTTAGAAGGGTCATATCCCATTGAAATGAGAATTTCTTTGACCAACTCGGCATCAGCTGTGCTTGAGGAGCAGCTGGAAGCCACGGCAGATGTTGAATTCAAGGAAATAAGCGAGATTGTGGGTTTTGAATATTTGCTCATTATCTTACTCCTTTCTTAAAATCCAAGAATGCTGTTGATTGCAGCAAATATTTTATTGAACATTTCAATAATCCAATTGATCAATCTTACAAGCCAACATTCAGTAGAATCGCCGGGTTCTTCGGGTTCTGTGGGTTCTTCAGGATCTGTAGGATCTTCGGGATCTGTGGGATCTTCAGGTTCTGTAGGATCTTCGGGTTCTGTGGGATCTTCAGGCTCTGTGGGATCTTCGGGCTCTGTGGGATCTTCGGGCTCTGTAGGATCTTCAGGCTCTGTAGGATCTTCAGGCTCTGTGGGATCTTCGGGCTCTGTGGGAACTTCAGGAATGACAGGCTCTTCGGGAACGTTGGGTTCAACAGTCGATGAGGGTGCCATCATCATGAAGCTTGCAGTTGCAAGGTCGAAGTCTGATGAAAGAAGAGCAACCTGATTGATTGTGCTTGTAATCTTAACCGAACCAACCGAAAGAAGAGTGTTGGGAGTGATGTTCTGAATTGTGACAGTACCGTTTACAATATAATCTGTAATATCATAATACATTTCGGTGTTACTCTTAACCTGGAAATCCTTGCTGCCAATCTTAATTGAGGGAGTTCCGGATGCAGCTCTGAGGCTGATCATAACCTTTGATGTTGAGCTGTCAAAATCTTTGATTGAGAATGTAACAGCACCTGTGCCGTTTGTGAGGTAAAGTTCATCTTTAGGGCCTATGGTATCATAGTTTTCAATGGTGATTTCACCCTTGTCGTTACCGCTGATGTAAGAGAAGAGCTTATCGATTGTGAATGAACCGTCAGCTTTTATAAGATTATCGATAACATTGTAATAATTAGGACTTCTTTCGGAAGAAATGTAGTACTGGTCGCCGTCTGTGATGGGATTGTAAACTCTTACTGAGTCAACAATGTTGAGAAGTTCTGTTACTGCCTGAGTTTCAAGCATACCTTCTTCAATTGTGTTTGCGCCGTCTCCGCCGTTGAGGACAGAGTCTTCGTCAAACCAGACAACGTTTACTTCTTCAGCATCGAGGATGTATTCCATGCCGATGTCTGCAAGAGCAGCGCGAAGAGCATCTTCATCGATTGCAGCAGCTGAATTGATATTTGATTCGCTGTCGAGTGCCTGAGTGCTGAGAGCGCCTGACATCGAGGGAAGCCAGGAAGATGAAATCTGAATCAGATATTTATCGTGGGAAAGAGTTGTTTCGTTGACGATGGGAACCTGATAGAGGGTATCGCTGTATCTGCTCTTTCCGTCGTCGTCATAGTCACTGTAGTAGGTGTCAACGATGTAGGATTTAACCATTTTGTTTGTGCTGAGATTCTTGACTGAAACAATCATAACGCCGGTGTTGTAACCACAAGCGCCGTTAAGGTCGAAGCCTGTTCCTTCAAATTCGAATGAGAGGTTGTGCGAGCGTTTGTTGTTTGCATCAACGGTAACAGCGAGAGCCGAGCCGTTTGAGTAGTTCGAAATTTTGTTGTAGCCGTTAACGTTGCTGTCGTAACCGTAGATATCGTTTTCGGTTGAAGAATCCTGGTTAACAGTTGATGCTTCGCCGACTGTGTTCCATGCAACGCCTGTGGTGTTGCTTACTGCGAATTTGGTTTCTTCATAGAGAATGTTTGAAGCGGGAGCAACGGTGATGGTTTCTTCGATTTTTGTTGAAGAACCGTTAACGTTTGCTGTTACGTGATAATAAACAGTCTCAACACCGTTCATAACCTTTGTGGGTGTGTATTTGATGTTGTTGCCGCTTAATTCAAAGTTACCGTACTCACCTGAGAGAGTTGCTGCGGGAGTTGAAGTTTTGTCAGCGGAGATACCTGAGATGTTGTATGTTGATGTTGCGTTTTTCAATGCTGTGTCATTATCTAAAGGTGAGATAATGATGGAAGTTGAGAAATCGAGAGCAACAATATCTTTTGTAAGATAGTCTGCGATTTGCCAAACAGCATAAAGAGTAATTTGACCATTGGCATCACCGTTAAGTCTGCTTGTTGTCTGACCTGACTGATAGAGAGCGGATGTTGCGGTGGGAATGGTTGACCAACCAACGAGAATATGGCCTGATTTTGAGAATCCGCTGCTTGCAAGGGCAACATTTTCGCTGTATTTGACTGTCTGGTTTGCGATTGAACCTGAACCGCCATTTGCATTATAAACGATTGTGTAGCTGTTTTCGGTCCATTCTGAAAACAGATGCCAGTTCTGATTAACGATGAATGCGTCATCGAAGCCTCTCATTTCGAAGTCACCAAGGTTATCTCCGTTGGTATCAGCCTTCCATGTGCTGAATGTGTAACCGGGTCTTTCGGGAGTGTATTCGAAAACATTACCGATACCCATTTCGGTGTGATAATAACGCATGTACTCACGGTTTGAGATATTCTGTGCATGGTCAAAGAAATATTCAGGCTTATTGGCGCTTGCCATTGATTCTTCATAAACGGCAATGTTTGAATATGTTATGGTTGAACCGTGCTGAACGTTATCAAATCTGAGAACAAGTGTATTGTTATTACCTGAGTTGAATTTAAAGTACTGTTTGCCGAGACCGTAGCTTGTCTGATTACCCGATTCAAAAGCCTGTGTTGTACCGCCTGTGAGATATGCACAGATGTTAGCTTTTGCGTTATCGCTGCTTGAAGCAGTATATTCGATGATATAATCGGTGTTCTGATTAACGGTAATTTTGTAGAGGTTACCCTTAAATAGGTTTGTTCTTGCGTATGTGTTTGTGTCTGCATCGTTGGTGATGGTGAGTGTGCCTGTCGATGCGTCGGCAAAGATGTTTTCATATGTCAACTGTCTATCGCCGTCAACAATATGAGTTTCAAGAAGGTTACATGATGATTTTGCCCAGTTTGAGAATGAGAAGATACTGTCATAGACGATGTTATAGCCTGTTTCAATCCACTTACCGTAAACAATGGTTGTGGGATTGTTAAGCTGATAAACATTATCAATCTTTACACCGCTCTTTGTGTACCATCCGCCGAAGGTGTAGCCGTCTGCGGGGTTGGGATAGCAAAGATCTTTGTCGTCACCGGGATAGAAACCGAGACGGGCATCGGCAGTTGTTGCGCCGAATCTGTCAAAGTTTTCTTTTTTGTAAACACCGATCTGTGAATATGTGATTGTTTTGCCTGCGTCGTTACAGTCAAAACGAAGCTCGATGTAAGCGGCGTTTTTATCTACGGTGAATGTGTTGTTTGCGGTCTGACCGGGTGCGAGACCGAGAACTGTGGGAATATTCGAGTAAACGAGACCGTCTTTGTTATATTGGAAGATGAAAACTTCACCGCCCGATGTTGAGCTTGCAATGCTTGTTGCTTCAACAACGTAGGTCTGGCCGCCTGTTACGGGGATACAGTAGTTGCCGAAGTCACGGGTAGAAACAAGGTTCTGACCGTCAAAGTGACCTCTTGTGTATATTTCGCTGTTGGCCTGGTTAACGATTGTGATGGTGCCGTCAACGGAATTGGTTGAAATTGTGCCGCTGAAAACCTGCGAACTTGAAGAGTCTACCCAAGCGTTGAATGAGAAGAGGTTTTCATATCTTACACCGCTTGCCTGATATTCAATCTTGACTCCGCAAACAGAACATTTTTTGTATTTAAGGCCGTTTTCTGTGAATTCTGCACCGAAGGTGTGACCGGTGGGAGCGGAAACAATCTGTTCTTCAACGATTTCACCGCAGATGGTGCAGTATGAACCTGCTGTGAGACCGTATGCGTAGCAAGTTGCGGGAACTGCTTCGAATTCTGCGCACTGATGGCCGAATGTGCCTGCAGCAGTTTCTCTTGCGATTTCAGCCATAATGCCTTCGTATGTACCGACAGCTTCGCTGATTGCCGAACCGAGAGCCTTTGTTGCGGTTACGGGCGCTGCCTCAAAGCCGTAGTCGGTGGGATTCATTGTTCTGATGTCTCTTACTGCGTCAGCATATTTCTGACGAAGCTCAAGGCAGAGAGCAGTATTGTTAACGATTGCATTGTAGTCAGCTTCTGTGATTGAGTTACGGAGGTCGAGAATGGGCTTGAAGTTGATAACATAGATAGCGTTATCGGAAGTGAAGTTTGTGCTGTGGTCAGCTTTTTCCTGCATATCATCGCTATCACCACCGACAACCTGCCAGGTAAGGCTAAATTTCTTATAGTAGTTGTCTCCAAAATTAATTTTATTTCCGTTTACTTTAAGCGGAGCACCCCAGTGACAGTCGTAATTGTCTTTGCTTGTAATCGGTGACCAGCTGGTTGTTGTTGAGTTGCGTCCGATATATCCATCTTCATGTTTTACGATACAGTTATAGTAGTCACCGTTGTTATACCAACCTGCCCAGTTCTTTGAAATTTCAAGCTCGCCTAAATCGGCTGTGCTGCCGGGGCCTGCGGTGGGATAAACGCGCAAAAAGTTTTTCCACTGTTTGTCATCATTTTCACAATAAGCGCCGAATGAAATAGGCATGATTGCATCATTAACACCGTCATATAACAGAACTGTTGTTTCGGGATAATACATTGCAACCCACAAGTCGCCACAACCAAGTTTCGCGTGTACCGCTGAATCGGCAGACATATTATTACCGTCATAGTTCTTAACGGTATTTGATGTGTAAAGAATGTTGCTGAAATGCTCGTTCTTGTTGGGGAGGCTGTTCATTCGGTCAGCGTTTGTATTCTGGAAGGTGGGAACCTTTGTTGTGATGCCTGTATAATTTTTTGCACCTACCCAACCGTTTTCGAGAGCAAATTCGCCTTCAAGCGATTTTGCATCATAATAAGACATTGAGCAGTCATAGATGCAAAGGTCTGCGATTCTGCCTTTGAATAAGGGGTCGGCATCCCAGCCTGATTTACCGATTCGCATTGTTGCGAGTGAACCGAGTGCTTCATACCAGGAAGCGTCAAGATTAACACCTGTGAAACGGTTTCTGGAGATAACAAGCTCACCGTCAACATAAACCATAACGTTACCTGTTGCGTAGCTGATGATATATTCGTGGAAGCATTCGTCATCTCGGTTTGCACGGTTTATATCGTTGAGCCAGTCATTGCCGCCGTCAACAGGGCCGTTATAGTTACCGAGGTAGGAGCCGTTACCGCCGCCGCCGGGTGAGAAGTGGGTGTAGTGTTCTTTACCTGTTCTCGAACCGTAAACGTCGGCAATTTCATAAATACGGTCATTGTTTTCGTTGTTGGTTGCTGCGTTGGGCTGAAGCATCGCTTTGAAAGTGATGGTGAAGCCATCGTTATAGTTAAGACCGCCTGTTTTAAGGAAAAGGTTTGCAAATTCGCCTTGCGCCCAGCCGCCGTTTGTGCTGTCGAAAGAAGCGTAGTATTCGCCGGTTTCAGAGTCTTCAACCATTGTGATGCCGGTATAAGATGAAAGGTCAGGCTGACCGACAACGGTGTTTTCAAGAACGTTGCTTGTTGTGAAATATCTTGCAACAAGGTGATCTTTGAGTGTTTCTTTTTCGGAGTAAGAAGAAGAACTGATGTTCCAGGAGTTATTGAGAAGTCTGTTGTATTCGTCTTCTGAAATTTTAACAACAGAACCGTGTCTGGGTGAAAGAGAGTTGATGTTATGTGATGAAACATTGGGATATGACCAAGATTTGAAGTCGGTTCCATTTGATTTTGCGATGTGGAAGTATGCTTCAGGTTCGCCTGCTGCATTCTTGTGTTCAAATTCGTCAACATACATAATGAGGTTGCCGCTGTTGTCAAAGAATGAGTTACAACCTTCAAGTGATACATTGTAGTTGGGGAAAACTGAGAAACCTGCGTTTGACCATTTTGTGTCGCCGGGGTTTCTGAAAGGACCTGTGGGCGTATCGCCTACATAATAATGGATTGTCTTGAGTGATGTGCCGGTTGCTGTTGAACCCATTTCGTGGCCGTTACACTCGGTCTTGTAGAAGAGGTAATACTTACCGTCGCCGGGGTTATGGATGATATCTGCGTCGATAACGCCGTAGCCGTTGTCAACACCGTTACCTGTTCCGTTACCGAGGATATAGTCAAATTCATAATATGAATCGGGGTCAAGAAGGTCTGTTGTCTTAAGGTAAACGATATCAAACCAGCTTGTTGCGTTACAAGCGAGAGTGAAGTAGACAACATAAGCTGAGCCGTCCCAAAGAACCTGGGGAGCCCATACAGCGCTCATATTTCTTGTGTCGCCGATAAGATGAGCCATTTTTGAAACGTCGATGAATGTTTCATCATACCAGTTAACGAGGTCTTTTGAACGCCAGATGATGAATGACTGGCTGTTATTACTGTAATCTCCGCCGCCGTCTGTGAAGTCAAGGTCGGTTGCGAGGATGTAATAGTAGTTATCCTGCTCGTTGTACCAGATATAAGGGTCACGAACGTTACCAACACCCTTTGATGGGATAATAACGGGTTCGTTGTTTCTCAATGCGGTGTAGTTGTAACCGTCTTCGGATACAGCGAGGTGGATTGTCTGACCTTCTTTGCTTGTGCCTGTGAAGTAAGCAAAGAGATAGTGGTCTTTTGCTGCCTCAGCTGATGCGATGAGAGTCTGCTCGGGTGCAAGCCATACCCAGCATGAGATAACTACAGCTAACGCAAGGAGAAATGCTGAAATTCTTTTTGCTGTTTTCATAATATACCTCCATAAAATTTGCTTGTGAAAAAATCTATATTAAATCCAAAAATTATTTTTGAAATTATTTTCGGATAATGATTTTTATTGTTTTTTAATGAAATCGTCACATAGTTTTTTGTAATGAGCCGCTTTTTTGCAAGCGTACTCGGGAACTTTGCTGAATTCGCCCGTTTCTGCCAATGAAACCGCTGCGCACATATCGCAGTAATTTCTCAATTCGCAGTCGTGACATTCGCGGGGGAGAAATATCTTCTTTCTCGATTCCTTGATACTGTTCCAGGCATCGTCGAAATTCAAAATATCGACCATCGGAGTTGTCATCATTCCGCAAGGTGACATCTTGCCGTCCCAAGTAACCCAGAAAGTGCTCAATCCTGCTCTGCAGGGAATGGTTTCACCGTCGGATTCAATTTCCAAGGGTTTTCTGACGATATTTGCCTTTGCGTTAAGGTGCTTTGCGAATTTTTCTTCGCCCCAATCAACCATATGGCAATCAAACTGAAGTTTCGCCGCTTCTTCGGGCAAGAGCCTCGGTGCTTCGCCGCCTGCCCTGACGGGCGGGAACATATAAGTCACCGTCTGAATCGGTATTTTCAACTTTTTCGCAAATTCGTGTATCTTTTCGGTATCGTGACAGTTATATTGCGTTACCGTACAGTTGAGTTTTATTTTTATTCCCGCTTCATGAAGCTTGGTTATCGCATCAATTACTTTTTCGTACGCATTGCCGTTGCCGCAAAGCTCGCGGTAAGTTTCGGATGAAGCGCCGTAAAGTGTGATGTTAAGCTTTTGAGGCGGGTTGTCCGCGAAAAACCTGACTTTGCTGTCATCTATCAGCATACCGTTGGTGTTAACGGAAACCAGAAGTCCGTTTTTCTTCGCATTGAGATAGATTTCTTCGAAATCCTTCCGGAGCAGAGGCTCGCCGCCGGTAAGCAGAAGCATAAACATACCTGCGTTTTTTGCTTCTTCCGTAAGCTGTATCCACCATTGGGTATCTTTTTCTTGCTTCATGGCTTCGCAATCGTTTTCTTTACGATGAACGTAGCACATCTTGCAATCGAGAGAACATCGGGATGTTAATTCAAAAGCACCTGAAAGCGGAATGGATTTTTTGTCAGCTTCCGAGAAAAGCTTTGATATGAACATATCATATTCCAAACCCAATCAGAGAACACCTCCGTTTCGCAGTTCGTTTTCGAGGGTTATAACCGCATTTTCGTCGGGTGTGCATCCGAACGAATAAACAGGAACGGTTTTGAGAAGTTCAATCAGTAAATCAACAATGGCAGCCTGCTCGTTGGGAGCAATAAGGTCGAGATAAACATTCTGAAGCACGCTTTGGATTGCTTCAACGCCTTTGAGCTTCCTGACCGTGTTGACGGGAGCTTGACTGAGCAGAACGATTGCACCGAGCGGAAGAGTTTTGTTTTTGCATATTCCGCTTGTGCCGCAAATCGGAACTCCGCAGGCGTAAACACCGTTTTCAACAAGAACGCCTGTTTTGTCGCCGTTGATTATTTCTGCGCCGCGGTATTTCTCCCAAAGAGATGCCTGCGTGCTTTTTCCCGTGCCGCAAGGGGCGGAGAAAAGAATTGCTTTGCCGTTTACCGAAATGAATGACGAATGAATAAAAAATGCGTTGTGAAAAAGCAGAAGCTGGCCCAATGAAATTGAAGCCCACATATATCTGCTGTCCATCATAACAGGAAAGCTTTCTTCCGTGAAATGAGTTTCGCTTCTGAAAATATCAGAAAGAGAATAGCGGGTCAGCGCACCGTGGTGAGTTCCCATAGGAAGTTCACGGCAAACCGTGTCACCGTCAACCGAAACAATAAATTCACCCGATTTGATTCCGCCGTTTGTTTTGGGGAAAGGGTCGCTGATTTTGCAGGTGATGCTTACATCCGCTTTGTTGCTTTCAGATTCAAACTGCTCCCATTGAGGGTTGTCCCCCGGGAAGCGGTCTGCCTCAATGCAAATGAGTTTTTTACATATACGATAGTATTTCTTCATAAACGAAATCCTCACGCAAGTTCATCGGCATATAGTACGCCCATAATTACCTATTATAATCTTAAAAAGTATATCATATTATAATTTAAAAATCAATATAAGAAACGAAAAATATATTGTTGTTTTTCGAAAAAAATTGTGATATAATAACCAGAATAAAAAATATTGAATTGAGTTGGCTGAAAATGAAAAAACCAAGTGAATATTTTGAGCTGTTCCGTTCGCTCGGTAATGAATGGAAATGGCTCTTGAAATATGTTTCGAAATACCGTTTGCAGATAGTTTTGTATATTGTCATCGGACTTCTGAGCACGGCAATGGGGCTCGGTGCAAGCGTTGCGTCGAAATACCTGATTGATTCCGTTGTTTCGCATAACAACGACACAATTTTCAAAAGCGCAGTGATTGCCGTTACTTTCGGCGTAACGCAGATTATAGTCGGCGCTGTGGTTTCGAGAATTGCGGGCATAGTCGGATCGAAAATCAGTCTGGAGATAAGAAGCGGTGTTTATGAGCACGTAATTTATTCAAAGTGGGAGGATATCCGCAAATATCATTCGGGTGAGCTTCTCAACAGAATCGAAGGCGATGTCGGCACGGTTTCGCAGAGCATAGTTTCGTTTATTCCCAACGCTTTCACCACATTTGCACAGTTTATCGGCTGTTTTGCAGTTGTTCTTTATTATGACCCGACGATGGCGATTTTCGCTTTTATGAGTGCGCCGTTTTTGGTATTCTCATCAAAAATAACAACAAAAATGATTCGCAAATACAACAAAGAAAGCCGTGAAATGAACGGCAGAATACTTTCGTTTTATTCCGAATCCATTCAGAATCTGCAGACCATCAAAGCTTTTGATATCACAAAGCGATATGTTGAGCAGATGAAAACAAATCTTCAGCTTCACAGACAAATCAAACTCGACCACGACAGATTTTCGATTGTTATGAGTCTGTGTATGTCATTAATCGGTCTTGTTGTTGCTTACACTTGTTACGGCTGGGGTGTTTACAGACTCTGGCAGGGCGCGATTTCATACGGCACAATGACTCTGTTTCTGCAGATTTCAGGTCAGCTGACAAGCTCTTTTTCAGCTCTTGTATCTCTTATTCCGAGTGCAATTTCGATTGCCACTTCGGCAGGCAGAATCATGGAAATAACCGACCTTTCTCTTGAAGAACACAAGGACAGCAAAAAGGCTCAGAAAATGGAAAAATCCGCTGATGAAAACGGTGTTACGATTGTTTGCAATGACCTGAAATATACATATCCCGACGGAGATAAACCTGTTGTGGCAAACGTTTCTTTCAGAGCTGAAGCGGGTGAAACAATCGCTTTTGTAGGACCTTCGGGTGAAGGAAAAACAACGCTTCTCAGGCTTATTCTCGGGCTTGTTGAAGCCGATTCGGGTGAGCTTGTTTTAGAGACAAAAGACGGACAAAAAATCGATATTTCCGAATGCACAAGAAGGTTCTGTTCCTATGTGCCGCAAGGGAATGCGATATTCTCGGGAACGGTTGCGGACAACCTGAGAATCGTTAAACCTGAGGCAACAGACGAGGAAATCATTGACGTTCTCATTACCGCAGATGCGTGGAGTTTCATTGAAGAATTACCGCTCGGAATCAACACTGTAATAAGCGAAAAAGGTGTCAATTTTTCCGAGGGTCAGGTGCAAAGAATATCGATTGCGAGAGCAATTCTCCGCGATGCACCGATTATTGTTATGGACGAGGCAACAAGTGCGCTTGATGCCGAAACAGAAGAAACCGTTCTTGCGAATATGATGAAAGCTTATCCCAACAGAACACGAATCATCACAACCCACAGACCCAGTATGCTTCAATACTGCACAAAGGTCTATAAGATTGACAGCAACGGAAATTTAGAAGAAACAAAAAAACATATGTAATGGAGAGTTTGCAAGTTGAATATAAAAATGTTGTTTAAAATGGTGTGTTCGTTACTTATTTCATTTGCGATTTTGAATGTTGTTTGTTTTTTTTACTATAATGTTCCGGTTCATTTTGAATCCGAATCGGGCTCAACAGACTATGTTTGGGAAAAAAGCAAATTTTATTCTAAGGGAACAGAAGGGTTTGCTTGGGGTAAAACCGACGCGAACGGATTTAATAACATATCAGCCGATTACTCTCACAATCCTGAAGTGTTGATTATGGGTACATCTCATACCGAAGCATTTAATGTTGCGCAAGATGAAAATTATGTATATTTGTTGAATTCATATATGGATAAATCCGATATGAATATGAATGCCTATAACATAGGAATATCAGGACATACAATCAGTGTTTGTATGAACAATTTCAAAAATGCAGTTGAGGAATTCAAACCTGCAAAGTATATTGTTATGGAAATTTCTTCTATGGAATTGACTATGGATGAAATTATTCGGATTTCTGAAGGGAATGTAAAAGAGATTCATTCATCAGCTAATTCCGTATTGATATTTTTACAAAAAATTCCGTTTGTAAGATGTGTATATTCGCAAATTGATAAAATAGAAATTGATATTAAAGGCATAAATGATAAAACACCGAAATCACCCATTGCAAGCACACAGGTTAATGAATCCGATTCGGAAAAAGAATATGAATCTGCTTTAAATTCGCTTTTGAGCCAATTAAGTTCAGATGCTTCATCGAGCGGCGCAAGACTTATATTGTTACATCATTCTTCGTTGATGTTGGATGAAAAAGGCAAAGTAATACCTCGTCAAATCAGTACAAAAGAAGAAGTTTTCAGGAACATCTGCAAAAAAAACGGTATAGAGATATTGGATATGTATGATGCTTTCACGGAAAGTTATAACACAAGCTATCATCTCACTTACGGTTTCTTCAATACGGCTGTAGGAAGAGGACATCTCAATAAATACGGTCATAAAGTGATTGCCGAAGAGTTGTACAATCTGATAGCGGATTCGGAAAGTAAGAATCAGGCTGCGGCATAGGAGGGAAAATGGTTTTTTCAAGTGTTGAATTTTTGATATTTTTTGTAATCGTGTTTGTGATTTTGCTTTTGACTGAAAGCAAACCAATTAGCAAAAAAATCACAGAGCAGCGTTTGCAGAGTTTTAAGCATGTGTTTCTTCTTGTTGCAAGCTATGTTTTTTATGGTTGGTGGGATTGGCGATTCTGCTTTTTGATGCTTATTCTTACCGCTATAGCTTATATTTCCGCAAAGAACATAAGCAAAGAAAGATACACAAACTTTTTTAAATTTCTTGGCGTCGCTTTCCCTCTTGTGATACTTGGATTTTTTAAATATTTCAACTTCTTTCTGGAATCATTCTCCAATACTTTCGGAATTGAAAATTTAGGGACACTGAATATAATTCTGCCTGTCGGTATATCTTTCTACACATTTCAATCAATGAGCTACACTATTGATGTGATGAGGAAAGACATAAAAAGCGAGAGCTTTCTTAATGTAGCTCTGTATGTCGCTTTCTTCCCGCAGTTGGTTGCGGGCCCTGTTGTCAAAGCATCGGATTTTATCCCTCAGCTGTATGATAACAGAAAAATCACAAAAGAAAATTTGATATCGGGTGTGCAGATATTTGTTTTCGGATTATTTAAAAAGATTGTGTTTGCAGATCATTTATCGGTATTTGTAGATGATGTTTTCTCGAAACCCGAAGCGTTTCATTCGTTTTCCGTAATACTGGCGGTTATATCTTACTCGATACAGATTTATTTTGACTTTTCGGGTTACTCGGATATGGCTGTTGGTTGTGCTAAATGTCTGGGGTATGATTTTAACAGGAATTTCAATATGCCTTATATTTCAAAGAATCCGAGTGAGTTCTGGAAAAGATGGCATATAAGTCTTTCAACATGGCTTCAGCAATATCTTTACATTTCGCTCGGCGGAAACAGAAAGGGAACCGCAAGAACATATTTCAATCTTTTGATAACAATGATTCTCGGTGGTCTGTGGCATGGTGCGAGCTGGAATTTTGTTCTTTGGGGAGCATTTCACGGATTGTTGCTTTGTATTCATAAAATTTATAAAAAGATCCGCAAAGGAAAAAGCGGTAATGCTTTCAGCAATTTATTGAGCGTTATCGGAACATATGTGATGGTTTGTCTTGGTTGGGTATTGTTCAGAGCAGAAGATTTTTCAACTGCTTTTAGTGTATACAAGCAGATGTTTGTTTGGAACGACGGTATCCTTCAAATTTATTCTTGGTCAATAATCAGCGTGGCTGTCGTTGTTGTTGCCACAGTTATTGCGACTGTATTTGCAAAAAGAAGTAAAGAAAAAAATGTAAGCGGTTTTTATCCTATACTCAATCCTGACAAAATGAGCCACCAGGTAATTTTTATAACAGTTATTGGGTTGATAATTATTTTTGCTTACACAGGCAGTAACCCATTTATCTATTTCCAATTTTAATATTTAAAACGAACCAGGACTGCAACCTAAGCTGCAGTCCTGGTTTTTGCTTATTCAGATTTTTGCTTTTCTTCGAATTTCTTATGGTAATAAGTCAACTGTTCAAGTGTTATTGATTTTTTGCATCTTTCAACATGATCTTCGAATTCATATACAGACAAAGTTTGTGCGTATGTGAAAAGACCGTAGAAAAATTCACAGTCGTCTTCTGTAAGTGCTCTTGTGATAAACGGTTTTATGTTTGATTGTGCCCTTCTTTTCAGTTTACCGACTCTTCCGACAAAATCCGGATATTGCTTTATCAGAGAATAAACGAGAGCTCTTTTGTTATATTTTTCGTTTACGTTTTCCCATGTCTGTTCCAGAACACTGCCTTTGAATTCTTCTATACCTTCGGGGAATATAAACGTTGACAGGTTCGGGCAGCAGTAAAACAAATCGCCCTGTATTTTTTTGATGCTGCAAGGCAGAGAGATAACCGACAGTTCCGGACAGCAATAAAAAACAATCGAACCAAGTTCTGCTATGCCCTCGGGAAATGTTACAGACACAAGATTGTCACGGTTTTTGAATGCGCCGGCATCAATCACATCAACACCATCGGGAATAACGACATTGGGGTCGTTGCCGATGTATTCTTTCAGGTGCCCGTCTTCGATAACGAAATCTTTTGAATTTTTCATTTTGTTCCTCCCATACATTTCAGTTTAATTTATATTTCATCATAAAACTATGATAAAACCAAGCCGAAGTGTGTGCTGTTGAAACGAAAATCTTAAACAAGAAGATTGCATATTCTGTTTTCGGTTATTTATATATCACATTATATCACACTTTTTGTTTTTGCAAATTGTAATCATCACTCATCTGTCATAACCAAGATAACTTAATATGACGGATGGAGGCGATAAGACAAATGAAAATAACAAAACAAGGGGGTGAGGATGTTTTTATTGATGATTTCTATTACGGCAATATCGAACCGCAAAGTTCAAATTTAAACCAAAACAAGCATTTTAAAAAGAAAATGAACGTGCTTTCTGAAAGCGAAAAGGAATTGTTTGATTTACTGAAAGAAGACGAGCAGTCGCTTTTTGGAAGCTATACGGATGCGTGGTCTTATGTTAACGCTGAAACAAACCGTGACAGTTTCAGAAACGGATTCAGGATAGGTGCAAAGCTTATTATTGATGTTTTTACGGATTGATTGTATTCACACAACACAAAGAAAGGATAAAAAATGAAACTGATTGAAAGATGGAGAAACTTTGATGAGAATGAAATTATAAGAGAAACCCAAATGCTGTTTATGAATTGCTCGAACGCCGTCAGTTTGTTTACTGTTGACGGTAATTTTGAACCCATTGAATATTGTGTGGACCACAGCCAAAACACAGAGATTGAAACATACGGAAAAACACCGGGAATCTGTTATTCAGAAAAAACTGCACGGGAAGTGATTGAGCAAGTAATAAAGGATTATATTTTTCTTTTGTTGCCGTTTTTACGAAGCGATATGCAGACGGTGGATCTGGGAATAAACGGTCTGCAAACCCCGATAGGCTACTATCGAAACGAAAACGGTGAAGAAGTTGAAATCCGAGAAGCTGTGTTCGTGTTTGAAAAGTGCGACAACCAAGCAGGTTTCTGCGTGAACAAAGTTATTCCTTTGAGAGGCAGGCGATGATATAATAACGTTATTAACCGAATGGAAAAATAAAAATTGTTCCGTTGTGAACATAAGCAGAAAGCTTCAAAAATTAATCACGGGGAATCAATGGACAAATCTTTTCTGTCGGGATTCCGAAGATGATTTTGTGGCATACACCAAAAGCAACAACCGACTTTTCAGAGAACTGAAAATAAGCAAAGTTCGTTACGTATCAAGCATTTTCAACGAGGAGCTGGCATTGCATCTGATAAGAAAAACGATTAAAGCCAACTTACTTGATATTGCAAAATGGCTTTATGGTTCGGAAACATCACTCGGTATTTTAATTACGGAATCCGAACCTATCGGACTTGTGATACACAAAGAGAATCAAGCGCAAAACTTTTCGTCGTGTGCAATTATGTCGATGAGAAAATCGGATGAGCCGTGCAAAAATTGCAGCGGTTTTTATGTCGACAGAATTGTTCCCGTTCCCGAGGTCTGAGATTTATGAAGAAACTTTCAACAATAATTCTGTTGATGTTTTTGATTTTATTTTCGGGATGCAGTATAAAAAATAACGGCGTTGAAACAACAGCGCCGAATGAAATTGAATTGATTCCGAACCCTGCGTTCGACGAATTGACTGTTGAAGAAATCACGGAAATTATTGCCCGAATAACAACGCTGATATCCGAAAAGGTATCTCAAAGAGCGGTTGAACAAACAACCCCTAAAAAGGAATCAACCACATCCGCAAAAATGGCAGATGTGGTTGAAAACATAAATCAATATCGTGATGAATCTAATCTGAATCGGCTTAAAATATCAGAGCCGTTGTGCGAAATTGCGGAAATACGCGCAAAAGAAGTTTCACAGAAGTGGAGTCATACCCGACCAAACGGTCAGAATCTGGATTCATTACTTGAAAATATCGAATGGAGAACTGCGGGCGAAAACCTTGCAAGATTTCGCAATGCAACGAACACGGATGTTGTCGAAGCATGGAAAAGTTCCGAATCTCACAAAGCAAATCTACTGAATCCGCGGTATAAATATTGCGGAATATCAGAATATTATGATGGAAATTTTCGCTGCATTTCGATGATTTTTACTGACTGATTACTACTTGTTTTTTACCTTGTTGTCATTTGTTTTTGATCAGACCCTGCCGTTAAAACGGTGGGGTTTGGTCTTTTCTGAAGTGTGCAACATTTCCTGTTTCGCTTGATTTACAAGGGTTTTGAGCTTGTCATCCATGTCAACATCAACAGGTGTCAGATTCTCGTCATCCAAGGGGACTTCCTTTGAAAACGAGGCATGTTTACTGTGATAAATAATGTTTTCCTGCGGCGTGTCGTCGCTTTTGTTACGGATGCTGAACCACAGTTGTTCGGACTTTCCGAACGGCTTGTGAAATTTCTTTTTGATTTTCAAATCAGAATACACATTGATGTCTTTAAGCGCTGGATTAAGGACTCTTTTTACGAATTCATTTTTCGTTCTGCAACAGTTGTCGCCGAGCAATGTAATTGCATCATTAAGGCTGATTTTGTAGAAGCCGATACCTTCGGTGGATTTCAAAAATTCATACATACGGTATGAATATTTCGAAGTGAATTTTGCAACGGGTTCATAGTTGTAAAAAGTATAATATCCGTCAAGCTGAAGAAGGTACGGCACAAGCGAATCGTCAAGTTTCAGATGAATATTTCCGTCACGAAAATATGATTCAGGCGACAGCCACCGTACTGCTTTGCCGTCAATAATATAGCTGCTTTCAATCAGATTTTCTATGGCGTTTTTCAGAGTTTTTGTCTGTGCTCCGCCCCAGTTTAAGCCGAAATATTCAGAGAATTCGGGTGCTGAAATATCAATTGCATCAAACTCATAATCGTCTTTTTGAATCAGCGAAATCAGCAGATATCTCACCCGAAATTCCATTGGGTTAAGGACAAGAATGCTTTTTGAATCGGCAGGGACAATTTCACGGATAAGTTCATTTGCGATAGCGACAGAATACATAACATAATCTCCTTTTTTGATTTCAAAGAGGTTATGACAGATGAATTTCGAAAAGTATGATTTTTTTGAAAAATGTAAATTTATTTTTGGTTATGTAAATGTTTTTTGCAGAATGTATATTTTTCTGCACCACACCCCATAATCCGTTACATATCAATGGTTGTGAAGTGCGATAAATAAGCAGAAATAAGCAGAGATTATCACAAAGATGTTGCTAAAAAAGTAAAGGAAAAAGATGATGTCGGTTCTTTTGCTACAGCAAAATTTATAGATTTGATTATATATTGAGGCATTACAGAAATATCTGTGATGCTTTATTTTTTGTGATTGGCAAATTTAATTTTCATCAGACTTTTGGATAACCATCTGTCATAACCAAATTAAAGGTGGTGAATAGATGGACACAAGAATCAGAATTGAGCCTGTTAAATCTAAGAAGATATTCAATGATTTTGTTGAAAAGAATAAATTTGAGTTTGCGGGAATGTCTGTCAGCGGTAACAGAAAAACGCATACCCAGCATCTGATGTGCATCAGCGATGAACCGTTACTGGAAACAGTTACAACAGCCTTGGGTAATGTTGATTTAGACTACGTTTTGTATTCGGGTAAGGCATATGGAAAATTTTGTGTTGCGGTGGCTGTGAAGTATTGATAAAAGTCAAAAATGCAATTGTTTTGCCGGTGAATCTGTCATAACTATACCAAATACAGACATAGGGAGATGAAAGCTGAACAAAACAAAAACACAGATTGGGAGAGCCGTTGCGAAAGAGCGTGGATTTTGCGCAAAAATGGTTACAAGCGTTGTAAATAACGATTGTAACCAGATTTTGCGGCGGCGAAACGGCTGATACAGGTCAGCGGGCATCATCGATAGCGGAGTGTCGAACCGCTGTGATCCGTCGCTCGGGGGTGTAATATCACATCGAAAAACAGAGCCAAGACGATTTACCAAAATAATAAGAAGGAATGATTTTATGTGTGAAAAATTTTATGTTTGCAGAGAAAATGAATTAAATGAACTGATGAAACGAGAGAACATCAAACATAACAAACTGCCAAAAGTCTATATGGCGGGATATACGAAATTTTCGAATTGGGTTTATGAAGATTACAGTCCCGATTGCGATTATATTCACGAAAGCTTTTATTTTGTCGATTATTCGGGCGACGATGAGGATGCTGTGTGGGACAAGTTTTTTAATTATGTCGTACTGAAAATTTTCGATGAAGAAGACTACGAAAAATTAACAGTAGACAGAGAAGAATACAGCATTGATGTTATTTGTGATGAGTATTCATGTTACAGTTTATCCGCATTCTGGCACAGCGCCGAGATGCGCGAGGAGGAGATTGAGTGGCTGAGAGGCAAAGACGACTGAGTGTAACGCAACAGATAATGCAGGATGTTGATAAAAAACTTAAAGAGAAAAACTATGCTAACCGAAAAACCTACCGACAGTTTCAGAGACATAGCTATAAATATGTGCAATTCTGCAGAGAACATTTTAACTGCCGTGATTATGAATCTTGTTGCAGTCTGGAATACGCTCAAGTGTATTGTGATTATCTGAAAAATCAAGGTTATACTGCCGGTACAATTCACACTTATCTTGCGGCTTTGAGTGTATCATTCGAAGGCGTGAAACTCAAGAATATCAACAAACCTGTGCGTCATACTGCCGAATATATCCGCGGAAGAAAAGAACCTTTTGTGCCTCAGAAATCATCCGATTTATCGCACGAAGCGTGGAAAGAAATCGTTGATTTCAATTTACAGGCAGGCCTCAGAAAAAGAGAACTTCAGAATTTAAAAGGGTGCAATTTTAAAAGAGATGAGAGCGGATACTGGTGTGTTGAGGTTCTTCGAGGCAAAGGAGGAAAATACACTTTGAATCGATTGAACAGCGAGGAAGATGTTGAATTTATAAGACGGTATTTCGAGCGGGTTGAACCCGATGAGCCGATATTCCCACCCGAAATGTTCAACAACCATCTTAATCTGCATAAACTCCGTGCCGAATCCGCAAAAGAATATTATCGGATTCAAGTACAAAAAATCAAAGAAAATCCCGAATATGCAAAACAATTGGAAAAAGAAATACTGGCACGGTGGAACAAATACAACATCAATCCCAAAACCGGAAAGCCGAGATATTTTGACAAAAAGGAAATAACGGGGTATTGGGTGTTGCGCGGCAAAAACCGTGAGAAAGCGAGAGCGTTGGGCAATGAGGGGAAATATCTGAAATTGGCGGTGCTCGCAACGAGCATTTTCAAATTGAGTCACTGGAGAAATGATACGAGTATATACTCGTACCTGAATATTTGAGTTTGCTTTTTTGAATTGTTTTTCGGGCAAATCTGTCATAACTGCATAAAACAGCCATCCGGAGAAAAAAATTTTCGGAAATTTAACAGAATCTGTCAAAAAAACTATCACGAAAAAATTCCGCAGGTTTGATTCTGTCATAACTATGGTAAAAAACAGAAAAGGAGCAGATTTTATGCCTGGAAATTACAATTCAAAAAAAGTGTTCGGAATAGAAAACAAAAAAGATTCCCAAAATCATTCTGTAAGGAGTGATTTTACGGTGAACAATTCAGAAATGCTCAGAGATGCAGATATATCTGTCTGCAATGCCGAAGAGCTCATTGATCTGAGAAATGTCAGGGTGAATAAAAAAATACCGTTAAAACGCCGCACAAGCGATTTTGTTGCGCAAGTCGGGAATCCGTATCTTTTTAAAGTTGACGACATTGTTGTTAAAGTGGAATTCGGCGGCGGAAAAGATTTTTCGGAAATACTGGCCGATATTATCCTTGCAGGATAATCTTTCAGGTTGAAATTCACATTGCGGCACGGTATAATCAGGTTGTATGATAACCGTGCTGCCTGACATTGAAAAAGGTGGCTATTAATGTATACTAAAAATTCAGAAAAAGAGCGTAATCCTGAGATTCTTGACATCCGTAAAACAGCAGTATATATCCGACTTTCAAAAGAGGACGGCGACAAGAACGAAAGCGAATCCGTAGCATCACAGAGGGAAATTATCAAAGAATTTCTCAAGCTTCATCCCGAGCTTGATCTCTATGATATTTATATTGATGACGGCTGCACGGGAACTGATTTTGACAGATCGGGATTCGAACGCATGAAAAGAGATATCGAGGCAGGTATTGTAAAATGCGTTGTGGTAAAAGACTTGTCCCGATTCGGCAGAAACTACGCCGACGGAGGCTATTACATTGACGATTTCTTTGTGCGTCATTCCGTCAGACTCATTGCAATCAACAACTGTGTTGACACAACGGCAAGCAACATGAATGCGTTTACGCAGTGTATTACCATCGGCATGACAAACGTTATCAATGAAAGTGTTTCGGCAGCAACATCGGTTAATGTCAGAGGAACATTGAACCTGAGGCGTAAAAACGGTGATTTCATCGGCTCGTTTGCATCTTACGGGTATCTCAAAGACCCCGAAGACCGCCACAAACTTATAATTGACGAAGAAGCTGCGGCGGTTGTGAAAATGATATTTGAAAAGTTTATTTCGGGCGTGAGTATTTACGGAATTACCCATCAATTAAATGAAATGGGTTTGCCCAATCCGTCGGCTTATAAAAAGCAGAAAGGTATGAATTACAGGCATCCGTCAGGCAAAATTACCGACGGAATGTGGCCCGAAAGCTCTGTCAGAAGAATCCTGAAAAACGAAATATATATCGGCAATATGGTTCAGGGCAAAAACTCTAAAATCAGTTATAAAATTAAGCAATGTGTTGCCGTTCCGAAAGAAAAATGGATTGTTGTCGAAGGTACTCACGAGCCGATAATTGACATGGAAACCTTTGAAAAAGCACAGTCTTTGTTCAATCATAATATCCGCAGATCTTCTGAAAATGATGAGGTTGATTTGTTCGCGGGATTCGTAAAATGTGCCGATTGCGGAAGGGCTATGGGCAAGAAATCCAATGACAACACGAACCGTGAATATCACTATTACCGATGCGAAACAGCTAAAAAAACAAGAAGAAAAGTCTGCACAAACCACACAATCCGCATCGACAAAATGGAAAATGCGGTGCTTGTTTTTCTTCAGAAAATGGTGGAAGTTGCAACGGAATATGATGAGATTATCAGGAAGATAAATTCGGGTGCAAAAAGAAAAACGAATTCGGATTTGCTCGAAAAATCGTTGAAAAATCAGCTTGAAAAACACGAGTTTCTGAACAATATGATTTATGAGCTTTATCCCGATTTCAAGAAGGGAATCATCACGGCGGAAGAGTATATGGCGCTGAAAACCGACACCAACAACAAGCTCGCAAAACTCGATGAAGAAATAAAAAAGACCAAAGAAAAAATCAAGGAACAGAACAACGGAATGGAGAATAATTCATTCATTGAAAGCTTCAGAAAACTCGGCAACATCGAAACTCTGACCAGAGCGACTGTTGTTGAGTTGATTGAGGAAATTCTTGTTCATGAGGATTCGCGAATCACAATCAGACTCAAGTGCAAAGATGCATTCGAGCAGGCAACGGAATACATCAGAATCAACAAAAACGCCGATAAAACGGCGTAATGAAAAAGCGTGCAGATGAAAAATCTGCACGCTTTTTGTTTGTTTTTGGAAAATTGTGTTATGATTTTGTGCTTTTTTGTCTGAATGAGCCAAAAATTCCCGTATGATATTGAAATCTTCGGGATGTTTTGTTATAATTAATTCTCTATAAATAATATCTTATATTATAATTCTGAATAATAATTCTTTTTTATAATAAACAGCAGGAGGTACGTTTATGAAGATTGCGAAAAAGGTATTGGCTTTTCTGCTTTGTGCATTGATGATTATAACAACCATGCTCAATGAGGGCTCTGTTTCGCTTGTGCAATCACTCAAAGCATCGGCTATTGCAGGGCAAGAGCAGAATTATAACGATGCCAGAGTTGAGCTGGACTTCAATAAGAACTGGAGCTTTGCTTTCTGCGAAGATTCGGCAGCATACCTGAAAGGCTTTGACGATTCCGATTGGGAGAGCGTTGATTTGCCGCACGATTTCAGTATCGGTCAGGATTTCACATCAACCGGCACAGAAGCTGAAAGCGGAAATCTGCCGGGCGGTACGGGCTGGTACAGAAAATGGTTCAATCTTTATGAATACTATACCGGTGATCGTATCTTCCTTAATTTTGACGGTGCATATCAGCACACTTATGTATATGTCAACGGTCAGTTTGTCGGAGAAAACCATTACGGATATAACAGTTTCTCTTTTGAAATATCGGATTATCTCATTTGCTCAAACACATCGTACAACCTCATTGCTGTTAAAGTTGTGAATGATATTCCTTCAAGCCGTTGGTATTCGGGTTCGGGCATCAACAGAGATGTGTCTCTTACCATTGCAGGACCTGTTCACGTTTCTCTTTACGGACCTCAGGTTACAACTCCCGATGTCAAAAACGGCGGAGGTACCGCAAAGGCCAACATAACAATGCATAACGACACCGCAATCACAAAAAAAGTTACTGTTGAAGCTACGATTCTTGATGACAGCAATACTCCCGTGAGCGAAACCGTATCTTCATCGCTTATCACCGTTAACGCAGGAACAGAAAAGACTGTTGTTCTTGAGCCGAGTGTTGATTCTCCGAAACTTTGGTCTCCGGACACTCCCAATCTTTATACGTTGAAAACAGTTATAAAGAACGAAAACGACGAGCTTATTGATGAATATCACACCACATTCGGTTACCGTTATATTGAATGGGATGCAGACGAAGGATTTTTTATCAACGGCAAATCAATGAAGCTTAAAGGCGTCAGCCTTCATCATGATCAGGGTGCACTTGGCGCTGTCCAGGAATATGAAGCGATTTACCGTCAGATTTCAACACTCAAGGATATGGGCTGTAATGCAATCCGTACAACTCATAACACGGCATCAAGAGTTCTTATCGAAATCTGTAACGAACTCGGCATGCTTGTTATGGAAGAATTCTTTGACGGATGGGATGCTTCAAAAAATTATAACAACCACGATTTCAGCGAATATTTTAACGAAACAGTAGATGCAGACAGTGATCTTATCGGTGCAAACGGTCAGAAGTGGTTTGAATTTGTTGTTGAGCAGACAATGCTTCGTGACAGACACGATCCTTGTATTATCGCATGGGATATCGGTAACGAACTTTGTAATATTACAGAAGGCGGATCAACAGCGAATTATCAGTCGATAGTTGAATCCATTCTTGAGATCACCGATGAACTCGACCCTTCAAGAGTTGTGCTTCACGGCAACAACAACAGTACAAACACTACATTGGCTATGATTGACGGATATATGGATGTTATCGGTGCCAACTACAATCCTTACCTTTGGAATGAGGTTATGAATAATCCTGATGACCCGAGATCGTCAAAGCCTTTTGTTGCAACGGAATCCGCTTCGGCAATCAGCACCCGAGGCGTTTATACCACTATGACAGATAACGACAAGTATCAGTGTACGTCGTATGATACATATGCAGTCAGCTGGGGTAACAAAGCGGCAGAAGCCTGGTATTATGTTGCGACAAATGACTGGTTCTCGGGTGAATTTGTCTGGACTGGATTTGACTATATCGGTGAGCCTACTCCCTGGGACGGTATGGTTTACACAAAGCCAGACGGACTGACCCCTAACTCATCATATTTCGGTATCGTTGATACCGCAGGATTTGCAAAGGATTCCTATTATCTTTACAGAAGCTGGTGGAATGAAGAAAGCACGACTCTTCATCTCGTCCCCGGTTCATGGAATTCGGAAAATCTTCTTCTCAATAACGGCTATGTGAATGTTGCGGTTTACAGCAACGCAAAGAAAATTGAACTTCTTCTCAACGGCAACGTTATCGCAACTGCAACTTCAACCGTCAACACAACAGACGCAGGTTATACATACAAAACATGGACAGAAAGCATTACCGATTCGGCAAATTGCTCTCTCGGTAATTTCTACACAGGCTACGGATATGATTTCTATCCGCAGTTCAGCGTTAAATATGCAGAGGGAACACTTTCTGTTAAGGCATATGACGAAAACAACAACGAAATTACAGATACCGTCGGTTCAACAAAATCCGTAAGCGGTACAGCAACACAGATTTCCGTTAACACATGGCAGAATGAAAATACTTATGTTGCAGACGGAACCGACTATATTTACCTCGAATTCGAGGCAAGAGATGAAAACGGCAACTTTATGAACGACTACAACGGAACACTCAGTTTCAAAGTTGACGACAAATCATCAAGATACGCAAAAATTGTCGGTGTTGATAACGGTAATCCCGCAACAACCGAAAAGTTCCAGCAGGATTCCGTGCTTACTTCCGATTCCGAAGCTGTTTTTGAGATGTTCAACGGCAGAGCGCTTGTTATCCTCAAAACGACAGAGGAAGAGGGTACAATCAATTTCACTGCCACTGCATCCGACGGCTCAACAAGCTTTTCAACTCAGGGCGTTACCGTAACCTCAGTAAAAGAAACAGGAGCTCAGCTGACTGATGAATTCGAAGAGGTCATCACTCAGAATGACGAAGAATACGAACCTACTCTTTATGATGAGTACGAAATGGTTAAACACCATATCAATGAGCTTGAACCCCCCAAAGCAGAAGAAAACGGTTCGGGTTCAGGCGGAACAGACTCGGGCGATGATTCAGGCGATTCTGGCGATGATTCAGGTAATACAGGCGGAGATTCGGGCGGTGAATCCGAAGATATAACAAACCAGCCCAAGTATGGAATTTTTCTTCCCGATCCCAGTGACAATTCGGGCGCTATCCCTGACGGTGAATACATAATCAATACAAACACTTATGTTATGTCTGATGAACTGTATGACGGATGGGCTATTAATGCAGAGAAGGCTGTTTATGATGCAATTCCTGCACCTGAAGGAGCTGCTTATCCTCATTTGAGGTTCAACACAAATGATGACAATGTGTTTATATTTACTCATCAGGGCGGAAACAGATATTACATCCAGAACAAGAGCACAGGCAAATATCTTGTCAGAAAAACATGGAATCTGATGTATGATGATACACCTGAAGAGTTCCAGATAAGAGTAAACAGTAATGGCTCTATCGCCATTTCTTCGGATGTAATTCATCCTGCACTTTTTGTTGAGCGAGAATGGGAGTATTATGAATTCGACGGAGAAAACAGCAATTTCAATGATATATGGCTTTATTCCGAATCTGTTGAATTACCTGTTACACCGTCTGTAGATTTGAATGAGGTTGAAATTTATCTTGCTGATTCAACCGTTTCAGAAGGAAACATTAAAGATGGCGACTATGTTGTGTTCAATCAGGATTGGCTGATTGCAGATGAGGTTCTTTGGGATTATGTTGTATACGGAAGCGACGATATTTTTGAAAAAACTTCTGCAACCGGTTCTTCATATCCTTATGAGAGCTTTGAAACCATCGATTCAAATATTCTGACCTTTACTCATCAGGGCAATAACACCTACTATATCAAGAACGAAAGCACAGGTTTATATGTGAACATAGGTAAGTATAATTTTGTGTACAGTTCTACTCCTCAAGCCATATCTGTTATAGCACGGAGTGACGGTTCGGTTCTTTTGGCTTATAATGATTTCTATGCAGTTCACAATGTTTATACATCCGGTGATAAAATAGGCACACACCATTTCTATTCCGAAACTCCGAACGATTGGTTTGTTCCTGATCAAAACTCAATTTCAATAATGTGGCTTTATTCTGTTACCAAACATTCATCCTCTGACGGTGATGATGACGGCGGTAATGAAGGCGGCAGTACTCCCACTCCCACTCCTACACCGACTCCCACACCCACCGTTAATGTCTATAAGAAAGCTCTTTATGATATTCTTCACGAAGGCATCGAATATGATTATTCAGCCTATACAAGAAAAAGCTACGAAACATTGCTCGATGCACTTGAAGCGGGTGTTGCAGCCTACAAGAAGGAAGGAGTAACCGACGCGGAGCTTTCAGCCGCAACGGATGCTATCCGTGCCGCAATCAATGGTCTCGGCATGGATATCAAGAAAATCAACGGCACTCTTTTCAAATACGGCTATAACAACTCAACCGGTACATCCGATTATACCGATGGCGGTTTCCTGATGAACGACATTTCTGTCAGACAGATGAAAGCGGCTATTCTTGCAGACCCGAATCTCGTAAGCCAGATAAAAGAGATTATCGGATATGACGATCCCGCTTCAGGATGGACGGGTAACAGAGCTGACGTGGTGCTTGATGAAACAGCTGAATTGTACGCTAAAGTTTATACTTTGTTGTTCACCGGTAAGCCAAAGGATGATATGGACTATGATTACAATCAATCTCCTGTCAAGGCCGAAACTCTGAGCAGCTATGTTAAAATTCCTCTTACCCTTTGGAATGTATGGACAAAGGATAATACTCACGGTGCAAATGACCCTCACGATTGGCAAGGCAACCCGATACATGACGGTGCATCGGTTCAGGGTCTTGCAAGCGCAACGCTTACTAACGGTGTTATTAACTCTCACGCGGCATATAACCATGAGCTTTCCTATGCAAATGACGGACCGACTGCCGAATATGATGTTGAATGCTATCCTTACAGCTTCGACACGGGCACCAAATGGAAAACCGTTGATTTCAAATATCTTTCGGGTATAAGCGTTCATTTCCCCGATTTGTTCACACGTGAAAGTCTTGATGCAAACGGCAATGTTACAGATGCCACATCAGGTCAGTACGCAAAATACTATTGGGACACAGAATTCCCGATGTTCATCAGCACCGACGAATACGGCGTGAATACATATCATTATGACAGTTCGGACACCAGATACCTTGTTCAGGCTGATTTTGATGATGCCAACCACACCGTTGATATGGAGCTTAATGAAGTCGGAAAGTGGACTATTGTGGGTCCCAATAATGAAACCAAATCAGGTTTCTTCCCCTTCAACTATAAAGAGGGAACAACGACCTATACCGGTGAAAATGCAGTTTATCACTACGGCTTTACATTTGAGCATAACTTCTATATTCCCAAGGGCGGTAAACATGTCAATGGCGAAGACGTCATTTTCAACTTCTCGGGCGACGACGACGTTTATGTTTATATCGATGGTGTTCTCGTCCTTGACAACGGCGGTCTTCACGGTGCCCGTTCTGTAACTATCAACTTTACAGACTGTTCAATCAGCTATCAGTATGCAATGGATGTTACGGACGGTAAGCTTAAAGGCGAAGAGTATACAACAACATATTCTTATAACGATTATATCGAAAATCCTGATACAATAGGTTATAATGCAGATACAATTGCCGCAATCAATAAACTTCATGAAGTTATTACCGACGGCGAGTCACATACTCTCAACTTCTTCTATCTTGAACGAGGCGCATCCGACTCAAACTGTCTGATTTCGTTCAACCTTTCCGAAACATCGGAAGAAGTCAAGATTACTGACCAGAATCTCACACTTGATTACGGTCTGCCTGTAGAATATGATATAACCTCAAACAACTACATTTCTCAGGCGGCTATTGATAATGACGTTAAGATCGAATATCTTGGTATTTGTGCCGTAAATCAGGATTATGTGCCGACTTACACATTCGAAAAGCCCCAGATAATTCTTCCTTTTGAAGAGGGTGTTACTTACACAATCGAAGGAATGAAATACGGTGTTTGTACGATTGACAAGGAAGGTAACACTTCTTATACTCCGAAATCGATGAATATGAGCAAGTCGGAGAGTTTCTATGTTGTTGCCAAAATAACAGGCGACCCGACTTATGCGGAAGAAGTTGTTTATTATCAGGTTGAAAAAACAACATTCATTCCCGCAACGGCAATTTATTACGAAGACACATTTGAAACAATAACTTACACCAACGGCAAAGTACCCGCAGGATACGATAACACCGCAAACAAATACGGCGAATGGTTGACAGATAAAGAGCAGCCCACAACTCTCAAGCAGACTGCAGACCTTACCGACAGTGAGGCAAACCCCTACGGTTATGAAACCAACTATCTTTCCTTTGCAGAGTACAGCGGTAATTCAATCCGCTACGTTGATGTAAGCACAAAGAATAACCCCAACAAGAAGTTCAGCGGCGGCACAGGCGCGGCATGGCCTACTGTTGAATTTGATTTCACAGGCACGGGCTTTGACCTTATAAGCATCACCGACAGCACAACAGGCGCATTTAGCGTTGATATCAAGGATGCCGAAACAAATACAATAATTGCCCGTACCGTTGTTGACACATTCTACGGCTACGATTACGGCCAAGTTTACGCAGATGAAAACGGCATACTTTCGCTCACACCCTCATTATCACCTATGTTCAGAGCCGAAAACGGCACTTACACATCGAAAACAATGTATTACGATGAAAAAGGCGATGTTACGGCTGTTGCTCATTATTATGATGAGAACGGCGATGTGGTTGAAACAGAAAGCGAAAATCCCGCTTATGCATATGCTTACGGCTGGATTGTTGCTGAAGAAGGCTCAAAAGAAACACTTTATCAGATTCCCGTAATCAAAATAACAGACCTTGAATACGGTCATTACAGCGTTGTTATTACTCCCACTTTCACAAGCGGTTTCGGTCATTCATCCGTTGCGGATGACGGCACAAATTACTACAGAGTTTATCTTGACGCAATCAAGATTTATTCGCCCGCAGGAATCGATGACGATATCAAGGATAAAGACGTAAAGAAAGCATATGCAACTGACGACGAGCTTTATCCGAGCTATCTTGAGCTTAAAAATATGCTTATCGGTGCGGATTCCTTGTCGGAAACCGACACTCAGGGTGTTATCTTCATCGACGGTATCGCAGCTCTCGATAACGATATCGAAACCTATAAAAACGCAGGACCCAACAATGAGCTGTATCTTGCAAAAGATCAGGCTGTTGCCTTTGAAATCTGGGCATCTTCCGTACCTACCGATGTTCAGCTCGGAGTAAAACTTGCCTGCGGAGAACCCGATCTCACCGTTTCATATGCATCAAAAACAACTGATATCGATATCGAAACGGCAACGGATATCTATTATTCTCTGAATACCTTGCTTCCGAATGACGCAAAGCTCACATGGAAACAGGTCAAAGGCAGTGACGGTAATAACTATTACACAACGGGAACTGTTGTTGTGCAGAATACGGGCAGTGATGACAGCGTTCTTTCAATCACGAACCTTAAGTGGACATTCTCGCAGAACGGCGGTAAGGGATATTTCCGTATTCCCACACCAGTTGATAAC
>JAZRLY010000080.1:0-1913 GCA_045647065.1 Acutalibacteraceae bacterium
GTTGAAATGACGCAAGATGATTGTACATATCTCAAAGAGCGAGCAAAACTGAGTATGATTCAGGAAACACAAATCACGGATTTAAAAAACAAACTCAGTTCCGCAAAAAAGGATATCGGCATCTGGAAGAAACGATACGAAGCTCTGTATGAGCAGACAAAAGAATTTCTTGAAGCTGTGAAAAGAGCACCTGAGAAAATCAAAGCATTTATTCAGCAGATAATACATTCCGAAAGAAACATTTCGAAACCCGAACACAAAACCAGAAACAACTTACACGAAATATAAAAACTGAACAGCAAGCTCAGTTTCCGTTTGCTGTTCAGTCTCAAAACTTATCTCTTTTCTAAAACTAACTTCCCGAATTCTTCCATCACCTCATTAAGTTCAAAAACAACCTCATCATCGCCCTGTGCGTTTTCGGGGGGATTTTCGGGAAGGATAATTTCAAAGATATTTGAGTCTCCGTTTTCATCGGTTACAACTTTCTGTTTGACGGTTACTTCGATTTCCTCGCCGTTAAACATAACGCTGATTTTCTCGGTTATCTCTTTGCTTACTTCGCTGATTTTTTCGCTTATCGCTCCGTCTGTTGCGGCATTTGCAGTTAACATCGCCGTTGCAATTAGCATAAGAGTAGCAAGCACTACAGCGAGTGCCTTTAAAGAATATCTTTTCTTTGTTGATGCCATATTCAAAATCCTTTCTTTGATTTCGTCAGACGGCTCAACACCTGAAAAAGAATTGATATATTTTTCCTTATTCGTCATTCCAATCATCTCCAAGCTGAATTTTCAACTGTTCCCTTGCCCGGCACAGTCTTGTTTTAACCGCAGATTGCTTGATGTTGAGCATATCAGCAATCTCTTTGATTGGCATATCCTCGTAATAAAACAGATGGATTACCGTCCGCAGTTTTTTAGGCAGCGACATAACAGCGTTGAACAAATCCTCGCTTTTTTCACTTTCAAAAGAATAGGTTGCAACGTAATCCTCAAAATCTGCACTCTTTTTTCTGAATGCACTTTTAAGAAGATTTTTGCTCTCATTCACCGTAACCGAAGTAAGCCATTTATCAATATGTTCGTCATTTTCAAACTCAGACTTTGTTTTTAGCAGTTTCATAAAAGAGTTTTGAAGAATATCCTCTGCATCATATTGATTTGCCGTGAACGAAAGTGCAATCAGAAACAACCGTTTATTATTTCTTTTGAACACTCGCTCAAAATCGTTACTGTCCATTAAATCACCACCGCTTGAAAGGTCCTTTCACTATTATAACAATTCAGAACAGATAAAGGTTACATAATTTTGAAAAATTTTCAAGAGCTGTAAAAAACGCAAAAATCCGAATAGCAGCAGTTCAAATGAACTCTGCATCATTTGGACTGTTTCTATCGGATAACTACCTCACTTTTACGGCTGTAGAGCCGAAGAAAAATTACAAAAACCATACTATTTTCACAGAAAGAAGGCATTTATGAAAACAGGTTTAAAGAAACGTCAGAAATACACGGAAATCTACTTCAATGAAGAAAGTCCGATTGTAGAAATTTACACTCACAACACCAACCTCAAAAACCGTCTTACGGAGTATGCGGAGAAATATCCCGAGTATTGCCGACAGTTCGACGACGATGAACAAGGCGGATTAAGATTTGAAATTGAAAAGGGCAGATTCGGTTTCCGACTGACTGCACCCTACCCCGACGAACGGAGAAAAAAATCAAGTGAAAACGCAAAACAGAATGGAATACACAGGAGGTAATTTATAATGAAAAAATTTATTATTGATGAAAAAACAGGTCTCGCATACTCACTTGTCGGCGATTATTATATCCCGAACATAACTCTTCCCGAACCCGATAAACGTCCCATCGGAATGTGGGGCAGAAAACGTCACGCCTACCTCA
>JAZRLY010000081.1:0-10128 GCA_045647065.1 Acutalibacteraceae bacterium
GAATTGATGCAAGGAGGTTATTATTATGTTTTTACAAGAAATCTGGGATTATCTTTGTTTTCTGATTTGGGATATAACAGAAACAACTAAAGTAATAGCTTACATTCTTTGGGCAGCATTACAAGGATCTTTGAATTAACAACTATTAATAACATTTTGAAATGAGGTAAAAAATGTTAACATTCGCATTAATGCATTTGGCAACAATACCTTTAGCATATCTTTTGGAAATTTTTCCGTTCTTGAAGCCGTTGGTGGAAGCACCATTGGAGTTTCTGGTGATGTTGTCTGAATTAGCTCAATAATGATTTCGACAACATCAAACATGACGGTATAAAATGTAGTAAATAATATGGAGGACAAAATGAAAGGATTTAAAAAATTAACAGCAATCATGCTTTGCGCGGTTTTGCTTTTCTCATCCGCAAGTGTAGCTTTTGCAGCGGAGAGTGATGCAGAAGAAGTGCTCGAAAAAGACTTCGTATGTCACAACTATTACAGCGTTGATACGGTTGTAGTAACCTACAACGAAAAGTATACCGAAATCGGCGAAGTGCCGTCTGTTATTATATATTCACGGGAAATGGATTCTGAGAAAGTCAATGTAACAGAAGTTAGTAATGACAGAATTTATATGGAGATTTATGAGCATAACGGCGAAAGATATCCTCAGCTTTTTATTGATGCTGACTTTTGCTGGAAGGTGCTCGCTGTTGAAGTAGGCGCAGGTGCATTTGTAACGGAAGACGGTGAAAAAAGTGCTAAGGTTGAAGTGCCGAATTCCCGATTAATAGCTTGCCGTTTTGATCTGGAGTGCGAATGCAAGACATATTATGTTATCGAAAACTATTTTAATTTGCCTGAAAGGAAAATCTATCATTATGCAACTGTTGGAATGCCTGTTAAAGTTGTGACTTCGTTTAAAGGCGACCATGCGGATGCATGGCTTGAAAAAGCGAAGGTAATATATACGGTTAACGGCAAAACAGTTGAAATCAATTCGTATGAATTTGTTCCCGAAGAACCCGGTGAATACATTGTTCAGATAAATATCGGTGATAAACTCAAAGATACTGTAAAGTTTAATGTCAGCAGTGAAAAAACTGCATATTTTGACGGATTGGAGTATACGGGAAAGCATTTCCTGGTCGGTCCGCTTGAATTTGTTTTCGGAATAGTGGTCTTTTTCCTTGTTCCCGGATTCGGTACACTTGGCGGTCCTACTTTCGTTATGGATGGCCTATTAAGTATACCGAACTTCTTTAAATCGCTGTTTAACGGACCGGAATATCACGATTATACTTTTGGTTTATAAAAATGGCGATGAAATTGAAAACACAAAACAATGAGGACAAATATGAAAAAACTTAAAAAAGGCTTATTGTTAATTATAATTTTTTCTGTCGTATTAAGCACCGTTTTTACGATAAAAACAGACGGGTATTATATAATGAGAGCCGGCTTATATATTGCAGCAGAACTTGGTTTATACGCAACAGATTATTTTGTGAAGGATTTTAAAGAAAATCAAAGCGATTTTGAACAGATTGCAAATCTGATTACGGATTACGGGAATTCATATGATTCTGCCAATGAATCCGATTCACGGTTTATTTATTTTACACCTGATCGTTATTCTTCGTCAGGCAACATAATTTTCAAAGTGAAAAAAGATTCTTTTTCACCAAGTTCAGAAGTGCATTTTTCGGCAGAAGAAACAGAAGTGTTCAAAAGAATAACGGAATGTTTCAAGGTAGAAGAAGCAGGATTTTATTCGTTCAGTTTTGACAAAAAAGAAAAAATGGTTTATTTCCATACTTCTGACGGCAGATATTCTCTTGTTTATTCCGCAGAAAACAAGAAGCCGTATTATGTAAACGGAACATATGAATCGGAAGATGACAAAAAGTATTTTGTGGACAAGATATGCAGAAATTGGTTTAACATTGCTTTTAAATCATAAAACAGGAACAGTGGGCAACACCTTACTGTAAAAACGTTTAATCAAAATTTAGTATGATTCGAATTGAAAAGAAGAGAGAAAAAGAAAAGATTGATATGTCAAAAGGAGGATTTAATATTATGAAAAAAAGAATACTTGCCCTTGTTTTAGCTGTTGTTATGCTGTTTGGTGCAATGCCGTTATGTGCAAGCGCTGACAATGAAGGCACACAGATTAACGAAATATCATTTGAATTTGATTTGCAGGCAGTTATAGGTAAGAAGTTCTATGAATACGCCGAATTTGTGAAGTTATTAAGCCCGAATATGCATTTTGAGCCTGACCCGCAATACAGCAGCCTTATGTTCTACAATCCGGATACCGGAGAGCAAGTCCGTGATGAAATTGTTGAGGGTGAGGAATACGGTGTTTGCCTGAATATTTACCCTGCAGATGGGTACCGTTTAAAAGGGGAGTGCCGTGTCGTGATAAATGGCAGAGAGCTGATTCAGTTCAGTCAGTATGAAATAACAACCGAATATGAAAACACAAACTCCAGAATGATAATGTTCGGCATTATTGCAGGCGAAGAATTTGAATACAAGAAGATTGATTCTGTTTCTCTCAACTTTGATTCCGTTGCCTGCGCAGGCAAAACCGCAGATGATTACAGCGATATTGTCACAATTAACTCCGAACATCTCAATTTTGTTGACTACGAGGCAGACCTCGATGGTGACGGCACAAACGAGCCGCTTTATGCGCTCAACATATACCACACCGACGGCACGGCTCTCGCCCGCGGAGAAGCAATGAAAGCCGGAGAAGAATACACAGCATATATCTATACGGTTGCAGATTTCGGCTATTATATGGTTGCATCCGAGTTTGACATTGAAATCAACGACGGCGCAGATTGCGGTGCCGGCTACGGTATCGGTGTAGGCAGAATCGGTAGAACTTTCCTGTCGGTAGGATTTAACTTTGTAGCAGGTGAGCCTTTGGAGCAGAACTTCTTTGATTCAATTGTTCAAAGAATTGTCGAATTTTTAGAAGAGATCTTTGACAGAATTCTTGAAATGTTCATATAAATAGAATAAAACGTAAACAACCCCAACGGCTGAAACACTGCCGTTGGGATCTTTTTTTAGAACAAAATCAAAAAATCTCTGAAACATCCTATCAATCCATATAAATTTCAGCTTTTGTATTGACAAAACCGTTCTAACGCGTTAGAATAATATTGTACTAATGCATTAGAACGAAAATATGGAGGTGACAAAAATGGCTGTACCAAAGGTTTTTGAAAGTGAATATCGCTTCTGCTTAATATTGTGGGAACATGAGCCGATAACTTCACGTGAACTGAGTGTGCTTTGTAAAGAACAGCTCGGATGGTCAAAAACGACAACATACACGGTTATCAAACGTCTCTCGGACAGAGGTATACTTAAAAATGAAAACACAATAGTTACATCTCTCGTTTCGAAAGAAGAAGTTCAGCAGGCGGAAATTGAAGAGCTTATGGAGAAAAAATTTGAAAACTCCGTGCCTGCATTTATCGCAGCTTTTGCAAGATCAAAAACTCTGAGCGATGAAGAAATAGAACAGATTCGCAAGATTATTGATAAATAAGGAGGAATAAAAATGGATGAACTTATTTATTTAATTCAGAAGTTTCTGACTTTTATTCCCGTACCTTTTCTGGCACTTGTCAATATCAGCATAACTGCCGGTTGGATTGTGTTGGCTGTTTTGCTTATCCGACTTTTATTCCGGAAGGCTCCGAAATGGTTTAACTGTGTGCTTTGGGGAATTGTTGCGCTAAGGCTTGTGTTTCCGTTTTCTATTGAAAGTGTGTTCAGTCTTATACCAAGTGTGCAGACAATTGAGCCCAACTTACCTTACATTGATGAGTTCAAAATCAATTCAGGTATAGAGCCTATTGACAACGCTATCAATACACAGTACTCCGATTTTGTTCCCATTGCAGAAAATACGGTTGATGTTACAATAATTCTCGCTTGTATCTGGCTTGTTGGATTGGGAGCAATGCTTGTTTATGCATTTGTAAGCTGGGCAAAACTGAAAAACAAACTCAAAACGGCAACAAAAAAAGATGGAAATATCTATCAAAGCGAATTTGTGAAATCTCCGTTTGTGCTTGGGGTTATCAAGCCTAAAATTTACATTCCGTATAAAACGAATGAGAACGATCTGCCTCTTGTAATTGCTCACGAGCAGGCTCATATCAAACGCTTTGATCACCTTATAAAGCCTCTCGGATTTCTGCTTTTAAGCATTCATTGGTTTAATCCTCTGCTTTGGATTGCATACATTCTTCTTTGCAGGGATATTGAATCAGCCTGTGATGAAAAGGTCGTAAAGGAACTTACAACTGAACAGCGCAAGAGCTATTCCACAGCTTTGCTCAACGCAAGCATAAGTCGAAAATCTATTGCTGCTTGTCCTATTGCATTTGGTGAAACAGGTGTAAAGGAAAGAATCAAAAGTGTTATGAGTTACAAAAAGCCTGCATTCTGGATTGTGATTGCGGCAGTTATTGTTTGCATTATTACTGCAGTATGTTTTCTCACAAATCCGAAAGAAAGGCAGTCCGAAAAATTCTATGATAATGGTCAGAGAATTCAGATAACAGCCGAAACAAACGGAGTCGTTACTGAAGAAAAAACCATTATTATAAAAGAAGGTCAGAATGTCAGACTTTCTAACGGCACAAAGTTTACGGTTAACTATGTTAATCTGCAAACGGGAGAAATCACACTCTATCTTGAAGGCACACCATTGGAAAACAAATTCGGTAAATTCCCCGGAAGTATAACCTTCTATAACACTGACAAACTCAGCTATCTTACCCAAGACGGCAAAACAAAAATCAGTATTTCCTGCTTCGGTGTGAATTCGCTTGACGACGTAATTTCAAAGGCAATTATCGAGCATAACAGCAAAGATTCTGATGATAGCGATTATATCTGTGAATCTCACGAAATTCTCACAACCGAAATAACAAAAAGAGATGAAAACGGCAACATAAAAGAGGTCACGGTTTATATTATTCATGCTTACTGTGAGTATATTTATGAAAACAGTGAGGTGGTTAATAAAGGTGGTAACGGCAGTCCGCTTGCTCTGACATTTGAACTCACCGAACGCAACCATTATCTTCTCAAAGAGTATTGGGAACCATTGATGGGTTCGGGTTATGCGAAGTCAATCCGAGCGAAATTCCCGGCTGACTGTGCAGAAATTGCAATCAGCAGTGATAATCCTTTTGATGAGTGTGACAGAATGGCAGAGAAGCATTTTAAGATGGCAGAATCTGCAACGCCTCTTACCACCAAAGCAGTTACCTCAACAGAAAACCCGGAGTTGTCATACACTCCGCTTGAAAGCGAATATAAACTGCGTATAGTCAAAAGTGAATCAGAAGGTATGACTTGGCTTACAAACGAAGATTTTTATAATGCCAACGGTTATCACGTGTATCTATACTCTCTCGATGAGTGTTATGTTATGATTCGAGGAAAAGAATACAAAATTAACGAAGCACTCGACAGCGGTATGGTTACAGCGGATGCGATAGTGACAAAAGCCAAAAATGATGCACTCGGTGGCAAAGCTGTTTCGAAAATGTATAAAGACGGAGGTTCAACCGTTATAAGCTACGATGACGGTGGTACAGCGGAATACAAGGCAGAGGGCTATGCAGTAATCAAAAAGAATACAATTGACGGCAACAAGGATGTGTTTATCGGTCCTAAAGATATGACACTTAATCAGGTTAACAGTTTTATGAAAGGTGTAAACCATCCTAAAACCGGTGTTACTGCAGACATCAGTCCTGAAGCTGAACCGAACCTTTCGGGTAAGATAAAAGAGATAAACGACAATCAGATACTTATGGAAATTACCACCGACCAAAACGGAATGAAGGCAGGTTCACTTGTTTATGTAGGTCTTGGCACGGTACTTTCGCACGCACCTGATATCGATTCTCTCAATCTGAAAGAGGGTGACCGTATTCTCATAATATACGACGGAAACGTTATGGAAACATATCCTCTTCAGATCAATGCCTATGCGGTTTATAAGGCAGTAACTTAAACATTAATGCCTTGACAGCTGTTTTTGGGTGATTTACTATGAAAAAATTTATTGCTTGTTTGATTGCTTTGCTTCTATCAATTTGTTTTGTCGGATGTGAAAAAGATGATTTATCGTATGATCAAAACACAACAACATCACTTAAGGACAATATAATAAACAATGTGAGTATAGATTATCCCTGTTTTTTGAGTGTTGAAAATGATTTTCGATTAATCGCTGATTGTAATTTATCAAATACCGGTTTACAATTGGATGCAAGAGAATCGTTTGTTATTATTGCTTTTGACAGATATGTAATCAGATACAATATTGAGCTTAATAAAATCGATAAAATCATTGATCTGGGTCCTTTTGATAACTATCATTCACATAATATTACATCTTCTTCTGATGGGAGATATATAATATCGAGTGTTTTAAATCTTGGTTCAGACGACATAGCAAATACAGATGAAAACTATTGCTTGATTGACTTTGAACTTCAAAAAATAAGTCAGTTGGCTGATTGTTTCAGTGAGACCAATTCAAAAGCTGCTGAAGAAAAAATACCGGACGAAGTAAGAAAAGAGTATTATAATCTTTCTTTTAGTATCGATGAACTGAAAAGCGATAAAATATCCGACAGCAAATATGTAAGTTCAATCTACGATAGGTTTAATAACAGCAACATTTGGACTTCTTCAATTGACTTAGATACATTAGTGGTTGTATGTCCTGCCGATACGCAACACCATGAATTTTTAAAAAATTATATTATTCTTATTGTTGATTTAGAGAATGACTGTCCAATAAAAAAATTTGCTTTGCAGTAGTAAAAAGGTGTGTTTGTTATTTGACATTTCTATAATGTGATCTCGACTTTTTGCATCAACAAATATCTATGATTCATATTTCAAGAGAACAGCAGGCAATATCGTAAAAGATGTTGCCTGCTAAAATTTTATAATGTTTATTATAACGAGGTGTATATTTATGTGGTTTCTCAAATAGTCTCCAATAAACTTAAATTAAATGTAAACCATTATTTTATAAAAATTGCTCACAGATTTTCAGTGGGCTTTTTGTTTTTTGTGGATTGCAATAAATACTCTTCTGTCATAATCAAGATATGTTTACACAATGCATCATCCCGATTACGGAACACTCGGCGTCGGATGCGTATGTGCAGGCAAAATGGAAGGGAACATTGAAAAAGCAAAGCAGTGTGAGAAGAATTTCAAAAACAAAGAACCCCGCAAAGAGAATTTCAGAAACCGCAAGTGGAAAACCTCAAAGAATAACAGCAGTTACATAAAAATTATGATAATTGGAAATATTCCATTGATAATAAGTTCTGCAAAGAATTTTTTGGAACAAGGGATGAAGCAATGGATGCTGTGTTTGAGACATTGGAAAGTTTAGAAGAAAAGTAAACAGCGGTTACACGAAACGGACAATAAAACCTGCGATGGAAATTCCCGTTCAAATACGGAATGTTTCTTCTGCAGAATAATTACATCTCCAATTATATTCTGGAGTCACGTTCTGTAGCGATGAAATTTATTGTGGTTTTGAAAAATAGCCGGCTAAAGCGCACAATTATTAATCATATGCCCGTGAAACAGGTGGTCAAGAAAGCTTGAAAAGTCCGTTTTATGGTACATATAAGCTGATATAATTTGTTTGTAAGATGAAAACTGAAAGGAAAATGCATTATGGAAAATACATTTGTAACAATCACAGGCGTAAGAAATTATTACGGCATGAAGCCGTTCAAGGTCGGAAAGATTTTCAGAATTGTCAAGGAAGAGGATAACGATTATGACGAAGAGGCTATCCGCGCGGAGCTTCCGATGATTGATACAATCGGCTATGTAGCCAACAGTGCAAACACAGTTTTTGCAGGAACGGTCAGCGCAGGCAGACTTTATGATAAAATCGACGATTACGCTTATGCACAGACAATGTTCATCACTCATTCAAGCGTTATTGCGCTTGTTCTTTCGCCCGAACAGGTTGAGGATGATGACGATACTCCGCCTGTCAAAGAGACAGAATCAAAAGATTCTGGCAAAACAAAGAATAAAATAGGTTTTTAATAATTGATATTAATCGTTTTTTTTGCTAGAATATAAGCATAAAATCTTCGGAGGTACATAATGAAATTTCTGCATTTATCCGACCTGCATATCGGTAAGCGTGTGAATGAATTTTCAATGCTTGAAGACCAGGAATATATTCTCACCAAAATAATCAACATAATCGATGCCGAAAAGCCCGAAGCAGTGGTTATCGCAGGCGATGTTTATGATAAATCCGTGCCGTCTGCGGAGGCGGTGCAACTTTTTGACGATTTTCTTTGCAGACTTGCAAAAAGAAAATTGCAGGTTTTCGTTATCAGCGGCAACCACGATTCCGCCGAGAGAATGGCATTCGGTGGCAGACTTATGGATGTCAGCGGCGTTCATATGTTGCCCGTATATAGCGGCAAAGTTGAACCTATCAGCCTTGATGATGAATTCGGCAAGGTTAATTTCTTTATGCTCCCGTTTGTGAAGCCTGCCAATGTACGCAGATTCTTTGAGGATGCAGGAATTGAAAGCTATACCGATGCAATCCGTGTTGCGGTTGAAAAGATGAATGTCAATCCTGATGAACGCAATGTTATCGTTACCCATCAGTTTGTGACGGGTGCAGAGAAATGCGAATCCGAAGAAATATCGGTCGGCGGCTCGGATAATGTTGATGCAAGTGTGTTTGATTGTTTCGACTATGTTGCACTCGGTCACATTCACGGTCCGCAGAATATCGGAAGCGAAAGAATCAGATATTGCGGCACTCCGCTGAAATATTCATTCTCCGAAGCAAAGCATAAGAAGTCCGTAACGATTGTTGAAATGGGCGAAAAAGGCAGTATTGAAATCCACACACTCGCTCTTGACCCCAAGCGAGATCTGCGTGAAATAAAGGGTACATATGCAGAAATTGCTCTCAAAGATAACTATATCAATACCAACACGGATGACTATATGCACATCACCCTCACCGATGAAGAGGACATCCCCGATGCCATCGGCAAGCTGCGTGTTATCTATCCCAATCTTATGAAGCTTGATTACGATAACAAACGCACCCGAAGCTCCGCAAAGCTTGATATTATTGAGAATATCGAGCAGAGGTCTCCGCTTGATTTATTCTCTGAATTCTATGAAAATCAGAATAATCAGCCGATGACCGAAGAACAGTCGGATTTTGTCAGAACACTTATAGAAAGCATATGGGAGGGCGAAAAATGAGACCGATAAAACTTGTTATGTCAGCTTTCGGACCCTATGCTGGCAGAACCGAAGTTGATTTTGAAAAGCTCGGAGTGAGCGGTCTTTACCTCATTACGGGTGATACAGGTGCGGGCAAAACAACAATTTTTGATGCCATTGCATATGCGCTTTATGGTGAAGCAAGCGGCGATTTGAGAGATTCTTCAATGCTTCGTTCGAAGTATGCAGAGCTTGATACCCCCACCGAAGTTGAGCTGACTTTTGCTTACGACGGCAAAGAATACACCATCAGAAGAAACCCCGAGTATGAAAGAAAATCAAAGAAAGGCGACGGCGTAACTCTTCAGAAAGCCGAAGCGGAATTAATATATCCTGACGGCAGACCCATAACAAAAATCAAAGATGTAAATGCGGCAATTATTGATATTATGGGTGTTGACCGCAACCAGTTTTCGCAGATTGCGATGATTGCACAGGGCGATTTCAGAAAACTTCTTGTTGCGGATACAAAAGAGCGTCAGGAAATTTTCAGAAAGATTTTCAAAACTGATTATTATCGCGTTCTTCAGGACAGAATCAAGAGCGAATACTCCGCTGTAAAAAATGAATACGAAGCCGCACAGAGCAGCGTCAAGCAATATATATCGGGTATTTTATGTGATGAAAATGATGTTCTGAGCATTGAAGCAACCAAGGCGAGAAACGGTGAAATGACCGTTGAGGATGTTGTTGAACTTATCGGAAAAATTCTTGAAAATGACAAGAAATCCGAATCCTTGACTGCTGAAAAGATAGACAAAA
>JAZRLY010000082.1:0-39508 GCA_045647065.1 Acutalibacteraceae bacterium
AACTTTGTTGCAGTAACACTCGGCACAGGTGTCGGAAGCGGCATCATCGTTAACGGCAAAATTGTCAGCGGCGTTAACTACGCAGGCGGCGAAATGGGTCACACCGTTATTATGGTAAACGGCAAGCAGTGTAACTGCGGCAGAAAAGGCTGCTGGGAACAGTATGCATCCGCAACTGCACTTATTGCACAGACAAAAGAAGCTATGCTTGAAAATAAAGACAGCAAAATGTGGCAGCTTTGCAACGGCAACGTTGATAATGCAAGCGGCAGAACTGCTTTTGATGGAATGCGTCTCGGCGACGAAGTTGCTCAGAAAGTTGTTGACAACTACATTTATTATGTTGCAGTCGGTATTTCAAACATCATCAACACATTCCAGCCCGAATTTGTTTGTGTTGGCGGCGGAGTAAGCCACGAAGGCGAAACTCTTCTCGCTCCCTTAAGAAAACATATCGAAGACGAAAGATACAGCATCTACGCTTCAAAGCAGACAAAGGTTGTTGCCGCAGAGCTCGGCAACGATGCAGGTATCTTCGGCGCAGCTCTTCTTGACGAATAATATTTTGGAGGACACAATGAGCATCTACGGTAATCTTTTCGCATTATGCGATGAATTGAAATGTGAATATTCAACCGAAGCATTGCTCAGGGACTATACGAGCTTTAAAATCGGCGGAAAAGCAGATGTTATGGTTTTTCCCGATTCTGTCAATAAGCTTTCGGAAATTGTTTCGTTTACACACAAAAACGAAATTCCGGTATTCATTCTCGGCAAGGGAAGCAATCTCCTTGTCAATGATGAAGGAATAAAAGGCGTTGTTATCAACACCAATAAGCTCGACGGAATTGAACTGACAGACGAAACAACAATCAGATGCGAATGCGGCATTTCTCTTTCGAGGCTTTGCCGCTTCGCCCTTGACAATTCGTTAAGCGGTCTTGAATTTGCATTTGGCATTCCGGGCACCGCAGGCGGCGCAGCATATATGAATGCGGGCGCATACGGCGGTGAAATGAAGGATGTCCTCGTTTCCTGTGAGCATCTGAATGCCGACGGCACATTGTCCTCATTCTCGGGTGACGAGCTTTCTCTCGGCTACAGACACAGTATTTATTCTGACAACGATTTTATCATCACAGCTCTGACTCTTAAACTCCGCAAAGGAAACAAAGATGAAATCAAAGCAAAAATGGATGAATTAATCGGCAAACGAAAAGACAAACAACCGCTCGAATATCCGAGTGCGGGAAGCACATTCAAGCGTCCTGAGGGATATTTTGCAGGTGCACTTATCGAGCAATGCGGTCTCAAAGGCTTTACCGTCGGTGGTGCTCAGGTCAGCGAAAAGCACGCGGGATTTGTCATCAACACAGGCTCAGCAACCGCAAAGGATGTTCTTGGTGTTATTGAGCATTGCAAAAAGACTGTTCTTGCCGAAACGGGCGTTACTCTCGAACCCGAAGTGAAAATAATCTGACGGGAGGAATAATTTTGTCATTCTCTTCTGATGTAAAAAGTGAAATTTCAAAAACAGAAAATCTTTCTTCCTGTTGCCTTCATGCACAAGTCTACGGGCTTGTGCTTTTTGCTCATTTTTCGAGATATAATTTTTCAATAACAACAGAAAACACGGATGTTTTTGAACTGTATCTCTCTTATCTTCGTGACTACTGCGGTGTTGAGCCGACAGTAAGCGACAGCGGCACAAAAAAGATGACGGCATATCTCAGAAATGATTCCGACAAAGAAAAAGCATTCGAAAAATTCGGTCATTCTCTCAAAGAAACAACTTTAAGAGTCAACCGAGCCAATATCGGTGAAGAATGTTGCGCGGGAGCATTTCTCCGAGGCGTGTTTCTTGCTTGCGGAACAGTCACCGCGCCCGAAAGAGGCTATCATCTCGAGTTTGTAGTCCCTTATAAAAAGCTATGTACTGACCTTATGAAATTTCTTGACGAGCTTGAGCTTAACCCCAAGTACATAGTCAGAAAAGGCAATCACGTCATTTATTTCAAAGACAGCGAAAGCATTGAAGATATCCTTGCGATTATCGGCGCCCAGGATGCATCATTATATGTTATGGGTATAAAAATCGAAAAGGATATGAAAAATAAAGTTAACCGAAAGCTCAACTTTGAGATGTCCAACATCAGCAAAACGGTTGATGCGGCAAATCAGCAGGTTGAAGCCATAGAATATATCGAAAAGAAAGCGGGAATTTCATCACTTCCCGACAATCTTCAGAAACTCGCATATTTAAGAATCGAAAACCCCGAAGCAAGTCTCAGCGAGCTTGGAAAGCTGCTGGACGAGCCTATTTCGCGTTCGGGAATCAACCACAGACTCAACAGAATCGTTAAAATTGCGGAAAGCTTGAAAAACGGAGATAATTAATGTCATTTACTCATTTACACGTTCACAGTGAATACAGTCTGCTTGACGGCGCGTGCAGAATCGAACCTATGCTCGATAAAATTCAGAGCATGGGTCAGACTTCCGTTGCCATAACGGACCACGGTGTTATGTACGGTGTAATTGATTTCTACAGAGCCGCAAAAAAGAGGGGAATAAAGCCTGTTATCGGCTGCGAGGTGTATGTTGCGCCGAGATCGAGACTCGATAAGGTGCACGGCATTGACAGCGAAAGATATCACCTTGTTCTCCTTTGCAAAAATAACGAAGGATATAAAAATCTTATTAAACTCGTTTCGGAAGGCTGGGTAAACGGATTTTACACCAAGCCGAGGATTGACAAGGATTTGCTCACGCAGCATCACGAAGGTCTGATTGCACTTTCGGGTTGCCTTGCAGGCGAAGTAGCAAGAGCATTGCAAAACGGTGATTATGAAGAAGCAAAGCGTGTTGCAGAGTGGTATAGAAACACATTCGGCGAAGATAACTATTATCTTGAAATTCAGAATCATAATCTTGACGAACAACTTCGCATCAACCCCGATTTAATAAAACTTTCAAAAGAACTCGGCATTCCTCTTGCCGCAACAAACGACGCTCATTATGTGGACAAACAGGATGCAAAGATGCAGCAGGTTTTAATCTGCATCCAGACCAACCACACCGTAGGTGAGGATACGGGTCTTGAATTCGGCACAAACGAATTCTACCTCAAGAGCGAAGAAGAGATGCTTGAAGCATTCCCGCAATGCCCCGAAGCTGTTGAAAACACGGCTCTTATTGCCGAAAGATGCAATGTTGAATTTGAATTCGGCAAAACAAAGCTTCCTCATTTCGATGTTCCCGAGGGATACGGTCATTTTGAATGGTTTTTATATCTTTGCAACAAGGGATTAAAAGAAAGATACGGCGAAAATCCGCCGACAGAATACATCGAAAGACTCAATTACGAGCTTGAAGTCATCAACAAAATGGGATATGTTGACTATTATCTCATCGTTCACGACTTCATAAGACACGCAAAAGAAGCGGGTATTCCCGTTGGCCCCGGCAGAGGCTCGGGCGCCGCAAGTATATGCGCATACTGCATCGGTATTACGGGCATCGACCCGATGAAATATAATCTTCTTTTCGAAAGATTTCTCAACCCCGAAAGAGTCAGTATGCCCGACTTTGACGTTGATTTCTGCTTTGAAAGACGCGGAGAAGTCATTGATTATGTAATTGAAAAATACGGTTCGGATCACGTTGCGCAAATCGTAACATTCGGAACTCTTGCTGCAAAAGCCGCAATCAGAGATGTCGGCAGAGCGCTCGGAATTCCTTATTCAACGGTTGATAACATTGCAAAACAGGTACCGAACGAGCTTAATATAACAATCGAAAAAGCACTCAAGCGTTCGGCAGAATTCAGAGAGCTTTACGAAAGCAGTGACGAAGCGCGTGAGCTGATTGATATGGCAAAAAAGGTTGAGGGAATGCCGCGCCACGCCTCAACACACGCCGCGGGTGTTGTTATCACCCATGACCCCGTTGTTTCTTATGTACCGCTCGCAAGAAACGACGAATCAATCGTCACCCAGTTTCCGATGACAACTCTCGAAGAACTCGGACTTCTCAAAATGGACTTTCTCGGACTGCGCACCTTAACGGTCATCAGCTCCGCAGAAAAAATGATAAGGCAAAAAGACCCCTCATTCTCAATCAGCAACATTGATATTGACGACAGAGCGGTTTTTGATATGATGTGCAGCGCACAGACAGAAGGCGTTTTCCAGTTTGAATCGGCAGGAATGAGAAGCGTTCTTTCGCAGCTTAAACCCGAAAGCCTTGAGGACCTTATTGCGGTCATTTCGCTTTACAGACCGGGTCCGATGGATTCCATACCGACTTATATTGAAAACCGTCATCACCCCGATAAAATAAAATATAAAGTTCCCTCGCTGAAAAATATACTTGATGTCACTTACGGCTGTATGGTTTATCAGGAGCAAGTTATGCAGATTTGCCGAGAGCTTGCGGGATATTCTTACGGCAGAGCGGATATTGTGCGCCGTGCAATGAGCAAGAAAAAACACGATGTAATGCTCAAGGAGCGCGAACATTTTGTTCACGGAATGCTTGACGAAAACGGCAACATAATTTGCGAAGGCGCGGTCAGAAGGGGAGTAGACGAAAAAACTGCCAATGAGATTTTCGATGAAATGATGTCATTTGCATCATATGCGTTCAACAAAGCTCACGCCGCGGCATATGCCTATGTTTCTTATCAGACCGCGTGGCTCAAATGCCATTATCCGTGCGAATTCCTTTCCGCTCTTTTGACAAGCTTTCTTGATAACAGCGGAAAGATAGTTCAGTATATCAATGAATGTTCAAGGCTCGGCATCAGGATTCTCCCTCCTCATATCAACGAATGCTCGGAGGATTTCGCAGTATCAAACGGCAACATTCATTTCAGCCTTCTCGCCGTAAAAAATCTCGGCAGAAACTTCATCAGGCGTATTATTGACGAAAGAAATCTTAACGGTAAATTCACCGATTTCTATGATTTCTGCCGCAGAATGCACGGCAAGGATTTCAACCGCCGTGCAATTGAGAGCCTTATCAAATGCGGTGCATTTGACGGTCTCGGAGCTAACAGACGCCAGATGTTTGAGGTTATTGATGTTATACTTGAAGACCTAGAAAATTCAAAACGCAGAAATGTTGACGGTCAGATCGGATTCGGCGACCTCACATCCTCGTTTGACGATTCATCGGATTTTGTAAGTGCATCATTCACATACCCAAATGTCGATGAATACTCTCAGGAACTTCTTTTGAAATATGAAAAAGAGGTTGCGGGAATGTATCTTTCGGGTCATCCGATGAAAAAATACGATTCATTATCCGAAAAACTGCGATGCGCAAGAATTTCGGATATAATCAACGAAGACACAGCAAAATATAAGGATAACGACCGTGTTGCCATTCTCGGATTAATTGCCTCGGTCAAAAAGAAAATAACAAAAAATGACTCAACAATGGCATTTGTCAATCTCGAAGATACCTCGGGTAGCATAGAAGTAATTGTTTTTCCGAAAACACTTCTCGCTCATCCTTCGATGTTCTTTGAAGGTAATGTTATTCTTCTTCACGGCAGAGTTAGCATGCGGGAAGATGAGGATACTAAAATAGTATGCGAAGTTGTTGAGCCTTGTCCGTCAGAAAACTCACTTCCCAAACCCGCCGAAAAACAAGAACAGGAAAAAGAAAAACAAAAGAAAAAAGCCAAAGGTTTGTTCTTAAGGTTTGATACTTCATCGTCGCCTCAGGTCGAACTTTGCACAAAACTTCTTTCAATTTTTGACGGAACAACACCTTTATATTATTATTTTAACGACAAAAAAGAATATAACCGAAATCCCATCGGGCAGGCTATTGACGTCAATCCCGTTCTGCTCAGGGAGCTTCGCAAAATCCTCGGCGAAAGCAATGTAATTTATAACGAATGAAACAAATGATTTTTTTAGCAAAAAATGTTTATTTTATTGACATATTGTAATATAAAGTGTATTATATAGCTTGAGTATTTTTCAAGGAGAGTATCAGACTATGATTAAAACAATCGGCGTTTTAACAAGCGGCGGCGACGCACCCGGTATGAATGCTGCTGTACGTGCAGTTGTTAGAACTGCATGTGAAAACGGAATTAAAGTATACGGCATCAACAGAGGCTACGCAGGTCTTATGGAAGGTGATCTTCGTGAGCTTAACATCAGAAGCGTATCCGACATCATCCACAGAGGCGGAACCATGCTTTACTCCGCAAGATGCAAGGAATTCAAAGAAGAATATGCAATGAAGAAGGCAATCCAGACCTGCCACGATTTCGGCATCGAAGGCATTGTTGTTATCGGCGGCGACGGCTCATTCAGAGGCGCTCGCGACCTTTCTCTCAGAGGAATTCCCTGCATCGGTATTCCCGGCACTATTGATAACGACATCGTAAGCTCAGACTACACAATCGGCTATGACACCTGCCTCAACACCATTATGCAGATGGTTGACAGAGTCAGAGACACAGTTGAGTCCCACAGCAGATGCATCGTTGTTGAAGTTATGGGTAACAGATGCGGCGACCTTACTCTTAACGCAGGTATTGCAGTCGGCGCAACAGCTATCGTTATCCCTGAAATCAAATCGGATATCGAAAAGCACGTTATCGAAAGAATCAGAAGAACACAGAAAACAGATAAAAAGCACTTCATCGTTATGGTTGCAGAAGGTATCGGCGGCGTTGAAGAGCTTGCAAGAAAAATTGAAGCTGAATGCGGTGTTGAATCACGCGCAATCGTTCTTGGCCACGTTCAGAGAGGTGGCTCACCCACAGTTCGCGACAGAGTTGCAGCAAGCCAGATGGGTTACAAGGCTGTTCAGCTTCTTATGGAAGGCGTCGGCAACAGAGTTGTTGTTCAGAAGAACGACACAATTATCGATTATGATATTTATGAGGCTCTTTGCATGGAACGCTCCGTCAACGATGAGCTTTATAAGATTGCTCACGAAATTTCAATCTGAGGTAGCAAATGAATTCTCTAGAATTTCTCTCACTTAGAAAAAGAATAATTGAAAGAGATTTCAAGTCTCTCAACAGCATGCAGAAGAAAGCGGTTCTCTCCACGGAGGGACCGCTTTTGGTGCTTGCCGGCGCAGGAAGCGGTAAAACAACCGTTCTTGTTAACCGAATAGCCAACCTTATCAAATACGGCAAAGCTTATTACAGTGATGAATATACATACCTTCCCGACGACGGTGAGCTTCAGGTAATGAAAGCTTACGCCGACGGTATCATCGATGATTTATCGGGTATGGAGCGCCTTCTTGGCGTTGATGCTGCAAAGCCTTGGGAAATCCTTGCGATTACTTTCACCAACAAGGCAGCAGGCGAGCTTAAAGAAAGACTTGAGAGAATGCTCGGCGAGCAGGCTCTTGACATCTGGGCAAGCACATTCCATTCATCCTGTGTCAGAATTCTCAGAAGAAACGCCGATTATCTCGGCTATACTTCCAACTTCACCATCTACGATACCGACGACAGCAAGCGTGTTATCAAAGACTGCATCAAACAGCTTGGCTTTTCCGAAAGCAACATTCAGCCCAAAACCGTTCTCGGCGAAATAAGCAGAGCAAAGGATTTTCTTATTTCTCCGTCGGAATACATCAAAGAAAACTATCTTGATTTCAGAAAACGCAACATCGGCTCGGTTTATGAAGCATATCAGAACCGCCTCAAATCCGCCGATGCAATGGACTTTGACGATATTATCGTCAATACTGTCCGTCTGCTTCAGGATAACGCCGAAGTCCGTGAATATTATCAGCGTAAATTCAAATATATAATGGTTGATGAGTATCAGGATACCAACCACGCGCAGTATCTTCTCACATCACTTCTTGCAGGCGGATATAAGAACATCTGCGTTGTCGGTGATGATGACCAGAGTATTTATAAATTCAGAGGCGCAACGATTGAGAATATTCTCAGCTTTGAGAATCAGTATAAGAATGCGCAGGTAATCCGCCTTGAGCAGAATTACCGTTCGACGCAAAACATTCTTGATGCCGCAAATGAAGTTATTTCCAACAATGAAAACAGAAAAGGCAAGAATCTCTGGACTGATAACGGCAAGGGTGACCTTATAGTTTACCATTCATCTGATACCGACAGAGAAGAAGGCATTTTTGTTGCCGATAAAATTCTTGAGGGAATCAGAAACGGCGGAAAACACAGCGATTTTGCTGTTCTTTACAGAATGAACTCGCAGTCAAACCTTGTTGAGCAGTCGCTTGTCAGAATGGGTATCCCTTACAGACTCATTGGCGGCCATAAATTCTATGACCGTAAAGAAATCAAGGATGCTCTTGCATATCTGAGCGTTATCGTTAACCCCAACGACAGCGTAAGACTCCAGAGGATAATCAATGTACCCAAGAGGGGAATAGGCGACACTTCTATGGCTGCCGCTCAGGAAATTGCAGACGGACTCGGAATCGGACTTTTCGATGTTATCAAATCCGCCGACCAGTTCCCGAAGCTCAGCAGAAGCGCAAAGAAAATGACCGAATTTGCCGCGATGATTGAAAGCTTCATCGACGATTCGGAAACCACCGAACTTTCTGAACTTCTCAAACGAGTGCTCAGCGTTTCAGGATATAACGCATCGCTTTCGCTTGAACCCGAAACAAAAGAGGACAGACTCGCCAACCTTGACGAACTTGCAAACAACCTTATGCGATTCACCAAGGATAACGAAGAAGCAACTCTCAACGATTTCCTTCAGGAAGTTGCTCTTATGACGGATATCGATAACTATAATGCCGATGCTGAATCCGTTGTTATGATGACGATTCACGCGGCAAAAGGTCTTGAATTCCCCGTTGTTTTCCTTATCGGAATGGAGGAATCCATCTTCCCGTCCGATATGTCTTCAATGGCGGGTGCGTCGGAAATCGAAGAAGAGCGACGCCTTGCATATGTAGGAATTACAAGAGCAAAAAGAAAACTTTATCTGACAAGAGCCAGAACGAGAATGCTTTTCGGTCAGACACGATTCAATCAACCGTCAAGATTTATAAAGGAAATTCCCGATAAACTTCTGGAAAAATCGGGCGGAGAGATTGTCAGAAGTTTTTCTCATTCACCCTCATCCGCTCCCAGACCGCAGACTCCCTCAAGAGGTTTCACCTCAGCGCCCACTCATTCCGTCCCCTCCGCAAACACAACCCAATTCAATGTCGGAGACACCGTTATGCATAAGACATACGGCGAAGGAGTTGTGCTCAGTGCAAAGCCGATGGGTAATGATACACTTCTTGAAATTGCGTTCACAACATCGGGCACAAAAAAGATTATGGCTAATTTTGCTAAAGTCGAAAAAATATAACACTCAAAGCAGGCAGAGAAATCTGTCTGCTTTTTTGTTGTCATAAAGATACAGCTTGCTCATATAATTTTATAAAAAGCTTTGGAGGTCAAAAATGGGCAAGTTAAAATACAAGGTATATAACGGAAAATCATTAAAAAAAGCTCTTGAAAACTCGAGAATCTATCTTCTTATTATAATGTTTATATTCGGTCTTACTGCAGGTGCAGGCGCACTCAAATCTGATTCAGAAATAACCGATAAAATTATCTTATTGTTTGAAAACTATATATATCAGAAATCAGGGCAGGGGGGATTGGAGAATTTCTTCAATTCATTATCTGTTAACGCACTGTTTTTTCTTATGAATCTGCTTTTCGCTTTTTCACTCATAGGCATTCCTTTTTTAATATCTCTGTCGATGCTGAAAGGATTCGGTCTTGGTTGTTTTTGCGGATATCTTTATTCAGCGTTCAGATTAACAGGACTGGGTTACAGTATATTAATGGTATATCCTGGCGCGATAGTTTCATCTTTCGCTTTTATTCTTGCCTGCAATGACAGCTGTGAATACAGTAAAAATGCATTTCTGAAATCGGTAAAAGGTAAAGGGCAATATGAAAAAGACGAAACACGAGTATACCTCACAAGGCAACTCGTGTTTTCGGGAATCTGTGCCGCATCATCAGCAATAGATTCTGTTTCTTATGCATTATTTTCAGGATTTTTTGAGATTTGACGGATTATTGAGAGGGTTGGAATCAACGGCTTGTTTAAGCTGTTCACTGTGAACGTGTGTATAAATTTCGGTTGTCGAAAGGTTTTCGTGACCGAGAATCTCTTTTAACTGCAACGGATCAACATTGCCGTGCTGATACATAAGAGTTGCAGCGGTATGGCGAAGCTTATGAGTTGAAAATCCCATACCGTCAAGTCCGCATTTCTTAAGATATCCTTCAACCATTTTCTGAACACTCTGTTTGCTGATTCTTGTTTTGCGGTTACTTATAAACAAAGCATCTCTGTCAACAACGCCGTCTTTGGGTCGCACGGCAAGGTAAAGCCTGATTGCCCTGAGACAAGCCTCGTTAAGATAAACAGTTCTTTCTTTGTTGCCTTTACCGAGCACTATAAGCGTGTTATCATCCTTGATATGGGAAATGTTGATTCCGATAAGCTCCGAAAGACGCAAACCGCAGTTAAGAAACAAAGTGAGAATGCAGTAATCACGTTCTTTATTTTTACCGTCAACGCTGTTAAGAAGCTTCACACTCTGGTCAAGCGTCAGATATCTGGGCAAAGACTTCTTGGTCTGCGGAGATTCAAGAAAAGCGATTCTGTTAACCTTTATATATCCGTTGACTTCAAGATATTTATAAAAACGCTTGATCGCAACAACCTTACGCGCACGCGAATTATTATCATTATTTCTTTCATTGCGGCAGTAGGTGAGGAAAGCATAGGCTTCATCAAGTGTCACATCGCAGATAACATCATCAGACAAAAGAGAAATATTGATTTCATCAAATGGAACGGATTTATCACAAAGATTTCTGAATCTCATTACAAATCTGAAAAACAGTCTTAAATCGGATGCATATTCAAGAACGGTAAGCTTTGATTTGCTCTTAACACCCGTGAGATAATTAAGATATTTTCTCACAAGAGAAGGAAGCGTTACAAGTTCTTCGTCTCTCATTTTAAAATCACCACTTTTTAATAAAAATCAAGCAGGGCATTGCTATAATCCGATTATAGCATACCCTGCAAAAAAAATCAATATAATTACACAAAATAAAAGTTTTGTATAATTAAGGGGAGAATGGCGAATAAAAATATTACGGCACAGAAATCCTTATATTTCAACAAGCGGCAGTATTCCGCCGATATCAATCAACCTGTCTTTATTCAATTCAATGCATTCCACATTATATTTATCAAGAAAATCTGTTATCAGCTTATAATCCTTGTGGCTTTCAATCGCTCCGTTGAACGCCAGCTTATCTTTATCAATTTTACCGCAACAACCGCCAATGAATCCGCAGTCGTATCCATCCAATCGAATGGAGCCTTTTGAAATGAACAGAACATCGTTCAGAAAATTCTGAGCGGCTGTAAAGATGGATTTATCATCGGTAATAATTGCATTTTCATTGACAATACATATCGAACATCTGGAATATCCCTGATTTGTGTTAATTATCGTATATCCGTTAAATTCAGCAAAATTCAGAATATCTGCAGATATCGTTTTTCTGTTACAGATTATCTTGTTGCCGATTATTACACAGTTTAGTCTCACATCATCGGGATACTTACTTCCCGGAAATTCGGAAATCTTTTTTATATTAAATTTTAACTCTGACTCCCCTATGCACAAATGTTCGTTTTGGGAATAAATGTCAGTTTTGCCAATATGAAGAATCTGCAAATCAGCGTGAGTATTAACAGGCACAGGCAATCTTGTGTCTGGTTTGATTTCAATAGTTTTAATTCCGATATTATTAAGATGATCAATCGATTCACGGGCAGTGCAGCTTATCGCAACCACCCCTACCCTGCTCTGCGGCAAATTCGGTTTTTCGACATATTTCATATATTACACCGAAGCCTCAAACGCTTCATTGACATTTCTTGCGCCGACAATTTCGATGTTACCTTTGAATCCGTCGGAAAGAGTCTTAAGATTATGCCTCGGAATAATAACTCTGTTGAAGCCAAGTCTTTCAGCTTCCTTGATTCTTTGTTCGCAGTAAGAAACTGTTCTCAATTCTCCGCCGAGACCTATTTCACCAATAACAAGAGTATCATCTCTTATAGGTGTATCCTTAAGGCTCGAAACAAGAGCAAGAGCAACGCTTAAATCCGTTGCAGGCTCATCGAGTCTGAGACCGCCGACAACATTGATATATGCATCGCAGTTGCTGAAGAAATAACCTGAACGCTTCTCAAGAACAGCAAGGAGCATTGACATACGGTTATAATCAAATCCGGTTGACATTCTGCGGGCGTTGCCGTAATTCGACGACGAAACAAGACCCTGAACCTCTGCAAGGATGGGTCTGCTGCCTTCCATAACGCACGCAATGCAGGTTCCTGCGGTGTTCTTGGGTTTGCCTGAAATAAGCATCAGAGAGGGATTTACAACCTCTGCAAGACCCTTATCAAGCATTTCAAACACACCGATTTCATTTGTTGAGCCAAAACGGTTCTTAACTGCTCTGAGAATTCTGTAAGACAAATGGCGCTCGCCCTCAAAATAAAGAACGCAGTCAACAATATGCTCAAGCACTTTGGGACCCGCAATATTGCCGTCTTTATTAACGTGACCGACAAGAATAGTCGGTATTCCGAGACCCTTTGCGCAGTGCATAAATAAATTTGTTGATTCTCTGACCTGAGTAACGCTTCCGGGAGAAGAACTGATTTCGGAAACATTCATCGTTTGGATCGAGTCAACTATAACAAGATCGGGTTTATCCGATTTAATAAATTCAACGATACCTTCAACATCTGTCTGGCACATTATTGAGAGATTCTCAGTTGTTACATTGAGTCTGTTTGCGCGGAGCTTTATCTGTCTTGCGGATTCTTCACCCGAAACATAGAGAATTCTTAATTTTTTACCGAGAAATTCACAAATCTGAAGAAGGATTGTTGATTTACCGATTCCGGGGTCACCGCTGAGAAGAACAAGCGATCCTTTAACAATTCCTCCGCCGAGCACACGGTCAAGTTCCTGCATACCCGTTTTGAATCTTATCTCATCGTCAACATCAATTTCTCCGATAGTCTGTGCAAAAACGGACTTTGAAACCGATTTTGAGCTTTTCTGCTGCTGAGGAGTGCGGATTTCTTCCTCCATCGTGTTCCATTCACCGCAACCGGGGCAGCAGCCGTACCATTTCGGAGTTTCATAGCCGCATTCACTGCAAATATAAAGAGATTTTGATTTTGCCATTTTAAAAATCCTCCGTTTTGCTGAAATAATCTATAATTCCGAGCGAAATTATAAAAGCAAGCTTTCTCTGGTAGTTTTCATCTTTAAGTCGGTTGGTTTCATCGGTATTTGAAAGAAAGCCGCATTCAACCATCACCGACGGTGATTGAGCATTGTTGAGCAGATAGATTTCCGTTCCGCTCTGTTTTATTTCTCGTGTGTTATCAGGCTGCAGATATGAAACAACGGGCATTCTGATGCAATCTGCAAGCCTTTGTGAATCGGGATTATTTTTTGAATAAAAAATCTGTGTGCCGTGATATTTTGATTCACCGAAATGATTCTGATGAATGCTCACAAAAACAGATTCATCCGTATTATTGATTATATTCAATCGGTTTTTCAGATCTGAAATCTTTTTCTGACGGATTGTTTTTGCCGAATCATCGTGAATCGAAATGTCGGAATCACGGATAAGAACGGTTTCAACACCGAAAGAATTCAGCATTTCATTCAGTTTCAGCGCAATCTGCAAATTAAGGTCTTTTTCAAGAGTGCCGTCGTCTGCAGAAGTTCCTCCGTCAACACCGCCGTGACCCGCATCAATAATGACGGTTTTATAATTCACAGTATTCAATGAAGCATCAACCGCACTTTGAGTAAAAGTATAAACAGAGCCGACAGTAATCACGCCAAAAATCGCCGTCAGAATCCCGAAAAGAAAAATTCTTGTTTTGATATGTACTGTTGTAACAACTTTCATAATAACACCCCACGCAAATATTCAATAAATAATATGCGTGTTGCGGCCACAAATTGACGGTTTGAAAGTTATCTTTTTCTTGAGTCGATATAATCCTGAAGAATCATTACTGCCGCAACCTGGTCAACAACGTTCTTTCTCTTTTTTCCTCTGGTGTTTGTGTTGTTGAGAGCATTGTGTGCACTGACAGTTGAAAGACGCTCATCACGCATAACGGATTCTATTCCTGTTGTTTCGCTGAGCTTTTCGGCAAAATCAATGCATTTTTTCGCCCTCTCCCCTACGCTTGAATCCATATTTTTCGGAAGTCCCACTACAAACTGCTCCGCCTTATACTCAGAGGCCAGTCTCTTGATTTCTTCAATCAGAAGGTCAGGGTTTCTCTGGGTAATAACACAAACGGGAGATGCAAGCATCTCAAATTTATCACACACGGCAATGCCCGTTCTGACATCGCCGTAATCAATAGCCATTATAATCAAAAAATCATTCCTTAATATTAAATTGCGGAGTTTGCAAAGAAACAAACTCCGCATTAAATCTATCTTTCGCCTACAATCTCATCAAGAATACCAGACAGATTATCCGCAATTTCACCTACTGCGTTGCTGACCGCTTCTCCGATTTGTTCGCCCGGAATGCTTGTGCACGATGTGCAGACAGACGGAAGCGAATCGATTTTATACCATCCTTTTCCTTTTGAACCGCAGTTGGAGCCTGCAAGCTTACCGGTAGTGCGGCAATAACTTTTTTCAATTGTCTGGGTGCTCTTCGGGAATTCCTTTTCAGGCAAACCCTTGTGGATTTCATCAAATACCGTTATAAAAATCTTACCTGCAGGGTTAACGGAAACACCGAGTGATTCAGCGTAATCGAATCCGACCCAGACTGCCGCAACATAATGCGGTGTACCTGCACAGAACCATCGGTCCTTATCACTGCTGGTAGTACCTGTTTTAGCCATAATCTGGAACTTTCTGACATTCGAACCCTTGCCGTAGTAGCTTGTGTCAACGGACTGAAGAAGTTCGCACATAATATCCGATGTTGCCTCGGAAATAACCTGCTCTTTTCTGGGAGTTTCGTTGCTGAGAAGAATCTGAGTGCCCTGGCTGTTTGTTACTTTATAATATGAATAGGGTTCATAATAATAACCGCCGTTGCCGAAGGTTGCATATGCCGCAGCCATTTCAACGGTCGTTGTACCGTTGGTGAGTGCGCCGGTTGCAAGCGGTGCAAGACCTCTGTCAGACTTCTCATCAAGCTTTGAAAGATGGAATCGGTCTCTGAGGAAATTGAATGAATTGTCAATACCGACATCATAATTGATTATTCTTGCGGGAACGGTGTTATGAGACTGCTGAATTGCGTATTCAACACTAACCATATTTCCCGAGCCGAGTGTTTTGTTAACATTATGGGGCCAAAGCTTGCCGTTAACAGGAATTGCATAATCTTTGATAAGGCTCGAGTAATTATAGAGATTCATCTCAATTGCAGGAGCATAACAAGCGATGGGTTTTATTGTTGAACCCGGCTGTCTGAATGAATTTGCAGCTCTGTTTAGACCGAGCTTGCCCGACTTTTCGCCGGCTTCACCGACAATCGCAACAACTCGTCCGCTGTAATCCATAATTGTCATCGCAGACTGAACTTTCTCGCCGTCATAAGGCTCTTCCTTGCTGACAAGGTCAGGGAAGTTTTTGCGGTTGACATAAATATATTCAAGCTTTTCCTGAATATCAAGGTCAACGGCAGCATAGATTTTAAGACCGCCGTAAAGAAGCTTGTCGCTTGCCTGCTGCTTCGAATAGCCGTATTCATCCATAAGGTCTTTGATAACGCACTGTCTGACATAGTCAACATAGAAGCTGTTAACAACTTCTTCGTCTTCTTCTTTGACAGCATTTTCGTCAACCTTGGGCACATATTTATCGCTGTTGGTGAAAATCAGTTCAAAATCGCAAGCTTCTTTATATTCTGCTTCAGTAAGGAATCCCTTTTCTTCATACATCTTTCTGAGACAGGAAAGCTGACGCTCTTTGTTCTTATCGGGATTAAGAAGAGGGTTATACTTGGTCGGAGCCTGAGTAATTGAAGCAATAACCGCACACTCTGCAGCATTAAGTTCGCTTACATCCTTGCCGAAATACTTTTCGCTTGCGGTTTTAACACCGTAGCAACCGCTTCCGAGATAAAGAGTGTTAAGATAAGCTTCAATGATAGTATCTTTATTATAGTGCTCTTCAAGATTAAGTGCAGTCAGGATTTCGTTGAATTTTCTGACTGTTGTAACCTCTTTTTCATTGGTAAGATTCTTAATAAGCTGCTGTGTTATTGTTGAACCGCCGTGACCGAAGTTATCAGGAACAACGAGAACGCCAATTGTTCTTATCCAGTCAACACCGTGATGCTCCTTGAATCGTGTATCCTCAAGTGCAATAAAAGCATCAGCCATATGTGGTGACATATCATCAAGGTCAACCCAGACTCTGTCTTCCTCGCCGTGAAGTCTGGCAAGCTCAACCTCGTTTCCCTCTGAATCATAAGCATAAATAAATGATGTCTGGTTCTGATTTGCTTTATATTCTTCAAGATTAACAATCAGGTCGCCGTTGATTGTTGTTATAACATGAAAAAGAACATAAGTCGCAACAACAGTAACAGTCAGAGCGCAAACGCTGAGAAATCCGAAGAATGCCAGCGCAGGCGCACTGTATTTATTTTTACCTTTTTTCTTTTTCTTTGAATTTGGCTTACTGTTTGGATTTGTATTATTCAAACTCTTAACCTCCCGTCAAAAGTTATTGACTTAATTATAAGCTGAAAGGATTAACAAAATATAACAGAATTATTAATTATCAGATGCAGAAAACAAAGATTTGATATCTTCAAGCTGTTTCTGAAAATCTGAAATCTCATCTTTAAATCCGTTATCATTGTTTGAATTTTCAACTTTTTCAGGCTCTGCAGTAATCTGCTCCGCTTCATCATTTGTAACGGGAATATCAGCGGAAATTCCCAAAACAGATTCAATAACGGAAATTCTTTCCTCGATCGAGCAAAGTTTGCCAAGAACAAGTGCCTGAAATTCTATAAACGAACTCATAAAATCACCGTATGTTACTTTATTTTATCCCGATATTTAATTTGATTTGCCAAATAACCCGACAGTATCAGAATAAGCCACAAGGGAAGAAATCCGATAACCAAAAGTGCCGTTACAATCATAATCGGCAGTCCTTTTTTGCTCTTTTTAACGGTCGGTTCTCCCATATTCCACTCTATTTTTTCAAAATCAGAACCGGAATTTTCATAAAACGGAAATTTCTTTAAATCTGCCGTGTATGAATCGATTTTCGGATTATAAAGCAATGATTCAACAAGCTCCGAAACGCTTGACGAAACCTTAATTATTTTCTTCAGATCAATGTGAAGTATTCCGAGAATACTGTCTATAATATTCAAAAATCCTATTGTAATCTTATAGGTCGGTGTTTCAGGCGGATATTTGCTTTCGCCTGCGAAAAGGTTGAGAACAAGCTCCGAAATAAAGTCAACAACCTTTCTGTCTTTTATATCCTGATAATCCGAAGGTTTAAGACCTGTTTCTTTCTTTGTCCATTTTGCAACCGTACCGATTTTCAGCCAATTAAGAAACTTGAATATCGGTTTTATTATCCAGCCGAATTTATAAATGACTTTGGGTTTTATGCTGATTGCGGTTGCCATATATGCAAGCTTGTCAATATCCTCTCCCGCAACCTCAATCATTCCTTTGATAACACCTATAAGCTGTTCCTCAAGGCAGGGTAAAAGTTCCTTTCCTTGAGCCTTGAAACTTTCCGGAGTTTTAATATACTCCGTTCTGACGGCAACATCTGAACTTGCAGGATCAAAAGTAACTGTTCTGTATGCGCCGGGATATCCGATGGGCGAACAGGTGCATATGTCATAAAGAATGTTGCCTTTTGCGCTCTGATGCGCCGAAATATTATGAATATGAGTGTGACCGGTAAACATAAACTGAATACCGAGATCAGCAAGCTGTTCTATTCTTTTATCGTAGTCTCCAAGCATATCACCCTTACCGATTATTTCGTAAATCGGAGAAGGCGCTATAAGTGGATGATGAGTCATTGCAATTATCGTCTGATTATCTCTGCGTGCTTCGGCAGCTCTTTCGCTTATCCATTCAAAGCATTCATCCGAAAAACCGCTTTTACCGTTAAGATTGCTGTCGTCATTCAGAGCGAAGAGTCTGTAGCCTTCACAAAGCTGAACAATGTATGACATACTCTGTCTGTGAACGGAAATTGCTTCATCAGGCCCGAATTCACGGTACATATCAAAAAGCATATCACGGTTTGCAGTCGGAGTCTGAACCTTCTCGTCACCTTTATAAGCATCCGTATACCCGTGATTTCTGAAATCGTGAGTTGCCGTGATAACAAAAACCTTTTTTCCTTTATTTTTGAGAGAACGGAGCATATCTATGAATTCTTTGTGAGAATTCAGTTCGCCGTTGTTGGTGACATCGCCCGAGATAATAACAACATCGCTTCTGTCATCCGACGCTATCTGCTCAAATGCCGCTTCAAGCACATCGGCACTTTCAGCAAGGAGCTTCTGACTTCTTGAATTGGCATTGTCATAGGCTTTGCCGCATGTTCCGTTTTCTTTTGAATAATAATGAGTATCAGTCAGAACGGTAATTGTAAGGGGTGCAATGCTCATTTATTTATCATTCCTTTTTGCTATTTCAACAAGATTTTTATAGCTGATAGCCATTGAATCTCTGGGATCAATCTCACAAATATCCTGCTCAATAACAATATATTTAACGCCCGTTTCTTTGCATTTATTATAAATTGCATCAAGATTGAGGTTACCCGTACCGATTTCAACAAACTTCGGAGTATGCTCCGTAATGCCGTAATCCTTGAAATGGCATACCTTCATTCTGCCCGCAATCTTTTCAATATAATCACAAGGATTGACTCCGCCGAACTGGAACCAATAAGTATCGCCGATAAAGCTGAATTCTTCGGGCTTTGTGTCCTCGATAAGAACATCAAAAATGCGTCTGCCGTTATCAAGCTTTGCAAATTCAAATGCATGGTTGTGATAAGCAAACTGAAGTCCGTTATCGTGCATTTTTTTGCCGATTTCGCTTGTAACCTTTATGAATTCATTGATGCTTTCTGCGTTCTGCTTGTATTTATCGGGCATACCGCCGATGCCGAGGGTATCACATCCAAGCATCTTATGCTCTTTCATAACAGAATCAAGGTCGGTAAGCATTCTGTCAAATGAGGTATGGGTAACACAAACATCCATATTATATTTTTCCACGAGATACGCAACCTTATCCGCAGGAATGGGACCTATGCCCGATATCTGAATAACATTGATACCGATATCATTAAGATATTTGAAAGTTGCTTCGCAATCTTCGTAAGTCTTGATATAATCACGCAATGTGTAAAGCTGTGCACCAAGTTTAATATTACTCATAAAAAACACCTCAGACTATATATTTATTACATTATATAACTTTTCTGACTGATATGCAAGTCTTATAAATAATATTTATTATATATACAGGGGGATTCAGATGCTCACTTTGTTGGCAGATATCATTTCAAAAGGTTTTTTGTTTTTTGCACTTCATATAAAATCAAACAATTCCTTTCCTCCCGCTCTGTCGGCACAGGAAGAAAAAGAATATCTTGAAAAATATAAAAACGGAGATTTACACGCAAAAAATATTCTGGTTGAACATAATCTCCGCCTTGTTGCTCACATAATAAAAAAATACTGCTCAACAGCAGCCGAGCAGGATGATCTGATTTCAATAGGAACAATCGGACTTATAAAAGCTGTCAACACTTTCAATGATTCAAAAGGAATTAAGCTCGCAACATATGCATCAAAATGTATCGAAAACGAGGTGCTGATGTATTTCAGAAGTCAGAAAAAAACATCACAGGATGTTTCAATAAGCGAACCGATTGACTCAGACAGTGAGGGCAATCCTCTGACTCTGATGGATATAATCTGCACAGAGGACACCATCTCCGATGATATTGACAAAAAAATTATGATTCAGAAATTATACAAATTTGTAGAAGAAATAAAAAATGAAAGAGAAAAAACGATAATCATTATGCGATACGGTTTATATAACACAAAATCCTTAACACAGAAACAAATTGCAACAAAATTGAAAATTTCACGGTCATATGTCAGCAGAATTGAAAAGAAGGTCCTTCTTGAATTAAAAGATAAATTTTCAAAAAAATAAGAGCCGCTCAGAAAGAGCAGCTCCCGAAAAATCATTTTCTTATTTAATAAAGAGAACAACAAGTGTTGCAACAAGTGAAAGAACAAAGAAAACGATAGCGAAAATCTTTGTAATCTTAACAAGCTTCTGTTCAACTGTCTTGCTCTTACCTTTACCGAGGAATGTTTCAGCACCGCCTGCGATTGCGCCTGAAAGACCCTGCTGACGGCCTTCCTGAAGAAGAACAAGAGCAACAAGTGCAAGAGATGTGATGATAAGAACAATACCTAAAATGATTTCATACCACTGCATAGGTAAATTACCTCCAAAGAATTATTTGTACCCGATGATTTTAACACATATAATTGAGAATTGCAAGATGTTTTTTTAATTTATTTAGCAAAAATTTCAATGTATTACAACATAATGACCGTAAAAAATAATGGTGCAGAGAAAAAACGCGTTTGCTTCTCTGTACAAACCGTTCAAAGTGGGGATGCCCGACCTTGAACGGTTTGACTTGTTACAGATTAAAAAGTAATCTGCTCCGCCTCATCCTCGGTGCTCAGAAGCGCACCCGCAGCAGGGAGATTTTTTGCTTTGTATCTGTGAGGCTTTGAAAATTCGCCGTCAACATAATCTCTTGCCGTCATAAGTCTGTGACCCTTTTTGACAGTCAGAACACCGACACCGATTGTGTCCTTTGTAGTCTTGGGAAGAATAACCGCCGTGTTAATGAGAAGATGTCGTCCCGCACTTGAAATAACAACAAGTTCTTTATCCTCCGCAATATGCATTATCGCAGAAAGCGGTGATTTGTCGGAATATGCTTTGATGAGCTTTTTACGCTTTGTTACGGTCTGGTATGCTTTCATATCAATCTTGGCAACCTTACCGTTTTCAAAGAAGAACATCATATAGCCGCTGTAATCGCTCGTGACAGCCATATAAACGGGCACTTCGCCTTCTTCCATCTCAAGCTTTGCAGGAATATAATCACCGAGAACGCTTGCTTTTGAATCCTCAAACGATACCGCGGATGATTTATAAACCTGACATTTATTTGTGAAGAAAAGAAGCTCTTTTGCATTCGTTGTTTCGAATGTCTGGCTGATTTCGTCGCCATCTTTAAGCTTGTTTGCGCCACTCATACGAAGTGAAAGCGGAGTGATTTTCTTGAAGTAGCCTTCTCTGGTAAAGAAGAGATGCACGGGATAATCGGGCACTTCTTCCTCTGTTGAAACTTCTTCGATTTCAGCAGCATAGATAATCTGAGTTTTTCTGGGTTTAGCGTATTTTTTAATAACTTCCTTGAGTTCAAAAATGATAATCTGCTTGATTCGTTTGGGATTTGAAAGAATATCCTCAAGGTCTTTTATCGCAGTTTCAAGCTTTTCAATGTCCTGAAGTCGCTTGAGAATATATTCTTTGTTCAGATGACGAAGCTTGATTTCCGCAACATATTCCGCCTGAATCTTATCAATCTTGAATCCGATCATAAGATTGGGAACGACATCGCTTTCCTCTTCGGTGTTTCTGATAATTTTAATTGCCTTGTCGATATCAAGAAGAATCTTTTCAAGCGCTCTGAGAAGATGAAGCCTGTCCTTTGCTCTCTTGAGGTCGAAAGCGGTTCTTCGTCTTACGCAATCGCTTCTGAAATCAATCCATTCATTAAGAAGCTCTTTGACGCCGAGAACCCTCGGGTTGCCCTTGATAAGAACATTGAAATTACACGAGAATGTGTCCTGAAGCGGTGTTGAAGCATAAAGTTTCTCCATCAGCTTGTCGGGATCTGTGCCCTTCTTGATATCTATGGTAATTTTAAGACCGCCAAGGTCTGTTTCGTCACGGATATCGCTGATTTCTCTGATTGAGCCTGCTTTGATTTTCTCGATAACTCTGTCAATAATTGCTTCCGATGTTGTTGTGGGCGGGATTTCTGTTATATCAATGCAGCTGTTTGCTTTGTCATAAGCATACTTTGCTCTGACCTTGAATCCTCCCCTGCCCGTGCGGTAAATTTCTTTCATTGCTTCGCGGTTATAGACAATCGAACCGCCGCCCGCAAAATCAGGAGCAAGAAGAGTATCCGCAACATCATGCTTGGGATTCTTGAGAAGTTCAATTGTTGTTTTGCACACTTCTTCAAGATTAAATGAGCAAATCGAGCTGGCCATACCCGCCGCAATACCCGTGTTTGCATTAACAAGCACGCTCGGAAAATTAACGGGAAGAAGCGCAGGCTCCTTCATTGTGTTATCGAAGTTGTCAACCATATCAACGGTATCTTTGTCGATATCGGTAAAGAACTCGGTACATATCTTTTCAAGCTTTGCCTCAGTATATCTTGAAGCCGCCCACATCATATCGCGTGAGAATGCCTTACCGAAGTTACCTTTTGAATCAACATAGGGATGAAGAAGAGCTTCATAACCCTTTGAAAGTCTGACCATTGTGTCATAAATTGCGGCATCGCCGTGTGGGTTGAGCTGCATTACCTGACCGACTATCTTTGCCGACTTCGCTCTTGCCCCCGACAAAAGACCCATTTTATACATCATATAAAGAATCTTTCTGTGCGAAGGCTTGAAACCATCGATTTCAGGGATTGCACGGCTCATAATGACGCTCATCGCATAAGGCATAAAGTTAACCTCAAGAGCGTCAACAATCGGCTGATTTACAACTTCACCCGCACCGAAAATATGAGTTTTATCATCAAGCTGTCTGAGCGATGACGTTATATCTTTTTTTGATTTCTTAGCCATAATTCAATTCTCCGTCAAATATAATCAAGAAACGTCGGTCAGATCAATGTAAAGATGACCGTTTTCAGCAATGTAATCCTTTCTGCCGGCAAGATTATCGCCGAGAAGAAGGTCGAATTTTTCGCTTGTTTCCTGTGCAAACGAAGGCTCAATTTTGATAAGTCTTCTTGTTGAGGGATTCATGGTTGTCAGCGACATCATTTCGGGATCGTTTTCACCGAGACCCTTTGAACGCTGAATAGTATATTTTTTGTTTCCGATTTCAGCAAGAACATCGTTCTTCTCTTTTTCGGTATATGCAAACCACGTTTCGTCTCCGCTTGTGATTTCGTAAAGCGGTGATTCTGCAATGAACACCTTGCCTTCCTCAAAAAGAGTAGGCATAAGTCTGTAAATCATTGTCAGAATAAGCGTTCTGATGTGGAATCCGTCAACATCAGCATCGGTACAGATTATAATTTTGTTCCAACGAAGCATATCAAGGTTGAATGAGACCATATCCTTGCCCTTTTTCTGCTTTGCGCCGACCTCAACGCCGCATCCGATAACCTTGATAAGGTCAGTGATAACATCACTCTTGAATATGCGGTCATACTCCGATTTAAGGCAGTTAAGAATCTTACCTCTGACAGGCATAATAGCCTGAAATTCAGAGTTTCTTGACTGCTTACAAGCACCCAAAGCCGAATCACCCTCAACGATGAAAAGCTCGCGGACATTGACATCCTTGCTTCTGCAGTCAACAAATTTCTGGATTCTGTTTGTCAGGTTGCCGACATTCTGAATAAGCGATTCCTTGAGTCCGAGCCTTGTTTTCTCAGCTCTGACACGGCTTCTCATATTAATGAGAACCTGCTCGGCAATCTTATTTGCTTCTATGGGATTTTCGATGAAATATATTTCAAGCTGATGCTTGATGAACGAAGTCATCGCATCCTGAATACCTTTGTTATTAATTGATTTTTTTGTCTGATTTTCGTAAGATGCAAAGGTTGAAAACGAAGAAACAACAATCGCAAGGCAGTCTTCAATATCCTGGAATGTTATCTTGCTGTCGCTCTTCTGGTATTTATTGTTCTGCTTGATAAACGAATCAATCTGCGAAAGAAAGCCCTGTCTGACAGCTTTGTCGGGTGAACCTCCGTTAGCAAGATAGCTGGAGTTATGATAATACTCTTTAGCCTGAATTTTATTTGAAAATGTAAGCGCAAAGCTCATTTTAAGCTTATATTCGCCAAGGTCCTCACGGTCACGGCAGGTTGCATCTCCGCTCCATGAAAGGAAGCTTGTCAGGGCATTTTCACCGACGATTTCTTTGATATAATCATCAATACCCTTTTCATAGAAATATTCATAAGTTTCAAAGGATTTACCGACCTGATTTTTAAGAATAAACTTTACACCCGCATTAACAACCGACTGGTTTTTGAGCATCTCCTGAAAATATTCAAGAGAAATATCAATATCGGTAAAAACATCAAGGTCAGGCTTCCATTTAATTCTTGAACCGGTGTCTTTTTTGCTGTAAGGCTCTTTTATCATCTCGCCGTCGGGGTCACCCTTTTTGAAGTTTAGAAGGTAGCGGTATCCGCCGGTATGAATTTCAGCCTCCATATATTCGGAAGCATACTGGGTTGCACAGAGACCGAGACCGTTGGTGCCGAGCGAGAATTCATAGTTGCCGTCCTCGCCGTTATTATATTTACCGCTCGCATAAAGCTCGCAGAAAACGAGTTCCCAGTTATATCTGCCTTCCTTGGCGTTGTAGTCAACGGGAATACCTCTGCCGAAGTCCTGAACTTCAACGGAATTATCCGCAAAACGGGTAACAACTATTTTATCACCGAAGCCTTCTCTTGCCTCGTCTACGGAGTTTGAAACGATTTCAAAAATAGAATGCTCGCAACCGTCAATACCGCTTGAACCGAAAATAACCGCAGGCTTTTTTCTGACTCTGTCTTTACCTTTCAGCGCTACAATGCTTTCATCATTATATCCCGGTTTTTTAGCCATTAGGACAATCCTCCAAAAACGCAAATTTTTACAAATACTATTATACCACATCTTGAATCAATGTCAAGCGTAGGCACAATCTGTTGATGACAAAATTAGGTGACAATTCAGTCGGTATTTTTATTATATACGACAGAATGTACAATAAAACGGACAAAAAAAGCACCCGAAATCGGGTGCATAAAATTAAAATATAACGCTTTTCTTTTTGCCGTTTTTATTTACGGGATGTTCTTTGATTCTGATTATATAATCAACATTGATTATTTCAACGCCATCGCGGCTTTCAACTGTAAGCCAGTTATCGGAAACGCCCGTTACCTTGCACTCCATAACATTTGAGCTTGAATTAGAAAGGTAAATCACGCAGTCTTTACCGATATATCTGCCAAAAACATCATTCATATCGAGATTGCCTCTTTTCTTGCGTTTTTTAATTATTCTGCGTATATTTCTCGATTTATTCTCGCGGAGAACAATAAAAATAATAATCCATAAAAATATAATCGGAATATATGCACTCATAAGATAGTACCGTTCTTCCTCTGCATGCGCAGATAAGCTCCCGCGGGAATTTCAACGGGACATTCAAAGCTGAAATTCATCATCGGATGCGGTGCATTGTCAATTAGCTCGCCGTCAGCATTTTTAAGATTCTTAACGGTGACGGTAACGGGTTTTTGCCCTTTGATCATCACTTCAAGCTCATCGCCTTCAAAGAATCTGTTTCTCTGCGAAGCATAAAGAATTCCGTTTTCCCATCTTTCCGAAATCGCGGCAACATCCCATTCGCGGACGTATCCGCCGTTATAGAATATCTGCGCGTCATCCATAGGTGTTGAGAAATAGAATCCCGTGCAATACTGACGGTTGCTCGCCTTTCTGACTTCATCAATTATCCATTGCTCGGGTTTAAAATTAAAATCAAAACCCGAAGCTTCATAACCGTCAATCGCGCATCTGTAAGCATTAACCGAAACTGCAGTATAATAAGCGGATTTTGCTCTGCCTTCGATCTTGAAACTGTTGATGCCCGCCTGAGCAAGCTCGGGAATATGCTCAATGAGGCACATATCTCTGGAATTCATAATGTATGTACCTGTGTTATCCTGCTCAACAGGGAAATATTCACCCGGTCTTTTTTCCTCAAGAAGAGAATATCTCCATCGGCAAGGCTGTGCACAGTCACCTCTGTTGGAGTCTCTGCCCGTCATATAATTTGAAAGCAGGCATCTTCCCGAAAAAGATACACACATCGCACCGTGAACAAAACACTCAATCTCAAGGTCTTTAGGTGTGTTGATTCTTATTTCAGCTATTTCATTGAGTGAAAGCTCACGCGCGGTAACAATTCGCTTTGCACCCATTTCGTAAAACGCATTTGCCGCAGCATAGTTCGTTATACCTGCCTGTGTAGAAATATGAATTTCCGCACCGGGTGCGTGCTTCTGAATGAGCTTCATCACACCGATATCCGTAACGATAAATGCATCAACTCCGCTTTCGCGAGCATATTCAATGAATGCAGGCAAACGCGGAAGCTCATCGTTTCTGGGAACGGTGTTGCAAGTAAGATAAACTTTTACTCCTTTTGAATGAGCATAATCGCAAGCTGACTTAAGCTCTTCGCCGCCGAAACTTGCGGCGGCAGTGCGCATGCCAAAGCAATCAGAGCCGAGATAAACAGCATCAGCTCCGAACTCGACTGCAGCCTCAAGACGCTCTCTGTCGCCTGCAGGCGCTAATAATTCAGGTTTAATAATCCCTGCCATAATAATCTCCTATCGGCTGTTCACACGAAGAACTTCGCTGCCGTTTCTGTCGTGCTCAGCCTGGGTTTTTGCCATATAAATTTTGCCGTACTTATCGTGACGGAAATAGAAATAATCGGTATCCGACGGGAACAATGCTGCTCTTATCGCGGCATCGCCCGGATTGCAGATGGGTCCGGGAGGAAGTCCCTGACTGAAATAGGTGTTATAGCTTTGCTCGTAAGCAATAGCTTCCGAGGGTGAAACATGTGGTCTTACATATGATGTGATATAATTATCCGTTGAGTCACATCCGAGAAGCGGCCACGAAACTGAATTATCGAGTCGGTTGTGAATTACTGACGAAACAAGGCTCATCTGCTCCGTATTGGCAGCCTCACGCTGAATAATCGATGCAATGATAATAACCTCATCGCGGGTGAGTCCGAGTGCAATTCTCTGCTCCTCATATTCATCTGTCCACTTCTTTTCGGAAGCATCTAGGAACTTTCTGATAATAGAGTTTGCATCGCTTTCTTCATAAAACTCATAGGTATCGGGATAAAGATATCCTTCAAGCTTGAATGTTCTGTCGGGATCATCGGGAATTTCAGATATAAAATCGTAATCAAATGTTGCTTCTTTGAGGGATGCAATAAGCTGGTCTTTACTGCACACACCGAATTCTGCAATTTTATCAAATATCTGATAGATTGACCAACCTTCGGGGAAAACAAGAGTAATTGTATCTGCCGTTTTCTGAATCTCTCTGAACTCCATAAGATAGCCTTCGAGTCCGAGATTTTTTTCAACATAATAAATACCGCTGAGATAAACAGGCTCGGCAGGCTCGCCGCTTCTGTTGAAATTCTTGACAAAATCAATCAGCTTATAGTAAATATTACAGAAAAGTTTCTGCTTTATAAGACCTTCGTCCGCAAGAATATCAATGATGCTTGAGGTTGTGGCATCATTTGGAATTGTGATTTTAACAACTTCATCATCGCGTCCGATAGCAAGAACATCATTTATGCATGAAATGGCAATAGCCGAAAGAGCCGATGTGAAAACAATAACAACAGTCAGAAAAATTGCAAGAACAGACCTTGAAGCATTCTTTTTGCTGTTACTCTTTTTTACATTAGTCTGACGGACCGCACGATTGTTATCGGGGTTAACAGGTTGCTGAGGAGCAGCTCTTACGGGGCGTCTGTTTGAAAAATAAATTTCACCCTTATATTCCGGCTGCTGTTCACCCGAATCAAAATCACGCATATCTTCATCGATGTGAACCTCGAACTTCTTTTTCTGCGGTTCAACCGGCAGAATTTTGTCAAGTTCATCGGGATTCAGAAAACCGTCATCTTCAATATTAACTTTAAAAGGATTATCTTTATTCCACTTTTTCTGTTCATTATCCATTATGTAGAACCTCCTCTTCAAGATTATTTAAATCCGTTTTCCGTTAAAACATAATTTATTTTAATATCAAATTTTTCAGTCGGCACCGACTCGCTCAGGCATCTTTCATAACATAAGCCGACCGTATCAACAGGATGCGCACACAAAAACCTGTCGTAGAATCCACCACCGTAACCGAGTCTGTTTCCTTTAACATCAAAGCTTAAACCTGGTACAATACACAAAGTATTATTGAAATCACTGACAAACTCGCACCTTTCGGGGTCGGCTGTCGGTATACCGAATTCACCTTCCGATAAATCGTCTGGAGAATTGATGACAAGGAATTTCATCTCTTTGCCTGAGCAATAAGGCACGGCAACTTTTTTTCCGTCGGATAACGCACGGCTGATAATATCAAGAGTATCAACCTCACCGTTAACCGAAACATAAATCAGAAGTTTATCAGCTTTTTTATATAAAACCGAGTTAATAAAAAATGTAAAAATTCTTCTGTCAAAACATCTTTTTTCTTCTTTTGTGATACTTTTTCTTATTATTTTGTAATGTTTCCTGTTTTCTTTTTTTTTAATCATATGCACTGGAGTGTTGATTCAAGTTTCCGTGACGTTTCTTTGTCAATAACTTCTCCGACAATGGCAAGGCCGAATTTAACCGCACTTCCCATACCCTTTGCAGTTATTATTTTCCCGTCAACGCAAACATATTCATCTGAAATCTCTGCACCTGAAAGCTCATCCTCAAATCCGGGGAAACAAACGGCTTTTTTACCGTTGAGCAAGCCCTTTCTGCCGAGAATCATCGGAGCAGCACAGATTGCGCAGATAAAAAGATTTTTATCATTACAATAATCAATGAAAGATTCAACCTTCTCATTCTCGAGAAGATTTGTTGTTCCGGGCATACCGCCGGGAAGAATCACGCCTTCCAAAGAATCTGAAACTGAAATTTCATCAACGGTTTTATCGCAGATAACTGTAATCCCGTGAGAACCGGTAATGTTTTTCGAGCCGACACCCACACTTTCAATTTCAATTTTTGCGCGTCTGATAACATCAAGCGTTGCAATCGCTTCAACTTCCTCAAAGCCGTCTGCAAAAAAGATATAAAACATAATTTATTCCCCCCGTATCAATCCAGAGTAAGTCCGAGATATGCGTTTTTCAATCCGTCGGAAGCCGTTTTTGAACGTTCGCTGACAGCAAGAAGCATCGCCGAAGGAACAATTTCATATTCACCGATTTCGGTCGGATACTCTGACGGAAAATTGATTATTAATTTACCGCATTCGTTCAAAACTGCAATATTTATTGCAAATTCAATTGTTTTACCTTCTGTAAGGGCACATTCCTTTACAGACATGACACCATCGTTTGTAGCGTAAAGGCAATAACCATTACACCCACGAAAATCTTTTCCTGAGTAGAGTTTATTATGAGAAAAAGCAAACTCAATCGATTGCCTGTCCCATTTGAAATAATCATAATCAGAAAACGCTTTATTCCTTATTTCTTCAAAGTCAACGGCATCGTATTGCTTGATTTCGTCGGTTTTGATATCCGCGCCGACATAAATTGAAAGAACTTTTCTGCTGAAAGCTGTCTTATATCCGAATTTCTCATAAAAATCAAAAAGCGATTTTTCACCGGGCATAAGACAAATGAAATCAATTTCTCTCGAAGCCGCAGTCTTTTCAGCTTCTTCAAGAAGCTTTGCCATAAAACCTCTGCCTCTGTATTTCTTCAGCGTGCAAGCGGCATAAAGATAATATGACGGATAGTCAATCCCTTTTATGCACATCTTGCCGTCAAGAAGAAAGAGCACAGATGCAATTTCACCGTTTTCCTCGGCAACAAGAGTGTTTTCGGGAATATATTTATTATTGATAAAAAACATTATTTCTTCCGCGGTATCGCCGAATGACTCATTCCACAGAGAAACAATGCCGCTGATATCATCTTTTCGGGATAAACGGATAATCATTCAAGATTCAGCGCCTTCATAACATATTTATATATGGAATCAGAAATAACTTCTATGGGCAGAGGCTCGCCGTCACGGCTGCATTCAACCCTCTCCCATCCGAGTTTTTTGCAGGCATAATCGGCAGCTTCGCGGCAATTATTGAGATATTCAACATCTTTCTCGTGAATATCCTTTTTCGACTCGTCGCCGTTATATCTTCCTGTCATAAGCTTCTGAGAAACCTCAATCGGCATATCAAGATAAATTACCGCATCGGGCTTCGGAATACCCATTTTGTTATATTCAAAATCCTCAAGCCAAGCAAGATATGAATCCCATTCGGCTTTATCGGTTTTGGTCAGCTGATGATAAGCATTGGATGTTGTATATCTGTCTGCAAGAAACACTTCGCCGTTCTTATAAGCTTCTTTCCAGTAGCAGTTAAAGCTTACATACCTGTCAACAGCAAAAAACGAAGAAGCCGCATATGCATTAACATCTCCGGGCTTTTTGCCGAATCTGCCCGCAAGATATTCCTTTACAAGCTCACATGCAGGGTCATCATAGTTGGGAAGTTTAATAAAATTGACCTTGATGCCCGAATCGGAAAGCCTTTTTTTGAGCAACTCTTCCTGAGTTGATTTACCGCTTCCGTCAAGTCCTTCAATAACAATAAGCTTTCCGTCCATACTTCCTCCATATTATACCATAATTATTAACATTATATCAACAATCCATGTACTTTTCAAGTATTTACAAGACATTTTGTTATATGATTAAAGCAGGATATCAAAAATACCCTGCTTGTTTTTTCAGATATATATCGGTTGAATCTGTTTGCCTTGTATTGCACTCATAATTGCATCATAAGTTTTTGAGAAATCCGCAACAACCGAGCGAGGCTTCTTTTCGCAGTCATCCTGCCTCATCGGTACAAAGAAAACATTCTTGTTATTCATCAGCTTTCCGATATTCGTTGCCGCCATTGAAAGTGCATCGTTCGTTGAAACAGCAATCAAAAGGGGTCTGTCGTTGCGAAGATGCGATTTCGCAGCTAATGTTACAGGTGTGTCGGCTATTCCCGCAGCAAGTTTTGCAATTGTATTGCCCGTGCAAGGTTCAATCAGCAAAATGTCTGTCATCTTTTTCGGACCTATCGGCTCCGCATCAGTCAGTGAAGCGATGATTTTTCTTTCACACATCAATTCAATCTCTTTGATATGTTCTTCTGCTTTTCCGAATCTTGTGTCGGTAGAATATGCATTGAATGACATTATCGGCACAACATCAAAATCCTTTTCAATCAGAGTGCCAATTTGTTTTTTTGCATATTCAAATGTGCAGAACGAACCGCAGAGAGCAAATCCGACTCTTATCTTACTCATACCCTTCCTCCTTCAGAATATTCAATATTCCGTCCGCAATGATTTCACCGGCAGTTTTCGGAGCAACCTTTCCGGGAAGTGACGGACATTGAATCGCATTTATTCCGAATTCAAAAGCACAGGCAAAATCCGTGCCGAAAGGTGCTGACGCAACATCTATTATCAGGCATCCGGGTTTAACATTTTCAAGAACCCTTCTGTCAATCACCCGAGAGGGAACCGTATTGATTATTATATCAAAGTCCTTTGCAATTTCAGGGAATCCGCATATCGTGCAGGCGTTCATTCCGTTGATTTTTGCGAGAGTTATATCGGAATGCTTTCTTGCGCAAACCGTAATATCTGCACCGATTGCCGAAAGAACATCAGCCGCCACCTTTGCAACCCTTCCGTAACCGAAAACAGCGCAATTGCTTGAGTTGATAGTGTAATCGATGTTGTCGATAATTACTTTCAGTATACCCTGAACCGTCGGAACGGTGTTCATCAGAGTAACATCTTCTCTTTTGAAATAATCAAACGGATAAGCTCCGTTTTTTTTGATTTTTGACTCTGCACCTTTAGTAAGCATTCCCGCAAAAACAAGCTGTCCTTCAGCAATAAGATTTAAGATTTCATCAAGTGATTCTTTAATCGGCACAACGGAAAATACATTTTTATTGTCCTTTGTAACCGGCAAAGGAAAAACTATCGCATCGGTTGATTTTATTGCACTTTTCACATCTTCAACGCACTTCCTCGTTCTCTCAGGCAAACCGTAAACAGCTACCTTTTTTCCTTTCTTTTCAAGACTGTCTGCTATATAAATCTGACGGATGTCTCCGCCGATAATCAAAAAACTTTCTGCTGTTTTCAATTTTGCACCTCCCTTTGGTTTTGATACTAATATTTTATGTTATCATCAACAAGCCGTTACTCTGAAAATTTAAAAATTATCTTTATTTTTTCTGTAATATAGTATATAATATTACAGAAACGAGGAAAGGAAGATTTTTCTATGTTTGAAATCGATAATTTGCTTAAATCGGTCAAAAGAATACATTTTATCGGAATCGGCGGTTCCGGAATGTGTCCTCTTGCCGAGATTCTTCATAAAGAAGGCTATAAGCTCAGCGGTTCGGATAATAACGAAACCGATACTCTCGCAAGAATCCGTTCGCTCGGCATTCCCGTTTTTATGGGTCAGAGAGCCGAAAACATTGAAGGCGCTGAAATGATTGTATATACCGCCGCTCTTCTCAAGGATAACCCCGAGCTGGTTGCAGCAAAAGCATCAGGAATCCCCACCTTCGAGAGAAGCAAGCTTCTCGGTGCTGTGACAAGAATTTACCCCAACAGCATCTGCATCAGCGGCACTCACGGCAAAACAACAGCTTGTTCAATGCTTACTCAGGTTCTTATTGAAGCCGATTTTGATCCCACTGCGGTTATCGGCGGCAAGCTTCCGCTGACGGGTTCAAACGGACTTGTCGGTCACAGCGAACATATGGTATGCGAAGCCTGTGAATTCGTTGACACATTCCTTGATTTGTCACCCGACATCGCGGTTATTCTCAATGTCGATGAGGACCATCTTGATTACTTCAAGACATTCGAAAATCTCAAAAAATCATTTACAAAGTTCGCATCAATGGCAACAAAAATGATTATTTATAACGGCGACGACCCGGACTCAGAAGATACTGTTATTCCTGCGGTTGAAATCTGCGGAAAACCCGTTATAAGATTCGGACTTGACGATGGCAACGACTACCGTGCAATCAATGTTGAACTCAATAACGAATACGCTTCGTTTGAGCTTGTCAGATACGGCGAAAGCCTTGGAAAAGTCACTCTCGGAATTCCCGGCAAACACCACGTTTATAACGCCCTCGCAGTTATTGCATCGGCTATGGAATCGGGTGTCACCTTTGAACAGTGCGTAAAGGGAATCTTTGATTTCCACGGCGCAGGCAGACGCTTTGAAATCCTCGCAGAAATCGACGGAATTACAATTGCCGACGATTATGCTCATCACCCCAAAGAGCTTGAAGTAACCCTCGAAACAGCAATGAAAATGGGTTATAACAAGGTATGGGCGGTGTTCCAGCCGTTCACTTATTCCAGAACAGCGATTCTGTTTGATGAATTTGTAAGAGTTCTCAAAATTCCCGACAGATGTATTATGACAGAAATTATGGGTTCGAGAGAAATCAACACCTATGATATCTACACCTCACAGCTTGCCGAGAAAATTCCAGGAAGCGTCTGGTTCAACACATTTGAAGAGGTTGCGCAGTATGCCGTTGACAACGCAGATAAGGGTGATTTGATTATTACTCTCGGTTGCGGAGATATCTACAAAGCGGCAAAAATTATGATAAACAAACTGAACGAAAGGCAGTGAAAATATGAAGTACAGCATCAATAAAACCAATTTCAACGATTTCTCTGTTTATGAAATCAACAAGCTTGAGGGCAGAGCATATTTCATTCCCTACTCCTCAAAAGAAATTCTCAAAAAGACTGCATTCAAGAAAGAACGTGCATCATCCGATATCGTCAGAGTTCTTTCAGGCAAATGGCAGTTCAAATATTATGACAGCAACTCAAAACTTCCCGATGTTATCGATACCGACACATCAGGTTTTGATACCGTAAAAATCCCCTCAACCTGGCAGAGAACAGGCTATGATTCACCTGCATATATCAACTGTCCCTACGCTTTTGACAATCCCCCTCCCTATGTTCCCGATGAACAGCCCGTCGGCGTTTACAAAAAGACTTTTGATATTGCTGACACAAACAAAGTTTATATCATTTCATTCCTCGGTGTTATTTCCTGCCTTGACCTTTATGTTAACGGCGAATTCGTCGGTTACAGCGAAGGCGCTCACAACACCGCAGAATTCAACATCACCAAATATCTCAAGGAAGGCGAAAACGAACTTCTTGCTGTTGTTCACAAGTGGTCAAACGCAACATTCCTTGAGTGTCAGGATATGTTCAGAGAAAACGGCATTTTCAGAGATGTCCTTCTCTATGAAATGCCCGCAACATATCTCAACGATGTTTATTACAGAACAAAAGAAACATCAAAGGGCTGGAACCTCGATATCAACGTTGCACTTGAAGGCGCAACCGAAAATTACACTCTCAAAGCCGAGATTTATGACAGCAAGAATAAGCTCGTTGCCGAGAAAGCAATCAACGCTTCAGCTGAATCCGTTATCAGCTTCAATGCCCTTGACGTAACAAGCTGGAATGCTGAAATCCCCACTCTTTACACCGCATTCCTTACACTTTATAACGGCGAAGAAGAGGTTATGACAACCCGTAACTATGTCGGATTCAAGACCGTCAAAATCAAAAAGGATATCTTTACCGTTAACGGAAAGAAAATCAAAACAAAGGGTGTCAACCACCACGATACACACTATAAAAACGGCTATGTCATGAGCTTTGACGATATGGAAAAAGACATCAAGATGATGAAAGAGCTTAATGTCAACACCGTTCGTACTTCACACTATCCCCCTGACCCGCAGTTCATCGTGCTTTGCGATATTTACGGTCTTTATGTTGTTGACGAAGCCGACATTGAAACTCACGGTGTCGCCTGCCAACCTCACGACAATTTCGACCTTATCAGCCACGACCTTGCCTGGGCACCCAGATATGTTGACAGAGTCAAGAGAATGTATCTTCGCGACAGAAGCCGTGCCGGCATCATTATGTGGTCACTCGGCAATGAAGCAGGCGGTTATGCATGCCAGGATAAGTGCTACGAATATCTCCACGAAGTTTGCCCCGAGATTCCCGTTCATTATGAAGGCGTTGTCCGCAACGAAAGACATTCATACGATGTTGTTTCTGAAATGTACACTAACCATCAGGACGTTGAAAAAACCGGCAAACACACAAGAGGCAAAAAATATACTCCCAAGCCGTTCTTCCTTTGCGAATATGCGCACGCAATGGGCGTAGGCCCCGGCGGACTTGAGGAATACTGGGATATCTTCTATAACTACGATAACCTTATGGGCGGCTGCATCTGGGAATGGGCAGATCACTCCGTTTACCACGCAAACGGCAAATATAAGTTCACTTACGGCGGTGACCACGGCGAATGGCGTCATGACGGCTGCTTCTGCGTTGACGGTCTTGTTTATCCCGACAGAAGACTTCACACAGGCGCAAAGGAAATGAAAAATGTTTACCGTCCCGTAAGAGCTGAATTTGAAGACGGTGTTCTTTCATTCCTTAATACCAACAGATTCAGAAACACATCTTATCTCACTGCAGTCTGGGAGCTTGTAAAGAACGGTAACATCCTCATCGAAGCCGATGAAATTGTTCTCGATATCGAACCCGAACAGACAATGGATGTTAAGCTCGAGCTTAATATTCCCAAGGATGACTGTGACTGCCATCTTAACATTTATTATTTCGACGGTGATAATGAAGTTGCATTCGAGCAGATTGCTCTCAAAGAAGATTACGAATACAGTCGACCCAAATCAAGCGGCAAGGTTTCGCTCTCAAGTGATGACGACAACTACACAATCGCTTTTGAAAACGGTAAAGTTACTTTCTCTGGCAAGAGCGGTATGATTGAGCGCTATACATACGGCGGCAAGGAATTCATCAATGACTCCCCCGCTTATGCCAAGGGCTTCCTCCCCAACATTTACAGAGCATATCTCGACAACGACACCAAGTACCGCGATGAGTGGATGGAAGCCGGATATGACGATTACGAATGCATCTGCAAGGATTTCGAAGTCGAAGTAAAGAAAGACAAAGCAGAAATCGAAGTCAAGTATAAACTCAAGAGCAAAAAGACAATTCTTCCTCTTGCGGAAGTTGAAATTGAATACACTGTTTATCCCGACGGCATAATCAAGGTTGAAACAGAGTTTGAACCCATCGCAAAGAAAAAACTCGCTGCTCATATGCCCAGATTCGGTCTCACTCTCGAAATGCCCAAAACATTCAGAAATGTTGAATATTTCGGTATGGGTGACAGCGAAAACCTCTGCGACCTTTATGCACAGTCAATTGTCGGCATTTATAACACAACCGTTGCAGAAATGCACGAGCCCTATATCCGTCCTCAGGATGCAGGCAACAGAACACTTTGCCGATATCTCACAGTAACCGATGAGGACGGCGACGGACTAAAGTTTGCTTTTGATGATGAATATTTCAACTTCAATGTCAGAGAATACACTCAGAAGCTTCTCCAGAAAGCAGGTCACCAGGAAGACCTCCACGATGAGGACACCGTTGTTGTCAACATTGACGGCTTCACAAGAGGCACAGGTACCGCAAGCTGCGGACCTGACATTCTTCCTCAGTTTGAGGTTGACGGAAGCAAAGGTCTTGAATTCAGCTTCTATATGATTCCCGAAACAAAATAAAAATTAATAGCCGCAGGCATTCCGCTTGCGGCTGAATTTTTAAAGGAGAAAAATTTAAATGAAATCAAAGGTTTACTTTTCAAAAGATATAACACCCGGAAAAGTTCTGGAATTATATAATAAGATTGGCAAAAATCTTGAAGGAAACGTTGCTGTAAAGGTTCATTCGGGTGAAATCGGAAATCAGAATTTTATTACCGCAGATTTCTGGAAACCGGTTATTGATGCAGTCAAAGGAACAGTTGTTGAATGTAACACAGCATACGAAGGCGGCAGAAACACAACAGAAAAGCACATCAAGACAATGGAAAAACACGGCTGGACAGAAAATTTCGCCGTTGATATTCTTGATTCCGAGCAGCCCGATATGATTCTTCCGATAAAAAACGGAACAAACATCAATGAAAACTTTGTCGGCAAAAATATTGCAAATTATGACTCCGTTCTTGTTCTTTCCCATTTCAAAGGACATCCCATGGGTGGATACGGTGGTGCGATAAAGCAACTTTCAATCGGTTTTGCATCGTCATACGGCAAGGCTTATATTCATGGTGTCGGCAATCCCGATAATTTCTGGACCTCCGACCACGATGCATTCCTCGAATCAATGGCAGAATCGGCATCATCAGTTATTGATTATTTCGATGGTAACATTATATATATTAATGTAATGATGAATATGTCTGTTGACTGCGACTGCTGCGCCGTTGCGGAGGATCCCTGTATGAAGGATATCGGTATTCTTGCATCAACTGATCCCATCGCAATTGACAAAGCTTGCCTTGACCTCGTTTATGCTGCAACAGATGACCCCGGCAGAGACCATCTCATCGAACGAATCGAAAGCCGAAACGGCATCCACACAATCGATACCGCTCTCAAGCTTGGCTACGGCACAACTGATTATGAACTTATCGAAATTTAAAACTCAAAAAGCAAAAAGGCTGCTGTCAATTAAGACAGCAGCCTGATTTTTTATTAAGATGATTACATCATGCTTGCAACTTCAGCAGCGAAGTCGTCAGCTTTCTTTTCGATGCCTTCACCCTTAGCAAGACGAGTGAAACCTGTAACCTTGATGTCAGCGCCGATTGCCTTTGCAACGCTTGCAACGTAACCGCTTACTGAACCTTCAAAGAGGTCTGAACGTACGAATGTCTGGTCAAGAAGACAAACTTCTGTGTAGAACTTCTTGATCTTACCATCAATAATCTTTTCCTTAACCTGCTCGGGCTTGTTAGCCATCTTGGGATCCTCGTTCATCTGAGCAAGGTTGATTGCCTTTTCCTTTTCAACAACTTCAGCGGGAACTGCAGCTTCGTCAAGGTATGAGGGATTCATTGCTGCAACCTGCATAGCAATGTTCTTACCCATAGCGATGAATTCTGCATTGTCTGCTGCGTTTGTTTCAAAGCTTACGAGAACACCTACTGAACCGCCGCCGTGGATGTATGAAACAGCTGTGCCCTCAACAAGAGCAAATCTGCGGAGCTTGAGGTTTTCACGAATCTTAAGGAAGAGTTCCTGAATTGAATCAGCAACTGAAAGAGTGCCGTCTGAAATTGTTGTTGCTGCAAGAGCGTCAACATCAGCGGGCTTTGCTTCAACAACAGTCTTAGCAATCTGGTTTGCAAGAGCCTTGAATTCGGGGTTGTTACCAACGAAGTCTGTTTCGCAGTTAAGCTCAACAAGAGCTGATGCGTTGCCGTCTGTGTAAAGACCGATAACGCCTTCTGCAGCGATTCTGCCTGCCTTCTTAGCTGCGGTTGCAAGACCCTTCTCGCGAAGAATGTCTATTGCCTTTTCAACATCGCCGTCAGCTTCAACAAGAGCCTTTTTGCAATCCATCATACCAACGTTGGTCTTCTCTCTGAGAGCCTGTACGTCTTTAGCTGTAAATGCTGCCATAGTAATTATTCCTCCTCTGATGCTTCTGCAGCGGGAGCTGTCTGCTCGCCCTGTCTGCCTTCGATAATAGCGTCAGCCATTGCGCCTGCGATAAGCTTAACAGCGCGGATAGCGTCGTCGTTACCGGGGATAACATAATCTACTTCATCGGGATCACAGTTTGTGTCAACGATTGCAACGATGGGAATGCCGAGCTTGTGTGCTTCAAGAACAGCGATTCTTTCCTTGCGGGGGTCAACGATGAACATAGCAGCGGGCTGCTTCTTCATTTCTGTGATACCGCCCATAAACTTTTCGAGCTTTTCGATCTCGAGATTGAGCTTTGTAACTTCCTTCTTGGGAAGAAGATCGAAAGTACCGTCAGCTTCCATAGCCTTGAGCTGAGCAAGTCTCTTGATTCTCTTCTGGATTGTGTTGAAGTTAGTAAGCATACCGCCGAGCCAACGAGCGTTTACAAAAGGCATACCGCAACGGATTGCCTCTTCCTTAACGGAATCCTGAGCCTGCTTCTTTGTGCCTACGAAGAGAACTTCGCCGCCGTCTGCAGCGATTTCACGGATGAACATATAGGCTTCTTCG
>JAZRLY010000083.1:0-17307 GCA_045647065.1 Acutalibacteraceae bacterium
CTTGTTTATCAGCTTGACAGATTTGCAAGAAACAGATATGACAGTGCAATCAACAAAGCGAAGCTGAAAAAGAACGGCGTGCGAGTTATCTCCGCAAAGGAAAACATAACGGATGATGCATCGGGAATTCTTGTTGAAGGTGTTCTCGAAAGTATGGCGGAATATTATTCGGCAGAGCTTTCGCAAAAGATTCGCAGAGGAATGGATATCAACGCACAGAAATGTCTTTCGAACGGCAGTTTGCCCGGTTTGGGATTCAAGGTTGATGCGGATAGAAAATTCTATATTGACCCCGAAGCGGCGGCAGTTGTCAGAGAGATTTATGAGCGTTATGCAAGCGGCGAAACTGTTGCAGAAATCAACAGAGATCTGAATGCAAGACAAATCAAAACCGCACACGGAAAAGAGTTCAATAAAAACAGTCTGCACCGTATTCTGCGAAACAAACGATACATCGGAGTTTATCTTTACAAGGATATGGAAATCCCCGGCGGTATGCCGAGAATAATTGAAGATGAATTGTTTGAAAGAGTTCAGCATATTCTCAACAAGAATAAGCAGGCTCCCGGCAGAACAAGAGGCAAAGAAGAATATCTGCTGACAACAAAACTATTCTGCGGATATTGCAGAGAGATGATGACGGGTTACGGCGGAACAAGCCGAAACAAAAATGCTTATCACTACTATTCCTGCAAAAATTCAAGAAAAAAGCTTTGTGATAAAAAGATAGTTCAAAAAGAAAAGATTGAGGACAGAGTTGTTTCGGTGTGCCGCAAATTGCTGACGGATGAAAACATCGAAAAGATTTCTAAGTCGGTAGCGGCTGCATGTCAGGCGGATTATGACGGCTCGGGTGTCAAAAGAATAAAAGCCGCCATCCGTGAAACGGAAGCGGCAATAGAAAATCTGTGGATTGCCCTTGAAAAAGGACAGTCGGTTGATATGATAACTGAGCGAATCGAAAAACGCAAAACCGAAAAAGCCGAGCTTGAAGCACAGCTTGCAATTGAAATGAACAAGCAAGTTATTTACACAGAGCCTCAGATCAGACATTATTTAATTTCACTTCGCACAGGTGACTTGAACGATATAAACATCCGCCGAGGATTTATAAATATCTTCGTGCGAGCAATTTACCTTTACGATAAGAAAATGACACTTTATCTCAATGCAGGCGATAAAGAGATAGTTATTGATGACATATTAATAGACGAAACAGAGGAGTATTTTGACTCTTTGAGTTCTGCTTTAACTGGTGGTTCTACTGTGGTTGCATCTGTTCCACCAACAAGCATCGCAAAAAGTGATGCTTGTTTATTTTTTGTCTTTTAAAAAGTAAACATATAAACAAACGGGACAGCTCGATTGAACTGTCCCGTAAATTATTATTTATTAATTTCGATTTTGCCGTAGAGAGATGCACCTGCGGAGTCTGAGCGGGGTGCTCTTGCGGGAGCTGCGGGAGCGTCGTCGTTATAACGTCTGTTGCCGCCTCTGTTACCGCCGCGATAGCCGCCTCTGTTGCCGCCCTTGTTATAACCGCCGCGGCCTTTGTTGTATCCGCCGCCGTGTGTGGGCTTAACGCCTTCTTCAAGAGTGATAACAACTTTTCTGTCTCCGTCGCTGCCGACTGAATGTGAAGTAACGCCTTCAATCTCCTGAACGGTTGTGTGGATAATGCGGCGTTCATAAGGATTCATAGGCTCAAGCACAACGTTTCTGCCGTACTTTCTTACCTTTGCAGCGTTCTTCTGAGCGAGAGCTCTGAGAGTGCTTTCTCTCTTTTCTCTGTAGTTGCCGACATTGATTGAAACTCTCTTGTATTCTTCTGAGCCTCTGTTGATAACGAGGCGGGTGAGATACTGGATAGCGTCGAGGGTTTCACCTCTTCTGCCGATAACCGAACCGTAATCGTCGCCGCAATTGATGGAGATGCGCACATCTTCTTCGTCTGCTTCAACGGAAATTTCTGCTTCCTCAACACCGAGGTTCTTGAGTATGTTGAGAACATAATCCTTTGCTTTTGCAAACGGATCTTCTTCGAATTCGTAGAAGGCTCTCATTTTTGCGGGTGAACCGCCGAAAATGCCGAGAACCTTTGCCTTGGGTCTTTCGATAACTTCATATTTAACATCTGCATCCTCGGGAGCTTCAAGAGCTTTGAGGGCAGCATCTTTTGCTTCGTCAAGAGTAGCGCCTGTGCCGAATGCTTCTTTTATCAAAATATTTCACCACCTGAAATTAGTTGTGGTTTTCCTTGTTTTTTGCCATAAGCTTTGTATTATTTTCTTTTGAACGGCGTTCGATGGTTTCATCAACCATAAGCTTGGCAATCATCTTTTTGGGGTTGTAGAAGTGGCCGATGATAACTGTTGTAAGGAAACCGAAAATGCTGGATGCAATCCAGTAAATACCGATACCTGCAGGATAGTTAACAACAAAATAGAGTGAGAAGAGAGGCATACCGAAGGTCATACAGCCCATCATGGGGTTGTTTGACATTGCGGGATTGGTTTTCTTCTGCTTGATCTGGGTGTAAAAACCTGTTGCAAGAGATGAAAGGAAAGAGAGAACAGGAATAAGCCAGATAACATGAACCTTCTTGTGGTTCATGGGAACGTCGCCGAGGGAGAAGAGACCGAAGAAATCAAAGTTAACGCCCTTGATAGCTTCATATGTTGCTTCACTGACTCCGGCAATGTTCTGGAGTGCAGGATCGTTGATGTTCTGAATGATGAGCAGTTCGCTCAGATGAGTGCTGTTTGCAAATTTTGAATTGCCGAGACCTGCAACAGCATCAGAAAGCAGTTTTATCTCAGCTTCTGTAATTCCTGTAAGGAAATTGCTCAGAGGGTAATAGATAGCACCGATAAGACCGAAAAGAAGAACAAACTGGAAAATCATGGGTGCACAGCCCGCATTCATCGGGTTGTAGCCCTCACGCTGATAAAGAGCATTTGTCTCTTCCTGGATTTTCTGCTGGTTGCCTGCATATTTAGCCTGAATCTTGCGGATTTTAGCCTGAATGCGCTGGGTTTTTGCCATACCTTTCTGCTGGCTGATGGTTGTGGGAATCATAAGAATTCTCGCAAACAGAGTCAACAGTATAATTGAAATAGCATAGTTCCCGAAGCCGACGGTGTCATAGATGAGTCTGAGCAGAAAACCGAACGGGACACCGAGAATTTCATAAAGACCGGTCATTTTTCGTCCTCCGAGTGTTTGTGTTTCTTTGGCGGAACGGGATCATATCCGCCGGGAAAAAGAATGTTACATCTCAAAATGCGAAGAATCGCCATAAGAGTGCCTTTGATTGCGCCGTGAATCTGAATTGCTTCAACGGCGTACTGCGAGCAGGTAGGATGATACCTGCAAACGGGTGGAAACAGCGGAGAGATGCATTTTTGGTAAAAACGAATCAGCGCAAGCAGAACTCTTTTCATCAAAGATCCGCCTCCGCTCCGCTTTTCACAATTCCGAGCTCCTTCAGATGAGAAAGCATAATGGGAGCAAGGTCTGTGCTTTTTGATTTTTTGGTTTTGAATCTCGCAACAAAAACGATATCCCAGTTGCCGCTGCAATCGGAAGAAATTGAGGAGAATGCCGCCCTTATGATGCGGCGGCATCTGTTTCTCTCAACTGCACTGCCGAGTTTTTTTGCGGCAGTAATGCCTATTCTGCAACCCATACCTCTGTTTTTAACAGCATAGGTTACCAGGACGGGGGATGTTTTGACCTTGCCCCTGCCATAGGCGCGGTGGAATTCCGAATTTTGTTTGAGGGTTACTGCGCCGGACATTTCTGCATCAACCCTCTCGGATTAATAAGTGAGCTGCTTTCTGCCCTTTGCTCTGCGGCGAGCGAGAACGTTGCGGCCGTTTCTGTCAGCCATTCTCTTGCGGAAACCGTGCTCCATCTTGCGATGACGCTTCTTGGGCTGGTAAGTTCTTTTCATTTTGCTAACCTCCGTTTCACTTCATATCTTCGGATTAAATAATAATCCGAGCATAACAAATAAAGGGTAAAATACCCCTCGGAATACACATTATATAACAGCTTGACCGCATATGTCAACATTTTTTTGAATTTAATTGATTTTCTTTTCTTTTTTCTTGAAATATTTGTTGCCTTGTGTTATACTCTATTATGTATCGTTATCGTTAAAATGAGAAAGAATGCGAAAATTTGCGATTTAAAAACAAAGGAATGGAGGAGTTAACAGTGGAATCGCTTAAAGAGATGTGGCAGCTTGTATGTGAGCACCTTAAATCAAGCTGCGGTGAAGTTATTTACGATATATGGTTCAGACCGCTTGAGATTATTCATTTCGATGGCGCAACAGCTGAAATTTCAGCCAGTGAGTTCGTCAAAAAAATTATAGAGCAGAAATTCTATAATGAAATCAAGGAAGCTTTCAGAAAGGTAATGGGATTTGATGTTGAGGTGGTGCTGACTGACCCTGACAAGGCGGATCCCGCTCCGAAAGAAGCTGAAGGAAGCAAAGTTCCGTTTATGACATCAACCAGCATCGAGACAAACACATTTGATACTTTCGTTGTCGGACCATCAAACAGATTTGCTCATGCGGCGGCACAGGCTGTTGCGGCAACACCCGGTTCGGCATATAACCCGCTCTTTATTTACGGTAATTCGGGTCTCGGTAAAACCCATCTTCTTTGCGCTATCAGCAATGAAGTCAAGCGCAATAATCCCGATGCAGATATTATCTTCACAAGAGGCGAGGATTTTGTTACTCTTATCGTTGAGGGCATCCAAGAGAAGAAGATGAAAGAAATCCACGATAAATACAGAAACTGTGATGTGCTTCTGGTTGACGATATTCAGTTTATCGCGGGCAAGGAATCAACTCAGGAAGAATTTTTCCACACATTCAATGCTCTCACTCAGGATAACAAGCAGATTGTTCTCACTTCCGACCGTGCGCCAAAGGATATCGAAATTCTTGACGCCAGACTCCGCAACCGTTTCGAGTGGGGACTTATTGCTGACATTCAGCCGCCTGATATCGAAACAAGAATGGCTATTATTCAGAATAAAGCAAAGACACTTGGTCTTGACCTTCCGCAGGATGTAGTCCAGTATGTTGCTGAAAAGATAAAAACAAACATCCGTCAGCTTGAAGGTGCGGTTAAAAAAATCAACGCACTCGTCAATATTGAAGGGGCGTCAATAAATGTTGCGATGGCTCAGAATGCCATTAAAGATATAATGAACGACAGCAGACCCGTTTCATCAATCGTCAGCAACATCATATCCGAAACATCGCGCACTTTCGGTGTGCCTCAGGCTGATATTACCTCAAAGAAAAAGGATGCAAAAACCGCAAAGGCAAGACAGGTTGCAATCTATATTGTCAGAGAGGTTACCGACCTTACTCAGAAGGAAATCAGCGAATATTTCGGCAACAGAGACAGAACAACGATTCTTTATTCAATTGAATCAATCAAGGAAGAGGTTGAAAGAGATTCGTCGCTCAAAAAGACTGTTGAGAACATAATCAAGAATGCCAGAGAGCAGTAATAATATACATTTTATATATAGGGGTACACAATGGGACTTTTCAAACGCATAAATCAAGGTCTTAAAAAGACAAGAGACAATATGACCGGCGCAATCAATGCTGCCCTCTACGGAAAGAACGAAATCGATGACGATTTCTATGACGAACTCGAAGAAATTCTTGTTATGTCAGATGTCGGCGTGACAACGGCGATGGAGATTGTTGCAAGACTCCGCGATTCGGTGTTCAAGAAGAATCTCCGCAAGGCAAAGGATGTTAAAAAGGAAATTAAAAACATCGTTGCCGAGCTTCTCAGCGGCGGCGAAACAATAGATATGATAACCGTTCCGTCGGTAATTCTTGTTATCGGTGTCAACGGTGTCGGCAAAACAACATCAATCGGCAAAATGGCAGCGATGTTCAAAGACGAGGGCAAAAAGGTTATTCTCGGTGCGGCAGATACATTCAGAGCGGCGGCTATTGACCAGCTTGAAATCTGGGCAGACCGTGCGGGTGTTGATATCGTAAAGCACAAAGAGGGTGCAGACCCCGCGGCGGTTGTTTTTGATACAATTGAGGCGGGTAAAGCAAGAAATGCGGATATTATTATCTGTGACACCGCAGGCAGACTCCACAACAAAAAGAATCTCATGGAAGAGCTTGCAAAGATTTACAGGGTCATCGACCGTCAGCTTCCTTATGCTGACCGCGAAATTCTTCTTGTTCTTGATGCAACAACAGGTCAGAACGCGGTAAATCAGGCAAAGGAATTCAAGGATGTTGCTGAAATTACGGGCATCATTCTCACAAAGCTTGACGGCACTGCAAAGGGTGGCGTTGTTCTTGCAATCAAGAATGACCTCAAGGTTCCCGTGAAGTTTATCGGCGTCGGCGAAGGAATCGACGACCTCAGACCTTTCAATCCCGAAGCTTTTGCGGAAGGTTTGTTTGAAGAAGACAAAGATGAGGAATAATATATATGGATTATATAATTGCTACGCATAACATGAAAAAGAGAGACGAGATGCAGAGAATTCTCGCGCCTCTCGGAATTCGAGTTCTTCTCGCAGAGGAAGCAGGTATTGAACTGACTGATGCGGAAGAAACCGGAACAACTTTTGAAGAAAATGCATTTATCAAAGCTGAAAGCGGCTGCAGAGAAAGCGGAATGCCTTGCATCGCAGACGATTCGGGTCTTGCTGTTGATTTTCTTGACGGAGCTCCCGGTGTTTACTCTGCGAGATATGCAGGCGAACACGGCAATGATGATGCCAACAACAAAAAGCTTCTCAAGGCGCTTGAGAATGTTGACCCTGCAGAAAGAGGCGCGGCATTCGTTAGCGTTGCGTGCTGTGTTTATCCCGACGGCAGAAAACTCATTGCCAGAGGCGAATGCAGAGGAACAATCGGTTACGAAGAAATCGGTAGCGGCGGATTCGGCTATGATCCTCTTTTCCTTCCCGTTGAATATGGCGGAGAAAAGACGATGGCTCAGCTCACCGCAGACGAAAAGGATGCAATCAGCCACAGAGGAAAATCCGTAAGGCTCCTTGCAAAGCAGATAGAGGAGGGAAATGTATGACCGGTAAAGAGAGAGCGGCTCTCAGAGCACAGGCAAACGGACTTGAACCCCTTTTCCAGATCGGCAAGGGCGGAATTTCCGATGCACTTATTGAGCAGACTGCCGATGCACTCAGAAAAAGAGAACTCATAAAGCTCAAGGTTCTTCTTGAAAGCGCACCCGAAACTCCCAGAGAGTTTGCGGATAAGCTTGCCGCAGCAACGGGTAGCGAGGTTGTCCAGGTTATCGGCGGAAGCATAGTCTTCTACAAGGAAAATCCCGATAAAGATAAGGAAACAAAGAAGAAAAAGCCTGCAAAAAAGGGCAAACCCCTTTCAAGAGTAAAGGCGAAAAGAGCTGCCGCCGCAAAGCGTGAAGCGGAGGAAAAGAAGAACAAAAAAGATTTTTACGCAAAAAAAAGAGCCTATAAAGCAAAAACCGCTAAATAATGTGTTTTTGCTTCGGCTCAAACACAGTATTTTCTGAAATCAAAAAATTTTTTTAATTTTGAAATTTGATGCAACAAAAAACAGGTATTGACACACTTATATATTGTGTGGTACAATCGCAAGACTGCGAAAGGCTTTTTTTATGGATAAAAACTCACCAATCAAAATAATTGCTCAAAACAAAAAAGCGTATCACGATTTTTTTGTTCTTGAAAAACTTGAAGCAGGAATCGAGCTTTTCGGTACTGAGGTCAAATCTATCCGCGATGGAAGGATAAATCTCAAGGATTCGTGGTGCTTCGTCAAGGACGGAGAAATGTTTGTCAACGGTATGCACATCAGTCCTTATGAGCACGGCAACATTTTCAACCGTGATCCGTTGAGGACAAAGAAACTGCTTCTTCACAAGCGCGAGATAAAAAGACTCTATTCCCAGGTCAAGCAGGATGGTCTTGCAATCGTTCCGCTCAGCGTGTATTTCCTCAAAGGCAGAGCGAAGGTAGAAATCGGGCTTTGTAAAGGTAAAAAGCTTTACGACAAGCGCGAGGTTGCTGCAAAAAAGGATGCGCAGAGAAATATCGAACGCGGCTTGAGAAGATAACATTCGGCTTCAGCAAATATATCAACGAAGCACGCAAGTGCTTCACATATATGGGGATGAAAGGATTTCGACGGGGAATCTGAGCCCGGATAAGCGAGTAGCGGTGCGGGACCGCTATAAAATCCGCAATTTTCAAATTTAAACGACAACAATAAAGTTGCTCTTGCTGCTTAACTAAGCAGCCGTCTCTGTGCGGAGGACTGCGGCCGCATAAGAGGCGTCGATCAGCAGTGAACGTGAACGGGTAACGGCGGATAGCCCGTCATGCACAATCTGTCTACCAAGCACCGAAGCCTGCCCTTCGGCGTCGGTGTAAGGGAATGTTAAAAGACGGGATACACTCGTAGAAAGTCCCTGCAAGGGTTTTTCGGACGCGGTTTCGATTACCGCCATCTCCACCAGGACATTATCTTGCCTAGCGCAAGATAATGTCAACAGACTTCACATAAAATTTATATACAACATAGGAAAAGGAGGAGAAAAATGAAGGAAAGAAAAATGAATCTTCCGGTTATAGCGGTTGCAGCAGTTGCAGTTTGCCTTGTAGCGGTTGCGGCGGTTCTTGCAGTCAAGGCAAAAGTTGATATGCCGCCTGCAGAAGTTCCCGGATACAACCAGAGCGTCAGCGACAGTTACTACTTCCCCGAAACAGAGCCTCAGACAATTGAGCAGACAGTCGGTTCCATTTTCGACCTTACAACTCAGGTTATAACCGACACTTATGTGCCTACTCAGGCGACGACTTCTCCCGAGAAAACAACTCAGGCACAGACAACTCAGCCTCAGACGCAGGCAACAACAAAGCCCGTTGAAACAGAACCCGTAACCGAAGAGGTAACCGTGCCCCAGATTCAGGCTGGTGCCAACAGCGGCGTGGCGGTCACCCCGAGCGGAAACCTTCCGCAGGATATGACTTTTGCGGGCCTGAGCCTTATGGGATATAATGTCATCGGTCAGAAGCCTTACATATATAATGATGACAAGGACCCCGATTGCTTCCAGGCTAATCTCGGTTACACTCCGCTTTATGATTTGGGAGCAGGATTTATCGATTTCAGCATTGAAACAACAAGACTTGATTTTAACTACGACAATAAGCAGTACAGAATTCAGCTTTGGAAGGGTCAGTATATCTCGGGCTCAATCGGCACGATCGGTGGCGAAATCGGTGTTTACACTCGTCCCAAAGGTTCGGTCGGTCAGTTCTATAACTGCGCTGAGCAGGATGACTGGCTCAAGATGGAGATGACCGTTTTCTGGGATGAATTCGATAACGGTGAATATCTTCCCCAGTTCTCAAGAAACTACAACGATTTCTGGTGGGCAACAGGATTTGTTGACGGTCAGCTTAAAGACCGCAACGATTCCAACACTCTCAGAGTTCTCGGCAGAATTACTTTCGAAAGCGAAGAGCAGGCAATTGCTTTTGACGAAGCAATGTCAAAGAAGGGCTTCACCAAGGTTGAAGAATTCTCACCCTACGAAATCGATACATACAAGCGCTACGGCAAGGATGTAATTTTCCTTTGGCAGAATATCAGATAACAAACCTAAAAGGTTTAATATAAACATTAATATATACGGGCATCGCCCGAAGGAGGAAACGGCAATGAACAAGAAAAAAATACTTATTCTTGCTATCAGTGCAATCGTTGTTATCGGCGGCGCTGTAGCAGCTGTTGCTATCTTCAGAAACACCGACAAGCAGAAGGAAGATACAACAACTTCGGCAACCGTTCAGGAACAGTACGAGTATGTCGATGAAACATATTTCCAGGATATTCCCGTGTTTGTTACGGATGCTGACCATTCAACAGTAACAGACCCCTCAGGTAACGCTCTCACAACAATCAAGAGAGTTGTTCAGACAACAAGAAAGGTTGTCAGCAACAAAGTAACAACCACCAAAAAGGCAGGTGCAACTGCAGCACCCAACAAGGGAACAACAGTCAAGGTAACAACCGAAGACAAGCTTGTTGATAAAGTTATCGCTGAAAACGGCGGTCAGTTCGCAGGCTACAGATACAACACCGCAGGCGATTTCTACTACACAGACGACAAAGACTGCTGGCAGAAGAATGCGGGTTACAACGAAGTTTACGATAACATGGCTCCGATGACAGGTATGTTCATTGACCAGGTTCGTATCCGTTTCAACTACGGCGGCAAGGACTGGATGATTCAGTTCTGGAAGGGCCAGTACGGCTTCCTCCTTGTTGGTGCTGAAATCGGTGTTTATACTGCTCCCGGCGGAACATATAAGGGCGACACAAGCGGTGTTAACCATTACAGCTGTGCAGGTCAGGAAGATTGGCTCAATATGCAGCTTGACTGCTACTGGAGCAAGAACAATGACGGCCACTACAAGAAGATCTTCACCAGAGAATACGGTAAGTATTGGTGGGCAACAGGCTTTGTTAAGGGTCAGCTCACAAAGTACACAATTCCCAAGACAGAACTCAAGGTTAAGGGCAGAATCACATTCAAATCAACTGAAATGGCAAACCTCTTTGTTTATGGCCTCAGAGATTCAGGCTTCGTAAGAGCTTCGGCATCAAATCAGCTTGTTGATGACTCATACTATCAGAGCGGTGCAGATGTCTGGGTGCTTTGGTCAACAATTTATCATGATTGCTTCGTTAAGCAGGATGGCGACAAGACTCCCACTACCACCAAGGCTGCAACAACAAAGGCTCCCACAACCAAAGCAACAACTGTTAAGGCAACCGAGCCCACAACAGTCAAGGCTACTGAACCTACAACTGTCAAGGCAACCGAGCCCACAACAGTTAAGGCTACAGAGCCCACAACTGTAAAAGATACAGAAACTTCAACAGTCAAGGCTACCGAAAACACAGAAACCTGAGCTTCATAACTCCCGTTTTTACGGAAAAATGTGTCGAATTATGCAATCTGCACATATTTGATGAACTGGTTTTTAAAAAATATACAAAGAAAATATTAAAAAGTGTTGACAAAACGGTTACAATATGTTACTATTAGGTAACAATTGTTGCTCTTGCAATAAAATTTGAAAGGAATGGTTCAAAATGAAGAAAGTACTTGCACTTGCACTCGCACTCATCATGGCTCTTTCAATGAGCGCTATGGCTTTCGCAGCAGAAGCTACTCCTGCAGAGCCCATAAAGAACACTTGCCCCAACTGCGGCGCAGAGTTCTCAATTGAAAAAGAGTACAACAACCACCTCGCTATCTGCGATGTTAAGGTTTGCGGCAAATGTGATGAAAAGTTCGCTAGCGAAGCAGAATACAACAAGCACGTTGCAGCTTGCACAGTAGGCGACGAAAAGGATTACGTTAACCTCACAGTTAAGGATATCCTTGAAATGATCATCGACCTTGCTAAGGCTTCAATGAGCCAGTGGGATGCAATCGAGAGCGTTATCATCAAGCTTGTTGATTTCGTTGAAAGCATGGGCGGCCTTGTTGCATCAGAAGCAGATGTTAACGGCGTTATCGCTGAGCTCGAAGGCTTCAACATCCCCGGTGCAGAAGACCTCATCAATGCTCTCAAGGCAAAGATCAAGGCTATGTATGCTGGCGAAACAGCAACAACAGTTGTTGAAACAACTGCAGCTGCTCCCGCAGATACAGGTTCAGCATCAGTAGGTATCGCTGTATTCGCAGCTGTTTCAGTTGCAGCAGCAGCAGCTTACGTTTGCACAAAGAAGAACTAATTAAAGTTCACAATCGTTTATTTGGTTGAATTAGCGCAAGAATTTAATTAAATAACCGTGGCGGCGTATCCGAAAGGATGCGCCGCTTTTTCTTTTTGCTTTGGTTAACTCTAACAAAAAGCAAACGGCTTTTTAGTGGAAAATGTTGTCTTTAAAATCAGCGGTATAAGTGATATAATAATAAAGTAAATTCTCAGTCCGAGAATCAGCACAATTCATAAGGAGAAAAAACAAATGAGTAACACCTTTTTCTGTGCAAGGGAAAACGGAAAGCTCCACCGTCCCAGAACTATTCTGACCGGTTTCGGCTTTATGGCTTCCTCGATTGCATGGGCAATCTATGACCCTTACATCACCAAAATTCTTGAAAGACTGCTTAATGCTTCCGAAATGGTAACTCAGTGGAGCGCAAAGCTTAACGAAATGTTTCCTGTGCTTGCCAAGTTTGCGGAAACTCAGGGCGAAAATGTTATGACCGAAGCCGGCGGCATCACTCTGGTACCGCTTTTCATCGGTATCATAATGACATTCGATAATATTTTCGGCGTTATCTTTCAGCCGACATTCGGCAAGCTTTCTGACAGATGTCATTCAAAACTCGGCAAACGCCGTCCCTTTATTGTTTTCGGTGCGCCCGTATCGGCGTTCCTCTTTGCTGTTATTCCTTGGGTAGCGCTCAGCGGTTCTCTTCCCTTGACAATGCTCTTCATTATCCTCTTCGTTTTCTCGATGTCACTCTGGAGAGCACCCGTTGTTGCACTTATGCCTGCACTTACTCCTCCTGCACTCCGCAGTGAGGGTAACGCAATCATCAACCTTATGGGTGGTGTCGGCGGTGCAATCGGTATGTTTGCAGGAACAGTTGTAGGTCTTTTCTATAAGCTTGCAACAGGTGTTCAGGTAACAACCGAAAATGAGCAGGTTACATTCCCCTATGTATTCCTTACAGGCGCCGTTGTTATGATTATCGGCATGCTTGTAATCCTCTTCTTTGTAAAAGAGCCTTCAAGCAAGCTTGAAGCGGTTGCAGATCGCAACAAGGCTGCTGATGAAGTTGCAAGAGCGAAAGAAGCGAAGAAAGCTGCAAAAGAAGCACAGAAGGCTCAAAAGCTTTCAAAGGGCGAAAGAAAGAGTCTTATCTTTATGCTCGGTGGTCTGTTCTTCCTCTTCTGCGGCACAAACGCTATCACAACATTCTTTGCACTTTTTGCAGCTGAAGTTCTCGGAAAAACAACTGCTGAAGCAACCATTATGACAACTCTCTTTGCTGTTTGTTCGGCAGTCGCTGCAATTCCTGCAGGTTATGTCGGCAAGAAAATCGGAAGAAAGAAGACAATTCTTCTCGGTCTTGCAGTGTTTATGGCGGCATTCCTTCTCTATGTTGTGACAAGAAGCATGGCCGTTATTTGGGTTGTTCTTGTCCTCGGCGGATTTGCAAATATGTTTATCACCGTTAACACACTTCCTCTTGTTCTTGAAATCGGCGGTATTAATAAGGTTGGTACATTCACCGGTTATTACTACACCGCTACTTTCTCGGCACAGATTGCTTCTCCCATCGTTTATGGTATCGTCCGTATGCTTTCGGGAACATATATGTCGCTGTTCGTTTACAGCCCTGTTATGTTTATCCTCAGCATGCTCTGTATCTTCGTTGTCAAGCACGGCGAGGCAGTGCCCGATGAAGTCATAAAGGAAGCGGAAGAGGCAAACGATTAATTCTGAAATCTTCAGCCGGTTTTGCGGCGCGGTATCCGCAACCGAACCGCTTTCCGGCATTCATACATCCTTCTATAAGTCAAAGGCACCGTTCACTCGGTGCCTTTGACTTTTCTCAACACCCCTTGTAAAAAACTTGTCTTTTTCTACAGAGTGTGATATTATAATCAAAAACAAAGGGAGTGATATGATGTTTGCGCGCATAAACAGTATGGGTCTTTTCGGAATCGATACCTATATGGTCGGAGTCGAAGTCGATTACGGTCAGGGATTGCCGAGAGTTGACCTTGTCGGCCTGCCCGATGCGGCGGTCAGTGAGTCGCGCAACAGAGTGCGCTCCGCGATCAAAAACAGCGGCTATTCATTCCCTTCAAGCCGTGTCACGATAAATCTTTCACCTGCGGATATCCGCAAAGAGGGCCCTGTTTACGACCTGCCGATTCTCATTGCGTTACTCAAAGCGGGCGGACAGCTTAACTGTAACACGGATGATTGTGCGTTTATCGGCGAACTTTCGCTTGACGGTCTTGTCCGACATATCAACGGTGCTTTGCCTATGGTCAACAGGGCGCGCAAAAGCGGAATAAAAAGAGTTTTCGTGCCTGCATCAAATGCACTCGAAAGCTCAGTTGTTGACGGAATTGAGGTTTACGCAGTTGAAAATGTCCGTCAGGTCGTCCGTTTTCTCCAGGGTGAAGAAATGATCGAACCTGTCAGATTCAATGCATATTCCCAACAGAGCACGAACCTTTATGCACCTGATTTTAAGGATGTAATGGGTCAGCAGGAGGCAAAATATGCTCTTGAGATTGCGGCGGCAGGCGGCCACAATGTAATAATGGTTGGTCCTCCGGGATCGGGCAAAAGTATGCTTGCAAAGCGGTTGCCGTCGATTCTTCCTGATATGACATTCGAAGAAAGCTTGCAGACAACCGAGCTTTACTCAATAGCGGGCGTTTTGCCTGAAGGGATTTCACTTATCACAGAAAGACCATTTCGTTCGCCCCACCATACGGTGTCGCCCGCGGGACTTTCGGGCGGCGGAGCAATTCCGAGACCGGGCGAGATATCGCTTTCTCATAATGGTGTGTTGTTCCTTGTCGAGCTTCCCGAGTTTTCAAAAATCGCAATGGAAGTTCTTCGTCAGCCGATTGAGGACGGTAAAATCACAATTTCCCGTGCGAATGCATCTTTTACATATCCGTGTTCCTCAATGGTAGTATGTGCAATGAATCCGTGCCCGTGCGGATATTACGGTCATCCCAAGCGTGACTGCACCTGCCCGTCAGGCTCGGCAAGGCGTTATCTTTCGAGGGTTTCCGGTCCGATGCTTGACAGAATTGATATTCACATCGAAGTGCCGCCGGTTGATTTTGAAAAGCTGTCGAGCAAGGTACCTTCCGAATCGTCGGCGGAAATAAAGAAGAGAGTTAATGCTGCGAGAAAAATTCAGCAGGAAAGGCTGAAAGGCTCAGGTGTTTCGTGCAATGCGAAGATGGATGCCGCAATGACCCGTGAATTCTGCAGACCGACTCCGCAGGCGATGGCATTGCTTGAAAATGTTTTCGAAAAGCTTGATTTTTCGGCGCGGGCTTACGATAAAATCCTGCGTGTAGCAAGAACTGTTGCCGACCTTGAAAATAGCGAGTCAATAGAAGCGAGCCATATCGCTCAGGCTGTTCAATTCAGAAGTCTGGACAGAAATCTGTGGGGACGGTAATGCGATGTTGTATCAATTACACATTGATAAAACAGTCATAATAGTATATAATAAAAGAACCATAAAAATAATGGGAGAAAATATATGTTAAAGCTTGAAAAAGTTTCATTTAAAGTTGATGCAGACGGCAGAGAACTTGAAATCATCGATAATGTTGATCTCGTAGTTCCCGACGGTGCATTCACTGTTATAACAGGCCCTAACGGCGGTGGCAAATCAACTCTTGCGCGCCTTATTATGGGTATCGAAAAGCCGACAAGCGGCAGAATTCTTTATAACGACATTGACATTACCAATATGTCCGTAACCGAAAGAGCAAAGCTCGGAATCGGCTATGCTTTCCAGCAGCCCCCGAGATTCAAGGGTCTTACCGTGCGCAGACTTCTTTCGCTTGCGGCGGGAAGTGAGCTTCCCGTTGACGAATGCTGCGGATATCTTACAAGTGTCGGTCTTTGCTCAAAGGATTATCTCAATCGTGAGATGGATAATTCTCTTTCGGGCGGTGAAGCAAAGAGAATCGAAATTGCAACTCTTATGGCAAGAAAACTTGATCTTGCAATATTCGATGAACCTGAGGCGGGCATCGACCTCTGGAGCTTCTCTATGCTTGTTGAGAGTTTCAAGGCGATGAGTAAGGGAAGTCATAACAGCGTTATCGTCATTTCTCATCAGGAAAGAATTATGCAGCTTGCCGATGAGATGGTTATTATTGCCGACGGCAAGGTAAAGGATATCGGCCCCAAAGACAGAATTTTTCCTCAGCTTATGGGAGAATTCAGTGAAAACTGCGGCTTCAGAGGAAAGGAGGATAAGTAATGGATAGAATAGACAGCAATCTCCTTGAGTCCATTGCGGACCTTCACGAAATCCCTGCAGGTGCTTATAATATCAGAAAAAACGGCGAAGGTTTTTCGCGCCGTTCAACCGCAAATATTGAAATTGTCACAAAAACGGACAAGCCGGGCATTGATATCATTGTAGCACCCGGCACAAAGAACGAAAGCATTCACATTCCTGTTATCATCACCGAAACAGGCGTAAACGACCTTGTTTATAATGATTTTTATATCGGCGACGATGCGGATGTTGTTATTGTTGCGGGATGCGGAATCCACAACAGCGGCGATGAGAAGTCGCAGCACGACGGTATACATTCATTTCATATCGGCAAGAATGCCCGTATCAGATATGTTGAAAAGCATTACGGAGAGGGTGACGGCAAGGGCGAAAGAGTCCTTAACCCTGTAACCTATGTTGAGCAGGATGAAAATTCCGTTTGCGAAATGGAAATGGTACAGATAAAAGGCGTTGATTCAACTGTACGCGACACCAAGGCTCATCTTGCCGCAGGTGCAAAGCTGATTATGACCGAGCGCCTTCTGACTCACGGCAATCAGTATGCGCGTTCAGACATGGAAGTATATCTTGACGGCGAGGATGCGTCATCGCAGATTATTTCACGTTCGGTTGCAAAGGATAACTCAAAGCAGATTTTCTATCCCAACGCAATCGGTAACGCAAAGTGCCGTGCGCACGTGACCTGCGATTCGATTATTATGGATAACGCAACAGTCAGCTCGATTCCTGCAATCACCGCAAATTCTGCAGATGCACAGATTGTTCACGAAGCGGCAATCGGCAGAATCAATAACGACCAGCTTATCAAGCTTATGACATTCGGTATGAATGAAGAAGAAGCGGAAGAAGTTATTATCCAGGGATTCCTGAAATAAAAAAATACCCGGAACTTTTTCGTAAGTTTCGGGTATTAATATATATAAATGTAAATTTCAATATATAATACAGATAATAATTCGAATCCCGAAAACCCAGTAATATCAACGGTTTTCAGCTCCACACACAGCGAAACACTCGGCGAAGTTGACAAGTAGTCAAAAAACTTTTAAAAAAAGTGTTGACAAAAGCGAATAGATTTGATATTATAGTCGAGCGCTCTGGAAAACAGAGCAGCGAACGCACCTTGAAAATTAAACAACGATTCAAGAAAAACCCTTGAAGATTAATTTGAGTATGTACT
>JAZRLY010000084.1:0-40565 GCA_045647065.1 Acutalibacteraceae bacterium
AAAGGAGTAACAAATCATGAAGAAACTCAACACAACAGAAGCAATGGAAATCAACGGCGGCAAGGCTATGAACTGCAAGGTCTGCGGCAAGAGAGTGAACGGCAATTTCTGGAAACAGTATGCTCACTGCCTCAAGCACTCATACAATGCCGTAATGCCCGCAGTACAGTTTGTAGCTGCCTGCTTCGGTATCGCAGCAGTTATTTAAGCTGACCGACCGCTGATATCAATCCGGATGCGGGACCCGCTCCTGCATCCGATTGCTTCAGATGTCGCAACACAGCCGCAAATTCACCCGCAACGTCATTCGCGTAATGACACTCACAGCGCTAAAATATGATTTAATATTATTACAACACGATCATTGAAAATTTAATTTAAAAGGAGTAACAAATCATGAAGAAACTCAACACAACAGAAGCAATGGAAATCAACGGCGGCAAGGCTATGAACTGCAAGATCTGCGGCAAGAGAGTGAACGGCAATTTCTGGAAACAGTATGCTCACTGCCTCAAGCACTCGTTCAATGCCGTTATGCCCGCAGTAGAGTTTGTAGCTACATGCTTCGGTTTCGCTGCTCTTTAAGCTGACCGTCTGCTGATACCAATCCGGATGCGGGACCCGTTCCTGCATCCGGATGCTTCTTTTATATCAGAAGGAAACTTACAGCCTTTGATAACCGATTTATATTTGACGAGAATTCAATAATATGGTATATATACTGTATAGTTTTTGAACCGCTAATTAGTACAGATTACGGAAGAATAACTCAATCAAAAGTAATTATCGCTTCAAAAACTATACTCTGACAGATAAGGAGATTTTTATGAAAATATCATTTGTTGAGCAACACGATGAAAAAGACTGCGGTGCTGCTTGCCTCTCGATGATATCCTGTGCCTACGGATTAAAATTACCGCTTGTCAAATGCAGAAATATACTCAAAATTGACAACGACGGTTCCAGCCTGTACGCATTAATAAGAGGTGCAAGCGAAATCGGAATAGATGCCGAGGCTCTTGAAGGAAACTACGAAGAACTTTGTAATGAAATCAAAGAAAAGAATATTCGTTTCCCTTTTGTAGCAAGAATTATCACACCGGAGTTATTTGAGCACTATATCGTTGTTTACGGCATAAAAAACAAAAAAGTTTTTATTGCAGATCCGGCAAAAGGAAAAATGAAGTTACCGGAAGAGTTGTTTTCAGAAATCTGGACAGGTCATATTGTAAATTTTGTTCCCGGCAAAAACTTTAAAAAAGGAAACGAAACAAAGGGATCACTGTCTAAATTCTTTAAACTTATTTCCAATCAAAAAAAGCTGATTGCCGGAATAGTTGCATTGTCCCTGTTTATATCTTTTGTAAGCCTTATCGGTTCTATGGTGTTTGAATACATAGTCAACAATGTTGTTTATACCGATAAAACACCGTCGGACGGATCCTGGTTCCTTCAGGATATGTTCGATAATCTGGGCGGATTCTGCATTGCAGTTATTGTTTTATATGTTTTTCAAGGCATTGTTCAAGTTGTACGAGGTTACTTTTTGGCAATTATGTCAAAAAACATAGATCAACCATTAACAATGAACTTTTATAAGCATATGATTCATTTGCCGGTCGGATTTTTCGGAACAAGAAAAAGCGGTGAAATTCTTTCTCGTTTTTCCGATACATCAAACATTCGAGAGGCAATTTCCGGAACGGTTCTTACACTGATTATAGAATCAATGATGGCTCTGCTTTTCGGAATCTATTTATGCTATATAAGCGTTCCCTTGTTTTTGATAACTCTTTTGATAATGGTTTGTTATGCGATCATCGTTTTTTGCTTCAGAAAACCTATCAAAAACATTAATCAAACCGCAATGGAAAGCAATGCACAAATGACCTCATATCTGAAAGAATCCATCGACGGCATTGAAACGATTAAAACTTTCGGTACAGAAAAGAAGGTTTACGAAAAAACGGATAGCTTATTTAACAAACTTTTGCGTATATTTGTAAAAGGATCCGTTACCTATACAACAAAAGATGCGCTTGTAGATACGGTTGCTTCGGTAGGCATTGTAATTCTTCTCTGGGTTGGTAACAACTTATGCTCCGACGGAATCATTTCTCTCGGTTCACTCGTAACTTTTTATGTTATTTTAAATTATTTTATCGAACCTTTGAAAAGTCTTATCGAATTACAGCCCACAATCCAGACGGCGATTGTTGCAGCGGAGCGTTTAAATGATGTTTTAGAGCTTCCGACAGAAAACAGCAACGAATCAACAGAGCTTTCTCTTAAAGGAAACATTAAGTTTGATGATGTTACTTTCCGATACGGATACAGAAAAGCTATAATCGAAAACCTCAGTATAGATATCAAGGAAGGGCTTAAAGTAGCGATAGTCGGTGAAAGCGGCAGCGGTAAAACTACTCTCATGAATCTTCTGATGTCCTTTTATACTCCCGAAAACGGAAAAATCACCATCGGCGACAAGGATATCAGCAAACTGAACCCCAAGGATATCCGAAAAAGAATTTCTTATGTCTCACAAGATGTTTTCTTTTTCTCGGATACTGTAAAAAACAATCTTACTATGGGAAACGATTCTCTTACTGACGAAGAAGTCAAAAAGGTATGTGCTCTCGCCAAGGCAGATGAATTCATTGAAAATCTTCCTTTAGGATATGATACTCTTTTGTCTGAAAATGCCTCCAATCTTTCGGGAGGACAGCGTCAGAGACTGTCTATTGCAAGAGCTCTTTTAAGAAACCCTGATATACTTATTCTTGATGAAGCTACCAGCAATCTTGACACCATAACCGAGCAAAGCATCAAAAATACAATATTTGATATTACCAAAGGCGTTACAACATTTATAATTGCTCATCGCTTAAGCACAATTAAAAACTGTGACTTGATTCTCGTAATGGAAAACGGTAAAATTGTTGAATCCGGAACCCACGACGACTTGATGGAGCGTGGCGAAAAATATAAGTCTTATTGGGACTCAAATATGTAAAGGAGAAGCATAATGAGTGAAAACATATATAAGCAAGCTCGTTTAAAAGCATCAAAAAGAAAAACAAATTTAACAACGGTGAAAGATGCGAGTATGTATCTGTTCATTACAAGAGAAAAGCTTGCTGAAATAGAGCAAGAAGATGACGGCAAGAAAAAAAGAAATCCTGATATCAGCGATGTTATCAATATGGCAAAACTTTATGATGCTCCGGAACTTCTTGACTATTATTGCACCCACCAATGTCCGATTCGTCAGGGAGAAAAGCCACTTATGTATAACAGCCTGAGTGAAATTTCCACAAGTCTTATGGCAGCAATTCATTTTCTCAATAACATAAACGACAGCATTCATAAGGTTCTGAGTGACAGCAAAATCAGTGATAACGAGCGTTTTGAGTTTGAAAGAATATTAAAAACCTTAAAGGATGTTGTTTACAGCGTAGATTCGTTGGAACTTTGGGCAAAGAAAAATGATTTTGTAGATTAACGATCTGAAATAAATCAAAAGGAGTAAGCGACTTGATTTATGTTACATCCGATCTCCACGGCTATCCGCTTGAAAAATTTCAGGCTCTGCTTGCAAAAGCGGAATTTTCTGACAATGATTTCTGCTTTGTGCTCGGCGATGTAATCGACAGAGGTCCCGAAGGAATAAAACTTCTCTGCTGGATGATGGCTCAGCCGAATTTTGAGCTGATTCTCGGCAATCACGAAGCGATGATGCTCGCGTGCGACTTTATCTGCGATGACATAACCGATGAATCAATTTCGAACCTTAATTATCAGAAGCTCGGCACTTACAATACCTGGATTTCAAACGGCGGTCAGTCAACCCTCAATGAGCTTTACGCTCTGCCGCACAAGAAAAGAGAATATGTTTTTGAATTTCTCCGTGAAGCACCTCTTTACGAAACGGTGACTGCGGGCGGAAGGGATTTTCTTCTCACACACAGCGGACTCGGTTCATTCGATGAAAACAAAAAGATTTCGGAATACTCAGCGCACGATCTGATATGGAACAGACCGAATTCCAACGCAAGATATTTTGACGATATAATGACAGTTTTCGGCCACACTCCGACCCACTATTACGGCCTTGAATTCAAGGGTAAAGCGATTTTCACCGACACATGGATTGACATTGACAGCGGTGCGGCATGCGGCGGAAGTCCGATGCTTCTCAGGCTTGATGATTTAAAAGAATTTTATGCAGACTAAAAAATTAAGGCAGCCGATTGGCTGCCTTTTTGCTTTTTCAATTAAAAATGTCCGCCTCTGATGGCAACGGTGATTTTATCGCCTTCGAGGTAAACCCATCCGAGGAATTCAACAACCTTATAAAGCACGCGGTGAAGCTTTTTGAAGATTGAATCATCGTTGTGGTCATCATCAGTCTTTTTGATGGTGAGCGAATCGAGAAGCTCGCTGTTATCGCCTCTCATCGTCCTGATTTCCATTGTGTCGCCCTTGAAATCAAGAGTTGTGTAGGTTGTGACATCGTTTTTGCCGAAGCTGTAAGCAACATAGGGAAGATTGAGGAACTCATATTCTTCAAAGCTGCCCTGATCGCAGATCGCATTTGTGTTGAGATAAACAGTGCCGAGGGGGTCGGTATAAGTCTTGCCGCTTTCAGCCTTGCCGATTGTCATGCTCTCATACATAAAATTCGAGCGACCCTGAATATGACTGTGACCTGTCAGCACAAGGTCAACATCATATGTATCGAAAATCGGGGAGAAAACTGCGTTGAGAAGAATCTGTGTTTCAGCGCTGAATGCACAGAATGCGGGGCCGTTAAGCGCCTGATGCATAACGCCGATGCGCCACTTTGCATCGGGATTCTTTTCAACGGCTTCCTTTGCCATTGCCATATGGTCTGCAGCAGATGCCGAGCAAGCGTCAAACACAAGATAAAGAACGTCGCCGTGGCGGAACCAGAAATCTCTGTCCAGACCCTCAAAATATTCGCCGAAAAATTCGTTGGGCATATTCGTATAGTAATTATACATCATACCCTTTTTATCGTGGTTGCCGATTGCGAGCGCAAGGGGAAGGCTTCTCAATGCGGGGGGCATAAGAAGAGTCTGCCATTCGTCGGCGGTTTTGCCCGTTGAAGTGTTGTCGCCCGGGGATACGAGATAGCTCACATCGGGATTCTTTTCGAGAGCTTCAGCAAGAACATTGTTCCAGGTGAAACCGTTCATCGACTGCACGGTTGAATCCTCGGTCTGACCGCCGATCTGAATATCGCCGATAACGAGCGCCTTATGGTCGGTGAATGACTTTGTTTCGTATTTGCACTTTTCGCTCCAGCCGTTTTCGGTATACCACTGATAATAGTAAGTTGTGTTCTCCTCAAGACCCGTGATATCAACACGGCACACAACCTGCTCTTCGGTTTCGGCTTCGGTTTTTTCGCCAGTGAAGGTTTTTGCGTCTGCCATTGAGTAATTTTCGGAAATTCTGACCTTTGCATCGGCTTTTTCAGCGTCAGCGTGCCAGCAAAGGCTCACTTCGCCCGCTTTTGCTCCGACATTGAGCATCGGAAGAGTGTTTTCATCGCTGAGTGATGAATAGATTCTGTCCCATTCAGCCTGCGAAAGCTTTGGTGCATCGTAGCCTGCGAGAGCGGTTGCACCGAGATTGAGCATCAGCGCGATGCAGAGAATGATTGCAAGTGCTTTTTTCATTTTATTTGCCTCCCTATATTTCCTCCATTAATTTTCTGTCCGTTTTATCGTACATAAACAGTTGTAAAATACAGATAAGACAGACAGCTTACGAGGAAATTATACCACGCAAACTGCCTGTCTGCAATAAAAATTTTAGTCGGTATAGGCTCTTTCGGGTTTGATTAACTCACCCTGTCTGAGAAGCGAAAGGAGCTTGATATTCTGCTTTGCTGTGCCCATATAATCCTCGATTCCGTTGGCTTTTGCAATTTCCTTGCGGGCAGAATACGCACTGTTTTCGCCGATTGACTTGAGCGCATCGACAATCGATGTTTCGTCCTTTGCGCAAGGAGCAAAAAATCTTGAAGCAACGGGATATTTTATCCACGGGCATTTGCCCCAGCTTTCCCACGGTCTGTCTCTGACCTCGGTTTCAACTACGCCGTAGTGGAAGCCGCGCGCTTCGATAACTCTGCCGCCGCCGACATAAATTCCGACATGACCCGGCATAAAGACAAGCACACCCGGAATCTCGGGGAGAGTGTAGATTCTGCCTCTTTCCCTGCATTTGAGGAGCATTCCGTTTGCGGAAACATCCTGCGATGAGTTGTAAACGGGCTTACTTTCGGGAGTGTCGCTCCAGAGATAGCCTTTGATAAGACCGACGCAGTCGTGCACTCTTTCGCCGATTTCGGATTTATACTGCGCCATTCTTTCATATTGATAATGCGCGGGATACTGACCCTTTTTCATCTGAAGAAGGTCGGCGGTTGCTGTGTTGCCGAATGTGCCGTACCAATAGGGCTTTCCCATCTGAGCATATGCATACTGAACGAGACCTTTGCTTGTTTTCATCGGCTTTCACCTCCTTGGGTGAGGGTTTTGACAGTACCGTTCCACACCGCGGAAATACCTGCCGCAAGGGCGGCGACGAGCATCGAAATTCCTACCTTTTTGAATGCGTCGAAATCCGTTACTCCGAGCAGAACATCAACCGAGATTGACGACATAAACGCCTGCAAGAATGTTTTTAACGCTCTTTCGGCAACATCTGCAATGATTCTTTTTGTTTCTTCTCTCATATTCATCCTCCTGTAAAATATGTGACTGCCGCGCTTGCCGCCGCGCCGATAAGGGCAAAAACAAGCTTATCCCAAAGCGTTGAACGCCTGGATTTCAGCTCTTCAATCGCTGCTTTCAGCTCACCGACAAGGGCAAGCAGGGTGTTAAGCGTTGTTGTTGTTGCGACAAGCGATTTATCGATTCCGTTGAACTTTCCGAAAAGCTCTTTTATGTTTTCCTCTGCCTGAATCAGGCGGTGCTCGATTTCGGTAAGTGTTATTTCACTCATATCAGTTCACCTGATTTTCAGTATAAGTTATCCTTACTTTTCTGAGTTTGAATGCGTTTATATATCCGATAAATTTATTGAAGCCAGCGATGAAATAGATTCTGCAGAATGCCGTTATGCCCGTATCATTATCATAGAACGGTCTTATCATACTTATAATGTAAGGATTTTTGGGGTCATAAAGTGCCATTTCTCTTAAATCAAGCCATTCGGGGCAGTCTTCGCTTTCAATCTGAAGCTCAATTTTCTGAATTTCCGTTTCACCGTGCAGTATTGAATTGATATCCTCTCTGTAAGTGCTGATATCCACTCTGTAACTGCCTGAAGTATCAGTACTGAAATCCACTTCACCTTCATCATAAGACAGCTCAACTGTTTTTGTTTTTTCAGCTCCCTGAATCGGCTCTCCTTTATAAAAAAGCTTGCCGTCCGAGTCACTCAAAGCGTCGATAACGGCGTAATTCGGATGCTGATGCCTTGCCTTTGTGTTGTTGGCTACCTGCGAATAAAGCTGATATTCCGTTGCGTCGAATTCGGTTTTTTCGCCGTTGATTGACGGCATAAACTGAATTTTTGTCACCATCGGACTTTTAAAAATCATATCATTTTCTTCCGAATATCCTTCAATCTGAAGGTTCAGATAATAGTCGCGCGTCAGGTGCGCACCGAGGTCGATTCTGAATTCGTCGGCAGGCTCAAAATAATCCGACCTGTAAACCTCGCCCCTTGTGAGAAACACAACCGCATAGCTTGCACAACCTGTGGCGAGAATTTCTTCGCCGGGTTTAATAATCAGCGTTGTTGCGTTATGTTCTCCGATATACCCAGCCTCCGCACCGCCTGAAAGCGGATTTTCAAGGCTGAAATCAACTGTTAACTCTCTCATTTTTCCTCCTTCTCAAGCTTTTCGGCTATCTTCTGATTCATCTCCAACATATTGCACCAGCAGCTTGCATCGCTGATGAAATCAATAAGCATTGAAAGCTTTGTCTGTGTTGTATACAATTCCATTTTACGGAAACCGTTTTTTACTTCCTTTAAAGAAAACTGATTGAACAAATCCTGACACACAATTCTCGCATATTCAAGCTGTTTTCTGATTTCCGTTACGGGAATTTCCGGGTATTCGGTTAAAATACTTTCACTCATTGTTTTTACACTTCCTTTTAAAAATAAATTGTTTCGTATTCGACACATAGAAGAACAAAAAAATAAATGTTTCTTCTCACCCTCATATATATGTGTCGTCCTCGACAACTTCTATAATAGCGACAAAAGTTGTCGTTGTCAACACTTTTTTAAAATTTTTCTGAAAATTATGTTGCGTTTGCGAAACATATATGATATTATTTCTATGAGGTGAGTGAAATGCTCGGAGAAAAAATAAAGGCTCTAAGAAAAGAAAAAAAGATGACTCAGACTGAGCTTTCCGAAAAGCTCAACAGCCGTTTCGGGCTGAAAACGGACCGAGTTATGATAAGCAAATGGGAAACGGGATTCCAGACTCCGATTGTGTCAACCCTTTCGTGTCTGGCGCAGATTTTTGAAGTTTCTCTCGATTATCTTAACGGTAACGAATCGGAAGAAAAACAAATGAATGACTATATTGAAGCAGCAAAAGTTGCTCTTTTTTCGGGCGCGGGAGAAGTGACCGACGAAATGTGGCAGGAGGTTGTTGCTTTTGCAAAATACATCGAAGCAAGGGAGGCGAAAAAAAACGAGAACAAGTGAGCTTTATGAAATTGCGGAAAATAATGGAACCGAAATCATCTGCTGCGATTTGCCAGAGACGGTATCTGTTTCGGTCAGGACCCCGTCGGGCAGATGCTATATCGGAATTGACCCGTTTGAGATAGAAACAACGGCGCAGGAAAGGGTGCACCTTGCCCACGAAATCGGCCATTGCGAAACGCTTGCATTTTATAACGCATATTCACCGCTTGAAGTCCGCGAAAAACACGAAAAAAAAGCGGACAGATGGGCGGCTTCAAAGCTTGTTCCCGTCAGGGAGCTGACCGACGCACTGATGCACGGCGTCAGGGAAATCTGGGATCTGGCTGAATTTTTCAATGTTACGGAAGAATTTATGCTCAAGGCAATTGAAATCCACAGATTGAACGGGGCTTTGATTTAGTTTATTATTGTTTTTTAAAAATATTTATGTTATCATAAAAGCATAATAATGGAAAAGGTGATTTTATGAAAAAAATTATTTCCGTTCTGATTTCCATTCTTCTTGTTTTTTCAACATGCGCGGTTGCTTTTTCGGCATCGGTTGAATTTGACAAAGACGAAATTTCGGAATATCCCCTTATTATTGTTCCCGGTTACAGCTCCTCATCCCTCTATGACCCAGTTGAAGATAAGGTTGTGTGGGGACTCAATATGGACGAAGTTCTTGACCGCGTTCTCAACAGAATCGTTGACCTTGGCATCGGTCTCGGCGCTCTGACAGTCGGCAACGCTGAAATTATCGGTAAGACTGTCGGCGAAGAAATCAACGGTCTTTTTGAAAAACTCCGTTGCAACCCCGACGGCACAAGCGTTTATCCCATTGAAAGAACAGTTTCCACAGCGGAAGAGCTGAACAACGCAAATCTGATGATTACCCATCCCAACGGCGACCACCGTCAGGAACAGGATATGGCAGAGGAATTTGCGGAATACATAGGCGACGAAAATATTTATAACTTCACCTGCGATTTCAGAATGGGTTCGGAAGTCTGCGCAGGTATGCTTGACGAACTGATTCAGGATGTTAAAAAGCATTCGGGCAAGGATAAGGTCAATCTTCTTGCAGTCAGCCACGGCGGTCAGGTTACCGCAACTTATCTCACTCTTTACGGCTGGAAAAATGATGTTGACAACGCTGTTCTGACCGTTCCCGCAATCGGCGGAGCGGGCATTGCTTACGATGCGCTGATGAACAATATTGTTTTTGACGAAGAATGCCTTGTTCGTTTTGTTGAGCACGGAACACGCACCGAAGAGGACATCAACTGGCTTTTCAAGGCTCAGCAGTTCGGATTCATCGACCTTATTTTTGAAGAACTTATTCCCGTTATTTTCCCCACAATCGGATATTGGGGCAGTCTCTGGGATTTTGTTCCGACAGATAAATATGAATATGCAAAAAATACCCTTCTCAGATATGCTGACAGCGCTCCGCTGATTGAAAAGAGCAACCGTTTCCATTATGAAATTCTTCCCAAGGTCGGCGAAAAGCTTACAGAATGCATTGAAAACGGTATGAATATCACTATCATTGCGGGTACGGGCAACAGAATCGTTACGGGTCTTAACGAAGATTCCGACGGAATTATCACAACTGCGGCTTCAACGGGCGCGACCTGCGCTCCCTATGGCTCAAGATTTGCTGACGGTTATGTTCAGAAGAATCCCTGCGGCGGCAAACTCAAGATTTCGCCTGCAATGAATATTGACGCTTCAACCGCATATCTGCCCGACAACACCTGGTTTGTCAACGGTCTTTACCACGGAATGACCTATTGGGATTATTACACCCGCACCCTTATGATGACAACTCTTTTCACCGACAGAATCACCGATGTTTACAGCGACCCGAACTATCCCCAGTTCAGAGACACTTCGAATCCTTCATCGAGCGTTTTCGCACAGTTCAAGGGATGTCAGCCGGGTATGCTTTCAGACACAGACGCACTCGTTGTCACAAACTGCTGTCTGAATAATACCGTAAAGCTTTCGGCAATTTACTGCGACGGCGCGGACATTGAATTCAAAATCAATCCCAAAGTTGAGCTTGCACCGGGCGAAAGCATTGAAATTCCCGTAAGCGGTGAAATTCCTAAGGTCAGCGCAAAGGCGGTTTCGGTCACAATCTGCTATACAATCTCCACAATCACACCGCTCGGCTACAGAACACAGTATTTTATGCTCGATAACGGCGACCCCGTCGAAGAAAGCGATGAAATCATCAGCTCCGAGGCAAAGTCACCGCTCGATAAATTCATTATTTTCGACGGAATCGACAATCTTCTCAAGGATCTGGGTCTGAAAGAATTTTTCGCAATGATCTTCACGGTTATCGATTATTGGTTCAACATAATATTCTAAATAAAAAAGCACCGTTTAAAACGGTGCTTTTCTTTATACATTGTTAAGTGAATCAACATATCCCGTTCTCTTGAGAAGAGTTGAGGATGAAATCTGCGAAATATAAACTTTTTCGTTGCCGTTTTTATCTTTGCATACTATAAACGATTTCGGGATATCGTAGCAGACATTTTCAACGATTCCCGCCTTTTCCGCTTTCGCAAGATAATCTCTCGTGCGCTTGGAAACGGTGGTTGTGTCAAGGTCAAAAATGCCGATTATTTCATCAAAGGTGATAACCTTATCCATTCCGAGATGAAGATACATTTTCTCACTCCATTTCTCTTATTTTTCCTTCGACAACTTCAAACGCCTTGCCTTTTTTCGAACGCAGAAGCGTTGACGGGTCACAGCAGGTAATGAAAACCTGCCAGCTGTCGAGATAATTGAGAATAAAAGTCTGTCTGCTTTCGTCAAGCTCGCTCATAACATCGTCAAGGAGAACAACGGGGCTTTCACCCGTCACTGTTTCAATAATCGACGCTTCACCGAGTTTGAGAGCAAGCGCGCACGACCTCTGCTGACCCTGCGAACCGAAAACACGGGCATCTCTGCCGTTGAGATTCAGAACAAGGTCGTGAGTATGAGGACCTGCATTTGTATAAAGTCTTTTGAGGTCAGCATCGCGTGATTTTTCTATATCAGCAATAAGTTTTTCTTTTATCTCTTCTTCGCTGATATTTTCGGGTGAAAAATCATAGTGAAACGAAAATTTTTCTCTGCCTGAGCTGATACCTTCATAAATTTCCGTTGAAATTTCCGAGAGCATTTCAATATAATCAAGGCGGTATTTGATAATTTTTGCTCCGAGATTCGCAAGCTCGGTATCCCACGGCATAATATAATCATTTTCAAAGCTTCGCTCGCCCATTTTTTTGAGAAGAGCGTTTCTCTGGTCGAGCACACGCAGATATCTCGACATTATCACCGCATAATTCGGCTTTATAAGGCTCAGCGCGATGTCGAGCATCTTTCTTCTTTCGCCCGGTCCGTCCTGCACCAATCCGAGCGTTGCGGGCGAAAAAACAACGGCATAATATTTGCCCATCATAACTCTCGGGGATTCTTCTTTGATTCCGTTGAGAGTTATTTCTTTTTTTTTGTTGATTTTCATAACGGCATTTTGTTCACGCATATGTGAATAAAATCTGTCGCAGATTTCCGCTTCATCACCGCCCTGCTGAATAAGCTGGGCATTTTTTCGCGCTCTGAAGCTGTAAAATCCCGTCAGAAGCCAGATACTTTCGATAATATTAGTCTTGCCCTGACCGTTTTCGCCGTAAATAATATTCATCTCGGGATGAGGCTCAAATTCAACAAAATCAATATTTCTGAATTTTTTTGCGGAATGGTATTTAATTATCAACTTTTTCCATCTCCCCAAAAATTATTCAAACGGCGGGAGCAAGCCCCCGCCATAAAATCTTTTTATTCTACATTATAAATAACATTTTCAAACTCTGCTTTGTCGCCCGAGCGGAGTTTTTTTCCTCTCTGGGTGCAGACTTCGCCGTTTACTCGGACTTCACCTTCCTGAATAACGATTTTTGCGTGGCCGCCCGTCTGGACAGCGTCGCACATCTTAAGGAATGAGTCAAGTCTTATAAAATCGGTGTCTATTTTCTTTGTGACCTGCTTTTTCTGAGCAACTTTTACTTTAATCTTCATTTTTCAACCTCACGGGAAGAATAAGGAATATGAATTCGTCACCTTCGTTGGGCACGATAAGAATGGGCGCAACGGGTCCGTTGAGCATAATTCTGACCTCATCTGTGTCGCAAACCTTGAGAGCATCGAGCATATACTTATTATTAAAGCCGATTGTGCAGCCTTCACCTTCGATTGAAGCAGCAATTCTGTCGTTTGCTGTACCGAGAGAAGTGATGCTCGAAATTCTGATAAGATTGTCGCCGAAAATGCACTTGACGGGGCTCTTGATTTTATCGGTGATGATGAGTGAAGTTCTGTCGATACTGTCGATAAGGCTTCTTGTGTTGACATTGATAACTGTCTTTGTTGCCGAGGGGATTGCAGCCTTATAGTTAAGGAATTCGCCATCGAGCAGACGGGAAATTATGTTATAACCGTTAACTTCAAAGATAATATGTCTCTTGCCGACGCCGAGAGTGACATCCGCATCGTCATCATTCATAAGCTTTGTAACTTCGGAAAGTGTTTTTGCGGGAACAACAAACGAAAGATTTTCTCCCTCATAGACGATGCTTTCATTTCTGATTGCAAGGCGCACACCGTCAACGGCAATAAGTCTGATATGATTCTTTTCAATTTCAAATTTGATACCTGTGTGAACAATCTTGCTGTCTTTGATTGCAGCGGAGAAAATTGTTTTTCTTATCATATCCTTGAGGATTTCCTGCTTTACGGAAATAGGATATCCGCCCGAAACAGAAGGAAGCTCGGGATATTCTTCGGAAGAAATTCCGATAAGAGTTGATTCGAATTCACCGCACGAAATTGTTGCAATATGTCTTGCGTCACTGTCGATGCTGACATTTACATCGGGCAGCTTTCTGAGGGTTTCGCTGAACATATGGGCATTGAGAACAAGCTCGCCTTCCTCTTCAATTTTTGCGGGAATTGAAGTTGTTATACCCATTTCAAGGTCATAGCCTGTGAGAGTCAGAGTGCCCTCCTTTGCAACCATAAGGATACCCTCGATTGCAGGGATAGCTGTCTTGTTTGATGCAGCTCTCTGAACATTCTGGCAAGCCTCTGAAAGCTCGAGTGTGTTGCATATAATTTTCATTTGGTGTTCCTCCTTTGAGTTATTCACTCAGTCGCTGAGATTCAGACGGCAGAAAAACGAAAACTTCGGTTTTCGCCGTATATATTGAATGCATATCTTATCTTAATTATAGTAGTAATAGTAGAGTGCGTGGAAATATGGTATAACTTTTGAAACCGTTGAAAAATAAGGAATCCTATGCAAAAAATGTTAACCTTTTTTTGTGGATAACTTTAAGTTCTGCACTTGTCATTTTATGTCAATGTTAAGAAGTGGAAAACTCGGATGTGGAAAAGGATAAAAAAGTGGAAAACTTTTTAAATTCAGAATTCAGAGTTCAGAACGCAGAACGTTTTTTTTAAAGGTTATTTCTGCCCTCAATCGCTCTGATGAGGGTGAATTCATCCGCATATTCGAGGTCTGCGCCGACGGGTACGCCGTAAGCAAGTCTGCTGACCTTAACTCCGATTGGCTTTATCAGCCTTGAAATATACATCGAAGTTGCTTCGCCTTCGACAGTCGGATTTGTCGCCATAATAACTTCTTTTACGGTGTCATCCTCAAGGCGATAAATCAGCTCTTTGATGCAGATATCCTCGGGATTTATGTCGTTCATCGGAGAAATAACTCCGTGAAGAACATGGTAAAGTCCGTTGTATTCGTGGGTTCTCTCGATTGCAATAACATCGCGCGGGTCTTCAACAACGCAGATTGTCGATTTATCCCTCGACTGCGATGAGCAAACACCGCAAACCTCGCCGTCAGTCAGATTACAGCAGATTTTACATCTTTTGATTGACTTGCGGGCATTGTGAATTGTTTCAGTAAATTTCTGTGCCTCGGCATCGCTCATATTCAGAATATGGAATGCGAGCCTTTGCGCACTTTTTTTGCCTATTGACGGAAGGCGCGCAAACTGCTCAACAAGCTGCTCGAGAGAAGGAGTATAGCCGCTCATTAAAACAGACCGGGGATTGAAAGGCCGCCTTTAGCCTTTTCCATTCCCTGCTCCATAGCTTCGTTTGCCTTGCGGATGCTTTCGTTGAAAGCGGAAATGATGAGGTCCTGAAGCATTTCAACATCTTCGGGGTCAACAACTTCGGGCTTGAGGTTGACTGCTGTTACTTCGTGTGCGCCTGTAACAACAACTTCAACTGCGCCGCCGCCGACTGTTGAAGAGAATTCTGTTGCTTCAACTTCAGCCTGGATTCTTGTCATATTCTCCTGCATTTCCTGAATTTTTTTCATCATATTGCCGCCCTGGGGAGCGCCGGGAATTCTTGCTTTCATTTTATTTATCCTCCATTATCAGTTATTATTGAAATTATTTATTTTTGCCTTCAGGTTTTCCAAAGGACTTTTTTCTGCCTTGGGTTTATCGCTGTTTGAAACCGCAATCTTCATTTTTCTGCCCACAACCTCATAAACGGCTCTTGCAAGCTCTTTTGAGTGAGTGTCGGTGCAGATAAAATCAAAGAGAGTCGGATTTTCCGAATGGATAATGATTCTGCCGTTTTTGATTGAAGCCTTGGAATTTGCAAGGATTCCGAAAAGCGGCATATCGTATTTCATAATTTTTTCAAGCACATCCGCCCAGTTATCAAAATTACCGTCGGGAATGTCAGCAACTTCGGCGGGAGCGGCAGGTGCAGGCGGAGCCTCGGGAACAGGAGGAGCTTCAACTGCCTCGGGTTTCGGCTCTTCTTTCTTTTCGGGAATGGGTTCAGCTTTGGGTGCGGATTTTTCCGGCTCCGGCTGGGGAATATACGGTGCGGGAGTGGGTTCGGCTTTTGGTTGAGGCTGAACGGGTGCGGAACTTATGACTGCGCCCGACTGAATTGATGCAAGCTTTTCTTCGATTGCGCTGATTCGTTCCTCAAGGTCTGCGGAAATTCCTTCGCCCGAGGATGCCGACGGAGCGCACATCTTTATTACTGCCGCTTCAAGCTGGATTTTCTTGTTGGCGGCGTTTTTTATATTTTTAGCTGTCTGTTCAAGAACTTCGATGCAAGAAAGAATTTTTGAAAGCTTGAGCTGTGATGCTCTTTCTTTTATCTTTTCAAGCTCGTCCTTTGAGCAGACGATGAGTCCCTCACAGTCGCCGACGGTTTTTGCCACCATCAGATTGCGGAAATGGAGGGTAAGCTCGGTGCAGAGACTGTCGATATCGCAGCTTTCGCTGTGGAGCTTTGAAACAAGTCGGAGCGAGCTTGTGAAATCGCCCTTTGCAACATATTCCGAGAATGAGAAAAGATGAACGGTGCCGGCAATTCCTGCGGCGTCGCTGACGGTGTTTTCGTCGATATCAGTTCCCATTGCAAAGCATCTGTCGAGAAGTGAAAGCGCATCTCTCATACCGCCGTCCGCAATTCTTGCGATAAGGCTTGCGGCATTGGATGTGAGGTTGACATTTTCTTTTTCCGCAACATACATCAGCCTTGCGGTGATATCTTCGGGAGCAATTCTCTTGAAATCGAAACGCTGGCATCTTGAAAGAATGGTTGACGGCAGCTTGTGGATTTCGGTTGTTGCGAGAATGAAAATAACATGTGAGGGGGGCTCTTCAAGAGTTTTGAGAAGAGCGTTGAATGCTCCGATTGAGAGCATATGAACTTCGTCGATGATATAAACTCTGTATTTTGCGTTTGCGGGAGTGAAGTTGGCTTCCTCGCGCAAATCACGGATATTATCAACGCCGTTGTTGCTGGCGGCGTCGATTTCGATAACGTCAAGGATTGAACCGTTTTCGATACCTCTGCAGATTTCACATTCGTTGCAGGGATTGCCGTCAACGGGATTCAGGCAGTTGACCGCCTTTGAAAGAATTTTTGCACAGGTGGTTTTACCCGTACCTCTTGAACCCGTGAAAAGATATGCGTGAGAGATTCTGCCGTTTTCGAGCTGACTGCGGAGAGTTTTGGTTACATGGGGCTGACCGTAGACATCGCCGAAATCTTTGGGTCTCCACTTTCTGTAAAGCGCCTGATACATTCTTTTCACTCCTTGAGTAACCGCTGATTAAATTTAAGTCACAATTCTCAGCGGCTATTTTTCCGTCATAAACGCAAAAAATACTCGTTAATACACAAAGTATTGCCTGCGTTTTTTTGACATTTCTGACAAAAAACTATCTCGCTGATAATCACAACTAAATTTAATCAGCGGTTACTTTATAAAAATAGAGTTTTATCTTGGTCATATGGCGGTAGGCGGACTGTGGCGCACAAGACTGCCCGCTTAATGCTGCTCGGTTCACCCGCCTGACATGGTTCACGGTGCCCTGTCGCACAGGACCCACACGCCACATGACCAAAACAAAACTCTGTACCGTAATATTATATATTATATTTATAATAATATCAAGTGAAATTTTTGAATTTTTGATTCATTTTTGAAAGAAAACATAGCATTTATCGGCGATTTTTAACATTTCCGTCTTTTTTGAATAAATTGATAATGAATTCAATTTCATACGGAGGCAATACTATGAAACAATCATATTTTCTTGGTTCAAGCGGCAGAAACGGTTTTTTTTCCTGCTTTTCACAGCTTACGCCAAAAATCGAAGGTCAGTATACATATATCATCAAGGGTGGGCCCGGTACTGGAAAATCCTCGCTGATGAGGAAGATTGCCGACGAAATGGAAAGACGCGACATTGACTGTGAAAGGATTCACTGCTCATCCGACCCCGATTCGCTTGATGCGGTTATCTTTCCGTCACTTCGGGTCAGCATTGCCGACGGCACTTCTCCGCATATGCTTGACCCCGATTACCCGGGTGCAACGGGAGAGATTATCAACCTCGGCGATTGCTGGGATAAGCAAAAGATTCTTGATAATAAAGAAAAAATAATTGACCTTACCGATAAATATAAATCCTGCCATCAGCGTTGCCGCCGATTTATTGATTCCGCATTTTCGATCTACGGCGACGGCGAAAAAATCTGCCGCGAGTGTCTTGATAAAGAAAGGCTGATGCGTTATGCATCAAGGGTTGCGAACCGCCATTTCAAAAGACCGAGCGGAAAAATCGGTCTTGAAAAAATCCGTCTGTTGGATGCAATAACGCCAAAGGGATATTATTTTTTATCGGAAACGGTCAATGAATTGTGTGACACGACTGTTATGTTTGAGGATGATTTCGGAGTTGCGGCATCAATGCTGATAAACGAGATTCGTTCATATGCGCTGGCGTGCGGATTTTCTGTTGTTTCAAGCCCGTTTGTCGGCAACGAAAAACAGCTTCGCCACATAATAATAAAAGAGCTTGCGCTCGGATTTTTCACCTGCGACAAGCTCTGTGAACCTGATATTATTCCGACAAAAACGGTTTCACTCCGCCGTTTTTATTCGGTTAATGAACTTGCGCTTCACCGCGCAAGGCTGAATTTTTCGAAAAAAGCTTCGAAAGAGCTGATGAATGAGGCAATCTGTGCGCTCCGTATGGCAAAGGATGAGCACGACGCACTCGAAAAATGCTACATCGATGCGATGGATTTCAAACTGCACGCAAAAATTGCAGATGAATTGATTGAACGGATCTGGAACAGCGAATGGTGGAGCGAATAAGTGCAGAATGCAGAGTGCAGAACGCAGAGTTATTTTTGATTTGTTTTTTTGCAAATTGAAACAAGAATTGCAATTATTTCGTTAATATCTGTTTCTAAACTGTTAAACTCTTTATCGGATAAATAATTCGTCTGATGCAACAATCTTAACCAATAATATGTTTCATTTGCTTCTTTAAGAGCAATATTTAATTTTGAATTAAAATCTGCTTTGCTCTGTCCTCTTTCTGCTTCTGAAACATTTGCTCCGATACTTGTCCCGCATCGTAAAAGCTGTTTTGATAACACAAATTCTTTTTTTTCTGTTGTCAGAAATTTATAAAGATTTACAGTTCTGACCGCAAAATCAAAGCTTTTGATTTCAATTATGCTCCCCATAAAAATCTCCGTTCTGCGTTCTGAGTTTTGAACTCTGCACTTATACTTTTACCCCGTAAAAGTGTATAACATTCATATCCTCTTCCATATCCAGGCCGTGTGAGCCGCAGCCGCCGTCGATTTCGTGGCAGCCGTGGTCGGGGCAGAATCCGTAGAAAACCTTATGGTCTTTCCACTCGGAGTTGATTTTTTCAACCAACTCCGAATAAAAATCAATATTCTTTTCAAGAGCGGCAAGGGATTCGGGCGCTTCAGGTCCGAATTTATGCATTGTGCCGTCGTAGTTGCCGTTATAAATGACAATCAGGTCAAAGCGGTCCTCTTCGATGAGTTCAAGAGCCTTTTTATTGACATCTTCGGGAGTGTCGTAAATAAAATATTCCATATTTCTGTTAAGGAATATTGTTGAAATGCTGTCTCCCGAGGTTGAAACGATGGCCGCCTTTTTGCCCGCTTTGATGAACGAATCAAAGATTGTGTTGACGGTGAGAACGGGTTTTTCATATCTCTTTATTCCGTGGATGTCGGGCATAACTCCGCTGTACATCGAGGCAAAGCAGACGGGAGTTACGCTCGGCATAACCGATAGCATCGGCAACGCAACATCCGAGCAGAGCGCCGCCTTTGTGAACATTGAGGTATATTTCTGATAAACCCAGAGCGCAACGGCATCGGGGTTATAAATAACAACTCTGTCAGCTTTCTCGGTGCCGAGCTTTTTTTCGGCAAGTGCCGTCAGAACGGGGTTGGGTGATTCGATATTTTCGGGTATATCAACACCTGCGATTTCAAGTGCCGAAGCTTTGACGGATGAAATGCAGATTGAGCTGTATAAATCGGACATAATAATTACCTCTTAATAACCGTACTGTTCTCTCATTTCTTCGCGGGTTCTTCTTGTAACGATCTTTTCACCGTCGAAGATAATCATTGAGTAAGCCGAGCCTGCTTTTTTGCCCTGATCAAACCATTCTGCAAAAGCTCTCTGCATTGAGGTGTCCCTCTGAAGCTCTGCGGGTTTAAGACAGCTCTTGTTCTGACCGAAGATTCTCCAGCAGTCGCCGAAATCATAGGTGCGTCTTATGTCGAGCGGCTCAAAGTCGAGAATGAAGTCTGCCGCATTTGAGTTTTCGGGAAGAATGTTGAGATTGTCGGGGTAGAGAAGCCACGAGTTGCAGCAGATAACGATGTACTTACCGCCGAATCTGTCCTTGAACATCTCGAAGGCTTTTTTATAAGAATCCATTCTTACCTCGTAGGTGAGGGGTGCGAGGTGAGAGGGGATGTGCATACCCAGACAGAATTCGCTGTCCTTGATGAAAACGCCGTTGTTATCGTAGAATTCTTCGCCGAAGTCGGAAAGGTCATACTGGAATCTGCCAAGACCGAAGCGCTCAAGAGTATAGAATGACATAAACCAGCCTTCAACGAAGGTGCCGTAAACATCAAAGTTCTCTTTGCATTCGAGCATTTTGACTTTGAGGTCGAGGATTGAATTCCAGTAAATATCTTCGCTGATGCCTGCTTTTTTGTAAGCGGCTTTGAGGGGTTTTGTGCAGTTGATGAGAAGAACAAGATAAACGGTATAAACGTTTTCACCGATAAGTTCTGCAAGTTCCTTTGACTTGTCAGAGAAAGTGTGGAAATTCTTTTTGTTCTTCCAGTACGCACGGTACATTGATTCATAGATTTTGTTTGCCTTTTCGTCGGCAAGAATTTTTTCGTTTGCTCTGATGATAACTTCTCTTGCTTCTGCGGGATAATCCTGCTTTTCCATAACAAGAAGTGCGTGCTTAAAATCTTTCATATTTCTTTACCTCATTCCAATGCTGCAAGAATTTTTGCGATTCTTGCAAGGTCGTCTTTATCATAAAAAGCGATTTCGAGAGTACCGCTTTCTTTTCCGTTTTTGGTGATTACCTTTGCTTTTCTGCCGAGCGAATTATTCAGCGAAAGCTCAACTTCGTCAAAGAATGTGTGACGGGAGGGAGCTTTTTTCGGCTCTTTCTTTTCAGCGGTCAGTGATTTGACAAGCTTTTCGGTTTCTCTTACCGAAAGCTTCTTTTCAATAATGAATTCTGCGGTGGAGATAATAAGCTTTTCGTTATCGAGCGCAACAAGCACTTTTGCGTGGCCTGCGGAAAGCTTGTTTTCACGAACCATATCGAGCACCGCTTCGGGAAGTTTTAAAAGACGGAGCGAGTTTGCAACTGCGGGTCTTGATTTGCCGACCTTTTCCGCCGCCTCTTCCTGAGTGAGATTGAAGTCCTTGATAAGGCTTGCATAACCGAGCGCCTCTTCAACGGGGTTGAGGTCCTCACGCTGTAAATTTTCTATTAAAGAAATAACAGCAGCTTCGGTATCGGTAAGTTCTTTTATAACAACGGGTACCTGAGTAAGCCCTGCGATGCGGCTTGCTCTCCAGCGTCTTTCACCCGCAACGAGCTGATATCCGCCGCCAATCATCGGACGGACAAGCAGCGGCTGCAAAACTCCGTGCTGAGCGATTGAATCGGCAAGCTCCGAAAGAGCCGCCTCGTCAAAAATCTTTCTTGCCTGGTCTTTATTCGGCTCAATGTCCATAAGATTGAGCTTGACGGATTGTGCTCCGCTTGTTTCTTCTAAAGAATTATCCGCAAGCAGTGAATCAAGTCCTCTGCCGAGTCCGCTTTTTTTGGGTGCCATATTATTTCTCCTTTCCGTTGAGTCTTAAAAATTCATCTGCAAGGTCGCTGTAAGCATGAGCGCCCTTTGAGGATTTGTCGTAATACATAACGGGCTGACCGTAGCTGGGCGCTTCGGAAAGTCGGACGTTTCTGGGAATAAAGGTTGAATAAACCTTTTTCGGGAAGCATCTCTTGACTTCCTCAACAACCTGCTGAGTGAGGTTGAGCTGACCGTTATACATCGTCAGAAGAACACCCTCGATTTCTATGTAAGGATTATAAAGACGCTTGACATTTCTGACGGTTGCGATAAGCTGCGAAAGTCCTTCAAGAGCGAAGAATTCGCACTGAATGGGAACAATCAGAGTGTCCGCGGCGCAAAGACCGTTGAGAGTGATAAGTCCGAGCGACGGAGGGCAGTCAAGGAAGATGAAATCAAATTCATCCTTAACGAGAGCAAGAGCATTCTTGAGTTTTGATTCTCTTTTTTCAAGGTCAACAAGTTCAAGCTCTGCGCCCGCAAGGTCCATGCTCGACGGCATAACAGAAACATTTGCATACGGTGTTTCAACGATTGCATCCTTGGCGGGGGAGTTGCCGATGAGCACATTATATGACGAGGTCTGAAGTCCTCTTTTGTTGATTCCGAGACCGCTGGTTGAGTTGCCCTGAGGGTCGATATCAACAAGCAGGATTTTATATCCCTTACTGCCGAGCGCGGCGGTGAGGTTAACAGCAGAGGTGGTTTTGCCGACTCCGCCTTTTTGGTTAACAATTGCAATTGTCTTTCCCAAAGTAATCTCTCCTATATATAATGTAATTAATATTATATTTGATTTATATATTATAGCATACAATAAAATAAAAATAAAGCAGAAAATAAAATGTTTTATATTGTTTCACGTGGAACATCTTTGTTTATGTTCTAACGACCTTATCAGCAGACAAAGCAGAAGGAGCAGGCACGAAGCCTGCTCCTTCCGCTGGATGTGGGTGTGAAAGAGAAAGATATGGTAAGTTAGAGGATGTCAGTATTATGCCGATGTGCGTTTCGCTTTGATAACGCAGTTGCCCGTTTTGGGAATGCGGACAATATATTCGATATATTCATCGGTCTCACTTTTTGCGGAGTCTGCCTCAATGCCTGCCTTTCGCATGGTATCAACCGCGTGGTTAAGGGTGTTGACGAAGATGCGTACATCCTTGAAAAGCTTCACGGGCGGCTGTCTGCGGCGGCTGTCGTTGGTCATTATCTGCGAAACCAGTCTTTCGGATTCGGTGACATTAAGTCTTTTCTCCGCAATAATTGATAATGCACGCTCCATCTGACTGATTGAAGTAAGCTTAAGAAGTGCTCTTGCGTGGCGTTCGCTCAGGTTTTCCTGAGTTATTTTGAGCCTGATTTCTTCGGGAAGGCGAAGCAGACGGAGCTTGTTGGATATCGTCGGGGGAGCCTTGCCGAGTTTTTTGCAGACCTCATCACGGCTCATTCCGAAATCGATTATCAATTTTTCAATCGCCTGAGCTTCCTCAAAGAAACCGAGGTCGCTGCGCTGTATGTTCTCAAGAAGGGCAAATAGTGCGGATTTTTCATCGGTTGCATCCATAATGATGCACGGAATCTGTGTTATGCCGACGAGCCTTGATGCTCTCAGGCGGCGTTCGCCTGAAATCAGCTCATATTCGCCTTTGCTGTTTACCCTCACTGCGATTGGCTGAATGATTCCGTTTTGCCTGATGCTCTGGGCAAGTCCCTCGAGTTCATCGAAATCAAACCGTTTTCTCGGTTGATTGGGATTCGGATAAATTTCTTCCTGCGGCACGAGAATTATCTGACCGCCGATTTTGTATTTTGAGTTCTTCAAAAAATTATCCCCCCGTTCGTTGAGTTAATTCTAACACCGAAAGGGGGGATTGTCCAGCAAATTCAATCGCCAAAAAGCGGCGCAAATCTGCAAATCATATTAAATTTAAAGAGGTTTTTTGGCAATCTGTGCGGAAGGTCTGGGATATTTGGGCGGAATATGCGATATCTTTTTGATGATAACGAGTGTTCTTTCGCCGCCGTCGGAGAGAGTAAACGACTTTTCACCGATAATTTCGCCGCCGAGAAGCTTGATTGCCGCCTTTGCATCGGCGATTTCTTCCTGTGCTTTTGCAGCTTTCATTGCAATAAAGAGTCCGCCGACTTTGACAAACGGCATACAGTATTCGCAAAGAACATTCAGTGCCGCAACCGCGCGCGAGCAGACTATATCGGATTTCTCGCGGTATTCCTTGCTCTGACCCGCTTCTTCGGCTCTTGTATGGAGTGTTGTTGCGATGAGGCCGAGCGAATCAACCGTTGACTGAACATATTTCAGCTTTTTTGCCGTGCTGTCAATCATGGTCAGATCGATGTCGGGTCGCATAATAAGAAGGGGAATGCCGGGGAAACCTGCGCCCGTTCCGATATCCGTAACCCTTGCGCCTTTCGGAATGTCACACGCCGAAAGGAGTGATATACTGTCTGCAAAATGCTTGACGGCAATACCGTCGGGGTCGGTTATGGCGGTAAGATTCATTGTTTTGTTCTGCTCAACAAGCAGGTCAGAAAGCTTCTCAAAGAGCTTTATCTGCTCATCATTTATTGAAATTCCGAGCTTTTCGGCATCGGAAATCAGAAGTTTGGTGTTAACCATTTATACCGTTCCTTTCAAGGTATATAAGTAAAACAGAGATATCGGCAGGGGAAACGCCCGAAATTCTCGAAGCCTGACCGACGGTTTCGGGTCGGATTTTACAGAGTTTTTCAATCGCTTCGAGCCTGAGACCCGTTATATCATTATAATCAAGGTCGCTCGGCAGACGTTTTACCTCAAGGCGGCGCAAATCATTTATCTGCATCTGCTGGCGCTTGAGATATCCCTCATATTTAATGTCAATCTCAACCTGCTCAAAAACATCGTCGGGCAGGTCGGGTCGGTTTTTATCAAACGGGGTGAGCGCTTCGTAGTTCACCTGAGGTCTGCGAAGAAGGTCAATCATCTTCAGACCCTTTTCGAGCGCGGATGTTCCACGTGAAACAAGCATTGCATCAATCTCGTCCGACTTGGGAATGGAGAGATTTTCAACTCTTTCGCGCTCTTTTGCGATGAGTTCAAGTTTTTTAAGGAAGTTATTATATCTTTCCTCGCTGATAAGACCGGCTTTGTAGCCGATTTCGGTGAGTCTGCGGTCTGCGTTATCCTGACGAAGAATGAGTCTGTATTCTGAGCGGGATGTCATCATTCGATAGGGATCGGAGCATCCTTTGGTCACAAGGTCGTCAATGAGAGTGCCGATATAAGAGGTTGTGCGGTCAAGAATGACGGGTTCTTTGCCCTTGATTTTGAGGGCAGCGTTCATTCCCGCAACAAGTCCCTGGGCGGCGGCTTCTTCATATCCGCTTGAACCGTTGAACTGACCTGCGCCGTAAAGGCCGTCAAAATCCTTGAATTCAAGGGTCTGACGGAGCGAAAGCGGGTCAACGCAGTCATATTCAATCGCATATGCGGTGCGAAGGAACTCCGCATTCTCGAGTCCGGGGATGCTTCTGACGATTTTGAGCTGGACATCCTCGGGAAGTGACGATGAAAGTCCCTGAAGATACATCTCATCAGTGTTTGCTCCGCAGGGTTCAACGAATATCTGATGACGCTCTTTTTCGGAGAAACGCACGATTTTATCCTCAATGCTCGGGCAGTAACGGGGTCCGACGCCGTCGATTTTGCCCGAATAGAGGGGTGAACGGTGAAGATTATCAAGGATGATTTTCTTGGTTTCTTCGCCCGTATATGTGATATAGCAAGGCTCGGTGTTGCGAACCTCGAAGTCGGTAACATAGGAAAAATGGGTGATTTTTTCATCGCCGTACTGCGGCTCAAGGCTTTCGATGTCAACACTTCTGCGGTTGATTCTCGGTGGAGTGCCAGTTTTGAAGCGTCTGGTCAGCACACCGAGATTCTTGAGCGACTGTGCAAGCTCAACCGACGGGAACATTCCGTCAGGTCCGCTTTCATAGGAAATATCGCCAATGAAGATTTTACCCGCAAGGAAAGTGCCCGTTGCGATAATAACAGCTTTCACTCTGTGGAGCGCCTCAAGGCGGGTTTTGAGAATCCATTCGTCACCGTCGCGGCGGATATCGATGATTTCTGCCTGACGAAGATAGAGATTTTCCTGCTTTTCGAGTACATATTTCATATAGTCGCAGTAGCCTCTGCGGTCAATCTGCGCGCGCAGACTGTGGACTGCGGGGCCTTTGCCGAGGTTGAGCATTCTGTTTTGCAGAGTGTTGCGGTCTGCAGCAATACCCATCTCGCCGCCGAGCGCGTCAATCTCACGGACAAGGTGGCCTTTCGATGTGCCGCCGATTGACGGGTTGCACGGCATATTGCCGACCCAGTCAAGATTGATTGTGAAAACGGCAGTTTTGCAACCGAGACGCGCAGCGGCAAGACCCGCTTCGATTCCCGCGTGGCCGGCGCCGATAACCGCTATATCAAAATTTTCAGAAATGTACTCCATAAAAAAACTCCAATTTATAGTGTAAAAAACCTCTGGTTTACAGACGATGGAAATTTTTAAAACGATGCTCAGCTCATTTCGGTTTGCGCAATCGTCTGTAATCGAAAATGGGCATTATAATGCTAAAAAAGAATCAAAAACAGCTATTTTAATGCGATAAAAGAATAATAATCAGCTGATTTTGTAATAATTTATTTACCTACACAGAAACGCGAGAAAACTTCGTCAACAACTGCCGAAGTCGCTTTTTCGCCTGTGAGCTGAAGAAGAGCATCGATTGCGCAGTCGGCGCAGACGTTGACGGCATCAAGAGTTACTCCGCAGTTGATTGCGTTAATCGCCTCTTCGATGCTTGCGAGCGCATTCACGCAGCATTGGCGCTGGCGTTCGCTCGTCAGACAAGCGGCATTCGGATTGAACTCGTTGGTTCTGAAAATTTCGGCAACCGCTTTTTCAAGCTCTCCCCTGCCCTCTCCCGTTGAAGCCGAAAGTTCGACAGAATGTGCAAAAGCGCTTTCGATAATTTTTCTGTCTGCCGCAAGAGGCAGGTCGGATTTATTGAGAAGAGCAATCGCTCTTTTGGATTCGCAGAATCTGATGATGTCGGCATCGTCGTCGGTCAGCGGCTCGCTTCCGTCAAAAACAGCAAGAACGAGCTCCGCGCGCTCAAGTCTGCGCTTTGCAAGGCTGACGCCGATATTCTCAACAACATTTTCGGTTTCGCGGATGCCCGCAGTATCGGCAACGCGCATAATGATTTCGCCGAGCACGATTTTTTCCTCAACAACGTCACGGGTTGTGCCCGCAATGTCGGTAACGATTGAGCGCTCGAATCCTGAAAGAAGATTCATCAGCGTTGATTTGCCGACGTTGGGTCTGCCAACGATAACGGCGTCAATTCCGTCGGTGACGGCTCGTCCGCAGTCGTAGCGGCGTATTATTTCTTTAAGAGAATTATGTGCCGATTCAAACACGGGAAGCATATCCGCTGCGCTTGTGTCTTCAATATCCTCATCGGGATAGTCAACCCATGCGGCAAGAGATGCGCAGATTGCGATAATCGAATCCGCCACTCCCCTGATTTCACGGCTGAGGTTGCCGTCAAGAGTGTTGAGTGCGGCGGCGGCAGCCTGCTTGCCCGATGCACCGATGAGCGACATAACGCTTTCGGCGGCGGCAAGGTCTATTTTTCCGTTGAGGAATGCACGCTTTGTGAATTCGCCCGCTTCGGCGGGAGATGCGCCTGCATCGAGTGCGGCACGAAGCACCTGCTTTGTCACAAACAGACCGCCGTGGCACGAAATTTCGGCAACATCCTCGCCTGTGTAACTTGCGGGTGCACGAAAAACGAGGCAGACCGCCTCGTCGATTTTTTCATTATTATAATAAACATCGCCGAAATGGGCGCGGTAACCCTTACTTTCGGTCAGCAATTTTCCGCTGACGGGTCGGAATATTTTATCGGCAACGGCGAGAGCGTTTTCGCCCGAAATACGGATTACACCGATTCCGCCGGGTGCATTCGGAGTTGCAATGGCGGCAATAGTTCTGTTATCCATAGCTACCCCCCTATTCGCATATGAGCGGAACGCGTTTGCCCGTTATGCGCATTGCAATTCTGTTGAATGCAAGCGATGAGGGGGCATCGGCATCGGGTGCCTTGCCCGTAACGGAGCTGAATCCGATGTTGATATCTCTGGGCACAACGCCGATGAGCTGAACGCCTGTTTCGTCGATGCATTGGTCGATATTGAGAAGCTTGTGTTTGCAAGCAGGTTTGACTTCAAACATATTAATAACCAGTCGGGTATCGTCAACGCCGAGTCTGCGCAGCTCGTCAAAGGCTCTTGAACAGCTGCGTACACAAACCTTATCAGCCGTTGAAACAACAATTGCGCGGTCAGCAGCGCTTGCGGCTAGCTGCATTCCCCTGTCGATACCTGCGGGTGCGTCGAGAATTATGTAGTCATAGTCATTTGAAAAGGAACGGAAAAGAGCTGCAACACTTTCGGGAGTAAAATCATCGTCGAAGCTTCTCGGAGCGGCAAGAAAATCGATCTTTCCGCTTATCACAGCCTGCTCACGGGTGCAGCGTTCAAGAAGAAGGTCGCCCCAATCGAAAACAACATTTTCCGTTACACCGAACATCAGGTCGAGCGAACGCAGACCGATATCGCAATCAGCCGCGAGCACTTTTTTGCCGAGAATGGCAAGTGCGTTTGAAATTCCGTTAACGAATGTTGATTTTCCCGAGCCGCCTTTACCCGAGGCGATAACGATGATTTCTGCCATATGCTGCTCCTTTCGGAAAATAAAGAATTAAAATAAGCGTCGCATTTGCGTTCTGCACTCTCAAATCAAGGGATAAGTGTATTTTCAGTCTGATAAAGCTCCAGAGAATCGCTCTGACCGAAATAATAGTCAACGATTTCGGCAACAACGGGAGCAACAAATGCGCCCGAGGTCATACCTTCGCCGACAACGGCAACAGCGATTTCGGGGTTTTCATAGGGAGCGAATGCGATGAGGAAACCGTTATTAATCTTAACGGAAACGCCGTCAAGCTTACGGATTTCCTGAGAAGTACCCGTCTTGGCGGCAACCTCAACGGGAAGATGCGCAAAATATCTTGCGCAGTAGCCTGTTGTACCAACCTCGAGCATACCCTGTCTGACCGTATCGAGTGTTGCATCGGAAACGCCCGTGTTTGCAACAACCTCGGGTTTGGTTTCAAGGATTGTGCGCGAATAGTCGTAGCTCTTTATACATTTTACAAAATGTGTTTTATATCTTGTGCCGCCGTTTGCAATGGTGGCGCAATAGTTTGCAAGCTGAATGGGAGTGAAAAGATTACCCGCCTGACCGATTGCGGACTGTACGGTGTAACCGGGGAGCCATTTCTGATTGAGCGATGCGCGGTATTCGGGGCTGTCGAGCACGCCCGAAGCTTCGCCGAGCTCGCATCCCGTCTTTGCACCGAGGCCGAAAAGGGTACGGTATTCATTCATCTTCTCGATTCCGAGCATCTTGCCGACTTCGTAAAAGAAGGTGTTGCACGATTCGTCGATTGCGTGAACAACGTCAACAAATCTGCTGTCGTGCGCCTGCTCGCATTTGAAGTGCTGACCGAGATAGGTGTATGAGCCGTTGCAGTAGTAGGTGTATTCGGTGTCGATAATCCCCTCTTCAAGAGCGGCAATCGCAACCGAGGGTTTCATTGTTGAACCCGTTGCGTAGGTTGAGAGCAGAGCTCTGTTCCAGAGAGGCGAACCGGGTGCGCTGTTGAGCGCTTCAACATTTTCGCTGTAAGTTGAAATATCATAGGTCGGATAGGTGGAAGATGCAAGGAGTGCACCCGTTTTGCAGTTGATAACAACTGCCGCACCCGCATTTTCAACCATATTGCCCTGCTTACCCGCATAATCCCAGAGCGCCTGCTCGAGAGCGCGGTTTGTAACTTCCTGAAGCCCCGCATTGATTGTCAGCACGACGGTGTTGCCGTGAATCGGGTCGGTTGTGACTTCGGTTGTGCGGTTTCCGTCGCCGTCGGTATAAATCGTGGCTTCGCCGTCAATACCCTTGAGGTATTTTTCCATTGCGGATTCAATTCCGCTCTTGCCGATAATATCGGTGATTTTGTAGCCCTCGCTCTTCTTTTCGCTGTATTCATCGGCGTCAATCGCACCGATTCTGCCGAGAATGTGGGGAGCGAGCATACCGTCGGCATATTTGCGCACGGGCACAACCTGAACATCAACGCCCTTGAAATAGCCGCTGTTTTCTTTGATATGAGCAATTATTTCTTCGGGTACGTCAATCGCGAAGGTATAGGGATTTCCGATGCGGAAGAATATTCTTTCCATCTCATAACGCACGGATGAAATCTTTCTTGCGTCCTGAGCTGAGTAATTTTCAAGTTTATAGCGGCTGATAAGCGCATCAAAGCAGTTCTGAGCGGTTGCGTAGTCGTTGAGACTGAGCATATCTCTGCTCTTCATCTCTTTGATTTCGTTTTCGCTGTCTGCCTTGAAAGCGATTTCGCCGTTTTCGTTAAAAACAAGGGGCAGATTGTCAGTCCATTCAAGAGCACTGCTCTCAAAAAGCTGAATGAGTGAGTGAATTATGGAGTTTCTCTCTTCATTTTCGCTTGATGCGGGGAAATACGCCGCGTCAAAAATGACGGAATACCCCTGATCGTTATAAACAAGCTCTTTGCCCTGCTCATCAACGATTTCACCTCTTGCGGCGGAAATCGGAGCAGTGCTTGCTGAAACGGAAGAACTTGCGGCATCATATTTTTCGCCGTCGATAATCTGAATTTTAACAAGGTCGAATGCAAAAAAAACAAGGAAGGCAAGAAGCGCAACAACAGAAATAACGCGCCTTTTTGCGGTTATTTTAACGTGCATATCTTTACCTCCTTTTGAAATCGGATTTTACTCCTCGATAAATTTTTTCGCCACAAAGCGGATGATTATGAAAACAATCGGAACAAGAATAACTGTGTAAACAATCGAGGGCAGATAGTAGCGCAGAAGCATATAAGCCGCGCTGTCCATTCCCCCGAAAACATAGTGGAACAGCCAATAACATATGTTATAAAGCAAGGTTGCGGCGGTTGAAAGAATGAACGCCGTCACAACATTGTTACGCATAATCGTATTAATAAGCGTGCCGCATATAAAGCCGACGGCAGTCAGGAAAAGTGCATTGAAGCTTGCACCTGATGCGAAGATATCCCAGAGTGCGCCCGCGAAAAGACCGAGAAGCATTCCGACGATATCGCGCTCAAACATTGATATGCACACAACAAAGGGTATAATCAATAAAGCCCTGACGCCGAAAAACTGCGGGAAGAATCCGTCAGTATTCTGAATAACGGAAACCGGCAGCAGAATCAGTGCAAGGCATATCCTGCGCAATATCAACTTTTTGCGATTGGATTCAAGTGTCATAGTTTTGTTTGATTACTCTGTCTGTCCGTCAAAGGATGTGATGATGAAAACATCGGTGATGTCGTCAAATTCAATGCCGGGCTTGATGATGGCGCTTGCGGAGATATCAACCGAGCCGTCAACAACATCAACAATGTTGCCGATGATGAGGTCTCTCGGGAAGATTCCGCCGACGCCCGATGTGCATACGATACCGCCCGCCGTAACTGCTGTTGACGATGAAAGGCCGGGCATATGGCAATGCCCCTCTTCTGCAAGAGCAACCGTTGAGGTCACAAAGCCGAGGTCGCGGGTACGCACTTCATATGCGCTGACATTGAGCTTGGGATTGAGAATTGTGTTGACCGTGCATTGGGTCGGGGTTACGGAAGCGACAACGCCCACAAGATATTTGCCGTAGATAACGGGGTCGTTGACGCTGATATCGCTCAGCGAGCCTTTGTTGAGAGTGAATGTGCCGAGATTGTCGGCGGCATCTCTGCCGATGATTGCGGCTTCGGCAAAAACATAGTCGCTGTGCTCCTCTTTGATTCCGAGGAATTCCTGATAGAGGGCGTTTTTGTTGCGAAGCTGCTCAAGCTCAACAAGCTGCTCGGTGAGAGTATCAACTTGCTTTTTAAGCTCATCAACTTCTTTGGAGAGAGTTGATGAAGATTTAAATGATATGGGAAGCTTTGAGAATTCAGCCGCAACATAGGACGAAAGTCTTGAAACAGGCCCGAAAACAAAGCTTGTTACGCTCGTCAGAGGCGACGAACCGCTCCTTGAAACAACGGCAAAAACCGAGCCTGCAAGAAGTGCCGCGGCAATAACCGCAAATATTTTAAATGCCGTGCTTTTCAAAAAGCGGATCATCGTAAAACTCCTTAAGGTGAATTAGATATACTTTTTATTGCCTGTGATGTTGAGAGTATCGTTTTCAAGGCAGATGCCCGTGCCGTCAGCAACGCAGTCGAGAGGATTGGTTGCGATGTGAACGGGGATTTTTGTTTCTGAAGAAATAAGCTTGTCAAGACCTCTGAGAAGAGCGCCGCCGCCTGTGAGCATAATGCCGTGGTCGATGATGTCTGCGGCAAGCTCGGGAGGAGTCTTTTCGAGAGTGGATTTGACCGAATCAACAATCTGTGAAACGGGGTCTGCAAGAGCTTCGCGGATTTCTTCGCTTGTGATGTCAACATTCTTGGGGAGACCGTCCATAAGATTTCTGCCCTTGATGTTGATTGTGCCCTCCCCTTCGTAGGGATAAGCCGAGCCGATTTTGATTTTGATGTCTTCAGCGGTTCTTTCACCGATAAGAAGGTTATATTTTTTCTTGATGTAGGAAATGATAGCTTCGTCGAAGTTATCGCCTGCAACTCTTGCGGAGTTAGCGGTAACAACGTCGCCGAGCGAGATAACGGCAACCTCTGCCGTGCCGCCGCCGATGTCAACAACCATGCTGCCGGTTGCTTCGCTGACGGGGAGACCTGCACCGATAGCTGCAGCCATGGGCTCTTCGATAAGGCTTACATATTTTGCGCCTGCGCTCTTTGCGGCGTCATAAACAGCCTTTCTTTCAACCTCGGTAACGCCCGAGGGAATGCAGATGAGAACTCTGATTCTTGAGAAGGGAGTTCTCTTTGTTGTTCTTTTGATGAATGAGGCAATCATCTCTGCGGTGATTTCGAAATCAGCAATAACACCGTCCTTGAGAGGGCGGACAGCTGTGATTGAGCCGGGAGTTCTGCCTATCATTTCTTTAGCCTCTGTGCCGACTGCAACAACTCTGGGAGGGTTGCTCTTCTGGTCAACGGCAACAACGGAAGGCTCACGGATAATAATGCCCTTTCCCTTAACGAAAACAAGGGTGTTGGCAGTACCTAAATCTATACCGATATCTTGTGTAAAAAGCATTTTCTTATCTCCTTAAAATTGAAATCAGCGAACGTAATTGATTGTACCGAGGATGCTGAGAACTTCGGGAACGGATGCCGAAATGTCTGTGTTTGAGTTGAGCATACAAGCGTAAACATCGCTTGCGTGTTCAAAAATGATGTAGCAAAGGTAAACCTGAGAACCGTTTGCATCGGGAACGAATGCCGAGAAGAGTGATGCATCTGCGTCGCCGACTTTAACGCTCTTTGTTTCGGTAACAACGTTTTCATAAACCGAAGTGGTTCTTGTAACAATTGATGAACGCTCTTTTTCAACTTCAGCGCGGGACTTGTCGTCGATAACGGAGATTGTGAGGGTGTCTGCGGTGCCGTCTCTCTGAAGAACAAGGTTTTCAAAGCTTACGCTGTTTGACCAGCCGCTCGGAATCTTGATTGAGTATTCGGGCATTTCGATTGTGTCACCGATAACGAGGGCGTGGTCGATAGCAATGGGGTTGGTTGCGTATTCGCCGTTTTCATCTTTTACATTTCTGCCGTGCTCATCGGTAACGAGAACGATAACATTGCCTGCTTCGTCTCTCTTGATGCCGCCGTCAGCTTCGGTAACCGCAGCGATTTCTTTGCCGCCGAATTCGGTAACGAGAGTGCCGTCTTTGATTGAAGGTTTGCAAGCTGCAAAGCAGGTGAGAATGAGAACGAATGTGAGAATGAGTGCAAAATATTTTTTCATAGGGAGCAGTCCTTTCGTAAATGCGTTATCAGCCGTTGAGAGCCGCAAACGCTTTTTTGTTATTTTTATAAAGAGTTTTATAAACCTCATAGTTGCGGTCATAAACCTCTTTATTCTTTTCGTTGGGAATGAAGGTTTTCTTTGCGGGGATGAGCCTTTTTGCGTGGGAAACATCGTCAATAACTCCAAGACCGACAGCCATGATAACCGCCGCGCCGACTGCGCCTACATTCTGGGGGCTGTCAACGGTTTCAACGGTTTTGCCTGTAACATCGGCAAGAATCTGGCAGGTAACATCGGAGAGTGCGCCGCCGCCCACGAAACGTACAACGCTTGAAGTTCTGACCTTCTTATCCTGAGTTTCGAGGAACCAGCGCATATGCATGCATACGCCCTCGAGAACGGAGCGGATAAGCTCGGTTTTGCCGGTGTCGAGGCTCATATTGAAGAACATTCCCCTTGCGTTGGGGTCTTCAAACGGACAGCGGTTGCCGTGAAGCCAGGGAGTGAAGATAACTCCGCCGCTGCCTGCGGGGATTTCGTCAACAACCTTTGAAAGGTAGTCATAAAGGCTTGTGTAAACGGTTTCGGTGGACTGAACAACATCGGTCTTTTCAAGGAAGATGCCGATTTCGTCGAGCGCGAGGTGGTCTTTTACCCACTCGAGGCACTTGCCTGCGGTTTCAAGCTCTGCGAAGTAGTTGAAGCTGTCCTTCTGTGCGCCGATGATGGCGGCAATCATTGCCGCGGTATCAACAACATTCTTTTCGCAGACTGTCGAAACCCAACCCGATGTGCCGTTATAGATATGTGTTTCACCGAGCTCAACGCTGCCCGCACCGACGCCGATGAGCGAAGCGTCACCGCCGCCGCCGAAAACAGCTGTGCCGGGTGCGAGACCGAGCTCTGCTGCTGCCTTTACCGTCAGACCGCCGACCTTGTCGGTTGATTCAACGATTTCGGCAAGATGGTCGGGGTTAACGCCGAGAAGCTTGCAGATGGTTTTGCTCCATCCCTCGTGACCCTTGCGGATATCGTAAAGAAGAGTTCCGAATGCGGAGTCTCTTGTCATTGTAAAGCGGTCGGTCATACGGCTGATAAGGTAATCCTTGACATCGAGCCACTTATGTACTCTCTTGAAGTTTTCGGGTTCGTTTTCTTTGACCCAATTGTATTTCCAGACGGGGTCTTTAACGCTCAGCGCCGCCGCGCCCGTGATGATGAGCGAGGGAATGAGCTTGAATACATTAGCGCCCGCAACCTGAATTCCGTTTGCAATGCCTTCTTTAATCTGTTTCTTTGCGCGCTGGTCCATATAGCTGAATGCTCTGTGGACGGGTTTGCCGTCTTTATCGACAAGAACAAGACCCTGCATCTGCGAGCAGAAGGAAATGCCTTCAACCTGCTCGGGCTTTATGTCGCAATTTTCGAAAACGGTTTTTGTTGTTGAGCAGAGGGCCGCCCACCATTCGTCGGGGTCCTGCTCTGCGCCGCCGTCGGGCAGGATATAGAGCTTATAGCCTTCCATAGCCGCGCTGATGAGGTTGATTTCATCGCCGATTGAGAAAAGGCAGGTTTTGACGCCCGTCGTTCCTATATCGTAGGAAATAACATATTTTTTTTCCATGATTTCCCTCCTGAATCGAGATGCAAAGCATCACTTTAATTATATAATACTTGTGCTTGATTTAATTAACGGATTTTGAAGAAAGGGTAAACTTTTAAGTGCAGAGTTCAGAATGCAGAACGCAGAACATATTTAAAATCTGCATTTTAAAAATACTACCCGACCATAACTATCCTATTTTAACACTATTATTATAAATACTTTGAATGCAAATTACAAGTATTATTTATAATTTTATTACATTAAAAATAATTGCAAATAGTTGCAAATTCTCTTGCCAAAGCTTTAACGGTGTGATATATTAAAGCTATACTCATTAAGGAGGAAATAACAATGCCTAAAATTACATTTATGGGTGCGGGCAGCACCGTTTTTGTCAGAAATGTTATCGGTGACTGTATGTGCACTCCCGCTCTTCGCGACAGCACAATTGCCCTTTATGATATCGATGAAGAAAGACTCGAGGACAGCTATCTTATCCTCAGCGCGCTTAATAAGAACATCAACGAAGGCAGAGCAAAGATTGAGAAATACTGCGGCGTTGAAAACAGAAAGGATGCTCTCAGAGATGCAAACTTTGTTGTAAATGCGATTCAGGTCGGTCTTTACGACCCCTGCACAATCATCGACTTTGAAGTGCCCAAGAAGTACGGTCTGCGCCAGACTATTGCCGACACTCTCGGTATCGGCGGCATTATGAGAGGTCTGAGAACAATTCCCGTGCTCAAGGATTTTGCTGACGATATGGAAGAGGTGTGCCCTGACGCATGGTTCCTCAACTACACAAATCCCATGGCAATCCTTACGGGTTATATGCAGAGATATACCAAAATCAAGACAATCGGTCTTTGCCACAGCGTTCAGAGCTGCTCGAAGGATCTTCTCAATCACCTCGGTATGGAAGACAAGCTCGAGGGCAGAAAAGAGCTTATCGCGGGCATCAACCATATGGGTTGGCTGCTTGAAATTCAGGATAAGGACGGCAACGACCTTTATCCCGAAATCCGCAAGAGAGCCGCAGAGAAGAATGCCTCTGAAAAGCACAGCGATATGGTAAGATTCGAATATATCAAGAATTTCGGCTACTATTGCACCGAATCCAGCGAACATAATGCAGAATATAACTGCTTCTACATCAAGTCGAAGTATCCCGAGCTTATCGAGAGATATAACATTCCTCTTGACGAATATCCCCGCCGCTGCGTCAATCAGATTGCAGGCTGGAAAGCTGAAAAAGAAAGAATTCTCGACAACGGACAGATTACTCACGAGCGTTCGGGCGAATATGCATCCTACATTATGGAAGCACTCGTTACAGGCGGACCTTACAAAATCGGCGGTAACGTGCTCAACACAGGTCTTATCGACAACCTTCCCGCAGATGCTTGCGTAGAAGTGCCCTGCCTCATCGACGGCAACGGAATTCATCCCTGCCACGTCGGCAAGCTTCCCGTTCAGCTTGCGGCAATGAATATGACCAACATCAACGCCCAGCTTCTCACAATTCAGGCAGCTGTTACAAAGAAGAGAGAAGATATCTATATGGCTGCAATGCTTGAGCCTCACACCGCCGCCGAGCTTTCGATTGATGATATCAAGGCTATGGTTGACGAGCTTATCGAAGCCCACGGCGAATATATGAAGGACTATCAGTAAGTTCAGAGTGCAAAACGCAGAGTGATTGCGCTGATTAAAATAACCCGCTGTTTCGTAATGAAACGGCGGGTTAAGTTTATTATTTGATTTTTGCGGGAGCGATTCTGTGTTTTCTGTTCTTTTCGTGGGGCTTGGGTTCGATGTTGCCTGCCTTTGTAAGGGCAATCTTTGTGAGCATCGGGCCGACAAGCTCATAAACAAGAACGGAGAAAAGAACGATGTTTCTTATCATCTCGCCGACTGCACCAAGCTCCATTGCCGTAACGGACATACCGAGCGCAACGCCTGCCTGAGGAAGAAGGGTGATGCCGAGATATTTCGTTGTTTTCTTGTCGCATTTCATCAGCTTTGCGCTGCCGTATGAACCGAAGTATTTACCCAGTGAACGGCTGATGATGTATGCTGCGCCGATGCCGACGATTGCGATATCGGTGAACACGCTCAGTTCAAGCTCTGCACCGCTGAGAACGAAGAAAAGCGCAAACAGAGGAACGGTCCACTTGTCTGTCTTTTCCATAATTTCAGCCGAGAAGTCGCATACGTTGCAGAAGATTGTGCCGAGCATCATACAAACGAGAAGAGCGGAGAATCCGACGTGAACACCGCCGATTTCAAACTTAATCATTGAAAGCGCAACGGTGAAGATAACGCAGGTGACGGAGAGGCACAGACGCTTGCTGTTTGAGCTGAAGAATCTCTCAAAAATAGAGAAGAGAATGCCCATAATTGCGCCGAGTGCGAGCGAGCAGACTATTTCAATCAGCGGCTCAAGAATGATTGCCTTAACATTGAATTCGCCGTGCTCAACAGCCTTTGCAACGCCGAATGAGATTGCGAAAATAACAAGACCCACGGCGTCGTCGATTGCAACGATGGGGAGAAGCAAATCGGTCAGCTTACCCTTTGCCTTGTACTGACGGACAACCATAAGAGTTGCAGCGGGAGCGGTTGCGGCGGCGATTGCGCCGAGGGTGATTGCCATTGAAAGCGGAAGCTTTTCTTCGCCGAGAACAAAATGGAGTCCGATGAGGGCGGCGTCAACGAGAAGAGTTGCGATAACAGCCTGAAAAATACCGATGAAGGTGGCTGTGCCGCCGACCTTTTTGAGCTGTGAAAGGCGGAATTCGTTACCGATTGCAAAGGCGATGAAGCCGAGAGCAACGTTGGAGATGATTTCGAATTCCTTGACATTTTCGTGTGAAATAAAGCCGAGGCCTTCAATTCCGATTCTGCCGAGCACATAGGGGCCGACAAGGATACCTGCAACGAGATATGCGGTTACCGAAGGAAGACCGAGAGGCTTTGCAAGACGGGACATAATCAGACCCGCACCGAGTGCAATTGATATACAAAATAAAGTTTCCATATTACGCCTTCTTTTTAAAAATTACGGACTTAACGGGCAACCTCGCGGTTACCCGTTAAAATTTTGTTGAATTATTGATTATTTATAGTATTCAACCGCACTCTCGAAGAGCTTGAGGTCGAATTCGCCGGGAACGTTCTTATAAAGTCCCGCACCTGTTCTTTCGGAGTGACCCATCTTGCCGAGTACACGTCCGTCGGGTGAAACGATGCCTTCGATTGCGAAATCGGAGTTGTTGGGGTTGAATGCGATGTCGTTGGTTGCGTTGCCGTCAAAGTCAACATACTGGGTGATAATCTGGCCGTTTGCGGCAAGCTTTCTGATGAGAGCTTCGTCAGCAATGAATCTGCCTTCGCCGTGTGAGATGGGAACGGTGTAGATTTCGCCCTGCTTTGCCTTTGAGAGCCAGGGTGAGTTGTTGGAAACAAGCTTTGTGCGAACAAGCTTTGACTGGTGTCTGCTGATGGTGTTGTAAGTAAGAGTCGGGCAGGTTTCGTCGGTGTCGATAATCTTGCCGTAGGGAACAAGACCGAGCTTGATGAGAGCCTGGAAGCCGTTGCAGATACCGAGCATAAGACCGTCGCGCTTTTCAAGAAGCTCTGTTACAGCCTGCTTGATTTCAGCATTTCTGAAGAATGCGGTGATGAATTTGCCCGAGCCGTCGGGTTCGTCGCCGCCCGAGAAGCCGCCGGGAACAAAGATAATCTGGCTTTCGCCGACCTTCTTTGCGAAGTCCTCAACGGATTTTGCAATGCTTGAAGCGGAAAGGTTGTTGATAACAAAGATTTCTGCCTCTGCGCCTGCTCTTTCAGCATATTTTGCTGTGTCGTATTCGCAGTTTGTGCCGGGGGATACGGGGATGAGAACCTTGGGTTTAGCGGTTCTGATTGCGGGCTTTGCAAAGGTTGTTGCCTTGTAATCAAAGGTTTCAATCTTCTTTTCGGGCATTGCGATGTTGCAGGAGTAAATATCCTCAAGCTTATCCTCATAAATGGGAAGAAGCTTTGCAAAATCAACTGTTTCGCCGCCGAATGTGAGAGCAGCCTTGTCGGTTGTGTAACCGAGGAGAGTGCCGCAGTCGGTATCGTCGGTGAGTTCAACGATGAATGAACCGTAGGAATATCCGAAGATATCGTCAAGTGAAACATCAGCGAAGTCGAAGCCGATGCCGTTACCCATAGCCATCTTGAGCACTGCTTCTGCAACGCCGCCCATACCGGGAGTATAGATTGCAGCAGCCTTGCCTGCTGTTACGAGTGAGTAAACCTCATCGTAAACCTTGAGGAGAGAAGCGGTGTCGGGAAGATTGTCAGCTGTGTAGTCGGGCTTGAGCATAACAACCTTGTGACCTGCGCCCTTGAATTCGGGTGAAACGATATTCTTGATATTTTCTGTTGTTACAGCGAATGAAACGAGGGTGGGAGGAACGTCGATATCCTCAAACGAACCGCTCATTGAGTCCTTACCGCCGATAGCAGCAATTTTGAGATCCATCTGTGCCTTGAATGCACCGAGGAGAGCTGCGAGAGGCTTGCCCCAACGCTTGCCGTCCTTCATGGGCTTCTCAAAGTATTCCTGGAATGTGAGGTAAACTTCGTTGAAGTCTGCACCTGCTGCGATAAGCTTTGAAACGGATTCGATAACTGCGAGATAAGCGCCGTGGTAGGGGCTCTTCTCTGTGATGAAGGGGTTGTAGCCCCATGACATAATTGAGCAGGTTTCTGTGTCCTGCTTCTCAACGGCAATCTTGTGAACCATTGCCTGAATGGGAGTGAGCTGATTCTTACCGCCGAAAGGCATAAGAACGGTGTTTGCACCGATTGTTGAGTCGAATCTCTCGGAAAGACCTCTCTTTGAGCAGATGTTGAGGTCGCCCGCAAGCTTTGCATACATATCGGAGAATGAGCCGTCAATCTTCTTTGAGTAGTCCTCAATCTTTGCGGGAGCGATGTCGATGTGCTTCTCTGCGCCGTTTGAGTTGAGGAATTCACGGCTGATGTTACAGATTGCCTTGCCGTTCCAGTTCATAACAAGATAGGGCTTTTCCTTAACAACGGCAACGATTGTTGCTTCAAGGTTTTCGCTTGTTGCAAGCTCGCAGAAACGCTCTGCATCCTTTGCTTCAACAACAACAGCATTCTTTCCTGTGATTCTGAAATTGCAAGCTCTGTGCCGTCAAGACCTTCGTATTTCTTGGGAACTGCATTGAGGTTGATTTCAAGACCGTCTGCAAGCTCGCCGATAGCAACGGAAACACCGCCTGCGCCGAAGTCGTT
>JAZRLY010000085.1:0-25861 GCA_045647065.1 Acutalibacteraceae bacterium
TATTCACCTGCAGGCACAGGCGATAATATCAGCGATAAAGACGTAAAGAAAGCCTACGAAACCGATGATGAGCTTTATCCGAGCTATCTTGAGCTTAAGGATATGCTTATCGGTGCAGATACATTGTCAGAAACCGATACCCAGGGTATTATCTTTATCGACGGTATTGCAGCGCTTGATAATGACATTGAAACCTATAAAAACGCAGGTCCCAACAATGAGCTTTATCTTGCAAAAGATCAGGCAGTGGCATTTGAAATCTGGGCAACATCCGTTCCTACCGATGTTCAGCTCGGTGCAAAGCTCGCTTGCGGTGAACCTGAACTCACCATTTCCTATGCATCGAAAGCCACGGATGTCAAGATTGAAACGGCAACGGATATTTACTATTCGTTGAACACCGTATTGCCCAATGATGCAAAGCTTACCTGGCGACAGGTTGAGGGCAGTGACGGTAACTATTACTACACAACGGGAACAGTCGTTGTGCAGAATACGGGTAAAGAAGGCAGTGTTCTTTCAATCACCAATATGAAATGGACATTTTCACAGTATGGCGGTAAGGGGTATTTCCGTATTCCTACTCCCATTGAAAATGAAGTGTTCACTCTTTCATCAACAACCGATACACAGTTAGCGGCATATTCTCTTATGAGAATGAGAAAGGCAGAACTCGGCATCGAGTTGATTCAGGATCCCGAAGTTGTTACCGATTCGCATGGCGACAGCGTAATAACAATGAAATTCAAAACTTCTTCAGAAGTTGATTCGTTGGTTATCACCGACGAAAACGGCAAACTGACAGATCCGAAGACTGTTGAATGCACAGCTTCCGAAATTGAAGGCGAAAATGCTCTTGAATGGACTGTGAATATTTCCACAAGCAGAACCGGAGAGCTTATCTATATCGTTTCCGGTGCTTACGAAAACGGCTACACAGATGATGCCAAGTCCGTGACCGTCAGCGTGGTTATTAAGAATCCGTCATCAGGCGGAAGCAACAGCCCCGGTTCAGATTCGGAAATCGATTATGATGATCCCGCATATGATTCGGAACGTTATCTTTTAATAGCGATTTTCTACAAAATAGTAGAGCTCTTCGAAATGATTTTTGAAATGTTCGGAATTACAATATAACGCTGATAAGGAGGAACTTTTAGATTTGAAAAAAGCATATAACAAACCCATAATCACATTTGAAAGTCTTGCTATGTCAGCGAATGTAACTTCCGGATGCACTCTTCTCGGCACTGTTAATGCAGATTATGTATGTCCTGTTATTGACGAAGAATCGGGTTGGACATTGTTTTCCAACTACGCAAACTGTATGTATATTCCCGGCAAGGACGACACAATATGCTACGATATACCGCTTGCCAACAGCAGTGTTTTTTCATCGTAATCAAATAAAAAAGCGAAACGGAGTTCCGAGTGTGAATCGAACTCCGTTTCGTGAAAAACAGGTGTTTTTATGAAGAAAAGATATGTTGCAATCGGACTGATACTTCTGATTGCGGTTTCGTTATCTGTTGTTGCGTTGCTGAAACACAGTGCGGATAAAAAAGATTTGCAGAACGATTCAACAGCCGTTACATTTGAAAACGCACAGCTCGGCGTTACCGTTGACAGCTGGCTTAAAATCATTGAAATCGATGAGTATTACGGAAGACTTGCGGTTGTTGCAGAGAATGTGTCCGATGAGGATGTTGAATATGCTCTGCTTACCGTAAAAACAAAAAACGGCACGCTGACGTTTAATGTGTCCGCTTTACTCAGCGGTACAAAGGCCGTTCTTCTTTGTAATGAATCAGTCGGATGTGACCCTTACGAAGTGTATACGGCATGGCAGACGGAAAACAAAGTTGTTTTTGAAAATACGCCTGTTATGAATGATGATAAAATTGAAGTGCAGGTTACGGACGGTTCAATATCGGTAAAGAATATTTCAGGCGAGGACATAGAATCCGATATATATGTTTATTATAAGGATAAAAAAGACGATGTGGTTAACGGCAGTGTGACATATAAAATCCGCGTGGATGCCATCAAAGAAGGTTCGCAGACTTTTGTCAAAACACCGGATATTAATGAAAACAACTGTCAGATTGTATTTACTGATTTATTATGATGATTAGAAAATATAAAATCGGCAATTTCACGGCGGAGCTGAAGTCGCAGGCGGATTTTGAAGACGCAGAGCCTTATTCATTGTTTTTGTGTGAATGTGAGAAGGCGGATTTCCGTATAACGGTAGAAATTTCGCCTGACCTTCCGAATAAAATTGAAAATCCGTATTTTGTTTCGCAGGACAGAGTCTGCGATTATAAAGACGGCGTTTTGCGTTGTTGCTATAAAGCTCATGACAGCGAGCGTGAATACTATGCCTGCCGTATTGTCGAAAATAATAACATTGAAATTATAATTGACGAAAAATACCGTGAGATGATACGCCCCGATGTGGTATTTTCTCTTATCGGCATTGAAGATCTTGTTGCCGAAAGCAACGGTTGTGTGCTTCATTCGTCGTTTGTAGAGAAAAACGGCGGTGCAATCCTTTTCATTGGTCCTTGTTCGATAGGTAAGTCAACCCAAGCGAATCTTTGGAGAGAATATGCCGATGCCGTTGTTATCAACGGTGACAAAACGATGATTTTTGAAAAAGACGGAGTCTTTTATGCTTCCGGAATGCCTTTTTCGGGTTCATCAAAAGATTGTGTTAACAAAGTGGTTCCCGTCAAAGCGGTGATAAGTCTTGAGCAATCCGACCGTAATATTGCCAACAGACTTATTTCACCCGAATCTTTTTATAATCTGTATAAAAACTGTTATCCCGTGCCTTATTCACGGGATGATACGGGCAAGCTGATTGATTTCGTTCAGAAGTTAAGCGAAAGAGTGCCCGTGTATGAATATGCCTGCCTTGCAGATGAAAGTGCAGTCAGGCATCTGGAGAGAGAATTATGTCCGGTTTTGCAGAACCTTTAATGGTAAAATATCTTCACGACAAAGGTGCCCGTGAGGGCATACCTGTTTCAGGCACTTTTGAGCTTACACAGCGTTGTAACTTCAACTGTGAGATGTGTTATGTTCACGATTGCAAGCAGAAAACAGACCCGTTATCAGCGGAAGACTGGCTGAATCTTGCTCAGCAGGCAAAGGATGCAGGTACGGTCTTTTTGCTCCTGACAGGCGGAGAGCCTTTGATTCGTGATGATTTTGAAGAGATTTACAGAGCTTTTGCAAAAATGGGATTCCTTGTTTCGATAAACACAAACGGAAGCTTGCTTGAAAAATATGCAAAGCTTTTTGAAGAGTTTCCGCCAACGCGTATTAACATTTCACTCTACGGTGCTGATAACACCGCATACGCAAAACTTTGCGGCAACGAAGCGTTTGACAGGGTGATGAATTCGGTCAAACGAATGAAAGAGCTTGGAATATCAATTAAGTTCAATACGGTTTTTACCCCTGATAATATATCCGATTACAAAAAGATTGCGGATATATCCAAAGATATGGGTGTTCAGTTTAAACCCACCACTTACACCTATCCGTCTGTCAGACTGGACAGCGGAAATAAAGATTCGCGTTTTTCTCCCGAAACAGCTGCAGAATATATTGCACTTATCGACGAATACCGTTTTGATAAGGAATATTTTCTTGAAAGAGCAAAAAAAATGCTCCTGCTTCCCAAAGGTCCTGAGGAGAATAAAGTCCGCTGCAGAGCAGGCAGAGCGTCTTATTGGATAACCGCAGACGGTATGATGCGCCCTTGCGGAATGATGCCCGAGCCTGACGGCAGACCTCTTGAGGACGGCTTTGAAAAGGCATGGCAGGATATAAAATCGAAAACGGAGCAGATAAGATTGCCCGAGGAATGTCTTTCCTGCAAATATGCGGGAATTTGCAATGTGTGTGCGGCAATGTGCAAGGCGGAAACAGGGGATTTCGGCAAAACTCCGCAGTATATCTGCCGTATGACAAAGCGTATTTTCACTCTTGCGGAAAGGAGTGTTTGTGATAATGACAATTAAAAAAGAAATGGTTCTCCGTAAAATAGGGACGGATATGATTCTTGTTCCTGTCGGCAATGCACTTAAAGATCACAACGGATTCTTTATGCTTACCGAATCGGCAGGCTTTTTGTGGAGTCAGCTTCCCGAATGCAATTCCGTGCAGGAACTGACCCAAAGACTGTATGATGAATACGATGTAACCGAAGAACAGGCACTCGCTGATACGCAGGAGTTCATTGACAAACTCGTTGCACTTGAAATAATAGACAGAATATAATAAAACAATATTATATGTATAAAAACTTACGCATATAACGGAGGGTATAAAATGACTGCTGCCCAAATGTTTGAACAGACATATAAAAAACCTGCACAGTACACTGCATTCACGCCGTACAGAATCTGCCCTATAGGTGCGCACAGCGACCATCAGCTCGGTAAGATTACGGGTTTTGCAATCAATAAAGGTATACATATCGCATACGGCCCAAAGGAAAACGGCGTCATTGAAATAAAATCGATGCAGTTTGATAAGCGCGCACAGTGGCATGTTGCCGCAACTCCCGAAACGGTGCAAGGCGACTGGGCGGACCATCTGCGCGGTGCAACAATTGCTCTCAATAAGCGTTATCCTCTCCGCAGAGGACTTTGTGCAATCGTTGACGGTGAGCTTCCCATCGGCGGACTCTCATCATCGGCGGCTGTAATCATCACATTCCTTTCAGCTCTTTGCACTATGAATAACATTGAGCTTACTCCTACAGAGCTTATTTCGGTTTCACAGGAAGCGGAAAACGCCTATGTCGGTGTTTCTTGCGGAAAGCTTGACCAATCGTGCGAAGTTTACTGCAAAAAAGACCATCTTCTCTATATGGATTTGCAGAATGATACATACGAACTCATTTCGCAGAATCCCGCGATGAAACCTTATAAGATTGCGATATTCTTCAGCGGCCTGGAGCGCTCTCTTGCAGGCTCTGCGTTCAACATGAGGGTAGATGAATGCCGAAGTGCCGCATACGCTCTCAAGGCTTACGCAGGCATGGAATACGGCAAGTTCAAAGAAACAAATCTCCGTGATGTGCCTTATGAGGTGTATCTTGAGCATAAGGACAAGCTTCCCGAAACATGGCGCAAACGAGCCGAGCATTGGTATACCGAGTTTGACCGTGTTCAGAAGGGTGCAGAGGCATGGAGAAACGGCGATATCGAAGAATTCGGCAGACTTTCATTTGAAAGCGGCAAATCTTCAATTTATAACTGGGAAACAGGTTCTCCCGAACTCAAAAAACTCTATGAAATTATGACTTACACCGAAGGAATTTACGGCGGACGCTTTTCGGGTGCGGGATTCAAAGGCTGCTGTATGGCACTTATCAATCCCGATTTTGAAGAAAGCATCATCGAAACCGTTACCCGTGAATATCTCGAAGCCTTCCCTCATCTTGATGGAAAATATTCCGTGCACATCTGTGAAAGTGCAGACGGCGTTAATCTTGGTTAATTGGAGGAATAATTATGAAATGTCTTATTCTTGCAGCGGGGTATGCTACAAGGCTCTATCCTTTAACTGAAAATTTCCCCAAGCCGCTTCTCAAGGTTGGCGATAAAACCATTCTTGACTGGCTTATTGACGATATTGACACATCAGGCGATGTTGACGAATATGTTGTGATTTCAAACAGCAAATACGCTCATCATTTTGACGGGTGGGCAAAAACCAAATCACAGAACATTACCGTTGTTGATGACGGTACGGATACAAACGAAACCCGTCTTGGCGCAGTCAAGGATATTCAGTTTGCAATTGAAAAGCTGAATCTTGACGACGATATGCTCGTAATTGCAGGCGATAATGTCCTCGATTTCAGCCTCACAAAGTTTGTTGCATATGCAAAAGCTAAAAGTACCTCCTGCATAATGAGATACTTTGAACCTGAATTCAATAAACTTCTCAAATGCGGAGTTGTAACAATTGATGAGAACGATAAAGTTCTCAATATGACGGAGAAATCTCCGAATCCCGCAACAAACTGGTGTTGTCCGCCTTTCTACTACTACACCAAAGCTGATGCAAGGCTTGTTCAGAAGGGTATCGACAGCGGATGCGGCACCGATGCTCCCGGCAGCTATATTGCATGGCTCTGCACACAGACTGAAGTTCACGCAATGGAAATGCCCGGCAGCCGTTATGATATCGGCAATCTTGAAAGCTACGAAAAGGTTAAGGCAGAATACAAGGGAATAAACAAATAAAAACGGAGGCTTTGTTTTTATGGAAGGTAAAACAAGCATCTTGTCAAAAGTCAAAGGAACGATTCAGACCGCAAAAGAATATTGGAGTGTACCTCCGAAGGGTAAGAATATCCCCTATAGAGAAGTTGCGGCACTCAGCGGTGCGGGATTCGGCGTTCATTGGACAACGCTTCTCGCATCGACAATAGGACTCAGCGCAGGTAATTTCCTTGTCGGTGCAAGCATAGGTCTTCGCCCGATGGATTTGCAGATAATGCTGACCGTTGCAAATCTTATAGGTATTCCAATCGGAATATTCAGAAGCTGGTACTATGACAATCATCATATTCCGGGCGGTAAATTTCTGCCGTTTATAAAAAGAACAAGTTTTCCTATTGTTTTTATTTCGATGATATTTGTATGGCTTCCGTATGAATATTTCAGCTACAACACAAAGGCTGTTGTTGTGTGGCTGATGTATTTCCTGCTCAATCAGTTTCTTTCATTTTACAGCGAAAGCTACAACTATTTTCAGCAGATTATATCGCCCGATGCCCAGGAAAGAGCAAATGTAATGAGCATTTCCCAGGTTATTTATTCTATGGCACCAACGCTTACAGGCTTGTTTATTCCGATGTTTGCAGGCTGGACATGGGGGCTGAATAACATATGGACTTACCGTGTTATTTATCCGATATTTACGATAATCGGTCTGATAATCAGCGTTATTTTCTTCCGTCAGGTGAAAGAAAGACTTATTTTACCGAAGAAAAAGCCTGAACCTGTCAGAATGCTTGATGCAATCCGTGAGGTAGCAAAGAATAAGTATTATTGGATTATTCAGTCGGCAAGCTGGGTTGTGTTCCTTGAATCGGGCTACGGTGTTGTTCTCGGCTGGACATTCGTATACGCATTCAACGGCGAATATGAGTCCTATCTCGGCGTCGCAAACACCGTTATCGGCAATGCGGCTTTGTGGTCGATGCTTCTTGCACCGCTTGCAATCAAGCTTATGGGCAAAAGGAATCTGCTCATTACCGCAAACTCAATCAACGTTATTGTCCTGCTTGTTATGTATCTGGTTTACAGAAACATTCTTCTTGTTTGTGTGCTCTGGTATTTCAACAACTTTATCAACACATTCTGGAACATTGTTCAGCACCAGATAAACGCCGATATGAGGGATTATCACCAATGGAAAACGGGTGTCAGAGTTGACGGACTTTTCGGTCCTCTCGGCATGATAGGTACCGTTATCGGATTTTTTACGGGTATGGTTTACCCTGCAATTTATGAGAAAATGGGTCTTCTTGAGGATTATAATGTCCTCTATGACGACGTAATCCGAAACAACCTTTTTGAAGTGCTGATTCTCTGCTCGGCATTGGGTGCGTTGCTCAATCTCATTCCGTTCTGTTTCTATGACCTTACGGAAAACAAGCACAGAGCTTATGTAGGTGTGCTGAAAATCCGTGCGATGTTTGAAAATTATTCCATCGGTGCTCTTGAAAACGAAGAACTTGCAGATGCGATGGAGATTATTCACGAAGCGAAGGCACACTTCGGCAAAGAAAAAACGAAGGCGGATAAATCAGCTTCAAAAGCAGAAAAGAAAGCCGTAAAAGAAACCAACCTTGCCATTGAAAGAGCCTCCATTATTATGCAGGATCTCAATAAATTTTCGGGCGAAGCGGGTATTGCAAGACTGGTTCGGGCAAAAGCCGACTATGTAAACGGAAATCTTTATTTCTATGAAAATGCAACCGAAGAAATGAAGAATGCGAAGGCACTTCCGAAATCAAGTGAATCCGAAAAAGAAATCCGTTCCGATGCAATCAAAAATGCACGAACAAAGAAAGAATCCGCTTCTCTCATAAGAAAATACGGCATTGAAAACATCGTAAAACCCGATGAATCCGTTAAGGAAGAACTTCAGAACAGAGAAACCAACGGTTTTGCTGAAACTATAAAGGTAAGACGCGAACTCAAGGCATATCTCAAGGCGGTTTCCGTTTATGAAAGAGCAGTCAAGCCTTATACCGATGCGAAAAATCTCATTGAACAGGCGGAAAACTACACTCATTACGAAGAACTTGAAGCAAGATATGCGGAAATGTCGGCTCAATAATGCAGAAAAAGGATGAATGATATGTCGGTTTTTATCAAACAAATCATTTCGTTTTTCATCTCAATCGCACTTGTTATTTCAAACTTTCTCGGCATAAATGTTCCGTTCACCGAAAAGGTTGAGGATTTCAGGGTTACAACATACATCAGAGGCGAATATGTTCAGTCTGAAAGCAGTCTTTATCCCGAAGATTTTGACATTGTGACTGATGTTATTCTTTTCGAATGTGCTTCGTTCAACAGCGAGGGCAAAGTTATCTGTAACGAACCGATACTTGAAACGGCACTTGCCAATATCCGCAGAGCAATCGGCAGCAGAGATGTCAAAATTACGCTGAATCTGCTTGGACCAAGGGGGATAACAGATTCCGATGTCTGGGAAGAGCAGATGGAAGTGCAGAGCATTGAGCACAACAAGGCTTTCACAAGCGGTGTGCTTGAAGATAACATCATCGCCGTGCTTGATAAATATGATTTTGACGGTGTTCATTTCGATTATGAATATCCGCTTTCTCTCAATGCGTGGCATTACTACAACAACTTCCTTGTGTCGCTCGATAAAAAGCTCGGCGACTATACTCTCGGTGTTGCAGGAAATGACTGGAATATAAAATTTACTCCCGCCGCAATCAGAGCAATCGACACCTTTGAGGTTATGCTTTACGATATGGTTGACGAAGAGGGCAGACATGCCACTTATGAAGATACTGTAAAAGCGGTGCAGAAAGTCGGAATTTACGGTGTGCCTTTTGAAAAGGTCAATGTCGGCCTTGCTTTCTATTCCCGCCCCACGGATATGTCGGCATATTGGTACGGCTATAACGGATGCTATGAAGGAATTGATGAAAACGGTTGGTATCATTGCGTTAACACCGGTAAGGATTTTTGGTTTAACATTCCCGATGTTATAAAAACAAAAACGGAATATGCAGTCAATAACGGCTTCGGCGGAGTTATGATATGGCATTATAACTGTGACTTGCCTTCGACTCACGAAGATTCGCTTTTAAGAGCAATCGGAACGGTTGTGAATGAAAATTATTGATTATAAAAAGAGATGTCTTGCTTAGGCAGGACATCTTTTTTATGATATTGACAAAACTATCACTGTGGTGATATAATAATCTCGAAAATGAATCGGAGGAAAAATAAATGGATAAGATAATAACAATATATCACGGCTCAAAACAAGTTGTTGAAACTCCGGAATTCGGGAAAGGCAAAAAGAACAACGATTTCGGCTATGGCTTTTATTGTACTGAAAGCGAAAATTTGGCAAAGGAATGGGCGGTTTCTTCGCTTCGCAACGGTTTTTCTAACCGATATACTCTTGACACCGAATATTTGAAGGTTTTAAATCTCAATAGTCCCGAATATACAATTCTTAATTGGATTGCAATTCTTGTTGAGCACCGTTTGTTTTCAATAAAAACACCTGTAGCAAACAGAGCAAAACAATATCTTATTGATAATTTCGGAATCAATGTCAATGCATATGATCTGATTACCGGTTACAGAGCTGACGATTCTTATTTTGATTATGCCGAAGCATTTCTGAATAACGGAATCACGGTTGAGCAATTGGCTCGTGCAATGCGACTCGGTAAGCTCGGAGAACAGATTGTAATAAAATCAAAGTTTGCTTTTTCAAAAATCAAATTTGAAGGATTTGATATAGCCGAAAAAGATACCTATTATGTTCTTCGCAAAGCAAGAGATGATGAAGCAAATCAACTTTATCTTGAAATGCTCGAAGAAGAAAACGATGGTCTGTATATACAGGATATTATGAGAGGAGGCATACTTAACGATGACCCACGCATACCAAGAAATATATCTGAGTAAAGCTCAGTCCGTGTTGGGAGATGCCTTTGAGTATGCAGTTAACATCTGCAACATTTCGGGTGTTGATTTTATAAAACTTTTTATATCAAGCACCGTAAGCAAACGAATGGAAAACGGTGAGCCTGCATATATTGCAGGGAAAAGCGGAATTGAAACAGTAAGAGAAGTTGTTTTTGAAACTATGAATAAAGAACTTGATGCCGAGCCACAAAAACGATTCGGAAGATCAAAAGAATATTGGATCGGTTGGGCAATAGCATACTATCAATGGTATTCGGGAAGAAAGTACAGTGACATATTCAAGGTTATATCTTACGATAATTTAGAGAAAATGTACTATACTCTTCATGAAGCCGATATTACAAAGTTCGTTGAAATTGTTGATACGCAAATGAAGGAGTATTTTTCCGAAACAAATCTGAAGAGAATTCGCACCGCATACGGTTGCTCTCAAGCCGAACTTGCAAAACTTTCGGGTGTCAGTCTTCGTTCCATTCAGATGTATGAGCAACGAAACAAGGATATTAATAAAGCAAGCGTTGATACAGTTTTACGCCTTGCGAAAGTTCTCGGATGCACAGTTGAGGATTTGATTGAAAAGTGATAAACATTTTCTGTATACTTTTTGATGAATCAGGTGAGACGGTTGTTTTATTTTTGCTATATTTATTAGACATCTTGACAACTGAATGGGTTTTAATTAAAATTATAAAGATAGATTTGTTGCTTTTGCTATGTTATTTATGAAATATTATTGCATGTTAATGCTTTGGGTCTTATATTTTGTTTTATGTCGGTTTATAGTTCGTTTAATTTGTTTGCGCAATTAACAGGTTATAATTATTAATTATAAAAAGGATGAACGAGAATGACTTATTTGAAAAAGAAGTTTAAATTGTTAAAGAAACATTTCAAAAAGCTGATTAAAATGCTTAACAAAAACATTGTATTTTCTATTGGCGAAAATTGCCTTGCTGATAATATACTTTCACGAAACAATTTAAAAAGTTTTTCGAGCCCTTATGCTTCAGCTCGTTCAAATGTTGAGTTTATTATTGAATTTGAAAAAGAAAGATTTGCAGATTTTCTTAGTTCGCAATATTTGGCATATAAAGATGCGTCAAACAAAAGTGTTGTTTATAATAAAAAATATACAGATGTAAAAAACAAATATTATAATTCTTGCGATTATGGGTTCGAGTTTACCCATCATAATGTTCTTGAAGATAAGGATGCAAGAAACAAAATTGACAGAAGGTGTAAAAGATTACTTTCGTTAAAAAATAAGAATATTGTAATGCTATATCATCATCGAATTTGCGAAGAGACCGATATGAGTATGTTGGCTAACCATTTAGCGGAATTGTCTCAATTATACAGAGAGCGAAAAAATAATATTCATATATTTTTGTTTACACAAAAATTGGTGTCTTCAGAAACTATGCGAAAAGTTGAACATTCTGTTCTTAATGGGATTGATTGTTATGTCTTTTACACAATGCACGCATGGGCTGGAGATAATGATGAATACTTATGGGCAAGATGCGATGATGATTTGTTGGAGACGATGATTGTTGATATAAAAAAATCATTGATTTAATATTGTTTGGTTATAAGGTATACAAGGATAAAACTTATTTTTAAATATGATGCTAAGCCGCTTCACGCTTTGTGAGGTGGCTTTTTTGAAAAATTATGGTGTTTACTTGACATTAACACCCGCTGCATGTCGCACCATAGCGGATTTTTTGAGCGATACCGCCACTTCTCCTACGGATTACGATATGATTCTGACGGGAGATCTCGGCTCTGTCGGTTCGCAACTTCTGTGCGAGCTTATGATTAAGCAGGAGAATGTTGATATCAGCGGTGTGCACGAAGATTGCGGGCTTCTGCTTTATGATATGACAAATCAAAAGGATGTCGGTGCAGGCGGGTCGGGCTGCGGATGCAGCGGTGCGGTGGTTTGTTCCAATATTCTCAGAAGAATTGAAAACGGTGAGCTGAACAGGGTTTTGTTTATCGGTACGGGTGCGCTGCTTTCAAGCGTTTCACCATTGCAGAGTGAAACAATTCCTGGCATTGCTCACGCCGTTCTTATTTGCGGAGGTTAACCGATGAATGAAATAACAAGTGCACTCAAGGTTGCAAATGCGGCAATGAAAACAGTGAAAACAATCGATGTTATCAAAAAGACCGTCATTGCAGCGGCGGCGGTCAGCTGCGGAATTTTTGTTCTGAAATTCATCAGGAAATAATCTGCTGCTAAAAGGAAGAAGGATTATGAACAGAAGTCTTGAAACAATAATGAAGAAAAATGCTTCGGCTTTTGATTATTATGCAAAGCATCCGGAAAGATGCGGCAATCTTCAGGCTGGTAGTCTGCTTACCGATAATTTTTATTTCCTGAAGCTGAACGCAAATCGGGTTGAAAAAGAATTGGTTCGCATAGAAAAATGCTGCAAAGGCTCGGATATTATTCCGGGTCTTTTTGAAAAGTGCATTCAGCTTTGCAAAAAAGGAATTCTGCCGTGTGAGAATGATATTGTTGATTATTTCAGAAAAAACGGGGGATTGAGCGGTACGGAGCTATCATATCTTCCGATTGTTATTACTTGTGCACTTATCGATTGTGCAGCGAAGTCGATAAAATCCCAAAGTGAGTCTGCAGGCAAACAATTTGCGAATACACTGATTTCACTCAGAAAAATGAGTGAAACAGATTTTGAATTAATCACTGAGAATCTTTTTGAAGCAGAAAAAATACTGCTCAATGACAGTGCATACCGTATGATGGATGAAAAGTCAAAAAATATTTATCGGAAGATAGTTTCCAACATTGCATTCAGACTGAAGAAAAAAGAAATTGATATTGTTAATCTTGCGGCAGAAAAGGCAAAAAAAGACGGTGGACATATCGGAAAATATCTTTTCAAGCATCAAAAAAGCAGTAGAAGGGGATATGTTTATCTCGCGATGGAGGTGATTATGCCTCTTGCGGTGTCATTTTGTATATCGGTACTGTCCAAAAGCGTATTATCGGGATTTATTCTTTTCTTTCCGCTTTGGGAGCTTCTTCGCTTCCCGATTGAAACAGCAGCTCTCGGAAAGGTTGCCCCGAAAGGAATTTTACGGCTTTCTGTTGACTCGGATGCGGTAAATAGTGTGTGTACTCTGATAACGGTTTCAACAATTATTCCGTCAGCAGACAAAATAAGAAACCTTGAATCGCATCTTGAACGGTTATATCTCAGTAATGGCTCGGAGCATATAAAAATTTGTTGTCTTGCAGACTTCAAAAGTGCAGGCATGCCGAGAAAACCAGAGGATAAAACTCTTATTAAAGCCGCAAAAGAGGCGATTGACAGACTCAACCGAAAGCACGGCGGCGGATTCATCCTCGCTATAAGGCCTCGAGTACATTCTGCCACACAGAATGAATTCATCGGAAGAGAGCGGAAAAGGGGAGCGATAACGGAGCTTATAAGAGCCATTAAAGGAAACGAAAAAGGTTTTTCGGTTATTCATGGTGATACAGCAGAATTCAGAAAAGTGAAATATCTGATTGTGCTGGATGCTGATACGGGTCTTGTTTTTGATTCTGCGAGGGAGCTTATTGCTGCCGCTGAGCATCCGATTAACAGGCCTGTAATAAAAAACGGAAGGGTTGTCAGCGGATACGGTATTCTTGTTCCGAAAACCGAAACGGAGCTTATCAAAGAAAATTCAACAGCATTCACGATTCTTGTTTCGGGTGATTCGGGAATCAGTTCTTACGATTCTGCGGCAGGAGAAAGATATCGCGATCTGTTTTCGGAAAGCATATTCTGCGGAAAAGGACTTATTGATGTTGATTCATATTACACTCTGCTTGATAAGGCGTTTCCAAGCGAGACAGTTCTCAGCCACGATATAGTCGAAGGCGGCTATCTGAGAGTTGGATATGTCAGCGAAGCGCAGATTACAGAGGCTATGCCGAAAACGGTTATATCATATTACCGAAGGATTCATCGATGGGTGAGAGGGGATTGGCAGAATGTCCGCTTCATTTTCGGAAAGAATCCGCTCAATTTTCTTTCGCGCTATAAAATGTTTGATAATCTGAGACGAAGTGCAACTCCGATTTTGTGCCTTTCGGCAATTATTGCATCGTTGTTTATGAACGATTATACAGCAGTTATAATCACAGTGTGTGCGGTGTGTGCACTTTCCGTGCGCAGTATATATGGTGTGATTCGTTCGGTTGCACACAAAGGATTCCGCTCGGTTTCAGGGCGTCATTATTCAAAACCAATACCCGGTGTGCTGGGCGATTTAATGCGTGGTTTTACAGATATTGCTTTTTCCGCAAGGGAAAGCGCCGTGAATCTTGATGCAATATTAAAATCGTTGTGGAGGCTTTTTGTGAGCAAAAAGAAGCTTCTTGAGTGGACTCCTGCGGCGCAGAGCGAGGGTGACGGACTCGTTAATGTACTTGTTTCCTGCATACCGACGATTGTGACAGCTTTTGTTCTGCTGATATTCGGGAATCCGCTTCACCGACTTGTCGGTATAATAATCCTTGCTGATATTCCTATTGCTTTTTTCACTTCGCTGGAAATCAGCCACAAAGCAAGTGAAATCAAGGAATCGCAAAGAGAAGAAGTGATCTCATATGCGTCGGCAATGTGGGGTTTTTATGAGGATTTATGCGGGAAAGAAAATAATTTTCTGCCTCCCGATAACATTCAGTTTTCGCCCGTAAAGGCAACGGCAAAACGCACATCTCCCACCAATATCGGTTTTATGCTTGCATCATTTCTTGCTGCGCGGGATATGGGATTTATAACCAGCAATGAGCTTTATATGAGGATGAACCTCAGCCTTGCATCAATTGAAAAGCTGGAAAAATATGAGGGAAATCTGCTCAATTGGTATGATACGGCGTCTCTTCAGCCATTAAATCCGAGATTTGTTTCAACTGTTGACAGCGGCAATTTTTTGTGTTGTCTGACGGCAGTCAAAGAAGGTTTGCGTGAATATGTTGCCGAATGCAGTGTGTTTGAAGAAATTATATCAAGAATTGAAAAAATAATTTCCGAAACAAATTTGAAACCGTTGTTCAATGACCGTAAAAAGTTGTTTCACATCGGAATTAATCCCGATTCAGGTGAGAAAAGCAACAGTTTTTATGATTTATATATGAGCGAAGCAAGGATGACTTCATATTTTGCAGTTGCAAGACGCGATGTGCCCAAAATACATTGGGGTTCGCAAGGGAGGGTGTTTGTTCGTCAAGGCAGATTTACGGGTCTTGCATCGTGGACAGGTACGATGTTTGAATATTTTATGCCAAATCTGTTTTTGCCCGCTCCTTACGGTAGTCTTAGCCGCGAAGCCTTGTATTTTTGTTTGAGATGTCAGAAAAAAAGAGCGGGAAGGTTACCTTTTGGCATATCAGAAAGCGGATTTTTTGCTTTTGACCGAGATCTTAATTACCAATATAAGGCTCATGGTGTAAGAAAACTTGCCTTGAACAGCCGGCAGGGTAAAGAAAATGTTATCTCACCGTATTCAACATTTCTTGCTTTGACTCAAGCGCCGTCATTATCATTGAGAAACCTTGAAAAGTTAAAAAATTCGGGAATGTTCGGAATCTATGGTTTCTACGAGGCGGCGGATTATGTCAAAGGCAGAAACTCAGGCAGTTTTTCGGTTGTGAGGTCATATATGGCGCATCACGTCGGCATGAGTATGGTTGCGGCGGATAATTTCCTCAACAAATCTTGTATGCAGAAAAGATTTATGAATGATAATCTTATGAAAGCTGCCGGAAGTCTTCTCGAAGAAAGATTCCCGACTGATGCCGAAACTTTTGACGATATAAAAGCACAGTCTGTTCCGAATGTGAGAGAAAGAATTCACGGAAAAAACACCGTCAGTGAGTCACCCGACCCTTTTTCACCCGAGACAATGCTTCTGACAAACGGCAGAATGACGGTAAGCATAACAGATTGTGGTACGGGTGTCAATCTTTATAACGGAATTGATATAACGGTTAACAGCAACGATTCGTTAAACCGACCGCAAGGCATTTTTGGCGTTTTTGCTAGTGATAACGACATTTTTCCTTTTGTAAAAGCACTCGACAGAGGTTCATCGGCACATTATAAAGCTGAATTTTTTAAAGATAAAGCAGAACACACCGCCCGAAACGGAGATGTAGTGCTGAAAATGAAGACTGTTTTGCTCAAGCAGTATGATTGTGAATTAAGGACCTTTACTGTTGAGAATAACGGCAAAAAACACAAACTTGACGGCAATCTGATAATGTATTTTGAGCCGTGTATCGAAAAGAGAGATGCTTATTCTTCGCATCCGATGTATTCAAAACTATTCCTGACCGATGAATGGGACAGTGAAAACAGATGTTTTCTGTTTAGCCGCCGCCTGTCAGCATGCGAAAATGAATATGGAATGGCTGTCGGTTTGCTCGGTAATGAGGAAATATCACATGAAGCCTCAAGGGAAAAAGTTCTGAAATCACCGTACGGCATATTTTCTTTGGGAAAAATCACGGGATTTGAGGGGAGCAGAGGAAATCCTGATTGTTGCAGCGCATTATCAGTTAGAATCAGCCTGGACCCGGGCAAAAGGATTTCGTTCACTCTTGCAATAACTGTAGCGGAAAGCAAGGAACATGCACTAGATGCACTTATTGCGGTCAGGGCAGGCAAAGAAATCAAAAAGCTCGGAGAAAATCCGTTTTATTCAGCATCTCCAGAAAATACTTTTGCTTCAAAAATACTTTCGGAATCACTCAAATCCGGTCCGGGTAATAAAAAAATCATATGTAACGAAAAAAGTATTTACAGAAAAAATGATTTGTGGAGCTTTGGGATTTCAGGTGAGAATCCGATAATTGCGGTTGAAATTAACGGTGAGGAAAATATTGATGAAGCCGTTCCTTTCATTCGTATTAATAAGCGTCTGAGAAACTGTGGAATCAAAACCGATCTCGCAATAATTTTTGACGGTGAGGACAAATACACTCTTCCGATAACGAATGCATTAAAAGCTGAAGCTGAAAAAGAAGATTGCGGTCTGATGATCGGGGTCAGCGGAGGTCTGCATTTCATTGATTTGACAATATATAGCTACAAAGAAATAACCTCTCTGAAAAAATCGGTAGTTTTTCATATAAAAGCAGGAGAGAGTCTGGTATCACAGATGAAATCCCCTTTCAGACCACTGAAATATATTGACGAGAAAGAAGATGATTCTGACTCAAAAAGCAACAAATCCGTAAAGGGCTATAGCTTTACAGAGGGCAAAATTTGCATAAATAAAACGCCGAAAACCCTTGATATTCCTTGGACTATGGTTTTGGCCAATCAAAGCTTCGGAACTATGGTGTCTGACAAGGCGTTGGGCTTTACTTGGGCGATAAATTCCAGGGAAAACAAGCTTACTCCGTGGTATAATGATTTGATGAGTGATAACCGCGGAGAATTGCTGATTATGAAAAATAACGGCGTTTTGTATGATTTAATCAGTCTTTCGAATGTGAAATTTACTCCTTATTCTGCAGTCTGGGATGTATCTGTCTGCGATTTGAATTTCCGTGCAGAGGTATCGGTTGCTAAAAGAGGAATGGTAAAAAAATGCACTGTCGAAATAAAAAACAATTCTGATTCTGTCAGAAATTTCGATTTGATGTATTATGTTTTGCCTGTTTTTGGAGAAGGTGAAAACGGATGCGGAATGATCCACGCGAAAACAACAAAAAAAGGTATTGTTGCTGAAAATCCCTTCGCTGAAATCCCGGGTTTTTTTTACCTCAGTTGCAATAATAAGGCTGATTACCTTTGTGTTTCACAAAAAGCTTTTTATGAAGGCAGGTTTGACTGTCATGATAACGGAGTGGCGGATAATTGTTGTTTGGCAGTCGGAAGACAGATATCCCTAAAAAGGGGAGAATCTGTGAATGTTGAGTTTTATTTATCTTTTGGCGCATCGGAAAAATCATCTGTTTTGATGCCTGAAGTTGCTGATTTCAGCCGTATGATGCTTGTACCAAAGAAAATTACAAGTAAAAACAAAGATCTGAACTTGTTTTTTAATTCGTTTCTTTATTCTCAGGTCAAGCAAAGCAGATTTTACGCAAGGACAGGATTTTACCAATGCTCGGGAGCGTACGGGTTCCGTGATCAGCTTCAGGATTGTCTGGCATTTCTTGACACCGAGCCGCAAATTGCAAAAATTCATATTCTGAGATGTGCATCGGTTCAGTTTGAGCAGGGAGATGTGCTTCATTGGTGGCATATGCTTGTTGATAAGCGGCAAATTATTAAAGGAATACGTACGAGATGCAGCGATGATATGCTCTGGTTGCCATATGTATGTATTAAATATCTTGAAAAAACTGATGATATTGAGCTTTTCGAAAAAATGGTACCATATTTAACAGGAGAAGAGCTTTCAGAAGATGAAAACGAACGGTATTTCACTCCCAAAAGGACCGTTTACAGCGAAAGCATACTTGATCATTGTATCAGAGCAGTTGACAGAGCAATGAATTTCGGCAAAAACGGATTTCCGTTAATCGGATCTTGTGACTGGAATGACGGATTGAGCCGTATCGGAATATTAAATGCCGAAAGCGTATGGCTCGCAATGTTTCTGATTATGGTACTTGACGGTATGTCAAATATCTGTAACAGGTGTGGATTTGATTCGAAAAGTGAAGAATATTCATCTGTTTCTTCAAAACTCAAGAATTTGGTTGAAGAAAAAGCCTGGCGCGGAGACAGATATGCACGAATTATCCTTGAAAACGGTGAAACTCTCTATGAAGGCAGGAATTTTATTGATATTTTACCTCAGGCATTTGCTGTTTTTTCGGGAACGGGCAGGGGAGAAAGAGCTGAAACGGCATTAAATACTGCAATTGAGCATCTTTGTGATGAAAAATCCATAAGGCTTTTATCACCGCCGTTTAATGAGGATGACAAAGATTCTATAGGGTATATTGCTGCATATCCGGAAGGTATAAGAGAAAACGGGGGACAATATACTCATGCTGCAGTCTGGCTTGCATATGCTCTTTTTACCTTGGGAAAGCAAAAAGAAGGTGAAAAAATGCTGAATAGAATTAATCCAATGAGTTATTATACTGACGAGAAGTCTGCAATTCGCTACAGAGCAGAGCCTTTTGTGCTTGCAGGTGATGTTTCTTTTGGAAAAGATATTAACGGGAGGGCAGGATGGAGCCATTTTACGGGAAGTGCAGCTTGGTTTTACAGGTGCGTTTCTGATAATTATCCATGCAGATATGTAAAGAATGAATGCTTTACAAACCGTAAAAATTCTTCTGAAAGTGAGAAAAAACATTGAACTTTGAACATTTGAAATGAATCATATTCAAAATAAGAAAAAACTGTTTGGAATCACGACGATTTTTGCAGTAGGATTGAAAACAGTATTTGTATAAAAACGCAAGCTAGTGTAAAGTTATATGACTTTACACTAGCTTGCGTTTTTGCCATAATCGAGATATAACACGGTAATTTAACTATTAAATTACTATACATTTTATATATATACCTTTGCAGGGACAGAAATCAAGTAAAATATGATATGGTTTTATAAGCAAAAAAACAACAATCGCGTAAAGTGATATAACTTTACATACAAAAAGAGTTTTATGTTTTGTTTGTTGCAAAACATATCACATCAACTTGCCCAAAAACCTCAGTTTCAAATTGTTGATTATTAACAAAATATTAATTGAGTTTTGAAAATCGTTGACATCCGAGTGAATTTTGGTTATAGTTAATATGACCATATAGTGGTTTTCTATCTGATATTGCGCCCATTTTAAGCTGATATCAAGTAGAACTCCGCGGTGGATAATCAAATTTTGTGATTCTGACTGTGTCGCTCTGCGCCGGATCGTGGCGTTCCCGGCGCAGGCAAAACAAACAAGGAGGTCGGTCAGTGGTGCAGCGTGCATTATATTTATAGTATAGGTCAACCTTTACTTTGTTGCCGTTGCGCAATCTCAGAATTCATTATCCCCAACATTTCAAAGTGCAAATTTTTTTGGAGGTGTACAATTTGAAAAAGTCAATCCGCATTCTCTCACTCCTTATGGCTTTTGCAATGCTCATCGGTTCCTTCTCCGTATTGGGTAATGCATATGCGCCTTATAAGGACAGCGCAGTCAAGTACAACGATGTTGATGCTCCTGAGTTTACATCTGAGCAGTATGCATCAATGGCTCTTGACGAACTCGACCGTATGCTGCTTAAAGAAAAGATGGAGCTCGATATTTACATCGGTAAGCTTGATCTTGGCAGCGTTGACACAACTCTTGCCAGTGTTGTTTCACTTGTTGCAAGCGTTCAGAACCTTCTTCCCCTTCTTGGTGATGCAAAGGATCTCCCCCAGTACATTGAACCTATTGCAACAGTAAGAAGAAGCACACACAATGACTCAGATGTTATCAGAGGCCTCTTCGATTTCATCGCTAACCTTTCTCCCCTCGTTGAGAAGTACGCAGCAGGTACAGTCAGCCTTGGTATTATGACTTCCTTCGTAGCAGACTTCCTTTTCGATGTCAGAGAACTTGTTATCGGTCTTATCTTCGGCATGACTCCCGAAGGAGAAGCAATGGGTGAGCTTGATGAAGAAGGCAATCCCGAAGGCTATGATTACATGGACGATGGTTTTGATCCTGTTCCCGACAAATATAAGGATCCTAACAACGGCGCTCTCAACCTTGCACAGACTCTTCTCAACAGTCTTGTTCTTGGTGAATGGAAAAAGCTTGACCCCTACTTTGAAAATCCCTATCATCCTGTTACTTACGATTTCTATGGTCTTGCTTCAAAACCCGATACCAAAACTAATGACTATTATGGTTGGGTTCACGAAGATGATTGGGTAACAGTTGGTCTCGGCGGCGTTAAGGTAGTTGCTGAAAATGCAGCAGCTCCTGCTCCCGATTATTCAAGCATCGATATAGGTAAGGGCACAATCGGTTACGACTTCATCGAAAACCTTCTTCGTGTTGCTTATAATAACCTTCTTATTCCCGTACTTAACAGAGATACAGTTCGCTGGGTACGTAGAGACATCTGCGGTATCGAATATCTTGATAAGTACACAAATAGAAACGTATTCGGTGATGACCCCTCAACACCTGTTGTTGAAGGCGAAAATGGCGTAGAAGGCGTTTGGTATCCCAACCCCGACTATGATCCCAGCTACACCGGTGAAGCTTTTGACAGAGCAGAACTTGAAGCAAACTCTGTTCTTGCAAAGCTTTTCGACCTTGAAAATGCAGTTAAGATTCCCACAGCAGACTTTACAAAACTTTCCGCAGAAGAAACTCTTGTTGACAACTTCAACAACCTTGTTGGTGAAATTCTTCATGCAGTTGCACTTGAGGAAGCAACCGTTGATGGTGTTACATACAACTGGACATGGCAGGAAGGCGGCAACGAATATCTCTTCACAAACATCGTTGAAGTTGGTAAGTTCGTTCTCCAGGTAACAGGCAGTGAATTCTTTGGTGCAAGAGCATACAAGGAAGCATTCCCCACAGCTGCTGAAATCGAGCAGATGAATGAGCAGCAGGTTGTTTCACTCGTTCTCAGAGGTATCCTCAATGCTTCGGTTGATTACATCTATATTGAACCCGAGCATCAGACTCTTGTTGATGTTGCTTACAGAGCAGTTGAGCAGCTCGCATATCAGGATATTCCTCAGTTCACATACACAAAGCCCGTTAAGGCAACAGGTATGACTGATGAACAGTACTACGATGCAGTAATCGATAAGATGATTACCATCCTCTTCGATATCGCTGTTTATAACCTTAATCAGGGTCTTGATATGGTTCCCGATAAAGGCAAGCTTCTTGACTACAGCGGCGATACCGGTCATTACGAAGACATTCTTGTTCAGGTTGCAGCTTGGGCATTCAGCGAATATGCTCCCCTTCTTTCATTTGGCACAGATCTCAGATGCTACAATGAAGAAGGTTCAGCAGCAGGCCTTACAGAAGATGATGTATGGCAGGATCTTGACACAATCGTAAACTCACTTATCCCCATTAAGGGCAAGGGCGCATGGATTGCAGCTGAAATCGCAGGCGACGGTTCTAAGATCGTTTCAAAGTCATTTATCTTCGACTTCATTCTTAAACCCGTTTATACTCTTAATGCAACTAACCTTGCAACCATCTTCAAGAAGAACCCCACTGGTGCATTTGCAACAATGGACGGCGTTGAAATCATTGTTAATATCCTTAATAATGTATTCAACCTTCTCTTCCCCGGCGTATTCCAGGCTCAGGATACAATCGACGAAATCCTCAACAACGAACTTCTTGGTGAAATGGTTTCTGACCTTCTCAAGTCACTTGGTACCAAGGAATTCACATCAGGTTCAGGCGCTAAGATCCAGGGTAGAGCAAACGATATTATTCTTGTTGGTCTTCCTGTTGTTTGTATGCTTCTTGGTCTCAGCGATGATCAGGAATTCGAAGAGATGGAAATCTATCTTCCCGAAGCACTCAGTGCAACCGGCGATCTTCCCGCATTCGAAGTAATCAACGGTTCAAGCGGTATCAACACATATCATACTCCCAAGACAGGTGCTCCTGTTCAGGATAAGCTTTACGAGTATGAAATTGAAAACGTTGTTCTTAACCAGTACGATGCAACAGGCAAACAGGTTTATACCCTCAAAGAAGCTGGTATCGCTAAGGGTTACAAGATTCCCACAGGCGGCAAACTTAACGTTACACTCAACGGCGCTCGCAACGTAGGCGATCTTATCGAGTTCACAGTTAACTACTACGTTCTTGACGAAAGTGGCGACAGAATGACCACAAGCTACCTTTCAAAGACTGTTTACTCATATGTTGGTACAACTGACGAAGACGATAGCAACATCACAATCTATGATGCATACGGCGATCGTGAAGTTCAGTATGAAGACACAATCTACCTTTCATCGGGCGACGATCTTTCAGATATCGAAGGCTACAGCATTCGTGTAAGAGACGATGACAAGGGTACCGCAGCAACAGCAACTCTTAGCAGTGTTGCAATGATCGGTTCAAATCCCGCAAACCTTGCAGCTAAGTTCCCCTTCGTTAAGATGAACGATGGTTCAGATGAATCCAAGCCTGTATCACACGCAATGACAGGTGCAGAAGGTATCTACTTCTTCAGTCCCTTTATGGTTGCTTCAAAGGCAGACGGTTCAAAATACGAAAGATATGAAGATTTCTATGCTGTAAACGAAGAAACCGGCGAAATCATTCTTGATAATGACGGCAATCCCCAGATCGCAGGCAATAACGCAGGTGTTGAAGATGGTCAGTACAATGTAAGAACAACTCTTAACATTGGCGGCACAACAGCTACAGTTAACACAATAATTCACCTTTATGATGACTACGGTCTTGAAGGTATGTTCTCAAGAGCAGTTACAGCTAACCGTCAGAAAGCTGACTACAACACTGTAGACTTTGGTGGTGTTGCTGAAGGCTACTGGACAAATTATAAGAACATTCTTAATGAAGCAGCAAGACTTGCTCTTATGCCTAAGGAAGGCGACACATTCCTTGCAGCTATCGCAGCAAAGGATCCCACAAAATATGACAACAGATACGAAGAACTTGCAGAAGCTCTTGAAGAAGCAATTGCAACTCTCGAAGAGTATGCACGCGACACAGGTATCAACGGTCTTAAGAATGATATTGACAAAGTCAGCGGTATCAACTATGAAACAACAATTAAGGATGCTGTTACAGCTGATGGTCAGGCATACACAATCATCACCAAGGAAGATATCGAATACTACGAAGATGATTATGTACACTTCGGCTTCCGTGACTATGTTCCTCACACATATGTAAAATACAGAGATGCAAGAAGCCTTGCACTTGGTATCATTGAATCTCAGGAATTCTTCGCTCCCGAAGATCCCAGAGAAATCGAATACTATGTTCCCTCAGCAGATGAAATTGCTGAATATGAAAGAGCAATGGCTGAATATGTTGCAAGAAGACTTGATCTTCCTGCAGTTAACTCAATCGAAGCAACATATGCTAGCCATATGATCGAGCTTACTTCAAGCCGTCTTATCAGACTTCAGGGTAACACAAGCAAGCTCCAGCAGGTATTTAATATCTATGGTCAGATTAACACTGCATCAGGTACATATGTTGGCGAATCAAAGGCTAACTACGATAACGCAGTAGCATTTGCACAGAAAGTTCTTAACGAAGCAGATCCTCTTCCCTCAAAGATCAACACAGCAACAACAATGCTTGTTGACACTTGGAAGGATCTTGAAGTAGCCGGTGACTACAATAAGGTTAATGCAGCTCTTGCAGCAGCAAAGTCAATCTATGATGTATGCGGCAACGATCCCGCAGCTCAGTTCATTTACACAGAAGATTCTTATAGAACATTCGCAGTTGCTTACAACGATGCTCTCAGAGCAAGTGAACAGAAGCCCTACACACCCGACGAACAGGATACTATTGATGCAATTGCTCAGGCACTTACTGACGCTCAGGGTAAACTTGTACTCGCAGGTGCTGCAGGCGGCGACGAAGCTTCAGTTGAGTTCATCACAGAGGATCAGTATCTCTACTACGATCACGACTATGCACTCTCATTCGTTCCCAGAGTATCACAGGGTACTCTTAATCACGAGTACTATTATCCGACACTTGCAGACGGTACACCCGTTGACGGTTACGTTGTAGGTTACGGTGTTGGTTGTCTCTATGACGAAGCTACTCTCCTCGCAGCATATAACATGACCAACTGCACAGCAGAAGTAACAACAGCTGGTTCAACATACAGCACAGGTACTTCGATTAAGTTCTATGACAACAGTGGTAACCTCATCAAGACATATGTTGTAGTTGTTATTGGCGATACAAACGGTGATAACGCATATGACGGTGTTGACGTTGCAGAAATGAAAGCAAATGCAGCATACAAGACTGACTGGGAATGGGGCGGCACAAACGAAGAGTATAAAGCAGTAGCTGCTGATATTACCAACGAAGGCTTGCTTGACTCTAATGACTCGAACGCTATTAAATTGATTGCTGCATTTAAGGGCACAATCAATCAGGAAGTTGCTTCCGACGGCACATCTTCATACATCGCATATTAATTTAAATTCTAAATCTATCGCAAATATCTGATTTTTATTTTTGGTATAACCCACGCTCCTAGGGTGTGGGTTATACCCCATAGCTTTTATATATCCGACGATGCTCATTAAATTGTCCTATGATTTAAGCATATAATTAAAAGGAGGAAACGAGCAAATGTCAAAATTCAAACGTGCATTGAGTGCGCTCCTTGCAATTGCAATTGTATTCGGAATGTTCTCATGCCTCGCTCCGCTTGCCGTTCCCACTGTTTCAGCAGTCGAAGGTGTATCGAAGGTTAAGTCCTATGCTGATCTTAATGCAGAGTACGGTCAGAATGGTGACGGCTTTGTTTACACCGGTCTTGAATTCTACGAAGCAGACGGCAAACTTACTGACTATTATGTAAATGCAGGCGACGAACTTACAGCAAGAGTATTTATCAAGAGTAACATGTATGTAGGTG
>JAZRLY010000086.1:0-24677 GCA_045647065.1 Acutalibacteraceae bacterium
CGGTGACTGCCTTGCAGCCGTTATGGACTTTGCAGGCTACGACGTAAGCCGTGAATTCTACGTTAACGATGCAGGCAATCAGATTGACAAATTCGGTCTTTCGCTCGACATCAGATATCAGCAGCTTTACAAGGGTGCAGATGCTCCCGAGCTTCCCGAGGACAGCTACCACGGCGAGGATATCATCACAAGAGCAAAAGAATTCGCCGAAATCAACGGCGATAAATATATCTCCGCTTCAGAGGATGAGCGCAGAAAGGCTCTCATTGCATACGCATTGCCCAAGAATATTGCCGCAATGAAAGAAAACCTCACCAAATACCGCATTGAATATGATACATGGTTCCTTGAAAGCACCCTCCACAACGGCGGTGAGCTTGAAGAAACCCTCAACATTATGCGAGAAAAAGGTCTTACATACGAAAAAGACGGCGCTCTCTGGTATAAGAATAAGGAAGTGCTCGGTGCAAGACTTGCAAAAGAGGGCAAAACACCCGAGGAAATCGAGCGTCTTGAGCTGAAAGATGAGGTTCTTATCAGAACAAACGGCAATCCCACCTATTTTGCCGCAGACATTGCATATCACCGCAACAAGCTTCAGATAAGAGGCTTTGACAAGGCAATCGACGTATGGGGTGCCGACCATCACGGTCACGTTGCAAGAATGAAGGGCGCTCTCGATGCCATCGGTTGCAACGGCGATAACCTTGATGTTATCCTTATGCAGCTTGTCCGCCTCACAAGAGACGGCGAAGTTGTCAGAATGAGTAAGCGTACCGGCAAGGCAATCACACTTGTTGACCTGCTTGAAGATATCCCCATCGATGCTGTCCGCTTCCTTTTCAATATGAGAGAACCCGGCTCACAGATGGACTTTGACCTTGACCTTGCAATTGAGCAGAGCTCGCAGAACCCCGTATATTACTGCCAGTATGCCCACGCAAGAATCTGCAGTATCCTCAGAAAGCTTGCCGAAGAAGGCAAAACACCCGGCGAATGCACCATCCCCGTGCTTACAAAGCTCACCGCACCCGAAGAAAAAGAGCTTATCCGCCACCTTGCAGGCCTTACCGATGAAATCATCGCTTCCGCCAAGAATTATGACCCCGCAAAAATCACACGCTATGCCGTTGACCTTGCAACGCTTTTCCACAAGTTCTACAACGCTTGCAGAGTTAACTGTGAAGACGAAGAGCTTATGCAGGCAAGACTCAGCCTCTGCCTTTGCGTAAAGAATGTCCTCAGAAACATCCTCACAATGTTCAGCATCACCGTTCCCGAAAGCATGTGATAAAATGAGAAACATTGTTCTTATCGGTATGCCCGGTGCGGGTAAAAGCACAATCGGTGTTCTGCTTGCGAAGTCCACGCTTACGGATTTTGCCGACACCGACCTGATTATTCAGAAAAAATATTCCTGCGCTCTTTGCGAAATTATAAAGAAGCACGGAATAAGCAAATTTCTGCAAATCGAAAACGATGTTATCCGCAAAAGCGAGTTTTATAACTGCGTTATCGCAACGGGCGGAAGCGCCGTTTACGGCGAAGAGGCTATGGAAAGCCTGAAAGCAAACGGAGTTACCGTTTACCTGAAGGTTGAGCCTCAGGAGCTTGAAAAGCGCATCAATAACATCCACACCCGCGGAATCGCTATGAAAGACGGCACAACCATCGCAGAGCTTTACGCCGAGCGCGCTCCGCTTTACGAAAAATATGCGGATGTGACCGTCAACTGCACAAACCGCACCCCCGAGCAATGCGTTGATGAAATAATGAAACATATATAAAGAAAACAGGGATTGTCGCTTGACAATCCCTGTTATTTTTATGCTTCTGCAAGCTGTTTTGTAATTGTGACATTCACGGCTTTATACGCCCTGTTGATAACTTTTTCGTCGCGGTCGGGCTTATAATTCTTTTCGATATCAGCCTTGTGAGCTGCAACAAAATCCGTTTCAGCCTTATCGGTTTTCATATTCTCTTTCCAGTCGTAATCGCCTTCGTTTTCGCCGGCATAGTAGAATGCAACACAACCTGCATCAGACACAATAATCTCGCTGTCGCCCGGCTTTCTTGCCTCATCGAAAATCCAGTTTTCATAGATATAATAGTAGTCGGCAATTCTTGCGTCATGCATATCCATTCCGCTGTTGTTGATGCAAAGCTCTCTGAAAGCCTCTTCATCGGCTCCGTCTGTTTTCCAGTCATTATACTTCGCTTTGACATCTTCATGGCGTTTTGTCTTTTCTTCTTCGCTTATGCCGTCCTCATAATCATAGCCGAAAAACATAACCTTGCGACTGACATTCAGATAGGGAAGTCTTTCGATATAAACAAGATATCTGAAAAGCTCACCCTGGACTACCGCGATTTCACCCGCAACCCTTTCTTTGCTGAACATCCATTCAGCAACCTCTGTGCCGAAAGTTGAGGATATATCTTCTCTGTTCAGATAACTGCAAAGAGTTCTGGTTTCCGCGTAATAGCCTTCCTTGGGATAATTTGCGTTGGCATATTCGATAAATTCAGCTTCGGTATTGATTTTTGAAACTTCAGCAGCATCGAATTCTCCCTCGATAGGATAAACCCTGCCAACAATGACGGTGTAAGCGTTGATATCTTTGTTAAGCTCAGCCTGAAGAGCATCTTCAGCGTAGCTGTCCGCAAACTCCTGTTTTGAAACCGCTTCATATTTTTCTTTATATGCGAGCATTATTTCTCTTGCTTTGAACATCGACTCGGTGTATCCCTTGCCGTAAAGTTCTTCAAGAAGCTCCGAAACACTTCTCTGCTGGAATTTGCTTGCCAGCTCAAGAACTTCAAACTGTGAAATGGTTGCCGTTACCTCGTCATCAGTAAGAACGATGCCCTTTTCGAGAGCTCTTTCAAAGCTTCTGTAATTTGCCTGAATGGTTTCAATTGCCTTGAGAGTGAAATCCTCTGCCCAGGTATAGCCTTTGTTAAGGCACTGCTGATCGTCGGGCATTTTTTCGGGGTCGTAGCCCGTACGGTTTGAACCTGTCTGCTGAATTGAATATTCAATCTCACTCTTCTGGAGCGAATACTGGTCATAATAATACGAGATGAACTCGGGGTGCGAAATCTTTATATCACCGATTTCAAGAGCCGTTCCGTATGCCTGACAAGCCGATTCTCTGTCGATATCCGCCTGAGTGAGAATATCAACAAATTCCTGCGGCATATCTGCGCCCTTGTAATCGGCATAGGTATATCCGTTTGCACCGGGTACGGTGTATTGAAGATCTCTTGTTGTTGTTATGTTGTTATCATCCGAACCGGGTTTCACAATAAAAACAACGGTGAGAACAATCGCCGCAACAAGCACAAGCGCCGCAGCAGCAATGATTATTCCTTTTAACGACTTCTTTTCGGGCTGAGCCTTGACAGGCTCTTCTTTTTTTGCCGGCATTTTGGGCGGCTGTTTTTTCTTACTCATAAAAAGTCACCTCAGTTTTGTTTTCTGACTACTTTGTATTCATCATACGGGTTGAAATACGGGCATTCGCTCTGACCACCCTGCATAAATCTGTAAAGCTCGTCCTCATCAAGATTGATAAGGCATTCGTAGCATTCATATTCTTCGTTATAATCGTAATGTGCGCAGTTGTCACATATGTTGCCTGCCATATCACTTTACCTCGCCGTAAATCGGAATTATGATTTCTTTTTCGGTACGGGTCACGCCGTCTGTGCCCATATCCCTGAGCTTCGGGCCGAAGAACATTCCGGGCGCACGGCCTTCGGGATAAAGCTCCAGAAGAGGCGCAAGCACAAACGCTCTTTCAAGCGCACGGGGATGCGGAAGGGTGAGCTCATAGGTTTCCGATTTGAAGCCATCGTAGAGAATAAGGTCGAGGTCGATGATTCTCGGCCCGTTTTTCTTTTCCCTCACTCTGCCCATTGCCGCTTCGATTCCGAGGCATTCGCCCAGAAGCACGGCGGGAGAAACCGAAGTTTCGATAAGCAAGGCGGCGTTATAAAATTTCAGATCCTCGTCACAGCCGACGGGGTCTGTTTCGTAAACGCCCGATGCCTTGATAATCTTCACTCCGCCAAGCTTCGCTATCGCTCTGACGGCTGTGTTGATATTTTCAATTCTGTTGCCGAGATTTGTTCCCAGCGCAATAACAGCTTCACTCATTTTCGTTCCCTCTGTTTCTGATTATTTCAACGCCCACATATTCAAAATCCGCTTTTATGGGAGCTTCGGGTTTTTTGAGCAGTATTCTGAGGCTCTGAATCTTATCAAAGCTCTCAAAAAGTCCGTCAGCAACCCTCTGCGCCGCCCTTTCAAGCAAATCATCTTTTTGTGATGTGAATATCCTCGTTGTTTCCTTTATGATTTTCGCATAACTGACCGTATCCGCAACATCGTCGCTCTCGCACGGCACGCTTATATCAACAAAAGCATCGATATCCAGAATGAAATTCTGACCGTCAATTTTCTCCTCTTCGTTGACACCGTGATACGCAAAAATTTTAAGTCCTCTGACCAATATTTTATCCATAATTCAGACCTTTCTGTAAATCGCATCGGCAACTCTTGCGCCCTGCACAGCCGCCGCAACATCGTGGACGCGGATTATATCCGCTCCGCCCGCAATCGCCGCAGTATGCGCCGCAACGGTGCCCGGATCACGCTGACTGCTGACCTCAACGCCGCTTGCTGTGCCGATAAATCTCTTTCTTGACCCTGCAAAAAGAAGAGCAACGCCGTCCGTTTTAAGCTTGTCCGCTTCACGAAGAATGCCAAGATTATCCTCATAGGCTTTGCCGAAGCCAAGCCCGGGATCAAGGCAAAGACTGCTTTGCGGCAATCCGCATTCCTTTGCGCGCATCAGCGAATCGACGAAAAATCTTCTGACATCCTCAACAACACCGTCGGGATATTCCGCCGCCTTTCCCGCACCGCAAGGGTTATGCATAACAACATATCCCGCGCCGTATTTCACGGCAAGCGCCGCCATATCGGGATTGAATTTTCCGCTGACATCGTTGATTATATCCGCACCCGCCTCAAGTGCCGCTTCGGCACAGACGGGGTAAAAAGTATCAACCGAAACCGCAACCGAAACCGCCTTGCGCACCGCTTCAAGAATCGGCATAAGCCTTTTCATTTCTTCCTCGCACGAAAGAATGACGGCATCGGGTCGGGTTGAGTTTGCACCGATATCGATTATATCCGCACCCTCTGACTGCATCCGCAGAGCGTGCTCAACCGCCGCTTCGGGGGAATTGTAAAGTCCGCCGTCGGAAAATGAATCGGGGGTACAGTTGAGAATTCCCATAACATAAGTCCGTTTTCCAAGCGGAAATTCATATTTGCCCGCTTTGAACATCTTATCTTCCTCCGGTCAGAAGTGAAATTGCCTCTGCCCTTGTTTTTGAATCGCTTCTCATCGTACCGCGGAGCGCCGAAGTTCTCGTCTGTGCGCCCGAAGCTCTTGCACCGCGCATTGTCATACAAAGATGCTCCGCTTCAACAACAACCGCAACGCCCTGGGGATTGAGGTTTTCGTCAAGAAAATCCGCAATCTGCGCAGTCAGACGCTCCTGAAGCTGGGGTCTTTTCGCAAAACTCTCAACTATTCTCGCAAGCTTCGAAAGACCGATAACCTTGCCGTCGGAGGGGATATATGCAATGTGTGCCTTACCCATAAACGGGATGAGATGATGCTCGCACATCGAATAGAGCGGAATATCACGGACAACAACCATTTCTTCGTTGCCGCTTTCGTTGAAAAGCTTGAGATGCCTTGTTGCGTCGTCCTCAAGGCCCGAGAAAATCTCTTCATACATTCTCGCAACTCTTGACGGTGTTTCAACAAGACCCTCTCTGTCGGGGTCCTCGCCGATGGCAATAAGAATCTCTCTTACCGCCGCTTCAATTCTTTTTTTATCCATATCATTAACCCCTTTCAGGAATGAAGGTCAGTATATACTGCTCCGCATTCTGCGAGCATTTCACCGAATCCTTGCGGTATCCGTTTTTTGATATCCCCTCGCAGAGCGAAAGCACACCGTAAATTTCTCCGTTTTCAATAAGTTCATTGACCGCGGATTTATATGCTTTTTTGTTGCTGAAACGAAGCTGAGTCGTACGGTTTCTGCAGATATCCTCCGTCATCATTTCCGCAATTTTCTTTTTATATGAATTCTTGTAGTCGTCAAAAAGTCTGCCCGTTTTAACAAAATAATTCTCTTCTGTTTCGATGCATACAAAGTTATGTGAAAATTCCGAATGGGTTTTCGAAATCATTTTTGTTGAAACATTGAAATATGAATAGGACTTGATTTCCTCTCCGTCATCACCGACAGGGTCGTCCCATGTGCAGTCGAGATAATAAAAATCTCCGTTGATTTTAACCGCATTCCACATATGCAGACCTTCTTCGCCGTCCTCGCTTGTTGCGATGCCGCTCACAAGGGTGCTTTCGATTCCGACCTCGTCAAACAGCAGCTTTGCCGCTCTTGAATATCCCTCACAGGCGGCGCGTCCGTTGACAAGCGCACCGTAAACCGAAGAGCAGACAAGCCTCGGCTCGCTGAGCTCATAGGTGATGTTATCGATTATATAGTCGTGGATTTCAAGCTCCGTCTGCCACTCATCATCGGGGGCGGAAAGTGACGAAACAATCTTTTGCTTCGCCTGCTCAACCTCTTCAAGCTGAGCGGAATATTCCTCCCTCGTTATAATATATTCGGGTGCGCAGTAGGTTTTGAGCATCTCCGAAGTGAGGGTGCATTTTCTGCCGAGGAAGAACAAATCGGGATTATCCATAAGAATTGCCGAAAAAACTCTGTCAAGCTGGTCTGCATTGATTGCAGGCACTTCGATTCTTTCGGGCATAGCGTAAATTTCGGTTATGATTTCGTTATATGCGTGCTTTTCGATGTTATCGAGCTTGCCGTAATAAATCTTATACGGGCTTCCCGATTCCGTCACTTCAACTGCCTCTGAAATATACCATTTATACATTTCCGAAGATGTGACTGCGATATATCCCACCGTCAGCACCGCCGCAATGCAAGCCACTGTCAGCACGGCGCTGAGCAAAAACGAAAAGAACTTTTTCATATTATTTTTCTCTCATTTCTTCTGGTGAATCAACAACGATTTTTTTCTTGATTCCGCTTTGCATCAAGGCTTTTATTCCTTCTTCCGACGCGGAATAATCAACGATCGAAAGGTCTGTTTTTATGGTATTTGAAAGCTTTGAGAAATATCTTTCTCTTTTTTCGGTGTTTGCGGGTCTGAAGATTCCGTCAAGAATTTCCGTAAGGACGGTTGACTGAAGATTTTCGCCTCTTGAGCCGAGAGTGCCGAGATAGCGCAGATATTTGAAAAGACTGTCCGCCTTGAGATTCTGCTTGCCTTTGACAAGGATAACGGTGAATTCGTCGCTTCGGTACTCAATCTGCTCAGGCACAGTCACTGTTGCTCCGCCGAGATAATTTATCATCGCCTTGAAGCTCTGCTCATCCGAACCTATGTAGCCGTCAATTTTGATTCCCGTATGCTCTTCGAGCTTTTTGACCGCCTCGTTTTCGCCCGATTTTGCAAGCACTCTTTCAAGCGTTTCCGTGCCGTCCGAAAGAAGAGTGTCGGGCGGAAGAGTGCAGACGGTCACCTCCGCTTCGGGAAGCCTGAAATTGACAAGCCACGCAAAACGAAGTTTCTTGCTGCCCGAATCGGCGCACCAGAAGAAGTAGGTTTTATCCGCTTCCTCCTGCCAAACGGTTGTAGCCTCCGACACGGGCTGTGTTTCCGTTACGGAATCGCCGCCCATAGCCGTTTTGATATCAAAATCATGCTTGCTGAGGATAGCAAGGCACGAGATGAGAAGTATCGCAAGAACGCTGACGGCAAAAATCACCGAGAATTTTCTGAATCCTCTGTCGTTGCTCTGCCGCGCGGTTCTGAATATAATGTTTTTCGGTTTTTTTGCCATTTATATTAACCTTATTTCTTTATAAGAATTGCCGCAGTTTCTCTGTCAAGATAAAGCTCTCTGCCGCTTACTGTGCCGCCCGCAAGCGCTTCGAATCCCTCCTCGGGAAGAACATAAACTATTGAATGGCTGTTGCGGTTTGCAACGGTCATTATTCTCTCTCCTCTGCCCCGTCTTTCATAGGCAACGCAACCCATCGCCGCCGAAACGGGAACAAATTCGCCGTCAGCAAAAACAGCGTGCTCCTTGCGGAGTGCACCAAGAAAACGGTAATGCTCAATAAGCTCCGCATCCTCTTCGCCCCACGGATAGCAGCCTCTGTTATAGGGGTCCTCACCGCCATCAAGACCCGCTTCATCGCCGTAATAAATGCAGGGCACACCGGGAAGAGTGAATTGCATCGCTGAAATGAGTCTGAGCAGTCTTTTGCCGTAATCCTTCTGCTCCGCGGTCAGACCGCCTTTATAACGGTCAAGATGAGTGCTGTAATAATTGCCGAGAGTAGCAAGACGGCTGAGCACACGGCAAGTGTCATGAGTGCCGATATGATTCATAAGACAGTCAACGGCTTCTTTCGGATAATTCTCGCAAATCTCCATGATTTTATCGTTGAAGCCTTCTGCTGCTCCTCTTATCGCAAAATCGATAAGATAACCGGCAAAGGGATAATTCATAACGCTGTCAAGCTGTGCGCCGCGCAGATAACGCCTTCTGCTGCCGTAGCTGATTTTGTTGGACGCATCCTCCCAGACCTCTCCGAGAATGAACGCATCGGGATTTTCGTCCTTGACCGCTTTTCGCAGAGCATCAAGGAATTTATCGGGCAATTCATCCGCAACATCGAGCCTCCAGCCGCTTGCGCCCGCTTTGAGCCACTTGCGAAGAATTCCCTTTTCGCCCGCGATATATTCAATATATCCGTCGTTTTCTTCGTCAACCTCGGGAAGAATGTCAACTCCCCACCAACTTGAATATTCATCGGGGTACTCGCCGAATTTATACCACTCAAAGTAAGGCGATTCCTTGCTGTTATAAGCTCCGATATTTTTGTATCTGCCGTTTTTGTTGAAATATATGCTGTCCGCTCCCGTATGGCTGAAAACGCCGTCAAGCACAATGCCGATGCCCTTTGACTTTGCCGCCTTGCACAGTTCGGAAAAATCCTTTGCCGTGCCGAGAAGCGAATCGATTTTTTCATAGTTTGCGGTATCATAGCGGTGATTGGTGTGCGCCTCAAAAACGGGGTTGAGATATATGCATCCCACTCCGAGCGACTCAAGATAGCCGAGCTTCTGCTCAATGCCCTTGAAATCTCCGCCGAAATAATCCTGTTTTGTTATTTTTCCGTCGGCATCAGGCTCCCACAAAGGCTCGCCACCCCAGTCGGTGCGCAGAATTCTGTCTTTGGGCACACCTCTTTTTGCCTTGCCCGAATTACAGAATCTGTCGGGAAAAATCTGATAGATAACCGAGCCTTTTATCCATTCGGGCGTTGAGAAAGCCTTTGAATAAACGGTGAGCTGAAAATCTGCACCGTCAGGCGAAATTCTGCCCGTCGAGTTATCGAATCTTGTTATTTCCTTTTCTCCGTCGGCGCAGATAAGCGTGAAGCGATACCAATAAATCCCCTCTGTTTCGGGCATGAATGATACGCGCCACCACTCTTCGTCACTGCCCTGCATACCGTCCCACTGCATAGGAATGCGGGTGATTTCTCCGCCGTCAACGGTAACAACAAGAGCCGCGCCCGAGCAGACAAGGCTTCTCGGAAGAACAATGCGGAAAACCGTTTCTTCGCCTTCTCTGACAGCGCCGAAAGGATATTTATGATAAATCAAGCGTGAATTATAGGGTATAAATTCCATTTTATGCTCCTCAGAGATTTACAACGGGTGCTTCCGTTATCTTTATCAGGACATCCGAGAAGAAATATCCGATACCGATAAGCGCAAGTATTCCCGCGGTTACCAGAATAATCATAGCGATTTTTTTGCTTCTTACCCTCTCTTCATATGTCGGACCTGAGCCGAAACGGGTCGAAAACTCCGTTATGCTCTTACGCTCCGAGGGTTTGAGCGTTTTTTCTATTTTTCCTGTTTTAGGCATAATTTTTCTTCCTCAGAAAATATTTGAATCAGTAAATCCCGCAAACGCAAGTGAAAGCATCGCAACATAAATAAACATTGCGGGAGTGCCTTTGAATGCTTTAGGGATATCCTCGTTTTCCGCAAGCTTGCGTGAACCGCAGTTGATGAGCGCCGCCGCAAGCACGAAAGCCGCACCCGCACCGATACCCGAGCCGATACTGCCCGCAAACGAATACGCCGCAGAATTGTTGATATGCGGAATCGCAAAAACGAGGGTGTTGAGCGCCGCAATGCCGAGAGTTCCGAGAGTTTTTTCGGATGAACGGAAAACAAATCTCATAACTGCCGCAACAATAATATAAACCGCCGCCAGAATGCCTGCATATATTGCCGCTCTGACTGCATACGGCATAGCTTCAAGGGACTTGATTGAGTCAATGGCACTGCAAATGGTACTCGTCACAACCGAGAATCCCGAAATCATCAGCGCAAATTTGCCGAAAACGCCGGGTTTTGTTGAGGCTCTGAAAGCCTCACTCATACCCAGACCCGAGCTGAGCACGAGATTCTGCGCAAAAACCGTGTAAAGGGCGGTTATAAGCAGATCTGTTATCATTCTCATTGCTTATCCCCCTTTGCATCAACATCAATTCCGAGCGACCTGAAGAATTCGTCGATTTCTTCCACCGAGCCGAACGAAGGCTCTTTGGTTTCGCGCGGCTGTTCTTCGGGTATCTCCGCGGGAACACTCTGAGGCTCTTCAGACTCTGCAGGCTCTTCGGGTTCAACCCAGAATTCGTCAAAAATTTCAACCTCGGTAACCTCGCTGTTTTCATCAGCGGGGATTTCTTCGGCTGCGGAAATTTCGGGTTCATGATAAATCCTTGCAACAACGGATTTAAGCGCCGCCGCCATAAAGCCGAGAAGAATAAGGCAGCCGAAGGGAAGCGCCATTCCCTTGAATGTTATCGGGAGATTGACCTGCATTCCGCCGATTGCCGAGCTGCCGAGCAATTCTCTGACCGCACCGATAATGATAAAAACAATTGACGCGCCCACGCCCGCCGCTGCGGCATCGTAGAACGAAAGCTTAACGCTGTTTTTAACCGAAAACTGCTCGCAATGAACGGCAGTCATCGAGTTGACGGCGATAAGCGGGATATAAATTTTCATTCCGAGGCTCAGATTAATGAGCGAACGGGTTTCGATATACCAGAGAATGGGGCATATAATTGCCGTTCCGATAATAAGATAGAGCGGGACTCTCACCCATCTCGGGATATTCTTGAAAAATGCGCTTGCAATAACGCAGGTAACGATAAGCTCGATGCAGAGCACCGCCGAAAGCATCGCCGCCCTTGCAAGAGTTGTTGACGCAGCAACAACGGGGCAAAGCCCGACAAGCTGAATGAGGACGGGATTATAAATTACCGCACCTTTTATAAATACGTCTTTAAAAGAGATATTATTACTCACTTTTCAGCCGCCCCCTTTCTCTTGAGGCTGACCGAAGATGAAACCGATTTAACAATCGATTCGATAACGGGCGACACGCCGTTTGCCATAAGCACGGCAAAGCAGACGGTTTCTTCATATGTGCCGACTCTTCTCATAATCATACACAGTATTCCGCAGACCGCGCCGTAAACAACCTTTACCGCACCGCCCTTGGGAAGTGTGGACACATCGGTGACAAGAAATACCGAGCCGAAAAGCAGAGAGCCTGCCGAAAGCTCGAGAATAATGCTTGTCAATGCGGACGAGTTGATTCTCGGGAAAAGCGCCGCAAAAACCGCACAGGCACCGATGAATCCTGCCGTTGCGAGAAGCGCACTTCTTCTGCGAACAAAAAGATAGCATCCGCAGACAACCATAAGTATGCCGCATCCCGTACCCATCGGGCCCGCAATATTGCCCGTGATGATATCAAAAATATTGCCTATATTAATATGAACTGCGCTGCCCTCCGAAAGCAGGGACGCAAGCGATTTTGCACCAAAAAGTCTGTCCTCTGTGTTCTGCGCATAGGTGAACACCTGCTCTTTGAAGCAGACGCTCGCAATCGCAAAGCCTGTCGCCGCGGGCACAAACGGTGCTTTAAGAGCACTGCCGAAGGGCACTTTCGCCGTCAGCACACCCGCACCCGCCGCAATCGCCGGCACATAAAGAGGCACGCTTGCGGGCATCATCACGGCAATTGCCGCGCCGATGAAAATATTGCTCGGGTCTCTGAGCAAAAATCTTCTTCTGAAAATAAAGCTTGCAACAAAATCGCAGATAACTGCTCCGAGAATGCCCGAAACGATGACCGCCAGCGACCTTGAGCCGTAATACATAAAAGAAACTATGCACGGCGCAATAAGCATGACAAGATAGTCGCCGAAAATCTGCGAGGCTCTGACTGTATTATGTTTTGAGGTTTTGTTTTCCACGGGTTATCACCTCTTTAAATTCCAATATTTAATCATTGCATATCAATGCAAAGGAACATATCATATTATTATGAACAAAAAGGAGGCAAATTATGAACATCAATTCACCTGCCGAGGATAAAATCATAGTTGACCTGACAAAGCAGGATATGCTTGAGCTTGATATTACATATGAAGCGATGGATTATTCAACAATCGAAACGCGACGCGTGATATGGACCGTGCTCGGAGAAGCAGGGAAACATCTCGGGAGAGAGCTTGACCCGTCACGCAGAATGATTATCGAGGCTTCGCCGAAAACCGAAGGCGGCTGTACGCTGACCTTTACCATCCTTGACGGCAGAAAGAAATCCGTTTCACAAAAACACACTTTGAAAAAACAGAGCGAAAGTGTTGTCTGCGATTTTGAAAATCTTGACGACCTTTTCAGAGCCGCCGAGGAAATCCACCGCTCGGGCGAAGCTCCGCAAAGCAGTCTTTTTGAGCTTGACAAAGCTTACAGGCTGATTCTCAACTGTTCATCGGAGTCCCTTAACGGCGTTCTTTCTGAATTCTGCAAAATCAGAAATTCCTGCCGACTGATTAATGATTTCACAAGCGAACATTGGCGTCTGCTTGTATCAGATAATGCGATTGAAAGGTTACTTAACAGAAAAATGAAAAATTAAAAATGAAGAATCGTTCTGCACTCTGTACTTAAAACGCTTTTTCCGCAAGTCCGCGGAGTTTTGCGATTTCTGCGGATGCATCTTCCGCACCGAAAACGGCGCTGCCCGCAACAAAAACATTTGCGCCTGCCGCCGCCGCGGTTTCAATCGTCTTTTCGTTAATGCCGCCGTCAACCTGAATATCGATTTCAAGTCCTCTGCGTTTCATTTCGGAGCGCAGAGCTTTTATTTTTTCCATTGTTTCGGGCATAAACAACTGACCGCCGAAGCCGGGCTCAACCGTCATCACAAGCACCATCGCAAGCTTATCGAGATAAGGGAAAACAACTTCTGCCGGCGTATTGGGTTTAATGCTTATACCTGCCTTGCAGCCGCATTCAAGAATCTTATCAACCGTTTCACCGACAGGCGATGAACTCTCTGCGTGGAATGTGATGATATCCGCGCCTGATTTTTTGAAATCTTCAATATATTTAAGAGGTTCATCAATCATAAGATGAACATCAAAGATAAGATTTGTCTTGTTTCTGATGCTTTTGATGACGGGCGCACCGAAAGTGATATTCGGCACAAATCTGCCGTCCATAACATCAAGATGAAGATAGTCGGCACCGCTCTTTTCCATTCTTACGCTTTCTGCACCGAGGGCGGAAAAATCGCTTGCAAGCACCGACGGAGAAATTTTAATCATAAGGTTATTCCTCCCCATATTAAATCAGTTTATTATATCATTTTTGGCTATCAAGGTCAACAATTCAAATATAAATTTATATATAATTAATAATATAGCTATTATATATATAAAAAAACGGACAGCCGAAGCTGTCCGTTAAAAAGCTATGTAGAAATTAAAGGATTTCACCCATCATGCCGGGCTTTGCGCCTGCAGCGTTTGATTCGTCGGTATCGATATGCATTGCGAGAGCAAAGTTGGGGTTAACTCTTACAACAACATCGTCGAAGATAAGGCTTCTGCCGTCGGATTCAACCTTAACGCAAACAATCTGCTTGTCCTCAAGGCCATACTTCTCTGCATCAGCGGGAGTTGCATGGATGTGTCTCTTTGCGGAGATAACGCCGCAGTCGATTGTAACTTCACCCTTGGGGCCTACAAGCTTGCAAGCGCCTGTTGAAGCGATGTCGCCGCTCTCTCTTACGGGAGCTGCAACGCCGATGCTTCTTGCATCTGTGAGTGAAAGCTCAACCTGAGTTGCGGGACGAACGGGACCAAGGATTGAAACAGCGGGGAAGCTGCCCTTATCGCCGACAACAGCTACTCTTTCTTCACAAGCAAACTGACCGGGCTGTGAAAGGTCTTTTTTGTGTGTGAGTTCATAACCCTCGCCGAAAAGAATGTCGAGGTCTGCACGGCTTACGTGAACGTGGCGTGCTGAAGTTTCAACAAGAACTTCCTTTTTCATAGTAAATCACCTTTTATTATAATATTTTTTAACGAAACAAAGGTGACCGCAAAAACGGTCACCTGTTTTAAATTACCAGTTGATGTTGTAATCGTTCTCTGTTGAGAAGGGAAGAACAACGTCTGTTCCGCTGAGGGGAATGTAAAGAGTCCAGTAAAGCATATAGTTAGCGTGAGTTACGTTGCCTGTTGCGGGGTCAACAGTAACCTGAACTGTGCTTGAGGGATAAGCAGTTGCAACTGTGCCAACGCTGAAGAGGCTCTTTGCGATGCCGGGGATATAGCCGTCAATGATGCCGGGAAGAACTGCGTTGAATGCCTTGGGAGCGTGACCGTTGCTGTGTGAATAGCCTTCTGAACGGGGATCAGCAACTGTTGTGATTCTGATAATCCACTTGCCGCCCTTTTCGGTGATCTTTGCATCCTTAACGTCTGCTGCTGTGAGCTTTGATGCATATGATTCGCCTTCAACGGGGAAGAATGCATTCTTGTCTTCAGCTGAAGTCCATGTAACGTTCTTCTTGCTGTCGTCTTCGCCCATATTATCCTTAATGAGTGACTGACCGATTGAATCAAGAGCTGAGGGGATACCTGTGATTTCACCTGCAACTGCATGCTTCATATAGTTTGAGTGAATGCTCTTTGAGTTTTTCTTTGCGTTGTTGATAGCTGTGTTGTAATATGCAACAATAGCTTCTTTGCCTTCGGGCATAGCGTTTGCAGCTTCTGTTGTTTCTTCTTCTGAAGCAGCAACTGTTGTGTCTTCAGCAACGGGGTCTGAAACTGCAACTTCTGATTCGTCAACTGCGGGAGCTTCTGTTGCGATTTCTGTGGGTGCATCTGTTGCGTCAACTTCTGCAAAAGGATCTGCTGTTGTTTCAACGGGAGCTGTGGTTGTTACGTCATCGCCTTTGCCGCCGCAAGCTGCGAAAGCAACTACGAATGAGAGCGCAAGAAGAATTGCAAGAATTTTCTTTGCCATGGTTTTTTCCTCCTAGGTATGTATGTTTTTAACTTTTTGAATATGACGAAATCTGTCACATCCGCGTATATGACAATTATAATATAAAATGTTTATAATTGCAAGTAAAATTTATTTCAGCTTTCGCTCTTGGGTTTCGTGGGCATTTTGTTGAGAAAAACATATGCCGTTATTGACAGCACGAGCATAAGCACGGTCACTGCCATAGGCGATTCAACGCCGAAGAAGGGAGCACAGATGAGCTCATAAAACACTTCAAAGATTTCAGATGCGCCGAGCGCTCTTGTCATCATCGTGATTATGCAGACTGCAAGTCCAACCGATGAATAAATGCTGATTATTCTCAGCCACAGTGCTTCGCCGAGCTTGAATGCGATAACGATTGATGCGATAACAAGAATCGCATAACCCGATGCCGAAAGAATTTCCTTTGCATTGGGGAGCTTTTCAAAGATTTCGGGCACGATTTTTATCAGACGCCATATGTAAGGTGCTCCGAGAAGCAGACCGCAGACAACATAAAAGGTCAGCTTCATATTCTTTTTATCCATTGTTTTTTACCTCCCTGAGCGCCTGAGCAAGCTGGTCGGGGCAGGAAGTGCCTTTGAATCCGCAGCGGATTCCCTCAACCTTTTCGATGACATCATCGATTTTCATTCCTTCAACAAGAGCGGCAATGCCCTTGAGATTTCCGTTGCATCCGCCCTCAAAGCTGACATTTTTAATCGTATCACCGTCAACCTCAAAGCTGATTGAGCGCGAGCAGGTGCCGCGGGTCTTGTATTTGTAAACCATCCGGTTCACCCCTGTCTTTTTATTTTTTTACTATTCTACAATAATTCTATTTCATTTTCAAGATACAGTTTTACATCAATATATAAATCAGCGCAAAAACCAGAAAAAAATCGCATCTGTCCGCCATCAGCAATATCACAATCGGAAGAATGATTTCTCTGTCGGAATCGGTGCGGCTTGTGCCGTCCTGCCGACACGGACTTTTTGAGGGCAAAAGCAGTCGGAGTAAATTTTCATTCATTTGCCGTCGTTACCTCCCGTTATCTGCCCGATAAGAGGCAGCAAATCCATAAGCTTCATCATCTGCATTGCTTCATCGGCTTTTCTTCTGCGTTTTTCGCTCAGAAGCGGTTTGAGCGCCTCGATAAGGCGAGTGCGGTCATCTTTTTTGTTCATCGCACCCATTATCGAGCCGATTTTTGATATCATCTGTGCGTTGCCGAGTAAATCCGAAAAATCGGGCATAGAAAATCCCGGGTCGGAGGTCTGTGCCTTCGACCCGTTATCCTGCGAAAAAAGATTTTCCGCCGCCGCTCTGAGATTTTCCATATCCTCATCGGAAAGTGAGGACAAAATTTCGCTTATGTTATCCATAGTTATTTTCCGTTTCTGAACTGACGCATAAGCTTCTGCGCCTGCTCACTGCTGAGAAGGTCCTCGAGCGCTTTTTTATCGCCGAGCACTCTTTTTATTTCTTTCATCTTATCATCGGGCACCTTGTTCTGCACCGCACCCAGCAAATCCTCGGGCTTTTGGGCGTTTGCCGCCTTTGCCAGACGGAGCATCTCCTCGAGCGAAAAATTTTCTTTACTCATTGCAATCACCGCTTTCTTTCTGTATAATTAATATGTTGAATTTTTCATTTACAGAACGGAGGACTATGATGAGAATTCTTGTTTTTTCGGATTCGCACGGCGCAACCTACAAAATGAGAACCGCAATTTCAAATCACCCCGAAGCGGATATGATTATCCATCTCGGCGACGGCGAACGCGATGTTCCTCTTCTCGATGAGGAAATTGCGGGGCGCAAAACCGTTCAGGTATGCGGCAACTGTGACCTTTATTCGATGCTTCCCGATAACGAATTCATCACCGTATCGGGCAAAAAAATCCTCTGCACCCACGGCCACTCCGAGCTTGTGAAACACGGCACGGGAGTGCTGATAAACAAGGCGCAAAGAATGGGCGCCCACATTGCATTATACGGCCATACCCATCAAAGCGTTACTGATTACATTGACGGACTTTACATTATGAATCCCGGCGCAATGATGAACGGAGAATACGGCGCAATCGACATCACTCCGAACGGAATTATGCTTTTGAAAATGAAACTGTAATAAATATCACCGCTTGAACATAGATTGTTCTCAGGCGGTGAATTTTATGTTTGTATATTCTGTCAAAACATCAAAAGCAAAAATTTTTACACTCATTCTTGCAATTGCGGCAATTATCGTTGCAGCTGTTTTCGTTATGGGAACTGAAAAAGAACCTGCGGCAAACGACTCCGCAGTCAGCTACAAAGCGGAAAATGCGGCTGAAAGAACGGCATTTCTTTCGCAGTTCGGCTGGAAAATATCGGAGGACCCCGCAGAAATCAGCGAGGTTATCATCCCCGCGGATTTTGATGCGGGTTATCTCGAATATGCCGAGATGAACAAGGCTCAGGGTCTTGACCTTGAACCTTATAAAGGTATGCGAGCAAAACGGTGGACATATGATATCCTTAACTATCCCGGAATCGAAAACCAAGGAGGAGTGCAGGCAAACCTGCTCATTTTTGAGGGCAGAGTCATCGGCGGAGACATCTGCTCGCTCGACCTCGGCGGCTTTATGCACGGATTTGATTTCCCCTCCGTTCCGCAGACAACCGCGCCCCCTCTGAGCGTTACCGAAATACCGATTGAAACAACAACCGAAAACTGATTTTAAGAGCCGTTTTTAACGGCTCTTTTTTCATCAAATCAGTTGTTTTGTTTAGTTGCAAATTTTTTCTGTTTGTGTTATAATCAATGAGACAATTGAGCAAATTTTGTAACATTATCAAGAAATCGTTTTCTTAATGTTAAACATTAGGAGGTAAAAATGTCTAACGATAAAAAGACTCTTATCTATAATACATTTGTAGATTTACTCGAAAAGAAACCTTTTGACAAAATAACGGTCAAGGATATCGTTGAAACCTGCGGCATCAACCGCAACACTTTCTACTATTATTACAGTGATATTTACGACCTGCTTGAAGAGATTTTCGCAAAGGAACTTCAGCTCCTTGTTGAGGCGCATAAAAACGGTGATTCGTGGCTTCAGGCATTTGCAAAAATCGCAACCACCGCCTACGAACACAAAAAACACATCAACAACATCTGCTCATCGCGCAGCTACAATTATTTCGAAAGCTATATGTATAAAGCCTGCAAGCACATAATCATTGATTTTGTCAACGTCAGCGCTGAGGGTATGCGAGTTCCCGATGAGGATATCGAATTCATTGCTTCTTTCTTTGAATACGCATTTCTCGGAATTGTTTCGGAGTGGTTCAGAACAGGTATGCGCGAAGACCCGCTTTATCTCGGCAGTCAGCTGTGGCTGATTTCGGGCAACATCAAGGAATCGCTCAGACGCAGCGAAAAAAGATTGGAAAACAGGATTGAAAATGGAAATTTTGTTTGAGGATAAGCATATCGCTGTCTGCGTAAAGCCTGCCGGAATAATCAGCCAGAGCAGTGAAGGCGGCAATGATATGATAGCATTACTGAATGCTCATTTTGCTGAAAACGGCGAAAAAGCGACGGCATATCCCGTTCACAGGCTCGATAGGGAAACGGCGGGGATTATGGTCTATGCCAAAAGCTCGTTTGCGGCATCCGTTCTCTCAAAGCAAGCGGAGCAGAACGCAATCAAAAAGCGTTATTACGCCGTCATTCAGGGCATTCCCGAAGAGAAAAACGGCGTACTCACAGATTTGCTTTTCAGGGATAAGCAAAAAAATAAAACTTATGTTGTTAACCGTATGCGCAAGGGTGTGCGCGATGCATCGCTTGAATATTCTGTTATCGGCGAAGCGGACAGACTCTCGATGCTCGATATTCTGCTCCACACGGGAAGAACCCATCAGATAAGAGTTCAGTTTGCGAGCAGAAAAATGCCGCTTGTCGGCGACGGAAGATACGGCGGCGGAAGCGGAAATCTTGCACTTTTTGCCCATACTCTTAAATTCATCCACCCCAAAAACGGCGAAAAACTCACCTTTTCGGCAAAACCCGATTCAAGTGAGTTTCCTTGGAATAAATTTAATATGTAATTAACTCTTCGTTCTGCACTCTTGATTCAGCACTTAAAAAGGCATTGTATCCTTTCGGACACAATGCCTTTTTGTTATATTACTTTGATTTCTTTTTTGCCGCTGCTCTCTGGATTGCCTTGACAATCTCAACAATGGGGATAACAAGGAACGCAAGTCCGATTGAAATGCCGTATTCCATAGCTGTAAGTGCGGGTTCGGTTGAGCCTTCGGGGATAAAGCCGAATGCAGATGCAAGGAAGGGAACCTCAATGATTGCGGTTGTGAGAAGAAGAGAAACAACCATAGCTGCATAAAGCACAACATTATGTGATTTCTGTCCGAACGACATTGCAAGAACAGAGCCTCTCTGTGAACGCATATTGAATGAGTGGAAGATTTCACACATTGACATTGTAAGGAATGCCATTGTCATACCGTCTGAGCTATCTGCAATATTTGTGAACTGGAAGTGAGCCATTGCCTGAGCAACATCGCCGAAATGATGATAAAGCTCCATGAATTCGCCTACAAAGAACGCGGCGAGTGTGAGAACTGTAACGAGTGCACCCTGATAGAATACATCGATACCCATACCGCCGGCAAAGATGCCTTCCTTGCTGTTTCTGGGTTTGCGCTGCATGATGTCTCTTTCGGGTCTTTCAAGACCGAGAGCAAGAGCGGGGATACTGTCTGTTACAAGGTTGATGAAAAGAAGATGAACGGGCTTAAGAATTGTAAAGTTGAGAATTGTTGCTGTGAAGATTGAGAGAACTTCGGAAAGGTTTGAGCCGAGAAGGAACTGGATAGCCTTTCTGATGTTGTCATAAATTCTTCTGCCTTCTGAAACAGCAGAAACGATTGTTGCAAAGTTATCGTCTGCAAGAACCATATCTGCAACGTTCTTTGTAACGTCTGTGCCTGTGATACCCATGCCCACGCCGATGTCAGCACTCTTGATTGAGGGAGCATCGTTAACACCGTCGCCGGTCATAGCGGTAATCATACCTTTTGCACGCCATGCGTTGACGATTCTTGTCTTATGCTCGGGCTGAACGCGTGCATAAACTCTGAATTCGGTAACTCTTTCAGCAAAATCTTCGTCGCTGATTTCATCGAGCTGTGCACCGGTGATTGCGCTGGAAGCATCTTCAATGATGCCAAGCTGCATTGCGATTGCAACCGCGGTATCCTTATGGTCACCTGTAATCATAATAGGAGTGATGCCTGCTGAGCGGCATTCCTCGATAGCGTCCTTAACCTCGGGACGGGCAGGGTCAATCATGCCTGTAAGACCGATGAACACAAGCTCGCCTTCAAGATCTTCGGGAGCAAAAGAAGCGGGAGCAGAGTCATATTTTCTGTAAGCAACAGCAAGAACGCGGAGAGCCTGGTCTGCCATTCTCTTGTTGTCCTTGAGAACTTCAGCTTTGACATCCTCTGTGAACGCAACTTCCTTGCCATCAATGAGAGCAAGCTTGCACTTCTTGAGGATTTCGTCGGGCGCACCCTTTGTATACTGAATGATACCGTCAGCAGTCTTGTGAACGGTTGACATCATCTTTCTGCCTGAATCGAAGGGAGCTTCACCGATTCTGGGAGCATTTGCAACAAGATCGTTCTTATTGAAGCCGAGAGTATTTGCGTAGTTGACAAGAGCTGCCTCGGTGGGCTCGCCGGTAACTACGCCGTCAGCATCGATTTCAGCGTCACAGCAAAGAGCCATTGCCTTTGCGATAAGAGCTTCGTCGTCGCCGTAGCGGTCAACAACAGTCATCTTATTCTGAGTAAGAGTACCTGTTTTATCCGAGCAGATTATCTGTGCACAACCGAGAGTTTCAACGGCTGTGAGCTTTCTGATAATCGCATTTTTCTTTGACATGTTGGTAACACCGATGGAAAGAACGATTGTAACAACCGCTGCAAGACCTTCGGGGATAGCCGCAACAGCAAGTGAAACGGCAACCATAAAGCTTTCAAGAACGATATCGAATCCGATGCTGCCCTTAAAATATGCGGAAATCATCTGGAATGCAAAAAGGAATACACAGATGCCGAGAACAAGCTTTGTGAGAATCTTTGAAAGCTGAGAAAGCTTGATCTGAAGAGGAGTCTGACCTTCTTCTGCCTGAGCAATAGCATCAGCAATCTTACCCATTTCGGTATCCATACCTGTTGCAACAACAACAGCCTTGCCGCGTCCGTAAACAACGGTTGAACCCATATATGCCATATTCTTTCTGTCGCCGAGGGGAACTTCGCCGTTGTCGCCACCCTTAAGAAGTGCAATAACTTTGTCAACGGGAACGGATTCACCGGTAAGCGCAGCTTCTTCAATCTTCATGCTTGCGCATTCGAAAATACGGCAGTCAGCAGGAACAGCGTCACCTGCTTCGAGAACGATAACATCGCCGACTACAAGGTCCTCACTGCGTACGGAAACGATTTTTCCGTCACGAAGAACCTTCGATGTTGCGGCGCTCATCTCCTGAAGAGCTTCAATCGCCGCTTCAGCCTTACTTTCCTGAATAACACCGAGAACCGTGTTGATTACAACAACAACAAGAATAATTACGGTGTCTGTGGGGAAACCGAAGCCATGCTCAACCCATTCTGTAATTGCAGAGATAACTGCCGCAACGATAAGAATAATAATCATCGGGTCGGAAAGCTGCTCCAGAACACGCTGGAATGTGGTTTTCTTTTTGCCTTCTTCAAGCTTGTTTTTTCCGTTTTCGGCAAGTCTTTTTTCTGCTTCGGCGGTTGTTAAACCCGCTTCGGAGCTTTTAACATGCGAAAATACGGATTCAGCCTGCTCAAGGTAGAACTTCATTCAATTCATTCCTTTCAGAATATTTTATATTAATTTTTTGCATATATAATAAAAAACCCTTGACAGAAACTATAAATATAGTCTCTGTCAAAGGTCTTGCTTCCTTAAATCGGGCCGTATGCCAGATGCGTAATGCAACGGTTGTTGACATTCGGCTCGGGACGGAGCCCTAAAGCTACTCCCCTTTAACTTGTGGCTATATTTTACCATATGTAACCGCTGTTGTCAATCTGTCTTATGTTTAACTTTTGTTAAATTTTTATTCCGGAAGATAAAATTCGCCGAGGCTTTCAACGAACGCTCTGCATATACCTTTATATACATATAACTCGTAGCTGTTTTTTTCAAGGAGATTTACCGATTCGTTGTTGCTGCTGCGGATATCGGGATATCTCTTTTTACCCTCGATATTCAGCCGAACATTATCTGTTTCCGCATAACCGTTTTCTATAACAATATTCATTTTTTCGTTAAGGTCAATGCACTCGCCCTGGGCTTCTTTTATCAGATAATTGAGAAGATATATGCTCTCCGAACCATTTACGGAGCGTGAATATTCTTCAAGGGCAGCACATTTCTGCTCCCATTGACGAATTTTTTCTCTTTCTTCGGCAACGGTGAAGCTGATGTTGTTGCCGTCAGCATCCTTTGAGCTGAGACGGTTGATTTCGTTGAACACATCCATCATCGAAAGCACATCGCTTCTCAAAGCTTCGTAACCCGCTACACCCGTAATAATTCCGTCCAGAGCCTGCGAAATTGCCTGAGTCGGGGCAAGAATTTCTTCGCTGAGCAAATCCGCGTTGGAAATCAGATAATCCGTGCTCTCTTTCCAGAAATTGATTTTTTCCATACTGAATTCTGTAAGCAAATCGGGGTAAGTGCTTATCATATCCAGCCTGAGCATAATGTATTTTTCAAGAACTTCCGCTTTTTCTCCGTTTGACTTGCTGATATCTTCAGCCGCCTGAGAAAAATCGCCTTTTTCGGCTCTTTTTTCCGCCGCAAAAAGAAAAATCGGACTCTTTGCCGCAAGAAACGCCGTAATCATAACAGCAAGCGCAAGAACAACGCAGACCGCGGCAACAAGAGGCTTCCTGTTACCGTTTGTCTGTTCTTTTCTGTTCTTAACCTGCATTTTCGGCATAAGCTGTTCCTTTGCTTATATGAAACTTGAATTTTTTTCCTATATTAAATAATTATATCATATATTTTTAAACAATTAAACACATATATGCGAAAAAAATTTAAAAAAATATCAAACAAATGTTTGCATTTTCTGAACATTTGTGCTATAATGATAAAAAAGTTATGTTTAAAATCATAATTTATGAAAAGAAATGAGGTAAATTTATGAAACCCATTACCCCTATACAGCAGAAAATTTATGAATTTCTCCTTGAAATGGCAAAGGAAAATATGACTCCGAGCGTTCGCGAAATCGGTGCGGCTGTCGGTCTGCGTTCAACATCGTCGGTTCAGGCAAACCTTGATGCGCTTGAGGCGGCAGGCTATATCCAGAGACCGCCGATGCTCAAAAGATGCATCAAAATTGTCGGTCAGGCGGAGAATGTTACCCATGTCCCCGTTCTCGGCACGGTAACGGCAGGCTCGCCCATCCTTGCGGTTGAGGAAATTGAGGGTTATCTTCCCTTCTCGATGGTCGGCGCACAGGATAAGGAGCTTTTTGCGCTCAAAGTCAGAGGCGAAAGTATGATAAACGCGGGCATTCTTGACGGCGATATCGTTATTGTTGAAAGAACTCCGACCGCCAAAAACGGCGATATGGTTGTTGCGCTCATCGAGGATTCAGCAACCGTAAAGACCTTCTACAAAGAAAACGGTCATTTCAGACTCCAGCCCGAAAACGATACTATGGATCCCATCATCGTTAACGAGGTCATCATCCTCGGCAAAGTCATCGCAAGTTACAGATATTATTAAGTGCGGAGTACAAAACGCAGAACGCAGAGTTTTTCAACTTAATAATTAAAATTCAAAAAGCGGTTTCACCCGAAAGTGAAACCGCTTTTTTATTGTTATGAATTAGTCAGCCTTGGGAGCATAGAGGTCCTTAAGACGAAGAAGATGTTCGTATCTGTCAGCTGCAGCCTGCTCAGCCTTTGCGAAGAGTGCTTCTGCTCTTTCGGGGAATGAGCGTGTGAGTGATGAGTAACGAGCTTCGTTGAGAAGGAATTC
>JAZRLY010000087.1:0-1831 GCA_045647065.1 Acutalibacteraceae bacterium
ACTTTGCGGTGTTGCAATTTATATTGCAATGTTCTTAAGCAATACTCTTGAATCTGCTGTTTCAATTGCACAGAAAGATACCAAAATCAGAGTTACCGATTATCAGATGTATATTTCGGGCGAAAGACTTGAAGAATACCAAAAAATAATTACATGGTTTACAACACCTATCACCACTCTTGTTTCTCTCATCATTCCGCTTATGTTCTACCGTGTCGGATTCACATCTGACTGGGACGTACTTTATATGAGCGATGTAAGAGTTCAGTGTATGCTTATCGGTCTTGGTCTTGACCTTATCGGATATGTGCTGATGACTCTTCCGTATCTGTTCCTTTGGGATTTCACTGATGAAAAGCACGCACACGTTATGGAAGTTCTCAAACAGAGAGCAGAAGCAGGAAATGCCGCAGCAGAAGGTACTGCAGGCGAATTGCAGGATGCTGCGGTTAATGCAGAGGCTGCGGTTGCTTCACAGAACGAATAACAAAGTGTTTTGAGGCGATCATATGAAATTTATAAATGTTTTACAGAATAATAATGTATATGCAGACGGTATCCACGATGATACAAAAGCTTTGCAGGCCTGCATTGACGAATTGAAGGACGGCGGAACAGTTTATTTTCCCGACGGTACTTATCTTATTTCCGCTGCACTTATTTTCTATTCTTATCAGCATCTTAAGTTTTCTGATAATGCAGTCATTCTCAGAAGTGACAAAAGTGACCCGATAACAAAATATCTGCTTGCATCCTATTCGGAGCCCGAATGGGGAGCTTATGAAGGCACGCACGATGTTGTTATTTCAGGCGGTGTTTTTGACGGCAATAAAAATCTTGATGAAAAAACAACACTTGTGAACACCGTTCATTGCAGAAATATTACCATTGAAAACTGCCGATTCCGCCATTGCTCTCAGTGGCATTTCATCGAAATCAACGGAACGGAAAACGCAACAATACAAAACTGCATTTTTGACGGACCGTCATACACGGTAAAAAGCGATATCCTTTTCAATGAGCAGATTCAGCTTGATATGTCGCGTCACGGCTCATACGGTCCCGTTTATAACTGCGACGGAAATCTCATTGATTTCAAAAGCGATGATACGGCTTGCCGTAACATTACCATAAGAAACAACATCTTCAAATGTGACGGTTTTCCGGGTATAGGTCATCACGGCGACATTGACCATCACGATATTATTATTGAAAACAATATATTTGACGGTCCTTCCGGCAGAATCGGCAAAAGCAGAGGCTACATATTCTTCAGACCTATGGTTTATAACCTTACGGTCAGAAATAATGTTTTTATTGCTCCCGAAGAACCCGATTCGCCAAGCTACGGCATAATTCACGAAAATGATGACCCTTCCACTCTGAAAACGGAAGAAAACCTCTTTATCGGCAAAATTGATAAGGAAATTATTAAGGGAGTACAAGAATGAGCTGTAAAGAATATAAATGGTATTCGGGTGTTCCTCATTGCCACACAGTTGCATCTGACGGCGGTCTGACATTGGAACAGGTTGTTGAAAAAGCAAAGAAAAGTAAAATAGATTTTCTTATAATCACCGACCATAATGTTAACTGCAAGGAGTTTCCCGATGTTGACGGACTCACTCTTATTTACGGTGCCGAGTTGACAAAACACGGCGGTCATTGTAATATGTGGGGTGTTAAAGACGTTATTGATAAAGAAGATTATGACACCTGCGAAAGCTATGAGGATTTTTTAAGAGTCAAATCAAAGGCTGAAGAACGCGGAGCGATAATCTGTATGAATCATCCTCATTGCAAGCAATGCCCGTGGAGATGGGAAATGAAA